>NZ_ANMO01000118.1 GCF_000338295.1 Rhodopirellula europaea 6C
GAACTTCGTTTCGGGAGAGGTGCAGTACGAGAAAGCAGCATAAATACTTGCATCAACAAACTGCGCGACCTTCGCCGAGGGAGGGGTGACCGAAGACAGAAAACCGCCTCAAGAATCCATGCCAATTCCGGTGTCAACACCGAAGATTGGACAGCCCAGCGTTGGTCTCAATAGCCTTCGCCAAAACACTCACTGCCCGGCTTCCATCTCCGCCAGCGTCTGCTTGACGATTTCAGCCGATTTACGAAACGCGGCTTCTTCGTCTTCGGACAAAGTGGGGTGCAATATGCGAGTGACTCCTTCGCGGCCAATCACGGCCGGCAAAGAAAGACAAACGTCTTCCACGCCCAAGTATCCGTCGACCAACACACTGACCGGCATCGTGTGGCGCAGGTCATACGCAATGCTATCCAGAATGGTGATCGTTGCCATCGCGATGCCATACGACGTGTGCCCTTTCAGGCGAAACACCTCGTACCCCATCGCCTTGGTTTCTTCAAACATTCGCCGCGACGTGTCGCTTGGGTAAAACCGTTCACCGCCGGTCATAGCGATCGACGAAGCCGCGAATTGCGTGTCGCCGTGTTCGCCCAAGATGTACGCTCGAATGTCTTGAGCGTGAATTTTCAGCTCAGTCGACAACAAAGCTCTGTAGCGAATGCTGTCAACCAAAGTGCCGGTGCCGATGACGCGTTTGGGGTCAAAGCCGGTAAGGCGGATCGTTTCATACGCGAGCGCGTCGACGGGGTTGCTGACCATCAGCACGATCGCGTTGGGGCTCGCCTCCGCCAAGGCTGGCATCCACTTGCGAAGGATGGGCATGTTGTCGATCCCCATTTCCAATCGCGTTTGGTTTGGATACCGAAACGGAACCGACGCGGTGAAGATGATCACGTCGGAATCTTTTGAATCCGCGATTTCACCCGCGTGAATCTTCATGTTGCTGTCGACGAGCGCCGCGGCATGCGTCAAATCCAACGCATCGCCTTCGGCCTTCTCGCGCGAACGATTCAGCAACAACAACTCGCTGGCTAACGGATTGATTGTCAATGCAAAGGCAATCGCCGATCCGACCCGTCCTGTTCCGACCAATGTGATCTTCATGCTATCCCTCCGTCGATGTGTCGGGTTCGTTTCATTCTAACGCCTCGGCTTGGCGTATCCGAACGAAGCGAGACTCATTCAGCAATGCCCCGCATCGCGGGAACGTCGCGAAAGGCGTCAATCACGGCACTGACGGCGAAACAGGAAGCAAGAAACGAAAAAAGACCAGCAACCCGAAGATTGCTGGCCTCATTCGAACTCACGCGAACGTGAGAGATCGTTCTAATTCGACGAGTTGTCGAAGACCGCTATTCAGCAGCCACAGCCCGATGCGGCTGGTGCGGCCGAACCGCAACCGCTGCATCCGCCGTTGCCAGCAGCCGATCCACATCCGCCCGAAACGGGAACTTCAACCGTTTGAGGAACCATGATCGTCTTGGTGACTTCGACTTCTTTTTGGACTTGGACAGGCACGCAAACGGTGTAGTCTTCGGTCTTTTCTTCTTCAACTTGATCCATCACGGTGACCGTGTAAGGAACTTCTTCGGTGACGGTGTCACACTCGGTGACGGTGTACTCACGAGTCTTGGTTTCAGGAACCATGACGGTGACTTCACGAGTGCGAGCTTCGGTCGTCATGGTCGTTTGAGGAACCATGCGAGTACGAGTTTCGGCAACCATCGTGCACACTTCTTTCGAACGAGTGCGAGTTTCGCTGGTGTAGCTGGTACGTTGTTCTTTACGAACGCGTTGCTCAGTGCGGCACTTGGTGACTTGGTACTCTTGCGTGCGTTGTTCTTGACGGCAACGACGAACAGCAACCTGACGGGTGCGAACTTCACGTGTCATACGAGTCACTGGAACCGTACGAGTACGAGTTTCCAAACGGCACTTGGTAACGTTGACCATACGGGTCTTCGTTTCGTTGCGGTACTTGCAAACCGTCACAGGACGAGTGCGAGTTTCAGTGCGGCACTTGGTGACGGTGTAGGTGTAAGGAACTTCCGAACGCTCGCTCACATACTCGGTGTAAGGAACTTCTTCGCTGACCAAGTTTGGAACCCAAACGCGTTTGGTGATCGTTTGAGTGCATCCGCCACAGCTGTTGCCGCAACCACATGCGTCGGAGCAACCGCCGCACGATCCGCATCCGCCACAGCTCGATCCACAACCATTGCTGGCAGGAACTTCTTCTGTCACGCACTGATAGCTACCGAGGTCTTTGCAGACAGTACGGGTCTTCGTCACTGGGACGCGTTTGCAAACGGTACGCGAAGCGGTCAACGTTTCTGTGTAAGGAACTTGAACCGTGTAGGTTTGCTCAACGGTTTCGGTGTAAGGAACGCGAACCGTGTAAGTTTGTGCAACTTGTTCGGTGTAAGGAACACGAACGGTGTAGCTACGCTCGACGTGCTCGGTCACTGGCACACAAACCGTGTAGTTCTTCGAAACCATTTCGGTGTAAGGAACGTTGACGGTGTAGGTGCGAGTCGCGGTTTCGGTGTAAGGAACCTGAACCGAGTAAGGCACGTCGACTTCCGTCGTAACGGGAACTTGAACCGTGTAGGTTTCTTCGACGGTGCTCTTCTTTGGAACCATGACGGTGTAAGTCTGTTCGACTTCTGTCGTCACGGGAACTTGCACGCTGTACTCTTCCGTCTTGGTCGACGGAACCATCACGGTGTATTCCTCGGTCTTCACGACCTGACGAGGAACTTGCTTGGTGACGGTGCGAGTGCGAGTCTCAGTGCGAGGCACCGACTTCACAACGGTGTAGTTGCGCTGGCGCGTTTCTTGTTTCATTTCGGTCACGGTGACCGTTTGCATCTCGGTGACCTGTTGAGGCACCATGATCGTTTGCGTCGTCATGGCAGGGCCACAACCTTCAGCAACAGCTGCGGGAGCTACCGATGCGTCAGCAGCAGGAGCACCTTCGGCTGGCGATGCAGAAACAACTGCTCCACATCCGCCACAAGCGGGTGCAGGAACAGGTGCGCCACAACATTGTGCGTTGGCGGTCGTGCCGTAAGCCATTGCGGTCAAAGCAATCGCGAAAGAGTAAAACAACTTCTTCACTGGGGTTACCTCAAAGGGTTCGAAAAGAGCGAGGGCCATTGCAAAGTTGTGCCCCCCCAAAATTGACTATTGGTTGTGCCGGAGCTCGAGTCGAACTCCACGTCGCAACTTATATAACTCGCGCCCGGGGGGATCGAAGTTGTTTCCTTTCGGGTAATTCGAATCAAGTCGGGAAAGCTAGCCGATCGCGTCGTCCCTGCCGGTTGTGACGATTGTGCGCAAGCCAAAGGTGTTCATTGAGGTGTACAACACGAAAAAACCCCGCCGGATTGAACCGACGGGGCTTTCGTTATTCGATCGTCCGAAATGAAACTCAGCTATCGCCGAGGATCATATCGATCGCGTCGCGGAAAGCGGGGTACTCGCTTTCAACCAGATCTTCGAGGCTGGCGTCGAAGTCAAAATCGTCCACGCCGCCGAGCAGTTGAACGGATGTGCCGCTTCGGTTCACTCGCAGGTGATCGCCGTCGACCTGAGCGGTGCGGACGTCACCATCTTCTTCGATGATCGTCAGCAAGGCCGCATCGTTGTTGCGGTTCATCGCCAATTCAGCGTAGGCGACTCCCTCGAACCCGCTGCCGGCCAAGAACATCGTTTGTGCACCGTCGACCAGGTTGATGAATCCACCTTCGCCCGGATCAACTCCGCTTGGCAAACCGTTGCCTCCATTGGTGTTGGTCGACAAGATGGAACTGTTGCCCTGTCCCGCGTCACCCAACGTCGCGAAAGCGAACGATCCGACAGGCGACGCTCCACCGTCAGAACCGATTTCGATTGGAATGATTCCGTCGGCAGCTTCACCTGCAGCGACCGCGTTGTTAGGCAAGTTGTACATCACCTGGTAACTGCCCGGTGCGACGTCTTCGAAGGTGTACTCACCATCCAAATTTGTCAGCACGACTTGGTCGATATCGACGCCCAATTCATTGTCTGAAGCGGCAGACACCAACCGAACAGCGACGCCACCAAGAGCGGTCTCACCCGGATCTCGAACACCGTTGCGGATTGGATCGGCACCATTGTCGATCACGTCGCGGATGTTCATGATCCGGTCGACGAACAACTGACCAGAGATGACCGATGGGCTGAAGTCGTTGACAGTGACCTCAACCGTTGCGGTATCGGTCAGATCGCCATCGCTGAGCTGATAAGTGATTGTCGTGGTGCCAACAAAGTCGGTCGCTGGCGTGAAGACGAGCTCATTGTCAGCGTTGACCGTGACCGTTCCGTTGGCCGGTTGATTTGGCACGGTAACCGTCGCAGTTTCATTCTCGTTGTCAGGTCCCAGTGAATCATTTGCGAGCACGTCGATCGTGACCGCTCGGTTGCGGACCGTTGTCGCGGTGTCGTTGCTTGCAACGGGTGCGTCGTTCACACCGGCCACTGAGATACTGATCGTTCCAGTGTCGGTCGCACCTTGTGAGTTGGTGACCGTGTAAACGAGGGAATCGCTTCCGAAGTAATCAGCACTTGGTGTGTATGACAACGTTGAGTTGGTCAGAACACCCAAGGTGCCGCTAACAGTTGCACTGCCGTTGGTAGGTGCTGTGGTGATCGTGACCGTCGCCGAATCACCCGAATCCAGGTTGATCAAGGTCGACAGATCCAACGTCACTGCCCCGCCATCTTCGGTGGCCGACAACGAGCCGTTGTTGGCAACCGGCGGCGAAATCACATCGGTCACATTGACGGTGACCGTCGCGGTCGCGGTCAAATCGCCATCGGTGACTTGGTAGGTGAACGAGTCCTGCCCGTTGAAGTCAGCGACCGGCGTGTAACGAATTTGGCCATTACCAATCGCGGTGGCTGTGCCATTGCTTGGATTGGAAGCTACGGTGATCACCAAACCAGTGCTGTCGACGTCAGCGACATCGCCATTCAGATCAATGTCGATACTGTTGTCTTCCAACACGGTGACGGTGCGATCCGCGGCCGTTGGAGCATCGTTAACGGGTGTCACGTTGATCGTCAGAGTGCCCTCATCGGACAACTGCGACCCCTGCGTGCTGGTCGCACGATAAACAATTGTCGCGGTGCCATTGGCGTTCAAGACTGGGTTGAAGGTCAATGTACCGTTCGCTGCGACCGACGATGTTCCGATCGCGTCGGTGCCGCTGACCTTGCTGAAGGTGACCGTATCGGTTCCTTCGAGTGTGACCAAATCATTCAGGTTGAACGTGAACGTTCCGGAGTCTTCATCGATGGTTTCCGATCCATTTCCGGCGATCGGAGCATCCAAGACATCTTGAATATCGATGTTCACAACAGCTGTCGCGGTACCACCTTGGCCATCACTGATGGTGTAAGTGAAGGAATCATCGCCGTCGGATGCCGAACCGGTCGAGGTGTAACTGATTCGCGTGCCGTTCTGGGTGATCGTCGCGGTTCCGAAGTTCGGAGTGCCGACCGACGTGATCGTCAGCACACCGGTTTCGCCTGGACCATCGAAATCATTCGCCAGCACGTCCAACGTGACCGTTGCACCTTCGTTGACACTGAAGTCATCCGCTGTGGCGGTCAGGTCCGTGTTGTCGGCCGTGATATTGACCGTGATGACACCCGTATCACTGCCGCCCTCAGCACCGTCGTTGCTAGCGGTGTAGGTGATCGTCGTGGTGCCGAAATCGTCTTGATCCGGAGTGAAGAAGATCTGATCACCATCGGTCCGTACAGTGCCGTTCCCCGACGTAATCACCGCAGAGTCCAGCGTGATGGTGGTGCCACCGGTGTTGATCGTGATCAGGTTGTCTGCACTAAGGTCAGCGACCAGGACTTCGCTCGTGACTCCACCGCCGTTGTCTTCGTCGATGGTGATCGTCTTATCTGCCGCATTGATGCCCGTTTGACTATTAGTAACCGTGACAACCACGTTTGCGGTCGCCGTCAACGCACCATCAGCAACTGTGTAAGTGAACGAATCCGAACCAGAGAATCCGGCCGGTGCGGTGTAGCTGATCTGTCCGTTGGCGATGATGGCCGAACCGCCATTTGCAGTGGTCACCGCGGTCGCGGGATTCTGCAGCACCAAGTCAGCATTGTTCTCGCCTGGGCCAGCACTGTCGTTGGCCAAAACGTCGATTTGGGCAGTTTCACCTTGCTCGACTGTTGCCGTGTCATCGACCAATGTTGGTGCATCGTTCACACCTGCGATCGTGACAGCGATCGTGCCGGTAACCGTGTCAGTACCATCACTCGCGGTGTAGATCAGTTGGTCGCCGCTACCAAATGCATCGGCGTCCGGCGTGTAGGTAATGACACTGCCGTTGAGAGCGAAGTCGCCTAGATTTTCAGTCGCAGACGAGATCGCGTAGGTGGTTCCGCTCGGATTACCCGAGTTCAACGTCGCTAGATCAATCGTCGTTGCCGGATCATCTTCGGTCAAACTCAGCGTGCTGTTCGCAGCTGTCAGGCCTGTGTTAACACCATTCACATTCAGAATAAATCGCGATGAAGCGTCCAACTGAATCATGTTGTCAGGCACGCTCTCTTTGCCGACCTCGGTACCGTAAATCAGAACCTTGTCACCTTCATCGGGAGCATCCAAGCTCACGCTGACGCCAGTCGCCGGAACGACAGCACGGACTGGAATACTGAAGGCGTCATAAGCCAGATTGGGGTTGTACTCGGAGCCCAACTCCTGAGCCAGACTTTTGTCACCAGGGCCAAGCACGCCGATTTCGTCAAACAGATCAACTAAACCGTTTCCTAAATCCTCGTCGAGCTCAAACGAGCCAAACGAACGGGTCTGCCCGTAGACACCGGCA
Source organism: Rhodopirellula europaea 6C (assembly GCF_000338295.1). Taxonomy (GTDB): domain Bacteria; phylum Planctomycetota; class Planctomycetia; order Pirellulales; family Pirellulaceae; genus Rhodopirellula; species Rhodopirellula europaea. Next base: position 6,885 of record NZ_ANMO01000118.1, read on the forward strand.
TTTCCCGCATTCCGTGTGTTCAATTCCAACGCACGGAGGATCGGGGTGCTGTTGAAAGAACCATCTGGGTTCTGAACGTTGATCTGTGACAGGCTAACTGGTTGGGCGGTGCCGTTGACCTCCAAGACAGCCTGCAATTGAGGTACATCTACGTTGATCAAGTCAGGACCGCTGTAGTTGATCTCCATTGTGTAGGAGCCTCCACCGCTTGGACCACCTGCACTTGAGTTGATGCTCGACAATACGTCGACATCATCAGCTGATCCGACCAGAGGACTTAGCTGGGCAATGATCTCTTCAAGGTTGTTCGAGCCGTTCGCCAGGCTGCCGCCAATGAAGTCGTTCAAAGACCGCGTCAAAGTAACGGACGGGTTATCCGCAAACGAGAACGTGATGTTGCCTTCAAGCGGAGAGTTGAGCACCGTGTTGTCGAAGACAATGCTTTGAACTTCGCCAACGGCAGGCTCAAGCACGTCCGACTGGTCGATGATGATGTCGGTCACTGCACGGAACACACCCGTTGCACTGAACCCACGCAAATCCTTGACGCCGACTTCCAATTTGAAGACTTCGTTGACGTCGACGTTGTAGGTCAGTTCGACATCGTCGTCAGGCAAGACATCCGTTGCACCGGTCGTGTTGTCGACCAGCGTGTCATCCAGATTGCGAGCAGCCAGCACAAATTCAACCAGCGGCATGTCCGCTTCGCCTTCACCGCGATTCAGAGCATTGATGACGCTCAGGGCATCCAAGGCCGTCACTCGATTGTCACCGGTCACATCGACGAAACCAGTGAATTCGTCCGAGTCTGACAGCGGCTCACCTTCGCCGTGACTGTTGAGGTGGTTGATCACCATCAACGCGTCCAGTGCCGTCACATACTTGTTGTTGTCAACATCGTAGGCACGCCAGTAATTATGGGCGACCGCGTATGTGGCTTCGCCTTCAGGAGCGGAATCGACCACCGAGGGAACGTCACCGGCCAGCAGTTGTCGAGTTTCAAGCGATTCGCTGAGCAGACGACGCTTGTTCGAACGATTGGAGCGCGACCGGTCTTCGCTTCGCTTTCGTGATGACGATGGACTCACGCTGCGAAGCAGTTGACGCAGATTTTTCATCTGTTTTCTCGGCAATTCGAATGGTTGGGCTGGGTCGATGTGATGGGTCTTCGCGTTCGTCAAAATGCCCCGATATCGACGGGCATTTCAGCGTCCGCGCAAAGTTAGAACGGGCTCCCGCAGACCGCTTCCACGGTCGGGACCGCCAGCGTAATCCAAAAACTTTGGGCGGGTGCGAAAATTTGAAAAGCAAGGCCATCTTACCTAGACCACCGCCTTTATCAATCTTTGCTTGGTCCGAGCGAACAAAAACGATGGGTTGGTCGCGGTTGGACGGATTGTGAGGGCAAAAAGTTCCAATGGAGCTCATCAAAAACCCAAAAAATGACGACAGCCGTTTCCGATGACGCTCCTTGCCCAATCCACCAACGTCAAATCTCATCGAAAAAGCGGCGAAGGCGAGCGCGTCACAATTCGCCCCCCAGCTCTCGGGTGCCGGCAATTTTTTATGACCTACCTTTGAAAAACCTTTCCATGTCAACCGAATCAAGCCGACTCCGCAGATGTCCAATCCATCTCATTCGCCATCGAATCCAAACGCGACGGATTCCGACACCCTGGAACTGCCCTCGCCGGCAATCCAGCCCTGCGAAGAAAGATTGGCTTTGTCTGCATCGCTGATGGGAGCTTGGCTCGCCGAATGGGCGGATCCGACCCAGCCACTGCCAGCTTGCTCCGCCGATGTCCAGCCGATCCCGCTCGCCGAGTCGGCAGCACCCGCTTCCATTCCTGTCGCCCCCGCAATCACACCGATCACCGACGCAACCGCCGCGGACGCGTTTGCCGCCGGCCCACTGCTGCCTGGCACCTCCAATAGCGACCTACCCACCCAATCAGATGCCAATCCCGCCACCAACGGTGCCTCCGGACTGAATTTCGACAGCCTCGTCGACGGCCAATCGTCAGGGTCACTGTTCGATCAAGCCCAATCTTTGAGAGAAGACGGCGGAGTACTCGCCGACGACACTGATTCAGATGCCTTGGATGGAAGCGGGCAAACCATCGCGGTCATCGACAGCGGCATCGCTTACGACCACATCGCCTTGGGCGGAGGCTACGGGCCCGGCTACCGAGTCGTTGGCGGCTATGACTTCGCCGAAAACGACGACAATCCATACGACGACGCTCCGGCCGGATATCACGGATCACACGTGGCCGGGATTCTCGGGGGCGATGGCTACTTGGATTCAGGCGAAGCCTTCCAGGGTCTCGCTCCCGGAGCCGATTTGGTCGGACTACGAGTCTTCGACGATGCGGGAAACGGAAACCTTCAGTGGATCGAATCCGCGCTGCAGTGGGTGATCGAAAACCACGACACGTTCGAAAACCCAATCACGACAGTGAACATGTCGCTGGGAACCGAGCTCACCGACGCCAATCGATTCGACGCGATGGCAATGCTCGAAGACGAACTGCAAACACTGTACGAAAACAACATCATGGTTTTCGCCGCAGCGGGCAATTCCTACGCGACGATGGACCACCAGAACGCCGACGCGTTGATGTACCCGGCATCCAGCCAGTACGTGGTCGGCGTCGGATCAGTGGATCCGAACAACATGCTCAGTGATTTCTCACAGCGTGAAGACGGGATCCTGACCACCGGTGGACAAGCCGTTCGCAGCAGCGTTCCCGAACATGTTTATGGCGCAGATGGATTCGCCAACGACTACGCATTGCTCAGTGGCACGAGCATGGCCAGCCCACAAATCGCTGGTGCTTCCGCGCTGGTTCGCCAAGCCATGACGGATGCGGGAATGTCACCGACCGTCGACTCCATCCTGGCTCGACTCAACGACACCGCCGATCAGCACACCGATCCGGTCACTGGCATTCAGTACAAAACGTTGAACCTGGAAGCCGCTCTCGCATTCAGCGTGTCCGAACCGAATCCCACACCAACTCCCGAGCCCACGCCGGCACCCAACCCGACTCCTAGTCCCACGCCGACGCCCGAGCCGACTCCGGAACCATCGCCCACCCCAACTCCCGATCCCACTCCACCGGCCAGTTCGCTGGTCAGCGACTACCAGGGCACCTCCGGTTCCGACGAAGTTGTCTTGGACCTGCGAGGGCTCACGTCTTCCGTTGGCGGCGGAATCAACGGTGAAACACTGCTCTCCGATTCAAGCGGCAATTACACACTCGACATGACCGAACCGATCGTCATCGACGGCGGAGCCGGCGGTGACGTGCTTCGCATCATGGGATCCGCCGAAGCCGAGAGCCTGCTTCTTCGTCCACCCAGCAGCGAAGACGGGGTCAGTCGCCTGACATTTCTCGGCGGCGTCATAGAAATTCGTGGTTTCGAAAACATCTCCTTCGTCGGCGGAGGCGGACTCGACCACGCGACGATGTACGACAGCACCGGCGACGACGTGCTCAACGCGTCCAGCCAAACGGCTCGCATGTCCGGCGTTGGCTTTGAGTTCCGAGTGGACAACGTTCCCAAACTATTCGCCCACGCAACCTCCGGCGGCGAAGACTCCGCGCACCTGAACGATTCAGCCGGTGACGATCGCTTGGTCATCCGCCCCCAATTCAGTTCGCTTCGCAGCGACACGCAGACACAAGCCGTGTTTGGATTTGAGCGAGTCTATGCCTACGCCGAAGCCGGTGGTCATGACTCCGCCGACCTCGGTGACTCCGCCGCCGACGACGTGATGTCGATCTCGCACACTCAAGCAACGATCAGTAGCAGCGGCTATCGAGCCACGGCAATCGGATTCGACGATGTCACCGCGAAGGCCTCCGCCGGCGGCGATGACACGGTCCGTATCTATGTCACACAACCTGGCGGCACTTGGCACACCACCGACTCGCTGACCCAGTGGAACGGATCCGATGGAACCTCACGCATCGCCCGCGGCTTCGAACACAGCGAAACGTTCGAGCGATTCGAAACGTCCGGCCAATCCATCGCCGCCGAATCAACTGACGCTCCCCAGCCCTCCGGCGAAGCTCCGTCATCCGACCAAATAGCGTCCGCTGCCAACGCCGCCCCTCAACCACTGGCCAATCCGTTCGACGAAGAAGCCCACCGCGACGCACTTCGGCGGATGTTTGAAGTTCTCTGAGCGGATCGTTTGCATCAGCCGTCCACGCCAACTTTCAGATGTTGAGCCAATTCCTTTCAGGACATTCTTTAATCACGCAGATGCTGGTGGATCGACGGACTTGGAAGTCCATCGTACGGTCAGTTATTCGACAGAACTCGCTTCGAAGCGAACCTCTTGGTCATCTCACAATTCACCGCGAACCCGGACGGCTGCAATTCGCTCACGTCCCGTGACGAGAGCACGAGTGACGGGAGCCCCAGCAACCAAGGCTTCAGTACCGAAAGCTCCAGCGTCCAAAGATTCAGCGACAATTTGACCAATTGGCTGCGGAGCCAAATCTGCTCGATTGGCCGCCGCACATCGCGCTGCGGCTGGCCACACGCCCTAAAGTCGTGCTCTACGGCATTTGGGTGCCTCGATTCAATTCGATACGCATTCAGACTTGAGATCGCAAATGTCTCGTTGCAAAGTGAGACGTTCCTGCCTGCCAATATTTACCTCAATTCAAACACTTGTTTCAAACGCTTGTTTGAATCATGATTGCCAGAGAAAACTCGTCCGACAACACGACTTGACCCGTTTTCATGGCAGATTCACCCGAATCCTCGACGACTGATCCGACCCAACGATTGTTGGCCGCGGCCGGACCGGTCTTTGCCGAGCGAGGTTTCGATCGCGCCACCGTCCGAGAGATCGCCAACATCGCCGACGTCAATGTTGCCGCCGTCAGCTACTACTTCGGCGACAAAATGGGTTTGTACCAAGCCGTCATCACCGCCATCCGCGAAAAACGCGAGCGTGCTTATCCGACCCCGGTGGTTGGAAAAGGAACGCCGCAACAGGATCTCGAACTGCTCGTTCGAACCTTGCTTTCACGAATGCTTGCCGCGGACGAAACCGGTTGGGAAGCCATGTTGATGATGCGTGAGATGCAACACCCAACGCCCGCCATCGAAGGCATGATCCGCGGCTATTTCCGACCGCTGTATGACGCGTTGTGCAAAACGATCCAATCGCTGCTTCCACCGCTCGACGCGAAATCGAGCTGGCAAACCGATGCCCTCGTGCCTCAGTTGGCACTCGGCGTCGTTGGACAATGCCTTCACTATCGAATCGGCCGTCCCGTGATGGCTCATTTGATTTCACCGGAATTGATGGAAACACATTACGGATTGGATTCGTTGTGTCGCCAGATCACCGCGTCCACCTTGGCAGCGTGTGGCGACCAAAACGTGATCGATCAACACAAGCTTCTCAAACCATCGCCGCTCAACGAGCCTCAAGATGTCTCTTGTCAACAATAACGAGCCGACACCCACGATGACCGAAGACGAATTATCCGCAGATGCCAAAGCGTCCTCGGTGTCGACGACGACCGCGCCACCGCCTGCCGAACCATCGCGATCGTCCTACGAACATGGCATCGAAGTCGATTCGCCCAAGCAGGACACGAACACGGTCCAATTAATCGATTCGTCCAACGTGTTCTCGTGGCTGTTGTTCAACATCGGCATTCCCCTGCTGTTACTCAGTGCGGCGATTGGGTTGGTCTTCTTCCTTGGTGCCGTCCAACCATCCACTCGCCCAGCTGCCGACACATCGCTGGCCGGTCGACTGCAAGCGTTGCCCGCCGTCGATGTCGTACCGACGCAGTCACTCGCCGACAGTGGCAAGACATTGCACCTGAACACCGATGGCACGGTTGTTCCCTTTCGCGAAGTCGTCTTGGCGACCGAAGTTGCCGGACGGATCATCGAAAAGTCGCCTCAATGCGAAGCCGGCCAGTACGTCACCGCCGGCACCGTGCTGATGCGAATCGATCCGACCGACTATGAACTCACAGTTCGTCGGCTAGAACAAACCCAGCAATCCGAATACGAGTCGATCAACGAAATCGACCAAGAGTTGATCAATGCCAGTCGCTTACTGGAGATCGCAGACGCTGACATCGAGCTCCAAAGCCGAGAAGTCAAACGTCTCGATTCGTTGCCCGAGGACTTCGCCGCCCGCCGGGACGTTGACGCGGCCCGCCGAGCTGTCCTGCAAGCCGAACAGCAAAAGGTGACCTACCAAAACCAAATCGATTTGCTGAAGAAACGACGCGCCCGATTGGAGCTCGCCGAGCAACTTGCCGCAACGCAATTGAAACAAGCTCGAATCGATCTGGAACGTACCGAAATCCGAGCTCCAATTGACGGCGTCATCGCCAGCGAACAAGCCGAGCTCAATACGTTCGTCGCTCGAGGAAACCCGGTCGTGACGATGGAAGACACCTCCAAAGTCGAAGTCGCAACCAGCTTACGAACCGATCAACTGTATTGGGTGCTGAACCAAAAAACGTCGCAATCGCCGATCGAAGAACTCAACGCACCCGCCAACGGTGCTCACCGTGGTTACAAACTGCCGCCCACCGAGGTGAAGGTTCAATACCAACTGTCCGGACGAGACGATGTGACTTACGTCTGGGACGGGCAACTGATCGGCTACGACGGAATTGGCTTGGACGAACAAACTCGTACCGTTCCCGTTCGCGTTGTCGTTGATCAGCCTCAAATGTTTGACGTCCAACGTCAAGGCGATGACGAGTCGACGAAGCGTCCCACTGAAGAGAACGTCATCTCCACCGGACCGACCGCACTGGTTCGCGGCATGTTCGTTCGCTTGCAATTGCAACTTCAACCCGCCGTGCCTCTGGTCATCTTGCCATCCGAAGCCCTCAAACCTGGCAACCGAGTTTGGGAATTCATTCCGGATGAATCCGTGTTGGACGTCGCGGAAGAGGAAGAGAAAACGAACGAGTCAAACGCGGTGGCCGAATCCAAAACGGAAACCGATGACAGCGTCGCAAAGACAGAGAACGCGGAGTCAACCGATGATGAGTCCGAAACCAAACCGGAGGCCGAACTGGAAGTTGCCTTCGTTCCCGAAGAATGGTCCCCCGGACGCTTGGTGATTCGCCAAGACATCCGCCCGATCGATTTGCTGTCTTCGGTCGGCGGAAGCTCTGACTTTTGGATTTGCGAAGTGCCCGATCAATCCATCAACGGTGACAGCTTTGTCGTTGTCTCACCACTCGGCAGCATCGAAGCGGACACGTTCCCGGTCCGTGCAAAGAAGTCGAACTTGACCGACGCGATCGAGACCAAGTCAGATGACCCCGCCCCCGAAGCAGTCACCGGTCTGTGACGGCAACCGAATCGGCGACGCCTGGAATTCGTGACGCAAAACGAATGAACCGCTTGGCCGATTGAAACACTTGACCGACTGAAACACGAGAACAGTTCGCCATCTCGCTTGGCGGACAACCTCAACACACCGTTCCTTCCTTTTCAATCAAAGAACCTTCGATGAAACGTGTCCTCGCTTGGGCCATCGAAAACGCACCCGGCATGAACGTGGTCATGCTGGCGTTGGTGATCATCGGTGCTGCTGCATTTGTCGGTATGCGTCGAGAGGTGTTCCCGGAATTCGAACTCGAAGTCGTGATGGTCTCGGTGCCCTATCCCGGTGCCACGCCGCAAGACGCGGAAGAAGCGATCTGTCAAAAGATTGAAGAAGCGATCCGGTCCATCGACGGAATCAAAAAAGTCACGTCCATCGCGATGGAAGGCCGCGGTTATGTCTTAGCCGAATTGCAAAGCGACATCAAAGACGTTCAAAAAGTGATGTCGGAGATCGATCGCGAAGTCAATCGCATCCCGAGTTTCCCCGACTTGGCCGAAGACCCCGAAATCGAACAAATCACATTTCGTGACACGGCCATTCGATTGGGAATCATTGGCCCCGATGACCGAACACGCCGAGGCGAGTTGAAACTTCGCGAGGTCGCTGAGTCCGTGCGTGACGAACTGCTGATGCTGCCCAGTGTCACGGTCGCCGAATTGATGGGCACGCGAAACTATCAAATCGATGTTGAAATTCCTGAAGCCACTCTGCGGTCCTATGGAATGACGTTGGACCAAGTCGCTTCGGAAATTCGGCAACACAACGTCGAACTGCCCGGCGGCCAACTGAAATCATCCGGCCAAGAAATCCTGTTGCGAGCCAAAAACAAAGGCCGCGTCGGCCCCGAGATCGAACGCATCCCTCTGATCACCCGCGAAGACGGTGTCGTTCTGAACGTTGGCGACCTGGGCAATGTCCGCGATGAATTCGAAGACGTCACCGCAACGGCTGAAATCAATGGCGAACCCGCCATGGTCATCAACGTGCAACGCACGAAATCAGAAGACTTGCTGAACCTCGTCGATGACGTCCGCGGCTATGTCGCACGAACCGAACCTCCGCCTGGGTATCGGTTCGTCCTTTGGGGCGACACGTCGGTGGACGTCCGAGACCGGATGGCGTTGCTGCTACGAAATGGCGTCCAAGGTTTGGGATTGGTCTTCCTCGTCCTCGCGTTGTTCTTGGAAGTCCGCCTCGCGTTCTGGGTCGCACTTGGAATTCCAATCTCCATCATGGGCGCGGGTGCTGCTCTCGCATGGGGCGACCAAACGCTCAACATGCTTTCCTTGTTCTCCTTCCTGATCGCACTGGGGATCGTCGTCGATGACGCGATCGTGATCGGTGAGAACATTTACGCTCACCGCCAAATGGGCAAATCCCTGCACGACGCGTCGGTCGACGGTGCAACGGAAGTCCTCCCCAGCGTCGCCGCGTCGATCACCACGACCGTCATCGCCTTCGCGCCCATGTTCTTTGTCTCGGGCGTCATGGGCAAATTTATGGCGGTGATTCCGTTCGCCGTGATCGCGATGCTGCTGGTGTCTTTGTGGGAAAGCACATTTGTTCTGCCTTGCCACTTGGCCCACAGCCATTCGGGATTCTTCCGAGTCGCGACGATTGTGACCTATCCGCTTCGCCCCTTCATGCTGTTGCTATTTTGGCTTAACTCCAAAGCCAGCATCGCGATGGAATGGTTCGCGGAAAAGATTTACGTGCCGTCGCTCCATTTCTGCTTGCTCAATCCCGTTCTCCCAATCGCCGTCGCAATCGCATTGTTCGTCGGGACCATTGGTATGATTCGGGGTGGCGTCGTGACCACGGTTCTATTTCCGAAGTCCGACAACAACTACTTGCAAGCATCCGTCGTCTTTCCCAATGGCACTCCCGCCAGCGCTACCGAAGCTGCCACGAAGCGGATGGAAAAAGCTCTGCAAAAGGTCAGCCGAGAGATCGCTCTGGAACGCGCCGCCGAAACCCGCCAACCCGTCGAGTCTCTCTACCCACCACCGGAGGCCGATTACCTTGGCCCCGTGCGTTTTGCCTATCGCGAAGTCGGTTCGATCACCAACACCGCTGGCCCCATGGGCGGGCAGGGTTCCAGCGGCAGCAACGCAGGTCAGATCTTTGCCGAACTTCACGGCACCGAAATCCGTGAGGTTCACAGTGATCAACTGATCGCACGCTGGCGACGCGAGGTCGGTGAGATCGCCGGCGTCGAACGGATCGTTTACGGCAGCATCGGTACCGGCCCCGCTGGAACGCCCATCGAATTCAAGCTGCTTGCTTCCAGTGAACACGTCGACGAGCTGTTGGCGGCTACGGAAGTCATGAAACAAAAGGTCGGCACGTTCGCCGGCGTCTTTGACATCAGCGATGACAACACACCCGGCAAATGGGAATTCCAATTCCGCGTCAAAGACAAAGCCCTCGCGACAGGCGTCACGCCGACGGACCTTGGACAAACCGTTCGCAACACATACTTCGGTGCTGAAGTCATGCGTCTGCAACGCGGACGTCACGAAGTGAAACTGATGGTTCGCTACCCTCCCGAAGAACGCACTTCTCTCGTCAACTTCCGAGAAATTCGCGTGGGAGGTGCTGATGGCACACAACGACCGATCAACGAGTTGGCGGAGATCAATTTGGAACGTGGCTTTTCAGAGATCAACCGCGTCGATCAACAACGCAGCATCACGATTTCGGCCGACCTGGACGAAACGACCGCCAATGCTGATTTGATCATCGCTAGCCTTCAGAAACAGATGGACGGTTTCAAAGCCCAATTCCCAAACGTTTCCATTCGTTGGGAAGGGCAACAAGAACAAAGCCGTGAATCGGTCGGCAGTCTGATGATTGGATTCGCCGTCGCGATTTTGTGCATGTTCGTGCTGCTGGTCCTTCAGTTCCGATCCTACATGCAACCACTCCTCATTCTGGCCATCATCCCCTTTGGCATGATCGGTGCAGTTTGGGGACACGCATTTCTCAATCTTCCGCTGACCTTGTTCAGCATGTTTGGCTTGGTCGCACTAGCGGGTGTCGTCGTCAACGACTCGATCGTCCTGATCGACTTCATCAATTCGCGTGTTCGAGCAGGCGACGAACCCATCCAAGCCTTGTTGGAATCGGGCCGCCGGCGTTTCCGCCCCATCATGTTGACCAGCATGACGACCATCGCGGGTTTGATTCCGTTGCTAACCGAAAAATCATTCCAAGCTCAATTGCTAATCCCGATGGCCAGCAGCCTCGCCTTTGGATTGATGCTCGCAACGGCCTTGGTGCTGCTGCTGATCCCCGTCTTGTACATGCTCTATCTACTCATCCTTCAATCGTTGAACATTCCATTCGTCGAAGTCGAAGAATAGACGTCGTCCTGTCGCTACCAGAATCGCCAAAGATTCTCTTTGAGCCACTCCGTGAAGCTGTCACCGCGGAAGTAGCCCAAGGCCATGCCCAAAACTCCACCGGCAACGCCGCCAGCAAAAAATGCAACGACGGCCCATCCGGTGAAAGCCAGCGAAACAGAGAACCCCAGCCCTGCACCGCCCACCGACCCCAGCAGTCCACCTGCGATTAGGTTGACGATTGGATCATCGGTTCTCTCTTCCATCCGTTTGGCGTCCATTTTCGCCTTCAGGTCTGAATCAGGCCGATTCCGATGTGATTCGGGTTCCATTTTTGATCTGCATCCAATGCACTTTCGAGAAAGAGGAATATTCGAACCGCTAACGCGATCAAGCAGCTAATACGAGGCGGTCGACACGCCAGCTTCGCTCGCCTTCAAAACGTACACACGATCCTCAATCCTCTTGCTTCTGCCACGCCAATCCTGAACCTCAATCACCACCTCGAAATCTGTATAAGCCTCGCTCATGCAGATTTGGTAGACCAAACCTTCGCCAGGTTGAACTAGTTTGACTCCCCGATCCTTTGCCCCAACAAAAACCCAATCCGTTTTCACGCCTCCAACAAATCCTCCTATCGCCGACGATGCGAAAGGCTCTGAATTGTCCGGCAACCAAATTGCATGTCCACCAGCGTTCACCACCGAGACTTCGTAGATTTTGGCGCCGCGGTAGTAACCGTGATATCGCTCAAGATCCATTGGATCGTAAATTCGCACTGGGGGATCAAACGGGCGCAACACCACAAACGCACCAGCACACAGTGCCGTGAAAATGAGCAACGTTGAAATCCGAAACCGTTTCACAACCACCTGCAACCTTTATCATCCACTTCACTCATTCGATCAGTTTGAAAACGATTCAGGGGAAACCAGAATGTCACCCAAATCATTCTCACCGGGATCGAGCGAAACTGAAAACCGAGCACGCCGCCATTGAACTTCCTGCCCTTCAATGGTCACTTGATCGATTTTGCCCACTTCATGACGAACTCGAAAGACGAGCTCTTGGCCAACAGGCAGGCCTTCGATCTTCAACCGGCCGTCGGAGTCACTCACCGCACTATACGGATGGTCGACAACGACCACGAACCCTCGCATCCACGGATTGATGTTGCAGTCAATTGGAATGAGCGCGGGCTCAGGTTGTTCCAACTCAACCGAGAAAGATTCCCCCGGCTTGAGTAGCTGGATGCTCGCCGTGTTCGCGAAGAAGTTCAGCGCCACGTTGTGCATCAACCTCCCCTGATTGTCGATCTCCAGCGAATCGCCTTTTTGCGTCAGCAGCACGTGCGGATCAAAGCGACCGTTCCGCACGAGCAACTTTTGACGCACACCTTCGTGGGGTGGGACATCGACTTCGGAACCACCACGTCCGGTGTAAAGCTGGACGACGATATTACGAATCCCCTTCGTTTGTTGATCGACCAGCAACTTCTCATCCTGGACGATCAAGGGGACGCCGCGAAAAACCAAACGCTTTGGCTTGGGAGGCACACCGTCATAAACAAACCGCATCGACAAGGACGCCTCTTCCGCAAAAGCCGACGACAGGCTCAGCAAAAACAAAACCAGCAAGGTTGCCATTCGCCCCATCGCCTTCCCTTTTTTGTAGAGTCACGACCATTCTCGTTCACGCAATGAGACATGCTATCGGACATCAACCGCACATGCGAATCCGGTCAACGCACCCTCCGACACACATCGAAAGACCAATCACAAGGTTAGCCCACGACAATTCCGCCAGCATCTCCTCCGTGAACCGAAACCTTCGTGCTCTCTGTGCCCTTCGTGGTGAAGAATCCCTGCTGGCAAGTGCACCACGAAAGCCTCGATGAGCAAGAAGAGACAGCACGAACGGCCCGATCTCTTCGATCTCAGCCCCGATTCCAATTCGAATGCGACAGACGGCAAACCAGAAGTCTCGGCCACTTCGCAATCAAGATTCCAAACAAACCGATCCGTCCACAACAAACCTGAACCTTCGTGCTTTTCGCGTCCTTCGTGGTGATCGCCTAGGCCGGATCAAGCCGCTTCTGCAAATCGCCAACAACCATCGCCAACCTAGCGGGTAGAAATCACCACCGACTGTCAAATCCCAGAGTCAGCAACACCGAAGGCCTGTCTTACCGTTGGACGCGTCAGAACGAGGATCGTCAGCACACCCAGAACGGTCCCGAATGGAAAGAAACAGCATTCCACTCCGGCGACAACCAAACAAAACAGATGACCGCGTCTTTGGGTCAGTTTCCGTCCCGCCAGAGCGACGAAGGCAGCCATCGTCAATCCAAAGGCAATGAATGCAAGCGGAATCGCGATGAACAACCACCCCATGAACGCAGGCGGCGCTTCGCCCGTCCCTGTTCCATCGAACGCGCCCGTCACGATCCCAACACCGATCGCCAAATGGATTACCGGAAACAGCGAGAACAACGCCAACATCCCAGCCACGATGTAGTGGAAAATGGACAACAGACGTAGCTGTTCCGAATCTTGATTGTCATGGTCCATCGCCATTCTCCCACTCGTTGAAATTCTGGTGTGTCACTTGCGGACGAACTGCAGGTGCCCCTTCCGCCTCACCCCAACATATAGGCTCAATCAAGAGACGAACGGGGCGCTCGCTGGCCGTCCCACTTCAATGAATAAATGACTTGGGGTTCAGTTGACCACTGCATTGCCCACGACCATCACTGGTCACTCGAGATCGTCGCTCGATGCCATTTCCTGACCAAGATACCCCGCCAGATCAGTCCAATGGAGATAGCAACCAGAGCGGGCGCGACAGCAAAAGCCAGCCATTGAGCAGTTGCCGGCATGATGGGGATTCCCAATAGGAAGACCTCCGGATCGTAAGTCGCATACTGGCGCCCGCCTGAATTCGGACGAAACGCGCCGGCCACTCCAAAGACGACACCGGGACTGCTGATCACGGCCGCACTGAGAAAGAACAGACTGGCTGCAAACCAGTGCCAAACCGGCGCATCCCTGGCTTCTTTGCTGACTTCCTCAGATGGCGTCTGATACGGATTCGACATTTACCCATCCTCGACGACGTTGAAAACTTCCCCTTCAGGATCTGAGAAGACGGTGCGGGTCTCATGCCGGTGAGACCACCCCGGAATCATTCGTCATCCTATCGCGCGAATGTTTATCGCGTTGCATCTGACTCACGGCGTTTGGACGCCCATTTGACGAACCCTGCCGCGATCGCCCAGGGCAATGTGATGAATGTCAGTCCGGTTCCACAAGCCGCAAACCACAGCCACGCAGATGTCGCCCAGCTCATGCGGTCGGCAGGCAAACTCGATGTCGCCCGCTGCGTGAAAGGAATCGCGAATTCCATGTAGAACGCAGGCACAACCAAAACCAGCACGATCATTGACCAAAGGGTGCCGTTGCGAAACCCTATCAGAAATGGATTGTTTGGCCGCTTCGTCGTCTCCGCGCCAACGCCAATTCTCGGTGCTTCGTAAGGATTGACCATGCCATGCCGGGAGAATTTGATCGGTTGGTTCGATGACCGGCGATACGAATTGTACTTCGACTCAATTGGGCAATCAGTACGTTATCGATGCCAGATCGTCACTGACGGGCCAACCCAATGCCCACTGCAAACGGAATTGAGATTGGTTGTACGCCGTCACGGCTTGCAGGTAAGCACGCCGTGCGGACTCCAACGCCTGAACCGCCTGCAACACTTCGATCGGCAACCCCTCGCCATCTTTGATTCGTTCCAAGTTGGATTCATACGAACGTTCCGCAGTCGCAATCGCCTGCTGTGTCAGATCCATTTGCTGACGACGAAACTCGACCTGACTCGCCGATTCTGAAATCTCCGCAGCGACCTGATCCATCACACGAAGTTTCTCATACCGTGCTTGCTGCACCCGCGCAGACGTTCGATTGCGTGCCGCTCGTTCGCCGAGCCCGAAGTTACGAATTTCCCAAGTGACCACGGCGTCGAAATCATAGCGTCCGTCGACGTCACTCAGGTCATTGCCCAATCCTCCTCCAAAGCCACCAGTGCTGTAGCCCAGCAAAACACTCGGAACAAACGGAGCGTACTTTTCGCGTTTGTAGGCTTCGCACGCGGCGGCAACCAACGATTGCGACTCTTTCAGTTCCGGCCGCGACGCCAAACCGGTGCTGATCAGCGAGGCTTTGTACGCGCCGGCGGCCATCAACTCCAACGGCACGACGGTGACGTCCATTGGTAGAAGCGTCTCGCCAGAATGCATGCTGATGGCTTGGGCGAGTCGTGCTGACGCGACCGCGACCCGTTCCTGTCCTCCCACCAATCGACTGTCGATCAAACGGAGTTCAGTCTGCATGCGATCCGCATCGGCTTGCATTCCCTGACCTGCCGCAGCGAAATCGGATGTGATCCCCGCCAGTTCTCTCACGCGTTCACGCGACTCTTCCAACACGCGAGCGTCCTGGTAGGCCTCCAGCAATTCCGTGTAGGCGGTCGCGGCTTGCAACAGTTGCTGATTCAAAACACTCGAGGCAGCGTGACCACGAGCCCAGGCGGTTTTCTCTGCGATCTTTGGTTGGAAGATCGCATCGGCCATGTGGAATTGAGCGACCAACCCCGGGCGTGTGTTGGTGGTTCCGGCACCGGTGGCACCGGCTCCCAATCCGTACTGGAACGAGTTTCGATTGACATCAACGATGTCTCCGTTGCTGGATTGGTAGTTGCCATCGTGGCGATGGAAGCTGAATCCGGCTTGAATAGATGGCAACCACAAAACGTTGGCCTGATCGAGTGCCGCATAAGCTTCACGCGTTCGCCATTGGGCCAATCCGACCGCGGGGTGCTGAGAGTCAATCATCGCCAGCGCCGTCGGCAGGTTCATCTGCACCGTATGCGGCGAGACCATCGCCACATCGGGTGAGTGGTCCATCGAATCAACGACAACCGGTTCAGGAGGCAGTCGCCCCAGTCCGCTTTCTTGCACCTCCAACACGGGTGCGCTTTCATAGGCGGCCAACGAATGATCGCTGCTGCTAGCGACGGCCCTTTTCTCGAGTGGTTGCAACCGATAGCGTTTGCCGTCGATCGTCAGAACCGGTTCGTTCGCCGATGTTTGATCGGCAATTGGCTGAACAACATCACGATGGGCCACCGGGCGAATCTTGGACTCGTCGGCCGACGATTTTTCACGGGCCTTTACCGCACCCAGGTCCAATGCGGCGGAACTCGCGGTGACCGCTGCTGATGACGGGAGACTTTGCACCGATGCCTGGTTCATTTGCCCCACACACCCAATCGCTGGAACGGTGCTCGAGAGGGCAATCAGCGTGTATAGCAACGAACGGGACATCCATGCTCTCCTGGTTCATCTGTTCGGAAGACAGCGTTCGTTCGCCTTGCTCAGCTCGTCCCGAACGCATCAGTTTCTACTAATGCACTTCGGCAAATGATCATCCAGATGGTAACGATCGAATGCCTTGGATTAGTCAGATCTAATCTGCTGCGCATCGAAAACACTCATTGCGCGAACTAGACTACATCGACCGTTTGGCGAACCGCGCCCGGTCAGATCGATTCTTCCGATTCCTCCAGTTATTCCAGCGGAGCCAAGGACGCCAGTCCTCGATTCTCAACATGCTTCTCGCAATCCCGCCTCGACTCCTCCCCCCGCTCGCGACGATTGCGGCGTTGTGCCTTCTCGCCGGCTGCTCTGACGCGAATCGCGTCGCCGAGAAAACTCAGCCGCAGCCGGCCACGCCGGTCAAAACGGTGTCCGTCACTCCGACCGAGGTCACTCGAACCAGCGTTCAACCCGCGACCGTCCACGCCTACTATCGAGCCGAACTTCGCTCGCAAGCGTCGGGCTATGTCGAGTCATTCACTGCGGACATCGGTGAATACGTCGAGTCCGGCACCGTCATAGCCAAGATCTCGGTTCCTGAACGGCAACAACAACGCCGGGTGATGGAAGCCAAAATCCGGCGATCGGAATCGCAGGAAAAGCAAGCCGAGTCGCAAATCGAACTGGCCCAGGCAAGCAGGAAATCCGCCGAAGCCAAACTCGCGCAAGCCAAATCAGAAGTCGACGCCGTGGAAGCTTCCGTGGCCGCTGCCACCGCGGAATTCAACCGAACCGAAGACTTGGTCAACCGAGGTTCCTTGCAGAACCGAATGCTGGACGAGGCTCGGATGAAACGCGACAGTGAGTCGGCTCGCAAACAGGCAGTCCAGTCCGCCGTTGCATCTTCGCAAGCAGACGTGGAAGTCGCATCGGCAAGAGTCGAGTCAGCACGAGCAGATCTTGAGACCGCCCGAGCGGAGACCGATGTCGTACGACGCGAACTGGATGAGCTGGACGCATGGATCGACTACGCCGAAATCAAAGCTCCTTTCTCCGGCATCATCACGGAACGAAACATTGAACCAGGTGATTTGGTCCGTGCCGCCAACGAAGTCGGACTCGGCAAGCCGTTGTTTGTGATCAGCCAAATTGACCGCGTCCGCGTGCAAATCCCCGTTCCTGAAAATCACGCTCCTCTGGTCAGTCCCGGTGACGAGGTCAGCCTCACGTTTCCATCCTTTGCATCGGAACCTTCCATCACCGCGCAGGTCACGCGTCGCAGCGGAAGTCTCGATGCCCAAACGCGAACGATGATGGTGGAAGTCGAAATGGACAACCCCGACGGCAAGCTGATCCCAGGAATGTTCGGACAAGCAACGATTCAACTGGCTACGCAAGACGCGGCCAACATGCTTCCCGCGCAGGCCATTCGGTTTGATGAGTCTGGCAATGCCTTCGTGTACGTGGTTGCGGGCAACGACACAATTTCGATTCAAGAAATCTCAACCGGAATGGATGATGGAAACTTCATCGAAGTCCTCTCCGGAGTTGAGCCCGGCCAATCAGTCGTGGACGCTCACTTGAGCCGCTTCATCGACGGGCAAAAAGTTGCCGTCGTGGGAGCCGCTCACTGATGTCGTTGATCCAATTTTCTCTTCGCAATCGATTTGCGGTTCTGGCCGCATCCATTGCTTTGTGCGTGCTCGGCGCAACCGTCATCCCGGGTATCACAATTGACATCCTTCCGGACTTCAAAAAGCCGGTGGTTGTCAGTTTCTTCTCCTACCCTGGTCTTCCGACCTTGGACATGGAGAAATCCGTCACCTCGCGGGTCGAACGTGCGCTGACGCTGGCGGGAAAGATCGAACATCAAGAATCGAGAACGGTTCCTGGTGCGGCCGTGATCAAAGTCTTCTTCCAACCCGGTGCCGATCCAAGCTCTGCGATGAACGACATCGTGAACTTGGAAGCCAGCGACATGTTTCACTTGCCACCTGGCATCGAGTGGCCGTTCACGCTGCGAAGCGAACCGTCGAACTTGCCCGTGGTTCTGGCAGCGATCTCGGGCGAAGGCCTGAGCGAGTCCGAACTCTACTCGATTGGCTACTACGCGGTCCGCAACAAGATGGGCGGATTGAAAGGTGTGCAGATCCCTCACCCGTTTGGTGGCAAATTCCGCCAGATGATGGTTTACGTCGATCCGGTCAAACTTCAGGCTTACCACATCAGTGCGACCGATGTGGTCGACGCGCTCAAGAAATCGAACCTGGTGCTCGCCGGCGGCACCGCGACCATGGGCGGAACGGACTATCAGGTTCACCCTCGGAACACCCTGCCTGACATTGAAGAGATCGCAGCGATTCCCATCGCCGTTCGGGACGATCGCCCGATCTTCGTCCGAGACGTGGCAACGGTGAAGGATGATGCGGCGTTGCAATACAACATCGTTCGAGTCAACGGGAACCGCAGCGTCTACTGCCCGCTGCTTCGCGAACCCGGCGAAAACACCATCGCGGTGGTGGACCGGATCTACGACGGGATTGCAGAAGAGATCCCCAAGATGAAAGAACGCGGTGACATCCCCGAAGCGACCGATGTGACACTGGTTTCGGATCAATCCATCTACATTCGCAAAGCGATGTCGAACCTGCTGTCGCAAATTGGTCTCGGTTCGGTGTTGGTCGCGCTCGTGGTACTGATCTTTTTGCGACGACTGCTTCCAACTGCGATCATCATTTCGACGATCTTACTGGCCATTTTGATTGGTGCCTTAGGGTTCGCTTTCTCCGGCCAAACCATCAACGTGATGACGCTGGGCGGAATTGCACTCGCGATTGGCACGGTCGTCGATGCTGGAATCGTGGTCGTTGAAAACGTGATCCGTCACGGGCGGATGGGTAAATCGCCAATGGAAGCCGCACGTGACGGAACTCAAGAAGTTTCAGGTGCGATCCTGGCGGGAACCATCACGACGTTGGCGGTTTTTTTACCTGCCATCTTCCTAACGGGGATGATCAAGTATTTGTTTGCGCCGCTTTCGTTGGCCGCGACGCTGACCATCGGTGCCTCTTACATCTTGGCGTTGACTGTTGTCCCCGCCTTTTGTGCGACCTTCGTCCGAGAACGCGTCCAGGCAAAGGCTTCTGGCAAACAAGCCAGTGATGAGCAGCAAATTTCGACCAAACCATCGGGGCTGTACGGGCGTCTGCTTTCAAACGCCATGCGTGCACCGGCCTTGTCGGCCATCGTCATCATCATTGGCGTGGGAGCATCGTTCTTGCTGCTTCCGAAAATCGGAACCGAGTTGTTTCCAAATGTCGATTCAGGCAGCTTTGAAATTCGCTTGAAAACGGTGCCCGGTACCGCTTTGCCGAAGACCGAGGAATTGGTCGCGAAGATTGAAGACACGATCCAAGAAGTGATCCCATCCGAATCGATCGACACGATCATCTCGAACATCGGATTGCCGGTCGGAAAGGGAGCCGGATTCTCCACGGTCCTGAGTTCGAACTCCGGCCCCGACACGGCCTACTTGATCGTGAACCTGAAACAGGAAAACCGGCGAGTCGGCACACAGGAATACATTGACACTTTGCGAGAGCAGCTAAACGCAAAATTCCCACTGGAACAATTCATGTTTGTCTCCGGTGGCATCGTCAACATGGCACTCAACGAAGGCGTCCCGACTCCGATCAGCGTGCAAATTTCCGCGGGGACATTGCAACAGTGTCGCGACGCTGCGGAACGTATCGTGCGAGAGATCTCGCCCATCAAAGGCACGCGAGACGTGCAGATCGCTCAGTCTTTGGACTACCCTCAATTCGACGTGCAGGTCGATCGAACGCGAGCAAAATACCTGGGACTTGATCAAGAAAAAGTGGCCCAAACAGTACTGACCGCGTTGGGATCCAGCGTCGGCTACTCACCGACCATTTGGATCGATCCAAAGAGCGGCGTCGACTTCTTCATGGGAGTCCAATACGCATCGAACCAGTTCCAATCGCTGGATGAACTGCGAAACATGCCACTGTCGCTCGACACACCCGATGGTCCCATCACGATTCCGCTCTCGAACATCGCCACGGTCAGTCGAGTCACGATCCCAGGCGAGATCGCCCACTACAACATCTCGCGGGTCAACGATATTCACGTCAACGTCGCGGGACGAGACCTCGGAAGCGTCGCGGCGGACATTGACGCCGTGATCGCCGACATGGAATTTGAAAACGGAGTCTCCGTCGCTCTTCGCGGACCGATCGAAAAGATGCGAGACGGCATGAACATGCTGGGCATGGGACTAGGCGTTGCGACGCTGCTTGTCTACCTAGTGTTGATGGCTCAGTTCAGATCTTTCCTGGATCCACTGATCATCATGCTGTCCGTTCCATTAGGAATTGGTGGGGTTTTGATCTCGCTGTACTTGACCAACACGTACCTCAACATCCAATCCTTGATGGGAACGTTGATGATGATCGGCGTCGTCGTCAACAATTCGATCCTCTTGGTCGAATTCGCGAATCAACGACTTGCCGCGGGAGTCTCTCCCCATGAAGCAGCTCTGTCCGCAGCTCAAGTCCGCTTGCGACCGATTCTGATGACGTCATTGACGTTGGTCGCATCGATGTTGCCGCTTTCGTTCCAACTCGCTCCGGGCAATGAAGCGATGATTCCGCTCGCCCGTGCGTTGCTGGGCGGCATGGTGGTTTCAACGCTACTGACACTGGTCTTGGTGCCATGTGTCTATGTGCTGCTCCATCGAAAACGATCGGCGCCGGCCTAAGATCAAGTGGCATGGGCATGCCGTTTGCGATTGTACCGCACACAAACACCCAGTCGATTGACCTTGCAACAACGCAACGAAAAACCACCGACACGACTGAGTCGTGCCGGTGGTATGCGTTCCGAACGTTGGTGACGCTGGAAAATTTCTATCGAACGAGGACTTCAACCGAGGTTTCGATCAAATCGTCTTCGGCTTGAAGCGATGTCGTATTGGGATTTGTGATCGTGACCCAACCTTTGGCATCGGGCTCAGCACGACTGATTGCCGAGGCCAAAGCGACCGACTCTTGCTTGTCCAATTGAATCGTTTCGCCCGCATTGTTGGCGAACGTGGCTGGTGGCAATGATGCAGCGGCTTCGTTACTGGCACAACATCCGATGTCGCAACCGCCCACGTCACAACCGGAATCACAATTTCCGGTGTCACAGCAGCCATCGTTGCATCCCTTTCCGCACCCAAAGATGCCACGAGCACGATGACGGCAATCCGGGCAACAGGCGATAGCGGACCAATCGTAGGTGCAGATTGTCTTCTTCTGCTTATCTGTGACCAACTTCTTGATGGTGCGAACTTTGCCGCACTTTTTCAGCGGGCCACATTCCCATGGGAAACGCAATGGCGGAATGCAGATGGTTTCGCATTCGACATCAAAACAAGTGACGTCCACTTCTTCTTTTTCGACTTCGACAGCGCAGCGTCCGGCTTGGCAGAAGCAGCAGGCGGGGCCGAATGCACTGGCGTTGCTCGAGAAAACGACCGAGGCGGTCAACGCGAACAGTCCCAACAACGCGATGCGACCGAATTGAATGGATCGGTTCATTTGAAATTCCTTTTTCAGTTCTGTGCGGTTTGCGTGCGGGGCTGAGACTCAGCCCCGCACATAAAATGGTTTTGGTTCAACGCTTCGTTTCAATCAACTCAGAAATCGATCATGAAGCGAGTTCCGAAGATCAGGAAGTTTCCCGCGTTTACGGGTGCGTCAAGTGGATTGTTGCCGTTGGCCGCCAATCCACTTTCGCTGATTTCTCCCCAAACCAAGTTGTTCTGAACCTTCGAGTAAGGCGTCCAGTACCAGTTCAAACCGGCGGTATAGAGATTTCCAACGCCACCGTTGACGCCGCCATCAGTCAGATCGAGGTGGTCGTATCGGAAAGCAAGCTGCCAAGCTCCCCAACCGTTGCCGCGACAACCGTTGCAGCGATCAACCAAAAAGAAGTTCTCGTGAGGCTTCACACGTGCCAATGTTCCCGTCGAACGATTGTATGGCATGTGCTCACCGGTCAAGAAGTACGACGCGTAGATGTAGCCGCCGTGGAAGAACAGATTGTCATCCACGCCCGCCGCTGGGTCTTCCACTTGCATTGGGGTCAGGATGTATTCCCCGGTGATTTGCAGCGAACCGAGGTTCAGGATGTTTTCAAATCCAATGTTTTGATACCAATCTGCACCGTCGATGCGACCAGTGTTCAACCAACGCTGTGAGCTTCGTGCAAGAGGTCGAGTGCGGAACCGGCCTTCGTTATTGTTCGTGTCACCAGCACCCGCATTGCCGTCAGGTTTGGCAACTGCACCGGCCAGACCCCAGTGCCAATATCCTCGGCCGCCGCTGGTGTCGTCGTACCATGGCGATCCCCACAAACGTGAGTATCCACCGGCTTGGGCCGAGTCACCGATGAAACGTCCATCCGTGTTGATGTTTTCGAGATTGTAGATACCGTACGTCCAACAGAACGATTCCTCGTCGTTGTGACCATACATGGCCAAACCAAATCGACGAGCATCTTCGTTGAATGCTTCCACGGCCAGGGGACGTTCTGCGAACACGTTGTAGCGTGAGCTGTTCAGGTGGTCCAAACCGAGAGGACGCTTTTGATTTCCCAGAATCAATGTTTGATTGTTGGGCAGGTTCGTCCAACCAAGATACGCGTCTTTGATCTCGGGGGTCTGCGGATTGTTGAAGTCCACCTGCAAGCGGTACTTCATGTTTTGAGGAACGGTTCCCGAAATCTCCAATCGCAGACGGCGGAACGCGGTGATATTTTCTGGACTCTGTTCCGGATCGCCTGCGGCACCTCCGATACGGCCGCTTTCAATTCGATTGATGCCGGCATCGGTGTTGGAAAACGACCAGTGATCAATGTGGACTCGGCCACCGATCTTGATCGTTGATTTTTTCTTCTTGGCCTTGGCCTCAGCCACTAACTCATCTTGATAGTCCGTCCACTCCTCTTCCAACGTGTCGAGAGCTTCCAACCGCGACGCGAATGCATCCAAGCGGTCCTCAAAAGACTCTTCGTCGGCAAGCGCGACCTGATTCTGCGTGTCCTCCGACAACGTCTGAAGTCCGGAAGGCTCCTGGTCCACGTCCGCAGGCAACGATTGCAAGGTGTCTTCTACCAAACCATCCTGCGGGCTGACTGGATTTGCGCTGTACTCGTTGGACAGCATGCCGTCAAACGAGTTGGTCGTAGGAGTCGATTCAGGCGTGACCAGCACGGAATCACTGCCCACCTGGTTCGCGGGGTTCCACCATTCATCGGCCGTCGCCACTGTTCCGCCGCTGGCTACCAAGCAGACCAACGCCGCAAGGGTTCGTCTGGCAACGCTACCGCCGCGCCGCTTGGATGAAGATTCCATCGAATTGAGACTCCGTTTTCTGAATCAAAGCACCAACCAATCCCTAGGTTGATGTCGCCTAACGGAGTTTTCATCGATCCATTATTTCAGCTTGTACGGCTGATGATTGCCGCGCGAAGAAATCTCGATCTTTCTTAACATTTGAATTTGCTGCATTCCGACCAACCGGCACAACCGATCCTTGGTGTGCCGGAACAATCCTTACAACAGGACCGCCGAAGCAAACTCATTTGCCAATTCGCGAGAGCGTGCAATAGTACGCCCCAACTTCACCGGTCGGGATTTTGAAGACGGGAGCGAGCTGGTGTGAGCCCTTGGACAGTTCGATTTCCATGGTCACGACACTGTCCCCTTCACCGACGGTTTTGCTTGCGATGGACTTTCCATCAACACGAATTTCAGCCGACTGAACCGGAATCGCACGGCCGGCTTGCGTTCGATACGCGGGTGACGATCCCGGCACATCTTCGCCCGGCGGCACAGCGGCAGCGATCGCGGCACCCGATTCTTCGGGCCAACGACGCAAAGCGACCTCAAACTTGCCGGCTTCGTGCACATTGATTGCCCAGTGACCGTTGTGCGTCAGGTCCTGCTTCTTGGCCTTCTTGGGGAACACTGCCGCGGCAGCTCGGATCGCCGATTGGTTCCAAGGCGGCGCCTGTCCGATCCAGTCGTGAGCGGTGAAGGTGACCACGGGATGATCGGGGTGCCCAACGGTCATCTCAGTCGTTTGCGAGAAGGTGGGTTCCAACTCCGCCCACCACGCTTCGTAAAACTCTCGCATCGAGGCGACTTGTTCGGGATGCTCGCCCGAGATGTCGTTCTCCTGCCCCGGATCATTCGCGATGTTGTAGAGTTCCTTGCCATTGATCAAACGCCATTTGTCCTGCATCACCGATGACTGACGCCACTTGATCGGGTCAATCACTCGCTGCGAATCGGTGATCAGCATCCGATCGTTGAACGACGAATCCGCCTTATCCTTCAGCAGCGAAACGATCGATGTCCCGTCGAACTCGACCGTTTCAGGTGCTTCGACACCACACATGTCCAGCAGCGTCGGAACGATGTCGACCGCATGGCAAAGCGTGTCATTGGTTTTCGATGTGGCAAAGCCGCCCTTGGGGTAATGCATCACAAACGGAACGCGGTGGCCGCCTTCGTAGGGGCTGCCTTTCTTGCCACGCATGCCCGCGTTGTAGACCGAGGCTCCACCAGCAGTCCCATTGTCCGTGGTGAAGATAAAGATCGTGTTGTCGTGCACGCCAAGCTCGCGAAGCAGCTCACGAGTTCGTCCTACATTGTCGTCGATATTCGTAATCATTCCAAAGAACGTTGCGACGTTGTCCCGCATCTCGGGATACATGTCGATGTACTTCTGCGGGGCGTGCAACGGACCGTGCGGAGCATTCGTCGCGATGTAAGCAAAGAACGGCTCATCCGCTTCCACGCATTCGCGAATGAAACGATTTCCCTCTTTGAAAAAGACGTCGGTGCAGAAGCCTTCCGCTTTGACGGGTTTTCCGTTGTGGAAATAAGAACCGCCAAAGTAGGCGTTGTCCCAGAAATCGGGAGTCTGCCCCACACCGCCTCCTCCGTGGCGATAGACCTCGGTGAAACCGTTGTCTTCGGCTCGGTAAGGATAGTTGTCGCCCAAGTGCCATTTGCCAAACATGCCCGTTTGGTAACCGGCATCGCTGAAGATCTCACCGAAGGTCACCTCGTTGTCCCGCAACATCGAACGACCGCTGATCGTGTGCCAAACTCCGGTTCGATTGGTCCAGTGACCGGTCACCAAAGCCGACCGGGTCGGCGAGCAAGTCGGCGCGACGTGATAGTCGGTCAACACAGACGATTCCGCTGCCAACGCATCAATGTTCGGCGTCTGGACGACTTTGTTTCCAGTGAAGCCACAATCGCCGTAACCCTGGTCATCGGTGATGACCAACACGACGTTGGGACGATCCGCCGCGTGGACGGAATGAACCGGAGACAGCCCCTCCCACAAAGAACTTGCGAACACAAACGCCAAGCAAAACAACCAACGTGACATAGCTGCGACTCAAACTGGAGGGAAACTGTGGGGTGGGAAACCACCGTAGCCGAACGGCGGCGAGTGTCAGGTGACAATTCCGCCTTCGGACGGCAGAAATGCGACGTCTCGACCATCCAAACGGCAGCCGGATCTAACTGCCGCTTGGATTCCGTCGGCAAGATTACTTTTCCGACTGCTTCGCCTGAACATACTCGTGCGAGATTTTGATCGCCTTTTGACGGTCCTCGTCACTGTAGTCCCAAAACTCCTGGACAACGTCTTCCACCGCTGGGTAGTGCGAACCATCGTCGCCGACTCGCTTGCGAAGATCGGCCAAACGCTGCTTCATCTCTTTCGCGACTTCGGCGTATTCAGGATTGTCGATTTGGTTGACGACTTCCGTCGGATCGTTCACCAAATCATAAAGTTCCCAACCGGGAGGCGTTTGCTGCTTCCCTTCGTAGTTGACCCCGTAGTAGTAGATCAACTTGTGAGTCTTGGTGCGGATACCAAGGTGCCCTGGATTGTCATGGTGAGCCATGTGCATCCAATAGCGGTAGTATGCTTCCTGCTTCCAACCTTCGGGTTCTTGACCGGTCTCGCAGATTTCGCGAAAGCTTTTGCCCTGCATGTACTCGGGAGTTTCAACGCCCGCGAAAGCCAGCATGGTCGGTCCGTAGTCCACATTTTCAACGATCGCATCGCTGCGTGAACCGGCTGGAATGGACTTGGGGTAGCGGACCAAGAACGGCATCCGCTGCGACTCGTCGTACATCCAGCGTTTGTCCATGTAGTCATGCTCGCCCAGCATGAAACCTTGATCGCCTGTGTAGATAATCACGGTGTTGTCCATTTGGCCGGTTTCTTCCAGCTTCGCGAACAAACGAGCCAAGTTGTCGTCAACACCCTTCACACAACGCAGGTAGTGCTTCATGTAGATGTTGTAGGCCTCTCTTTTTGCCTCTTCATCGCTGAGCCATGAGTCAACGCCATAATGCTTGGCGTAGTTCCGGCGTGGATTGCGGCGGCCGATCGACGTACCAATGAACGGCATCATCTCGTCCTTGGCCCCACGAGTCGCGAGCGATCCAAATTGCGGTTGGCTCCAAAGGTTCTTTGGTTCTGGGATCGCGATTTCGGCGAGGTACTCTTCGTAACGTGGCGCGTACTCGAAAAAGTCGTGCGGCGCCTTGTAGTGGTGCATCAAAAAGAACGGCTTGTCATCTTCGCGAACTTCGTCGAACCAGTTCAGCGTGATGTCGGTGATTGCATCGGTGCTGTGCATGCCTTCTTTCTTGATCGTATTCTTTGGCCAGGGCTTGTCGCCTTGGATTCGGAACTCGGGATCAAAGTACTTGCCTTGGCCGGGCAACACGCAGTAGTAGTCGAACGCGGCTGGCTCGGCTTTCAAATGCCATTTGCCGATCATGGCAGTTTGGTAACCGGCCTTCTTCATCTCTTTGGCGAGATGCTGATTCTCGGGTTCAATTCGGCCACCCAAATCAAAAACACCGTTGGTGTGGTTGTATTGTCCGGTCATGACGCAAGCACGACTGGGGGTGCAGATCGAGTTGGTGCAGAACGCGTTCTCGAACAACATGCCTTCCTCGGCCAAACGATCGAGGTTCGGCGTTGGGTCCAGATAGGCAAGCCGACTTCCATACGCACCAACCGCTTGGCTGGTGTGATCATCCGACATGATGAACAAGATATTGGGTCGATCATCGGCGACCACCCAGGGTGCCATCGCAATGGCAACCATCCAAATCAGGGCACGTGACCCAATCAAAGCGTGTGACATATTCAGTTCATCTCGTGGTGGGGAGGGATGGTGGGGACGTCGACTTTTTGCTGAGTGGCATAGCAGGCTGCTCATTTAGTCGCATATCGAATGACAACAACTAGCCGCTGGGCGTTAGCCCCGGTTGGCGTCAAATCAACCGCCGCTAACGCGGTACGGCTTACTAAATCAACAGCCCAAGAGGGGTTCTCGAATCACAGGCTGGAAGCCAATGCCACATTTCTTTCAGACTCGAAACCTATGCAAGTTTGTGTTTCGACAAACTCACGCGGTGAGGCGTTTGTACGCTTCGATCGTGTTTTTCGCGGCGGTGTCCGAATCGGGCAACGCGAATGCTTCGGCACACAAATACCCGTCGTAATCAATGTCTTTGAGAGCCTGGATGATGGGTTCGTGATTCATGTGTCCCATGCCAGCGGCTTGCCGGTTCGAATCGACAAAGTGGATGTGTCCCACGTAGCCTTTGCCAGCACGAATGGCGGCGGCCAGGTCAGCTTCCTCGATGTTCATGTGGAACAAATCGGCGAGCAACTTGATGTTGTCGGTCGACAATGTCTTGCAGAACTCGACGCCTTCGTCGACCGTGCGAAGCAAGTTGGTCTCGTATCGATTCAGCGGCTCGTAGAACAACGGGACGTTGTATTGAGCGGCGTAGGGACCGAGTTCATCGAGTGCCTCTCGCAAGAATCCCAACGCTTGATCGCGAGAGATGTCGCCGCCCCATTTGCCTTGCATCGAACCAATGATGGCGGGAGCGTTGTACTTGCCACCAAAGTCAATCATTTGCTTGACGAAGTCACGAGCTTTGGCGCGATGATCGGCATCGGCGTGCGTGAGGCTCAAGCCGTGCTTGACCATCCCAGCACCGGTGCCGACCGCGGCGACGACCAAGCCATGCTCTTGGAGCAAGCCCTTCAGTTCAGCCTCGTCCACCGCGTCGGGGCCGGGAGCGAAAATTTCAATCGCATCAAAACCCAGTGACGCTGACTTTTGGCAAGCGTCTTTGAGACCTTCCCAATAAACGAACGGACCTCCGCGAGCTTCTTCGACCAGACTGACCGTGATGGCAGATTTAAACGTCATGTTGTTTTCTTGCGGGGGAGATTTGTGGTGATGGATTCGATGTGGCATAGGCTTCCAGCCTGTGATTCATATTCCACTGGCTGGAAGCCTATGCCACTTGGCTGAACTCAGGAGGCGACGGGCTCGTCGTTGTTCTCGGGTCGGCCTTCGATGTAGAACCAATTGTGGATTGGCTTCAGAATCTCTTTGACTTCAGCAACCAGGGTTTCGTCCATGGGCTCTTGCGCCCACTCAACCCA
This sequence comes from Rhodopirellula europaea 6C, assembly GCF_000338295.1. Lineage (GTDB taxonomy): Bacteria > Planctomycetota > Planctomycetia > Pirellulales > Pirellulaceae > Rhodopirellula > Rhodopirellula europaea. The sequence goes on from NZ_ANMO01000118.1 coordinate 35,586, forward strand.
CTGAGCGACTCGTTTCGGGTTGGCCGATCCGGGAATGCATGTTGCGAAGTCTTCGTTTGCGATGCTGAATTGGAGTGCGATCTTGGCGATGTCACTGCCGCGATCGGCGCAGTGTTTGGCTGCCGCAGCGGCAACCTCACGGACTTGCGGAGTCGCTTTGTGCCAAGGCGGCAATTCCGCGTTGGTCAATAGACGTGCCGAGAACGGTGCGCCGTTCATCAATCCGACGCCTTTCTCTTTTGCCAGCGGCACCAACTCAAGTGCCATGTCGTTTTGCAGGGTGTAGTGGTTGTATGTCAACAAGCAATCGATGTCCGCGTTGTTCATCACGTACTTGAACATCTTCATCGGGTAACCGCTGACGCCGACGTACCGGACCTTGCCCTTCGCAATTTCGCGACGGATCGCCGGGATCGTCTCTTCGACGATTTGCGACATCTCGACAAATTCCAAATCGTGACACAGCACGATGTCGAGGTGGTCGACCTTCATTCGTTCAAGCGACGTGTCGATGCTCTCGGTGACGCGTTTGGCACTGAAGTCAAAGTGCTCACCGGTGTAGCGACCGAGTTTGGTGCCCAGGTAGTACTGATCACGAGGGATGTCCGGCAGGACTCGGCCGAGCATCATCTCACTCATTCCACGTCCATAGAACGCGGCGGTGTCGATGAAGTTCATACCGCTGTCGAGCGCGACTCGAACAGCTTGCAAACTCTCACCCAAATCGACGCTTCGGAACTCCTGTCCAATCGAAGACGCTCCAAAAGAGAGCGTCGTGAGTTCCATGTCCGTTTGGCCTAAACGTCGGCGAGGCAGCATCTTGGCAGTTCTTGGGGTTGAATGGTGGTGACGGATTCCAGGGCGACAAGATGCAGCGAGTGTAACCTCGTGTTGCCGCCGATGCCAACGCACCCGCACCCAAAGAAAACACGTCCAGGGCTATAGATTAGAAAGCCATTGCCAAGCTTTTACGCTTCGCCATCGCTCTGCCCTTGGGACATGAAAAAAGGCCGGAGGTCGATGCACGATTGACTCGTGCACCCACCTTCGGCCTTTGCCATCACGATCACGCTCGCGGCGTCATCGTCACTGAGGACGGAGCGAAAAATAAGTGACATAGGCTTCCAGCCTGTGATTGCGCCGAACACAGGCTGGATGCCTGTGCCTCACCTGCTGTCCGCTACTTATTCTTCGCTCGTTGCTTAGTCGAACTACCGCAAACTGGATCCAAACGCGGTCTTGAGCTTGCCAAGATACTGATCCGCTCCATTGATTTCGCTCAGAATTTTTCGGCTGAGATCTTCGACCGATTTGTCAGCCTTGGCCAACAACGTTTGAGCTTGGTTCTGTTGTGCGAGCATCCACTCGTTCAGCTCCAACATCTGCTCACGATGAGCCTCATCAACCTTGGCAGCAACCTTTGCTTTGGAAGCTTCCATTTGGCTGGCGATGGCCGTTTTAGCTGCGTCGTTGAAGACCTGCCCCAGGTTGGTGTTCAGCTTCAAATCCAAATCTTCCCAAGTTCCATTGAACTCGGCATCGATTTCAACGTGATCCACGTTGGCAAGCGATTGGTTCATCTGAATCGCCGCCGTCGAAGCTCCCGCGTCGCCTTTGACATCCAAACGCATGTTGACGCCGGTTTGCTTGCTGACCAAACGGCCTTCGAGATGTTCACCGCGGCTGCTCAACTGAACCCACACTTCGCGAACACCACCAGCGATTGCAACTCCGACGTCTTTACCGCGACCCAAGTGAATCGGGTCGGCATCCATTTGAGGCCAGTGAAGTGTCAGACGATCGAGTTGTTCGCCTTGTCGACGATCGCGAACGTAGTCGACGTCAACGGTCTCGGGACCTTCCAATCGCAAGCGAGCTCGCGTTGGATCAGCCAACAGCTCCGGAGTTGGTGTCATGTTCTCGACCACGCCGGTCAGTGTGAAGACTTTGCCATCAGCACGCATGGTGCCGCTGACGTCACAGTGACGGATCATCAATTCCGGACGACGGTTGCGTCCGAGGAAGTCGTAGTCTTCACCGCGAACTCGTTCGGTATCGGGTGCAACGACGGTGTAGTTGGCAAGCGTGCGACCGCTGTCGAGGTAATCACGCAATTGCGTGAGCGAACGTCGAATCTCGGCACTGACCAAATCGACGCCAAAGTTCTTTGACTCGCTCAGGTCGCCAGGCACAAACGCGTCGACCTTGTCGAGGTCGGCTTGCTTTGCCTTCTCCAACCGAGCCAAGTCGCTCTTCATTTGATCGGGCATCGCGTTCATTGCGTTGCGTAGCGAAATCAATTGCTCACGAGCGGCTTCCGATTCAGCCAACGTGCGTTGCAACTCCGGCCAATCTCGCAACGGGTTGTCGATGCCACTGGCTGCTTCACGAATGGTTTCGACTCGTTCTTCCAACTCTTTGGTTTGCTTCACCAAGCGCTCGTACTCGCTTTTCCAGCGACGACGAATTTCTTCGCCGGTGCGAACGGTTTCGAGATCCTTGCCCATCGCTTCCGCACGAGCACTCAGCCCGTTCGTTGCCGATGAAAGCAAGTTTCCGATCACGGACGGGCCGGACGCTTCCGTTTCGTCTGGCGTTTCTTCCAGGTGTCCGCTCGTTTCGCGAGTCGTTCCGATTTGCAAACCAGCGATACTGCCTTGTCGAATCACCCAGCGTCGACGAAGCAACGCATCGCCGTCGATGACCAAGTTCACCGAGTCCGCTTGGAAAGCGTTTCGGAATTCTTTGTCATCACGCGGATCAGCGACATGCACCGAATCGAACTGGATCTGAGGTGGGAACAACCCAACGCGAGTCGCACCGATATCGGCTCGGGCTCCCGTCGAGGCTTCCAACCCGCGAACCGTGATGTAGCTGGCCATCGGGCCGAGGCCCCAGAACAGCAGCATCAAGATGGTCGCGACAACGATAAGCCGTGTCAGTAAGAATCTCCAACGAATCATGCTGCATCCTTGTCTTGCGAATCGCGCAATTGACGAAGCAGATAACTGAGCGCTTCATCGATCTTGTGTTGGTCGTCGTTCGTAGTCAGGCCCGGGCGATTGGAATTGCCCGCTCCCGAGTTCCCCGATGCCACTGAATTTTCGTTCGACATCGATTGCGGATTGGATTCCGCATCGAGGACTTCGATATGAGTTGTGTTTTGTTTGGAGGAAACGTCGCCCGCGGGTGCGTCGATCGCAGCGGAGGCTCGTTTCGAATCGGCCCGTTCATCTCGGTACGGCGAGATCTTTGCCAGGACCGGTTCAGCAGCATCGACGCGGCGAAAATCAAACACGCGTCCGGAGCTTGCTTCGGCATCAAAGCCAACCGCATCGTCAGTCGACGAATCCGAAGCTCGCGCCGGTTCAGGCGTGAAGTGCGGCTCAGTGACTTTGGTGTGCGGAGCGTCGACGAAGTGTTGCTCTGTTTCTTTTGAACGTCGCTTGCGAGCGGGCGTCACAACAACATCGTCTTCCAGATCGTCGTCTTCTTTCCAGTTGCCCGACACTGCTTTGAACATCGGGTAAGAAATCGCGAAGGCAGGAACCAGCGAAATCAGTCCGATCAGAAAGCTGCCCATCACGACGGTGTTGTTCAGATCCGTCCAAGGCACCAGCGGATAGTCCCACGCTTGGGCCATCACGTCTGAGACGCCTTCTTGAGCGAAGAACCATTGTGCGAATTGATCTGAAATCGGGTCCAAGCGAGGTGCAACCATCGTCACCCCGATCGCGGTCAGAGCGACCATCGCGTGATTGACACGCAACATCAGGACTCCGAACACCAATGCAACTGCCAACAAGTTGCCGTGAGGGATCAGGCCGATGAGAAGACCCAACGCCAATCCCCAGGCGAGCTGAGAAGGATATTTCCTCCCCGCGATCGCTTTGCGAAGACTGCTGAGCAGCTTGATCGAAAACAGAATCATAAAACTCGGCCCACGCGGCTGATCGATGGATGTAACAACTGGAATCCTCGTCATCATCGGCATCTCGAGGACAACTATTTAGTACAACCGGCAAATTCGATGCTGCCAGACCAATCGGCCAATCACGCATCGCAACGCGTCAATGGGCGGCCCGCCTGATCGATGGACTCGTTTGAGTTTCACGCGAGTTCTTTCCCGCCTTTGATCGCGTGGGAGCTCACGGAACCAAGACGGTTTCGCTGATATCTTGAGTCGATCTGTTACAATGAGTTTCCCGCCCTCCTTCCTTCCCAACCTGCCATTCACCGTGGTTTCTGCATCCATGCATTTCCGATCGCTCCTTTTTGATTTTTTACGGTGGACGACCGTTTGTTTGCTCGGGCTAAGCGGCCCCTGGTTGCTGAACGCTTCCGCCGACGAACCTGAGATCTCTTTCAATCAAGACATCCGGTCGATCCTTTCCGAGAACTGCTACTTCTGTCACGGTCCGGATGAGAACAATCGCCAAGCCGGATTGCGGCTGGATGTTCGCGAGGAAGCAATCGACTACGCCGCGATTGTTCCCGAGGATGTCGATGGCAGCGAATTGGTCGCACGTATCGATCACGAAGATCCTGAACTGGTGATGCCACCACCGGATTCGCACAAAACGCTGACCGAAAAGCAAAAGGAATTGTTGAAAGCGTGGATCGCTCAGGGCGCCCCATACGAAGAACACTGGTCGTTCAGCCCGATTCGACGCCCCGATGTCCCGGATCTGACGAAGTGGGATGAAAACGTCGAAGGCAAGAACGTTCATCCGGTCGATGCTTTCGTGCGAGCCCGCCTGCTGGCGAAAGGTCACGATCTCTCCGGCCCCGCGCGACCGGACCGACTGCTTCGGCGAATGCACTTGGACTTGGTCGGGTTGCCGCCAACTTGGGAGGAAACGCAAGACTTCTTCTCTCGTACTCAAGAGATGCAGGCATCCGACGCTCGGTCATCTCTCATTGATCAGAAGCTGGATGAACTGTTCGAGAACCCGCATCACGGTGAACGCATGGCAGCGTTCTGGTTGGACCTGGTCCGATTCGCCGACACGGTGGGCTACCACGGCGACCAAAACCAACACATCTTCCCCTATCGCGATTGGGTGATCGAAGCCTTCCAAAACAACATGCCGTTTGACGAGTTCACGACGAAGCAGCTCGCCGGTGACCTGCTTCCCAACCCAAAGACGGATGACTTGATCGCGTCAGGGTTCAATCGTTTGAACATGGTCACTCGCGAAGGCGGTGCTCAACCCGGTGAGTACTTGTCCAAGTACGCGACCGACCGCGTTCGCACCGTCGGCATGGCTTGGATGGGGCTGACCACAGGATGCGCCGAATGCCACGATCACAAATTCGATCCGTTCACCGCGAAAGACTTCTATTCACTCGGAGCGTTCTTCGCTGATATCGAACAGTGGGGCGTCTACAGCGATTATGGCTACACGCCCAACCCTGACCTGAAGGGATACAACAATAACTTTCCGTTCCCACCAGAAATCGAGGTCACCAGCCCAGCGTTGCTGCGGGAGCAGACGCAAGCCAAACAAGAACTCATCGACCTGGCTCGCTTGCAATTGGCGGCCCTGTCCGACGACCAAAAGAATTCAGCGAATGATTGGCTGAACAACGTCAACGGCTGGCTCGAACGAGAAGCCAACGGATGGCAGTCGCTTCCGATGACTTCGGCCCCGCCAAAGGACAAAAACCTAAAAGCTTGGACTGCCGACAGCGAATCGATCTCGCTGGGATCACTGCCGCCTCAATCGATCCAAGTCAGCCTGCTGCCGGCGGCGAACCAGTCCCCTCAAAATGTCGAAGTCCGCTTCTACATCGAGGAGATCAAACCACCGGCAACGGACGACTCAGAGCCTGAAAAATCCAAGGACGAGAAAAAGGAAGAAGCGAAACCTAATCGCATAAACGTTGCCGTTTCCTTCGCACGAGCCAACCGCTGGTTGCCTTCGTTTTCCAGCACGGTGGCTCAGCAGAATGTCGCGTCACGCTGGTCCGTCCCGGCGACCGACGCTGCCGGGCGCGCGGTGAAGCAACGCCCGCATCAGTTCATGATCGATCAATCCAAACACGCCGACGATCCGATGCGAGCGGTGTTTGAACTGGCAGGACCGCTGCAATTGAAGGAAGGTCAATCCTTGGTCGCGGAGATCAAAGGGTTGGCTGGCGACACCGAGGTGACGTTCGAGGCATCGCCTCTGATCCGGATGCGGCCGTTTGATGCTGCGGAATTGGAAGCGATTCAAATCTGCGACTCGATCAGCCAACCCAACGCGTTGTTGAGCTGGATGATGTCCAACCCCAAACAAGCCAAAGATGCGGGTGCGATCAAACACTGGCGTGACCGCTATCTCGCCTGCCGCGACGGGCGAACTTGGACGATGGTCACGCAAGCAACCGAGCCAATGGAAATGCGAGTCTTGCCACGTGGCAATTGGCAAGACAAATCTGGCGACGTGGTTGAGCCAGCCACACCGGCTTTCCTCGGTAGCTATGGCACCGAGACTGCCAAAGAAGCAAACGCCAAAGACGCCGAAGCCAAACGTCTGACCCGCTTGGATCTGGCTCGTTGGATTGTGCATCGCGACAATCCGTTGACGGCCCGCGTTGTCGCGAACCGACTTTGGAAGCAATTCTTCGGCGTTGGATTGACCGCGGCAGTCGATGACTTGGGTGCTCAAGGCGATCCGCCATCGCATCCGGAACTGCTCGACTACCTCGCGATCGAACTGATCGATTCCGGTTGGGATCTGCAGCACGTGACTCGTTTGATTCTAACCAGCCGCACGTATCAGCAAGACAGTCGCGTTCGACCCGAGCTATTTGAGATCGACCCCGAGAACCGTTTGCTGTCCTATCACCCACCACGTCGTTTGGAAGCCGAGATCGTTCGCGACAACGCGTTGGCGGTTTCGGGGTTGCTGAACCTCGAGATCGGCGGCCCATCGGTCGAACCGTATCAGCCCGATGGCTACTACTCGAACTTGCAATTCCCCAATCGCAGCTACCGTTCGACAGCGGGTGACAATCAATACCGGCGCGGAATTTACATGCACTGGCAGCGAACGTTTTTGCACCCGATGCTCGCCAACTTTGACGCCCCCAGTCGCGAAGATTGCGTCGCGATTCGAGCCAACGCGAACACGCCTCAGCAAGCGTTGACGTTGCTCAATGATCCGACGTTCATCGAAGCGGCCAGCGAACTGGCGTGGAACATGATCGAGCAGAAGGAGTCGGACGAAACGCGATTGCGAACGATGGTTCGACGATCCCTTCAACGCGATGCGACCAGCGAAGAGATCGAACGACTCACGAACTTTTTGAACCAACAGCGTGAGCTATTCCTCGCCGACGAAGCTTTGTCGGTGCAACTAACCAGCATTGGCCAGTCCGCCACGCGCCACAACGAATCGCTTTCGCCAGCCGATCGCGCCGAGTGGGCCGCCTGGACCGCGACGGCCCGCATCGTTTTGAACCTGCACGAAACCATCACCCGCTACTAAGCCTCGCTAAAACACATCATGAATTCTTTCTCAACTATTCAGCGGCGTAGCTTTCTCAAGAGCGGCACGTACAGTGTCGGCATGGCCGCGCTGGGTTCGATGCTCGCTCGCGAAAGCCAAGCCAGCCAAACGGATACGCCCCAGCCACACTTTCCCGGCACGGCGAAAACGGTCATTCACCTTTGCATGGCTGGCGGCCCTAGCCACGTTGAATCACTCGACCCGAAACCGGAACTGGACAAGATCAACGACCAGCCGTTTCCGGCTTCGATGACCGATGGTCAACAACTCGCGCAGCTTCAAGGTTCGAAACTTGTCGCCCGCGGATCGTTTTGCAAATTCAAAAAGTGGGGCCAATCTGGTCTCGAAATCAGCGAACTGTTTCCGAACATCGGATCGGTTGCCGACGACCTGTGCATCATTCGCTCGATGCACACCGAGCAAATCAATCACGACCCGGCTCACGCGTTCATGAACACGGGATCGATCCAAAAAGGTCGTCCCAGCATGGGCTCGTGGTTCTTGTACGGCTTGGGTGCCGAAACCGATTCCCTGCCCGGCTTCATCGTCTTCACCAGCCAAGGCCGTCACGGGGCTCAACCGGTTTCGGCTCGTCAATGGAAAGCCGGTTTCCTTCCCAGTCGTTTCCAAGGCGTTCAGTTCCAATCGCGAGGCGACGCGGTCCACTATGTTCGTCCGCCCGGCGGCATCACCGACACGACTCAGCGAGCGACCATCGAAGCGGTCAACGCGTTCAACCAAGACCTGCTGGCCGATCGCGGCGATTCTGAAATCGCAACTCGGATCAGCCAATACGAAATGGCGTTTCGCATGCAAACGTCGGTGCCGGAACTCGCCGACATGTCCGATGAAACGCAAGAGACGTTGAACCTGTACGGAGTCACCAAGCCCGGCGATGGATCATTCGCCAGCAACTGCTTGATGGCTCGGCGGTTGGCTGAACGCGGCGTTCGGTTCATCCAGCTTTACCACCGTGCGTGGGATCACCACAGCAATCTGGAAGTCGGCATGAAGGACAGTGCCAAAGCGGTCGACCAAGCTTCCGCGGCATTGATTCAAGACCTGAAACGTCGCGGAATGCTCGACGACACGCTGGTCATCTGGGGCGGCGAGTTCGGACGAACTCCAATGAAACAAGGGTCCGGCCGTGACCACCACATCAACGCATTTTCGTTGTGGATGGCCGGTGGAGGCATCAAGGGCGGTATCTCCTATGGCAACTCAGACGAACTTGGCTATCGCTACTTGAAAGACGGCGAGGAAACCCACGTTCGCGATTTACATGCGACGATGTTGCACACCTGCGGACTGGATCACATGAAGTTATCAGCCAAGTACCAGGGGCTCGACGTACGTTTGACCGGGGTCGAACCCGCTCGTGTCTTGAAACCAATTCTGAAGAATGCTTGATCGGATGCTCCAAACTTTCGCGAATAGAAGACAGCGAACCCGTCCGCGGTTGTTCGCTTTGGCTTTGGCCAGCACGCTCGTTGTGCATGCCGGATCGGCAAACGCCGAAGACGACAACGCGTTGTTTCATCAAATGCGCAGTGGCGGCATCGGATTGACCGACGATGTCACGACAAAGATCCCGAGTCTCGCGTTCATTGATTCCTCCGGTGAACCAGTTGACTCCGCGAAAGTCAAAAAGCAGTTGGACACGCTGGCTCGTGCCGGCGGCATCCAACGTTTCATTCGCGACTCCGTGGTGGCTCCCATCGCAATCGACATGGATTCAATTACGAATCCAGACGGTCAACGAATTGGACACCTGCTCGACGTCGCGTTTGTTGTGCACGCACCGCTTGATTTGATCGAAGATTCCGACACACTTCAATCGTTACTGGGTGTCAGCAACGAAGCCGATGACACTGACGAAGCGACTGAAAAAGAAGAAGCCGGCGAGGCGAACAAGGTCACCGCGGAGGAACTTTCCCAACTCGGCATCACTCTCGACGCGGAATCGGAATCGTTTGGCCGGGTCAGCTTCCCGTTGCTTGATCGAGTCCTGATCAAAGGCGTGATCCACGCGGAAACCGAACGACGCATCGAAGGTTCACCGAATGATTTCGTAACCGTCGCATGGCAAATGGATCCGCGTTTTGATAATTCCTGGAGCCCGATTGAACGAAACGATTTGGGCGAGGAAGTCACCGGCGACGCGAAACCGTATCGAGGGCTTGGTGGCTTGATCACCGCCACGCGATTACCGACCGACATCGCGGGATCCGATACCGACGCAACGGTCGTGCAAGCCAAATTGGTCGTTCATGAACCGGTTGATTGGTTCGGAGGTCGCAACCAATTACGAAGCAAACTTCCGCTGATAATCCAAGACCGAGTGCGTGACCTAAGGAGGAAACTCGCGGAAGTTCACGACGCGTCACGTTGAGCGATCCTTCGCCCAAAGTAGCGGCAGGGCGTGAGCCCTCCGGTTCCTCACCGGGCGGATCGCGCCGCACCGATAACTGCGTGAGACCTTGCTAACGCTGCAGGTTGTGATTGGGGGCTCCGTAGGCCAGGTCATTACCTGGCGTCTCAACCGATGCTTTGGAATAAAGCGAGTCGCCCGGCAACGAATCTGAAGTTCATAATTGAACCGCACGTCACCCCGCCTAAGTCAAACTGGCCGACAAGGGATCTTCAACACAATCACAAGTACTTGGCCAGCTCTTCGCCGCGGGTGGCTCTTGCGTCGACCTTGGCGGTCACTTCAGCGTCTTCCACGAGTGGCGGGGCATGATGCGGTTTGACTCGTGCATCGATGATCAGCGGTCCGCGGCATCCCCAATGCTTGGCCACAACTTGCACTCCGACACCGTCGACATCAATCGCTGGGTTGCTGCGTGTGAACGTCAACCACAACCAATTGTTCAGCGTTGCTGTCGCGAACTCAGAATCGTCACACAAAGTGAACAACGGAACGCTTTCTAGATTTGGCTGGTTTGCCAAGTGCTCAGTGAGACGTTGAACGTCTTCACGTGACGCGTCGCCGCCGTACTTGGGCGCTTTCACCGCGATCACTCCGGGCATCACCAACTTCGGTTCTGAAATGCCATCCGGCAGACTAAGACCAGATGGTATCTCCGTCGCGAGTTCTCGAATCGGTTGGCCCGTCGCCGCGACGACCACTTTGGAACCTTGGTTCAATCCCGTGCCGCTGTAGTCGAGCGTGTCGATCGTCGTCTTGGTGTGGAAATGCAAATCGCGACGCCAATCGACTCGGCGAAGGATGTGCTGCATGAATTTGCCAATGTCATGGATCTTGATCGAATCATCTGGGTCGTCGGTGATCCACAAATACTTCGCCAGCGACAATTGCCCGTTGCCCAAAATCGCATTGGCCTGCGTCAGCAACTCCTGCGGCTCTTTGGCTTTCAAGTACGGCATGTAACGTTCGCTGCCGATCGCCAACAACAACGGATGAACGCCGGCGGCATCAACCGCGTGGACGCCTTTCACTCCGGGGATGACCGTTGGAATGATCGGGTCCGTCAGTTCGTGAATCAATTGCCCGAACGTAGTGTCCTCTTGCGGAGGCCGGCCAACGACGGTGAACGGCCAAATCGCGTCTTTGCGATGCCAGACATGTTCCACCTTCATGAACGGGAACGGGTGCTGCAGTGAGTAGTAACCCAAGTGATCGCCAAAGGGTCCTTCGGGCATCGTCGCGGTCGGATCGACTCGTCCCACGATCGCGAAATCAGCGTCGGCGTAAACCGGCGCATGGGAACCGCGAATCATGCGGACTCGGCGGCCCGACAGAGCACCGGCGAAGGTCAGCTCAGTCAGTCCTTCGGGAAGCGGCATCACTGCAGCCAGACTCATCGCCGGTGAACCGCCCACCGTGATCGCGACTTGCAATGATTCATCGCGATCCATGGCGGCACGGTGGTGCACTCCGATGCCACGGTGAATTTGATAGTGCAATCCGACTTGGTTCTCGGGGTCGTATTCATTGCCTGCCAGCTGAACGCGGTACATGCCCAAGTTGACTCGCATCAGGTTCTCGGGCGCCGCCGGGTCCGCCGACAGCACTTGTGGCAATGTCACAAAGGAACCGCCATCCATCGGCCATGACTTCAGCGCCGGCAACTCACTCAATCGACACTGGTTCGCTTGGACGGCACCACTTCGAGTGAATCGCGGCAGCATCGTCAGCGCCGTCATCGGCACGCCCGCGTATCGCATCGGGCTTTTGGGCAACGCCGACGGATCCAGTTTGACCTCAATCAATCGACGCACACGTTCTAGCGTGTCACGGAACAAATAGCGGGCTTGGTCCAACGACGCGAACAGGTTCGACGCCATCGGAAATTTGCAGCCGCGGACATTGGTGAACAAGATCGCTGGTCCACCTCGCAGATACACGCGACGTTGGATCTCAGCCATTTCCAGAGTTGGATCGACTTCGTCATCGACCGTGATCAGTCGACCTCCGGCGCGCAGATCCTCCACGACGTCTCGGGTGCTTCGATGTTTCAACGCGAAAACTTTCAGACGAGAACCAGGAATCCGATCGATTGACCGCCAAGCCAGCCGAGTTCACAACGGGTCGGCGAGCGAGATTCTTCGATCGAATTCAACCGATCATTTGAATTCGTCTTCGAACGCAGCGAAGTCGTCGCCACCCTCGGCCACAAATTCTCCACCTCCGAAATCATCGCCTTCCGCGGGAACGGCTTCGAATTCGTCGCCTTCGACGACCTCGATCTCTTCGCCGTCCGCCATCATCTCTTCCTCACCGGCGGGAACCACCGCTGCGGCAGGTCGAGGCTTGCGGTTTTTGAATCCGACCACGACCACTGCCAGAATCATCGTGAGCAAGAAAACGACCCAGCAAATGAAATAGATCATGGGAGACAGGTCAGCCGGAAAAAGTGAAGGTCGTGGGGCGAATCGAGAAAGACGCCCCACATCCTAATTGCCACTGGTCGAGTCGGCAAATTCGGCTCCGGCAATCTGCTGAAGCCGCTTTTTCCCGTACTATCTCGCCCACATTCCGGCCAATCGCTGATCCCGATGCGGCCCCCAACCGGGGAATTCGCTCAGCGGGTGTAGCTCAGACCAAAATGGATGCCTTGCACGTAAAACGTGCTGTCTCGCATCGATGGTGCGGGAAGGTTGTTGTTGGCGTCGTTGATGTTTCGATCAAAGATGCCAGAGACCTGAATCGCATCGGACATGGCCATCAAGTGGTAACCGATCGTGACGTCGAAGTGGTTGAATCGGTGCCATCCCAGGTTCACGTCCAGCTCAGGGACCCAACCGAACGTGTCGCTGGTGAAGGTGCCTTCGTTGGTGTCCGGATCGACGAACAGTCCGCCGTCTTGCGGGGTGTCCGGAGGCCCAACCGTTGTGCTGCCTTGACGATCCGCCGTGCGACGAACGTTGCCGAACGCGGCCTTGGCCAACCAGTTGAAGCTCCAGCAACCTTCGCGGTAGCGACCGGCCAAACCAAATTGGGCTCCGTGGAATTCGTTGGTCGCTTCGAAGGAATCACGAATCGAGATGTAGTTGCCCGCGTCGGTTCCTTCGGTCAGCGTTGAACTGGATGAGATGTTCAGTCCCTCGGACAATCGCATGTACTGGTAACCATACAAAACGTCGAAGGTCGTTCCCAAACCGCCTCGCCAAAATTGACGCACCGAGATATCACCGCCGTGCAGTTCGCTGTAAGCATCCACGCCGACCGCACCAAAGCGACCATTGATGGCGGGATCCACCGGTGCATTCGGGAAGACGACCACGTTGGAATCTTCCGCGTCTGTTGCGACGTTGAAGAACGGAATCGCGAGCACATCGAAGTTTCTTTGGTCAGCACTGAAGCTGTAGTTTTCATCGCCAGCGACCCAGCCCCGGAAAACCAGGCTGCGGCATTGATGGTTGTCCAACCACAAGCCAAGCGTCAAACGACCGCCGGCCGTTGCATCTTTCAACACGCTGTCGTCGCCAGCCAAGACCGTGCCCGTATCCAGTGATCCGGTGTCCGGTGCCGTGTCGGTTGTGACCAAAGCTGGCAATCGATCGCCTTTGCGGAACATGATCATCAACTCAGCCGATCCAAACCAACGATTGGGATCAACACAGATCGCTCCGGCAGGACCGCACGAAGGCCCACACATTCCATCGCAGCCGCCGTAGCCGCAACTGTCGCAGCCATACGATTCGAATCCGCACCCTGGACCTTCCAGTCCACAGCCCACGTCGAATCCGCACCCGCAACCTTCGATTCCACAACCGGGCCCTTCCATGCCGCATCCCGGCCCATGGAAGTTCATCGATGTGCCTGAGCCGACGATGGTTTCACCGGCAAATGTCGGATGTTCCATGATGGCAACCGAGCCAGATGTCTTTTGCAGCACGCGGCCTCGGTGACTCGATCCGGTCGACTGGATGATGCGAACCCCTTCCCTCGGAACGCCATGGGCACCGGAGGAAGGATGAACCGACATGGCCGAAACAGGCCGAACGATTTGTGCGTTGGAAGGCTGCGAGTTTGAGCCCACAACTTCGCCCAGTTTTCGCAGTCGCAAACCGCCCGGTTCGTCCATGACTTGCAGGCCGTCAACTTCCGCGTCGGAGGTGACTTCCATGTCGTCATAAACGACTTCGTCGATTTGAATGCGGCTGAGTTGCGGCGAAGAATCGGGATACAATTCCCAATCGCCCGTTGTCTTCTCAGCAGCACTTCCAGGTGCTTGATACGTTCCGCGGTCCGGCTTTTTGACACGGACCTGAGCTGCCAATGGTGAACACGCCAGGCATGCCACAAGGACAGCACAGTTTTTCGCAAACCGGGGAAGTCGGCGCCAGATCAAAGAGTTCATGGGGTGTTTCGCTTGGATTCAATCGTCGGGGGTAGTCGCGAATCGGAGTGACCGGCGGGCTCGGAGCGTGCTTTCCACACGCGACCTCGCGCAACACCAGATGCCACGTGAACTGGTATCGGATGGGATGATCGTGACGGTTGAGCCGTTTTGGCAAACTTTGCGGGTTAGGCCGCGGTTAAGGCTGAACCGCAGTTTCACGCTGGCCGTGTTTCACGGTTGTCATTGAGGTCGATATCGGCACCGGCAAAACGAAATCGGCTTTCGCTCATCGAATTTGCTACGATGAATTCGCGAACGAGGCGTCCTGCAATGGCCTTCACGTTCGCTCTTGTCGCCGCCCACTCACTGCCGGAGTCCACGCTCATGCGTTTGCGCCGAAACAGCCATTCCACCCGACGAATTCATTCCGTCTCCGGACTCGGCCTCGCATTGCTTGCCGCGATGGTTGGTGCTTTCACCATCACGACAATCCGGCCCGCTACCGCGTGCACCGTGATGCGGATGACCATCCAGGGACAATTGGTGATCGCCCGAAATCACGATTGGCCGTTTGGCGAAGCACTCGTGATCACCAACCATCGTGGCATCGAGAAAACATCGCTTGCGCCGATCAAACCCGCGACCTGGGTATCCAAATACGGCAGCGTTTCGTTTTGCCAGTTCGGCCGCGAAATTCCGTTTGCTGGGATGAACGAAAAAGGACTGACGGTTGATTTGTTGCATTTGCCTGGAGCCACCTTTCCGGATCCTGTTGCGGTGGAAGCCGATCCAAACCTCACGGCGGTCAACGCGATTCAGTGGGTTCAGTACCAACTCGACACCGCCGAAACCGTCGCGGAAGTCGTCGACAGTCTTTCCACCATCGTGCCGATTCCAATGCTGCCGAAGGTCGAAACCGTTCACTACTTCGTCACCGATGCGACAGGCGATGTTGCTGTGGTCGAGTTCATCGACGGCAAAGCGGTGGTCCGACACGGCGACCAATACCGCCTGGACGACGGAAAGCCAAAGACTCACGCGTGCGTGTTGGCCAATTCGTCCTGGGAAGATTCGCAAACGGAACTGCTGAACAACTCCAGCCGAATGCGTTACGGCCGTGGAGTCCGCTTGGTCGAAATGGCAAATGACATCGGCTCCAAAACGGCTCCCGTCGATTACGCCACTCGATGTTTGCAAATGGTCGCCCAAGGGCCGCTGACTCAGTGGAACTTGATCTACCAACCCGAAGAGCGTCGGATCCACTTCCGCACACAAAGCTCGCCACAACGGCGATGGATCGACCTGGATGATCTGTCTTTCGATCCGGAGCAGACTCCTCAGGCGATCGACATTGATCGCAACATCGATGGAAACGTGGCGTCGCACATGCAATCGGTCACCGATGCGGACAACGAACGCATCGTCAACCATGCGTTTGACCATTTCGTTCCCGCTGGTCTGCCCAGCCTGATGATCAAACAGCTTCTACTGGACTATCCGAACAAGTTTCGATCGGCTCAAACCGCTCCCTGAATCTGGGTTGCGCGTCGGGAAACTAGCTTTCTCGAAAAATTCTTTTGAGGAACGGAACCCCCTCCACGGGGAGACTATCCGCTTCTATGAAGCTGAGCGGAACGTTAGACGGACCAGAAAGCGTCGCTCAAGCACGCAATTTTCCCGCTGCGCAGCGAACGACGAACGCTCATTTCTGTTCACCAAACCTTCACTTTGAGCTTCGCTGTTTCTTCACATTTGTTTCCTAGAGTCCCGCCCAAATCACTGACGGCGGCAAATCAGCGATGACGCTTTCCGCCGTTCTCACCCCACATAATTCGCTGGAAGAAACGAATGACCTGCCTGACGACCCAATCGAGTCGCCGAACCTCTGCCCACCAGTGCTCCGCTCCGATCACCAAGCGTTCCGCCACATCAACTCGCGGATTCACGCTGGTCGAGTTGTTGGTTGTGATCGCCATCATCGGCGTCCTGGTTGGACTTCTGCTGCCGGCGGTTCAGTCCGCTCGCGAAGCCGCACGTCGCATGCAATGCAGTAACAACCTCAAACAAATTGGCTTGGGACTTCACGTTTATCACGACACATTCAATAAGTTCCCCTACGGCTGGGACAACCGCGGCATGACCTGGAGCGGTCACATCTTGCCGCAGATCGAACAAGCCAACCTGTACCAAACCCTGATCTTCCAAGAGTCGGGGCTTGGCAACTGGGCGACCGACGATGGCCCCAACGAAGAGGCCTGCGAAACGGTCATCCCGACCTATCGTTGCCCCAGCATGGCGCTGCCATTGCACATGGATTACAACGGAATCCCACAACGCGTGCCCGCCAGCTACCGCGGCGTTGCCGGAACCTTGGCAACCTCCGACGACACTAGCACCGCACTACCCGACACGATTTCATTGGAAAGCTTGGATCAAGACGGCATCTTCTATGCCTGCAGCAAAACCAAGTTCCGTGACATCCTGGACGGAACGTCCAACACGATCATGATCGGCGAAAGCTACAACAACCCGAAGTTCGTCAAAGACGGCCAGGGCATGGACTACTGGTATATCGGTGCTCCACAAACCGATCCTTGCCGTTGCGACGGCGGAACTGGCGGAACGGAATTCTCCGAAGTCGCTGGCGTTACGATCACTCCGGTCAACGCTGTCATCCGTGCTCCACTGATGAGCGGTCGATTGATGGAACTGTCTTTCGGCAGCTACCACATTGGTGGTGCTCACTTCCTGAAATGCGATGGCTCGGTGACCTTCTTGACCGAATCGCTGGCCGAAGACGTCTACGATGCCCTGGGCTCACGTGACGGCGGCGAGATCCCCAGCGAACTCTGATTCGCAGTTCGCCCATCACATTCCATCCGACAACACATTGAACTTTCAATCATGGCTATGAACTCAGCAATCCAACGAGCGATGGCGCTGACATTGGTCGCCTGCCTCGCACTCACCTTGGCAACCAGCACGGGTTGCGGACCAAGTGCCCAAGCAGACTACGCATCGATCGGCTTGGTCCCGATCACCGGGAACGTCACCTTAGACGGCCAACCTCTCGAAGGAGCCGTGGTGATGTTCGAGTCGCCCGACACGACGTTCTGCTATGGAACGACGGACGCGGAAGGCAACTACGAGATCAAATTCAACAGCGAAGTGATGGGCGTTCCTCCGGGAGAAAAAGTCGTGCGAATCAGCACCACCGCCTCGACCGGTGAAGTTGACACGGAAGGCGCTGATGAAGATGACGATGACGCCGCGGCTCGACGCAAAAAGAAGAAGAAACGCAATCCGAACGAGCAGGTCCCTGAAGCCTACAACGAGAATTCGCAAATCAAAGCCACCGTCAGCGACAGCCAAACCGTTTACGACTTCGCACTGAAGTCCGACGGCTCACCGCTTTAAGGTCCACGTGACGTAGCGGAAGGGCGCGAGCCCTCCGGTTCCTCACCGGGCGGCTTGCGCCACACCGCTAACATCGCCACTTGTTGTTCACGCGTTGCTAAGGATTCGCCCGGTCAGCCGCCAGCTGGTTAACGGGCTGTTGATTGAGTCGTATACCGAATGACAACAATTAGCCGATGGGCGTTAGCCCCGGTTGGCGTCTGATAACCGCCGCTAACACGGTACGGCTCATTAAATCAACCTCAACAACAACGGGTGCTTCCTAAAGGGAGCACCCGTTGTTCGTGCGCCGAAATGATACGGCGTCGTCCTGATCGACCGTGCAAAAGCGGCCTACGAAGTTGCCGCTTGGATCGCTTCGATCAACGATTGCGGCGAATCGTGTGAGTAAGCCACGTCTTGCGACTCTTTGGTTGATAGCGTTTTGACTTGCACCGTGCCGGCTTCCCATTCGTTGCCGCCCGCGATGAGAGCGACGGCGAAACCTTGTGAGTCGGCGTACTTGAGTTGCTGTCCCAGCTTCTTGGGTTCCGGATAAACTTCGGTGCCAATTCCAGCATCGCGAAGCTGCGAGGCCAACTTCAAATAGTCATCCCGGTGTCCCTTGTCGAAGAACGGAACGAACACCGCACAGGGTTTGCTGACACCCGACAATCGACCGAGGCTTTCCAGCGCGGCGAGCAATCGGTCCAGACCCAGCGACGCACCAATGCCAGGCAGATGTTGCTTGGTGTACAGCCCCGCCAAGTTGTCGTAGCGGCCACCGCTGCAAACGCTGCCGATGCCGGGCAATTCGTCCAGCGTCGTTTCAAAGATGACTCCGGTGTAGTAGTCCAACCCGCGAGCGATCGAGACATCGATCTTCAAACGGTCCGGGCTGACTCCGGACGCCAAGGCACCACGATAAATTTGGGTCAAACGTTCGATGCCTGCCGCGGCGGTTTCATTGCCACCGGTGATCTCGGGCAGCGATGCCAAGATGGACTCCGCGTCGCCGTCGCACTCTGCCAATCGCAACACCGCGTCAGCTTGCTCGGCCGTCACACCAGCGGATTCGACCATCTCATTGGCCGTTTTTTCGCGGCCGATCTTTCCGAGCTTGTCGAGACTTCGCAGCACCGGTGTCGTTTTGTCGGCCAATCCCAACGATTCCAACAACCCGGTCAAGATCGCCCGGTTGTTGATGCTGATCGTGAACGCATCGATCCCGATCGCTCGCAACAACGCATCGATCACGCAGACCGCTTCGATGTCCGCCAGTTCCGATGTGGTGCCAATCGTGTCAAAGTCACACTGCACAAATTCGCGGTACCGGCCTTCTTGTGGTTTCTCACCACGCCACACCGGAGCGATGTGATAACGCTTGAATGGCGTCCCCAACGTGCCAATGTGCTGCGCGGCAAAGCGAGCCAATGGCACCGTCAGGTCAAACCGCATGCCGACGGGGCGACCGCCGTTGTCTTCAAACGAGTAAAGCTGCCGATCGGTTTCGTCGCTGCCTTTGCCGGTCAAAATTTCCAGGTGTTCGAGCGTCGGTGTGTCGATCGGTGCGAACCCAAAACTGCGAAACACTTCGCGAGCGGTTTGCATCAATTGTTCCCGCGGAATCATCGCGGCGGGCAAGTAGTCGCGGAATCCCTTCAGCGTGCGAGGTTGGATCATGGAGGTCGGTGAGGGGTGAATGGGAAGAAGGAAAGTGGAGGGTGTGAGTCGTAGCGGAAGTCGCCAAGACTTTCGGTTGGCATCCAAGTCTGCCAAAACTCTTGACAAGGTCCGCTACCCAACGACCGGCAATCCAGTCGGGCGTCGACTGCGGATCGAATCGATGTCCCGGTCGGCTCCTTCGGGGAATTGCGGCCCGAACAAAGCGTCGGCGTACTCGTCAATCTGCTCAGGCGTTTCGAAGTACTTCTCGTAGCACCAATCGTCCTCGAACTCACACTCCTTCGTCGTGTACTCACGACAAATTTGAGGCCGGGTTTCGTAGATGCCGCACCGATGATCGTCTTGCAAATGCTTGCACGTCGTGTGAACGAGCAAATACCAAGTGTCTTCGTCGACAAACACGGTGGCTCGATCGTGCAGCAGATACCACCGCATAAAGTCAAAATCTTTTCGTGTCACCGGTTCGTCGATCGGCAGCGCGAAGTACTTGCAGCACTTGGCCGTGCAGTGATCACACAGATTCGCGTCGGCGGGAAAGTCCGATCGGCGACGGCCATTGACCGAGGGCGGCGTGGCGACAGGCAACTTGGATGCGGTGGGCATGATTGGGTCGAATGTGATAATTTGCGAATTCGTCGGGCCAACAGTTTCCTCGCAAAAGCCTCCACATGGAAGTCGTCATCACCGCCCTTGGTCCGGATCACTCCGGTTTGGCCGATCCGATCATTCACCACGTCACCGCACGAGGGGCTCGGATTTCCGAAATCCAGATGTACGACCACGACGAGGAAGAGCTCTTCGCGATGCTCTGCCGACTGCAGTTCGATGCGGGTGCCGATCCAGCAGAACTGCTCGGGCAATTGCAGGACGAGATGAAACAGATCGGCGAGCACACTGGGTTGTCGATCCGGGCCTGGAGTCCCGATGCTCGTGCGAACCGGCCACGTTTGGCGGTCGCGTGCACCTATGTCGAACACACTCCGCGAGCGGTATTGGAAGCTGTTTCCTCGGGTCAAATCGCCGCGGAAGTGCCGGTGATCATCTCCAACCGGAAGAAGTTGGGGTTTCTGGCCGATGAGTTCGACTGTGATTTCCGGATGATCGGCGATGGCACCGGAGCGGTCGATGACGCGGCCCTGTTGGCGACGCTGGATGAATATGACATCGATTATCTCATTCTGGCTCGCTACATGCGAATCCTTCCCGCCGATGCGTGCTGGCAATTCGCGGGCGGCCGAATCATCAACTTGCATCATGGATTGCTGCCAGGCTTCCCTGGATTCCGCCCGTACCATGACGCCCACAATGTCCGAATGCTGACGTTTGGTGCGACGTGCCACTTCATCATTCCCGAGCTCGACGCGGGAAATCAAACGATCAACCAGCGAACTTTTTCCGTGGCACCCGGCACGCCACTCGAAGAGATCATCGCCCAAGGCGAATCAGAAAACGAACCAGCCTGTTTGGTCGAAGGCGTCCGACGCGTCGTCGACCGAGAGGTCCACCTGCACTTCCATCGAGTCGTGCCCCGCAAAGATCTCGCCGGCACCAAGTGACCCCATCAGCCGAACGCCGTTAGGCCCGGTTCTCAACAAGCGGGATTCTCACCACACAAAAACCGGTGCTAACGCACGGCGGCGAATACTTCCAGACTCAGCGAACGATCTCCTCTACCTCCAGCGTCCCGCACCAATCAGCCGCCGGCCGTTAGGCCCGGTTCCCATCACACGGAATTCTCGCCACGCAGAAACCGGTGCTAACGCACACCGGCTAATAAATTCAGTTGTCGCGCCCCATCAACCGCGTTCAAACATCCCTCGGCCTGACCTCCGCATCTCGCTCTATTC
Organism: Rhodopirellula europaea 6C; assembly: GCF_000338295.1. Lineage (GTDB taxonomy): Bacteria > Planctomycetota > Planctomycetia > Pirellulales > Pirellulaceae > Rhodopirellula > Rhodopirellula europaea. The sequence continues at coordinate 56,826 of NZ_ANMO01000118.1, forward strand.
CGGCCGAACTTTCAATTAGCGTTTCAGTCGCGGTTTTTCGTCCAACAACGGGCTCAATCCGTCTGACCGACCGGAGTCGCTCCCCCCATCTAATCGCGCAAGTCTGCCGCAACGCTTGCAATGGGAATGAATTTCAATTGGGTTGGCCGCACGACCGGACCTGAACCAATTCGTCCCCAAGATTTTCCGCGTGGCGGGTCGATACCCACGGCGTCTGATGCACGCAGTGACCAGATGGCCTCGTTTCTCGAGGAAATTTGCCATGTCGAGGCGGCGTGGCACCATCGGCAGCAGACCTCCCGCTGGACGAAAGGATGTTGATGATCGGGTACTCCCTCGAAACGATCGATTTGCCGCAACTGCGTCGCCAAGTCGAAGACAAACTGTGCGATCTGGGCCAACTTGAACCCCATCAGTTCCCGCTGACTCAGCGGGAAGTGGTTCGACGGGGAGCAACCTGCGGACTCTATTTTTGTCTGCATGGCCCCCGAAGCGTGAAGCTGACCGCGATCGCCGACCTCAAAACCCAATCGCTCGTCTACTACGGCGTCGACGGGGTCCGTTGCGAAACAGTTCCGATGGAAAACCTCACGCGGGCCGCCGCCTGAATCCGATAGATCAACTTCTTGCGAGTCACCTGGCAAGGGAAAACCGACGCCGGTGGAGCTGATCCGGCACCCGCGAAGCGAATTCAATCACGTCGTGGCGGACCATGCATCCGTGCCTCGACGAATGCAAAACGCCCAAGTTCACACGCGAAGTGAAATTGCGTTTTGGATCAAGATTGAAAGCGGCGTTTTCGCCATAAAACGACTGTATTTTCCGTTTCCTCGGTTGTGGGGGGCGGTGTTAGGTCGTTATGATTCGCGGCCTTCACCGCGACGGGTTTGGCATTTGCTGCGCTCGGACGCGACACTTCATTCCTCGACTTGGAGGATTTGGACCATGCAAACGATTGAATTGAAAGGGTTTACGGAGCGGCAATGGTAAAGTTATTGGTGCGTGATCGGGAAACGATTCAGGAGGCAGTACGCCGGTTTAGAAAATTGGTCGAGCGAAGCGGTATCAAGAAAGAAATGCGTCGCCGCGAGTTCTACGAAAAGCCGAGCGAAACCAATCGCCGTGCCCGCCTGCGTGCCGAACGCCGCAACAAACGCACCCGCATGTTGTCCCGCTGATTTTCGATTGCACGGCAACTTTGATCGTGCAGTGGAAGCCATCAGCCCCAAGTCGTTCCGTTTCAATTGAAACGGAACCTGCCCGAAGGGCAGACACCAGGTCTCTCAAAAGACCGGAAACAAAACAAAAGAAGAGTCCATGACTTTTCGACGGGCGATTAGCTCAGTTGGCTAGAGCGTCTCGTTTACACCGAGAATGTCGGGGGTTCGAGTCCCTCATCGCCCATCAAGCTCCGCTTTTCAGCGGAGCTTTTTTCATGCGCCGACAGCGCCCGCCTCCTCCACAAGGTGCAACCCACCGTTTGTAGGCCAGGTCCCACCTGGCGAGGGTGACTGGCCGATCAAATTCCCATGTGAATGTCACGTGGAATGGCGCAGACGCCTCGCTTTGTTCCAAAGCATTGCCGTGGTTGCCAGGTGAAACCTGGCCTACATCTCCCTTGGATCGTGCCATTGAGGTGCTTCGGCAACACCGTTTCCCTACCGCGACCGTGCCGCCTCTAGCATCGCTTGCACACGCTGCTGTTCCTTGGCCAATGCTCCCGGCGGGATCGACATGGGTTCAAAATCAGGCGATGGATTGACCGGCTCGTCACTTGGAATCTCGCGCAAACGCAAATTGCGATACCAAACCGGCTGACCGTGATCCTGCAGCCACAGCTCGCCACCGCGACCGGTGAGATCTCCGCCGCGGATCGTCAGCAGCTTCACCATCTCGGCCCACTTTGGATCGGTGTAGTCAAAGTCCAGAACCTTTTGACCGTTGAGCCAATGCTGAATCACCGTTCCTTTGCAGACCACTCTTCCGGAATTCCACTCGCCCACGGGACGCGTTGCATCTTTCGACGGGGCCGTGCAAAAGAACAACGAAGCCGCAGATTGCCGCGGGTTTTCTCCGTACGGACTGCCCACGTTGTCGAGCACCTGATACTCGACTTGACCGGGCCGGTAATAAACGCCGCTGTTGCAACCCTTGGACACCTTCCATTCGAACCGAAGCTCAAAGTCATCCGGAACAAGCGTGCGTTTGTAAGTGAGAGAACCACCGCCGGCGGCACGAAAAAACGCCCCGTCTTCGATTCGCCAATTCCCACCGTGCTCCCAGCCGTCAAAGGATTTGCCATCAAACAGCTCGACAAAATCTGGAGCAGCGTCGGATTGCTCGGCAGAAGGAACAGCCTCCGTAGCGGCCCCAACGTTGTCTGCGGCATTCACAAGGCAGCACGCCAGAACGCTCGCGGCACCCAACACGGCACCGATCAAATGAAATTTCCGACCGGGCAGACACCAGCACTTCATCGCAAAACCTTGGCTACAAAGGGAGATTCCAATACGGCGCCCACTCTATCAGCCCTCAGCGGTGACGAGAAGCAAAACGCCTCAAGGACCTACAGCCCGGTGGCGGCGTGGACTAGGATGTAGGACCAGCAAGCGCATGCTGCGTCGCGGCTCTTCTTCCTCCAACGAACGTTTCCACCATGCCTTTGTTTGAAATCGAAACGGACGCCCACATCATCATCACTTGGGCCGAAAACGAAGACGACGCTCGCGAAGTCGTCGACGACGCCTACCCCGAAGATGAACTGATGCGTTTGACCAAACGCCCTCGTGATTCTTGGGTGATCAGCAAAGGTGCTCTCGGCCTAACAGACCGCACACT
>NZ_ANMO01000119.1 GCF_000338295.1 Rhodopirellula europaea 6C
TACGCCGTGTGTAAATCAGCCGAAAAGCGGCATCAAAAAACTGCACGACCTCGTAGTTCAAGAAGGTTGCTCCTGCGGTCATGTGACTGATCCATGACCGGACCAGCAAAGCGACGTCTGTTTGTTTGGACCGCGAATGCGATTTGCGTTTGTGTCGCAATCCTGCTCGTATCGGCTTTCTTGCTGACTTCGGCACGATGGAGCGGCCGATTCATGCTTCGGATCAATGTCAAATTGCCACCTGCGATCGAACGGGATTCGCTGATGTACATGCCGTGCCGGGACGAGCAGACTGCGGAGTGGCTTTGCAGTCCTGGCAATCAAGTGACAGAAGGATTTGAGCTGCCGTATCAGCGAACGGTGGACTATGACATCGTGTCCGTGTCGATCGGGGGAAAGTCCAGTGTCCTTCGAATCTTCGATACTTATCACCAGCCTGACTCGGTCGTCGTGCAGTATGACCAGGAAACAAAATCTGGCTTAAAGGACTCGTGTCGAATTCACTTTCCGGTCCCGATGGGACGCGGTGATCGTTCCGTCGCGATCGATTTGACGCAGGCAGACAAGTGATCCGATTGCTTTCCGTGCCTGTCTTTCTGTTGTTGGCTTGTGCGCTGTCTGGCGTCGACGGGATGATTCACAATCAGGTTTCGTATTCGATTTCGCCGGAGTATTTCCCGAAGCTCAAATTCGAACAATTTGGAGTTTCGCACAGTACGCCAGAGCGACTTGGAGCAGCCGTTGTCGGATAGCCTGTGTCATGGTGGATGGGGGCTTCATCGGGCTCTTCCTGATCCCGGCTGGAATGCTCGTACGCCGAGATACTGGATACGTGCTTGCGGCGGTCCGTGCATTCGGTTTAGCTCTCGCGACAACGGCGCTGGTCAATGCGACTGGGGTTCCGTCCACTTTATTTGAGGCGAAGATGACGACGGAAGCGTCGGTGGAACAAGTCATCCAGCAATATCGTGTATTGTTGACGCGAAATCCGACGCATGATGAGAAGGTCGATCTTCAACCGGATAAGGGACGCTCGGTTTTGTTCCATGACGAGTCAGAGGGACGGCTGTTTGAACTTCTGCTGATTCTGGTGAATTCGGAGACCACATCGACCACGTTGATTGTCTCGCGAGGAGCGGATGAAGAGCAAACTCAAATCAAATGAGAACAGTACAATTCTTACCCGATCGTCCCCAGCGTTAATGCTTTCCCTGCAGCTGCTGACGCTAGCAAAGCCGAAAGCAAACAGGTTGTCTTCAAGAAGTGCCAACTTCGGCCTCGTCAGCTACTTCGGCCTCGTCAGCTTAGGAACTCGCGTATGAATTTCTGGACAATGATCGGCTTAGCCGCAGTCACCGTTCTGTACCCAACCAAAGCACATTGCGAAGTCGATCTGGCGGTGGAAGTGTTGCGATTCGAACCGCTGGATGAGCTTCGAGACCGCGAGGTACCGATCAAAATTTACTGGAACGGTGAACCGGAACCCAAACCGGTTGTTTTATTCTCACACGGGCTTGGTGGTTCGCGAGAGAACAATGCTTATTTGGGCGAGTACTGGGCATCGGCTGGCTATGTCGCTGTATTCATGCAGCACGCGGGGAGTGACGAAAAGGTTTGGAAGACCGCCCGTCCCCTGCAGCGAATGAAGGCACTCAAGTCAGCGGCGAGCTTGCAAAGTTCGCAAGATCGGATCAAAGATGTTTCCTTTGTGATTGATCAGTTAACGGTGTGGAACAAGACGGCATCTCATCCACTGCACAATCGAATGGACTTGGAACGCATTGGGATGAGCGGTCACAGCTTCGGCGCGGTCACGACACTTGCAGTGGCAGGTCAGAAGCTTCCGCTGAATCGAAGTTTCGAAGAAGAGCGAATCGACGCCTTTGTGGCTTTCAGCCCTCAGCCGGGCAAGGGACTTCCCGCGGACCGAGGTTTCGGTCACTTGGCGAAACCGATGCTGTGCATGACGGGGACGAAGGATGCCAGTCCGATTGATCCGTCTTTCAATCCCGCCAAACGACGAGAGGTGTATGCTGCTTTGCCGAAGGGCGACAAGTACGAGTTGATTTTGGATGGTGCGGAGCACTCAGCATTTGGAGACAGCGGTGGCCTGCGTTCCAGGCAAAAAAATCCGAAGCATCACCCCGCGATTCAGCAAATCAGCCTGCGGTTTTGGGACGCTTATTTGAAGGGCGATGATTCGGCGAAGCACTGGTTGCAATCCAATCGGCCGCTGTCTGAAACCGGGTTGGGTGATGTCGACGTTTGGGGCTGGAAGTGACGGCAAGGTTTTATTCGCCGTCTTCAAACGATCTGTCTTGATCCGGGGGCGGCGACTTTGCTAGCCGTGTACTTCGAGGATCCTCGCACGTCTTCCCGCGAATTTTGGTCGCATCATGCTGGCTCGACACCACCGTTTTCTAATCGCTTCTCTGTTCGTTTGTCTCGGTTTGGCAATCGCGGACGCACCGTCTGCGATGGCTCAGATCACCACACGCACGCAGCTGGGAACGCAGGGCGATTCCACAGCAAAGTTGTACGAGCGGCTGGTCAATCGGTTGCACGCGACGACTCAGCCTCAGCAGGATTACCTGCTGGAGATCACAAAGCGAGTGAACGAGCGAAAACTGGATTTGCGATTGGTCGTTGCGATTGAACGATATTCGATCCGCCGCAACTCGCATTATCCGTTTCCGTTCTTTGAGCGGGCACTGAAATATGAAGCTGCCAAACGCGGCATCACGTTGCCGTCGATCAAGTTGTACCAAGACCAATCGATCGTGACCGTTCCGAACGGTTGAGGAACCGGACCATTAGGCTTGCACTTCGGTTCCGAGTGCTAGAACGCTGATTTGGGTGAACATTCACCCGCAGAGCCTGATCAATCGGCGTCGGTGCTGTCCGGAGCCCGCATCCGCAGATATCCTGTGAGCGGTTTCCGTACTTCTTCATCTAAAGCCGACGCATCCGCCACATGGATTTTTTGATTTACCTCGCCCTCGTGCCCGCCCTTGGTGTGACGGCACAATGGTTGGCGTGGCGAACGAAGTTGCCCAGCATTCTGTTGCTGCTTCTGTTCGGTGTTTGTTTGGGGCACTTCGTTGTCCAACCCGATGCCTTGCTGGCTGAATTGACGGGCGGCGACGAAACGGCTGGTCCGAACATCTTGTTTCCTTTGGTGTCGCTGTCGGTCGCGATCATCATGTTCGAGGGCGGGCTGACGCTCAAACTTGGCGAGCTTCGCGAATCAGGATCGTCGTCTCTGCGACTGTGTACGGTGGGTGCCGCATTGGCTTTCATCGGAAACACGTTGGCGATCCACTGGATACTCGGTTTTGCCTGGCACCTCAGTTTTTTGCTGGGGGCAATTTTGGTCGTAACGGGACCAACAGTCATCGGACCGTTGCTGAGACAGGTCAAACCGAGTCGTCGAGTCGCATCGACCTTGAAATGGGAAGGGATCGTCATTGATCCAATCGGTGCGGTGTTGGCCGTGTTGGTGTTTGAAGAAGTTGTGCTGGCCCAATCGGCACCCCACTTCTCAAGTGCTTTGAAGTCGCTCGCCATCACGGGAGCAATCGGAGTTGGTTTGGGCGTCGCCGGCGGCGCATTGTTGACACAAGCGCTCCGCCGTTACTGGGTTCCGGACCATTTGCATGGTGTCACGGCACTATCGCTGGCGCTTTTGTTGTTTGCATTGAGCAACATGATTGCTCATGAGTCCGGTCTGATCGTCGTGACGGTCCTCGGGATTTGGTTGACCAATCAAAAGCACTTTGACGTCGAGCACATCATAGAGCTGAAGGAGAACCTACGCACACTTTTGATTGGTTGTTTGTTCATCGTGCTGGGGTCTCGAGTCAACCTGACCGACCTGGCGACGATTGGTCTGCCGGGAATCGGATTGATCTTCGCGTTGATATTCATCGTGCGACCGTTGTCGGTCTATTTGTCACTGTTACGAAGTCCACTCAATTATCGCGAACAAACCTTTATTGCTGGCTTGGCCCCTCGCGGGATTGTCGCCGCGGCGGTGAGCAGCGTGTTTGCGTTGTCGATGGAAAGTCGAACGGACCTGAACATTCCGGGAGCCGACCAATTAGCGACGGTCACGTTCTTGGTGATCATCGGGACGGTTGCGGTTTACGGAATCGCGGCAGCACCTTTGGCTCGTTTGCTAAAGCTGGCCGAAGAAAGCAGCCAAGGCGTCTTGATCGCGGGTGCGGACGCATGGGTGCGTGATTTCGCGGCAGAGTTGAAGGCTGCTGGGATTCCTGTCTTGCTGGTCGATACCAACTACAACAAAATTAGCCAAGCTCGTATGGCGGGACTTCGAGGCGAATGTGCCAACATCCTGAACGAACACGCCCGCGAAGATTTGGATTTGGCGGGCATCGGCCGATTGCTCGCGATGACACCCAACGACGAAGTCAACTCGCTCGCTCTTCGTGAATGTCGCACGCTGTTTGATTCCTCTCGTTTGTATCAGTTGACATTTAAAAGCAAGAATACGGCCGGCCGTCGTGGGCTGACCAAGAACTTGATGGGACGGGAACTGTTCGGCGAAGGTCTGACGTTCACCCGCCTTTCCGAGATGCATGCGGCGGGCGCAAGTTTGAAAACGACAAAGTTGACCGAGTCATTCTCGTTTGCCGATTTTCAGGAGAAGTATGGCGAGGTGACGACGGTATTGTGTGCGATCACATCGGAAGGCGGCCTCAACATCAACACGGTCGATGCACCGCTGGTTCCCACGGCGGGGCAAACTATCTTGGCTCTGGTAAGCAGCACTCCAGTTCCAGAGAAGCATGCCGTGAAGGCTTCCAAGAAACGGTCAGAGTCGAGCCAAAATGATATTGTAAAAATTGACGATGAGGCGTCGTCCAGAGATGGGGAGGCGAACGCGTGATCGATCCTTTTGTTCTGACCGTCGTCTTTCTTCCGGTCGTTGGATACCTGTTGTTGCTCTCGTTGATTCGCGTGAGCGGTCGAGTGTTGGTGACGACCGGTGGGCGTGACCTGTCCGCCCTCTTTTTCGCGATGGCCGGCATGGTAGCCATCGGCCCGATGCAACTTTTCTTTCCCGGTGCCTCGGCGGCGTTGCTCGGACCTTACGTTTGGTTGCCGATGTTGTTGCTCTACGTGCTCATTTGCGGATTGGTGGTTTTGACACGCGAGCCTCGGTTGGTTGTCTACGGCCGGACCGCGAATGAACTCTTTCCGGCACTGCTGCGAAGCGCACAAGCGATCGATTCATCCGCTGTCGGCGATGAAAGAAACGCACAGGTTCACCTCCCTCAATTCGGGGCACACCTGAAAATTGAAGGTCATCAAGGTTTCGATTGCGTCAGTGTCTTGGCGTTCGAGCCGATGCTACCACTTTCGTTTTGGGCTCACTTGCTTGGGCAATTGCGAGTCCAAGTGCGCGGAATTGCGCCGCCCTCACCGCGTCGTGGATGGGGAGCACTTTTTGTAGCGTTGGCGATGCTGTTTTTGCTGGTTCGATCGGTGATGGGACGGGGGGAACAATTTGTCGAAGGTTTTCGCGAATGGCTGATTCGCTGAGCGTTTGAGTGGTCGATCTCGAGCCAAAAACACCTTTCGTGCAGTTGCTTTTGCAAGGACACGTGCGTCGAAATCGGTTGAGACAGTTTGGCGTGAAGCTCACAAAATTCGAGATTCGTATCAGATCCGCCAAGTAAATGGCCGATCAACCTTGCTGCATGGGCAACTGAGCCTAAAATGCACACAGCAGACCTTGTGAGGTCTGTTAGGTGCAGTCACATAACACCGGCAGAGGGTTCATTTTTCGGGCACGCCTGAATCAATCAAAGACTTGTGCAGTAGCACGTCGAGATTCACGCGTTTCTCCCAGCGGCTTCACTCTTGCCGCCGAGTGGCTGTAACCGAATTGGACCGGCAGGTCGGATCGATGGATCCAGCCTGTCGGTTTTTTCATGCGCTCGCAGCAGCGAACGATTCTGAGTTCAGCATTCGCGGGTCTGCGGCGTGAATTGGCAATCGAAGCCTTCCGGACGGTTTTGAAGGCGATTCCAAGGCGTTTGTCGCCGTTTGCCCGCGAGCGAGGGGCGGAGAATGATGCTTCGACTGCTTTTGAAGCAGCAAAAATCGGTGTCGGGCTCGCTTGCCTCTCTCGCTACTCGCACATCGGATTAGACTGGGGCCGTCGGATTCTGGGTGTGGAATCCCATTTCGAGTCCATGACGACGCTGCCCGGTGCGGTCGTGTTCGTTCAGCTCTTTGCAACCGTTCCCGTATCTTGCTGCATCACGCGACATGAATGAACGTTCCTTTGCCGAAGCCGATCACTTTCGACCTTTGCGTCTGAGTGATCTTTGGCGTGCGGTCTATCGCCATCGATGGTCGGTCGTCGTTTGGACGCTATTCCTGCTACCCATGTTGGCGTTCTGCGTCTTTCTGATTCCAGCCCAGTTCGATTCCTATTCGCAACTGCTGATCCGGTTGGGACGCGGAGCCGTTTCGATGGATCAAACCGCGACACTGTCGCCAACCGTTTCGTTGCAGGACAGTCGTGCGTCGCAGGTCAACAGCGTTCGCGAAATGTTGCATTCTCGCGCGATCGCTCAGAAGGTCGTCAATGAAGTCGGCGTCGACCGAATTTTGGAACCGCACAGTTTGCTCTCCAAGTCGCTGCACCGTCTCGGTTCACTTATGCCGGGTGGCGACACCAAACCTATGGGCGACCTGACCGCCGAACAAGTGGAAGCCCAGATCGCAGAAGAAATGGCGATCAACAAGTTTCAGGAGTCAATGAACCTGTTCATGGCGAAGAACGCTTACACGATTGACTTGGAAGTTCGCACGGAGGATCCATTCCTCTCGCGAGATTTGTTGAAGGCTTTGGTACACGTCTATCGCGAGCACCACGCGATGGCACACAGCTCGTCGGGTTCGTCAGAGTTCTTCGAAGAGCAATCAAAAATCGCATACAAGCGAGCGATGGATGCAAAGGAAAAACTTCGCATCGCGAAAACGGAACGAGGGATCATCGACATTGGTTCGGCTCAGTCAGCACTTCGTTCATTACTCAGCCAAGTCGAAAGCAACCTGGTCGATGTCGAACACGAACTGGCATCGATGAGTTCCCAGCGAGATCGTTTGGTTGAGCAAATCGAACAGCTACCGGAAACCTTGCAAACACAAACGATTCGCGGGATCCCTAAGGCGACGGGTGATTCGATGAGGCAAGCGTTGTACGACCTGGAAGTTCGTTACAAGGAACAATCGGTCAAACTAAGTGAAGATCATCCCAAGTTGAAGGTGCTTCGAGAGCAGCTGGCCGCTGCGACCGAGATTGCTCAAGCGGAACAAGGTGAGCGGCCTCAGACCACCGAGTCGACCAACCCGGTGCGGCAAGCCTTGATGATGTCGTGGCAGCAAACCAGCACAACGCTCGCCGGGTTAGAATCCAAACGGGACACCTTGAAGTCGCAGGCCGAGTCGCTGCACGAAGAACTGAAGCAACTCAACCAAGACGAAGTGCATTTGGCTGAACTGAGTTGGGAAAACAATTTGGCCGAAGCCGAGTACATGCGGACGGCGGAAAATCGCGACAACGCCCGACTGATCGATCAGTTGTCGTCAGGGGCAGTCAGTGAAATTGCGGTGGTACAGGAACCGTCGCTGGGACTAAAGAAGGTCAAACCGAAACGGTCAATCCTTCTCGTTTTGGCGGCGATGCTAGCGTTCGGATTTGCCGTCGTTCAGGCATTGCTCCGCGGGCTGCTTTTGTCGCCTCATTCGGCCGATCTGGATGCTAGCCGCGACCCGCCAACTCGCCGTCGAAGTGACGCGGGACTCGGACGGTATCGGAGTTCAGACGGCGTTCGCGGTTTCAACAAGCCACCCGAATCGGAGCCCGCATTGGAATCCGAGGAGAATGGTGGATTGACGGCGGTCCCTCGCTGAACGAATTTTTCCGTAGAATAGCGACATGTTCGCTCGTTTGCCCCAACTTCCTCGCTGACCCACGGCGCCCATCATCGCCATCCGAATCCTAGCCGTTCACAGCTACTACCGCCTTCGTGGCGGTGAGGATGTTGTATTTGATGCGGAGACTCAGCTGCTGGAATCGTTTGGCCACGATGTCACGCGATTCACGCGAATGAATGATTCCCTATCGGACGCGGGAGCGTTGGCGAACGCTCGGAAGACGATCTGGAACCATGGTATCGCGGATGAAATTCGCCAAGTTGTGAAGTCAAAGCAAATTGACTTGGTTCATTTTCACAACACGTTCCCCGCAATGTCCCCGGCGGTCATCAAGTCTGCTCATGATGCCGGTGCCGCCACCGTGTTGACGTTGCACAACTCGCGAATTTTGTGTCCCAAAGCGGTTTGTTTTCGTGATGGGCAACCTTGTACAGACTGCATTTCGAAGAGCTTTGCGATGCCGGCTATTCGGAACGCATGTTTCCACGACAGCCGACTGGCCGCGGGAGTTGTTGCGATTCAGAATTGGTTGCATCGAACCCGAAAGACATACCTGCGGTCACTCAACCTAGCGATCGCACCAACCGAGTTCGTCAAAAAGCGATACGTGGACTCAGGGCATCCGATGCCACCGATCGTTGTCAAACCTCATTTTGTCGAATCAGGTCTGCCATTCGGGCAAGGAGACGGCGGCTACGCATTGTTCGTCGGTCGATTGAGCGAAGAGAAGGGGTTGAAGGTGCTATTGGACGCTTGGGACCGTTTGACTCAGCCTATTCCGTTGAAGATCATCGGCGATGGGCCGCTGCAGCACTTGTTGAATGTTTCGCGAGACAACGTCGAGTATCTTGGACGTTTGGATCAAGACGATGTCTACAAAACGATGGCCGACGCGGCGATGTTGATTTTGCCATCGCACTGTGCGGAGTCATTTGGTCGCGTTGTCGTCGAAGCCTTTGCTTGTGGAACACCGGTTGTATGTGCAAACCAAGGCGGGCAAGCTGAGTTAGTGCATCCTGGCGTTGGGGCTTTGTTCGAAAGCGGCAATGCGAGTGAGCTGGCTTCGGTGGTTGACCGGTTCGTAGAGAACGCGGAAGAGACCATTGCGATGCGTGATGCGGCTCGTTCTGAGTTTGTTGCCAAGTATTCTGATGAGATTAATCATGCTCAGCTTCTTGATATCTATTGCCAGGCGCTTACCTTGCGTGGACGGGCCGATGCGAGCCGGATGAAGGATGTTAATTTGCGAGTCGATCCAAAACACGCGATGACTCCGCCATACTCGGGGATGTCGTCCACCGAATCCGAAGCCGCGAAACTTCCGCTTGAACCATCATCGGCCCTGACCAGCAACAATGCCTCCGAACCAGAACCGTCCCGTAGCACCGAATCGATGCGTGGTCACGACAAGCTGGGACGACGGGCATCCACTGGATCAACGCTTGGCTGATCTATTGGTTCGCTATGAATTGGCGGCCACGTTCTACATTCCTCGCAAATCTCAGATGGAGACGATCCCAGAAGAGAAAATTCGCGAGCTGAGCCAGCGGTTTGAAATCGGTGCTCATACGATCGATCATCTGGTGCTGACCAGTTTGCCCGATGTGGAAGCCGAACGGCAGATTCATGACAGTGGCGTTTGGATTGCCGATGTGACCGGTCAAGCGTGTCGGATGTTTTGTCCACCGCTGGGCAAGTTTCAACGAGAGCACGTCAACGCGATCGCTCGTCATGGTTTCACCGGATATCGAACGGTGGAATTGTTGCAGTGCGATCCACCCAAACGCCGGGTGCGAGGTGACTACATTCGCGGCGACAAGGGGTGGGAGTTGTCATCCATGACGACTTCCGTGCAGGCTCATCCTCACCCGAGATCGGCGTATCTTCGCGATGCGATGAAGCGAGCTGCTTGGGGGCCGTTCCAGCGAGCATGGAAATTCGCAGGAAAAACGAACTGGGTGGAGATGGCCGAGGTGATGCTGGAAGAAGCGGTACAAACGGGTGGTGTGTTTCATTTGTGGGGGCATAGCTGGGAAATCGAAGCGAACGACCAGTGGCAGAACCTGGAAACGACGTTTGAAATGCTGGCCGACGCGATTCGGTCGGGGCGAGCTGTCACCGCAACCAATGGCGAAATCTGTTCGCTGGAAAACCCCGCTTCCCTTTTTTGACAACTCGCATAGAGTTAAATAGGCGACGGGTGAAAACGGATACCCTTTTGGCAGGTTTCCTCGTCGCCAATTTCGAAGCGACTTCACCGACCGCGAACACTCGACACACCATTCGAACATGCCGAACGAGCAGGACATTTACGAAGAACACGTGCTGGATCACTACGAAGACCCGTACCACCGTGGGACTCTGGACACCGCCAGCCACATGCATGAGGGGAACAACCCGCTGTGTGGTGACCGGATCGTGATCACGCTGAAATTGGACGATTCGGGGAAAGTCGCCGAGGCTTGGTTCGAAGGCGAGGGGTGCGTTATCAGTCAAGCTTCCGCGTCGATGCTGATCGAGCGGATGGAAGGCAAGACGATCGAAGAAGTGAAGGCGTTCACCGCCGAAGAGATGCTGGAATTGTTCGGACCCAAGTTGACGCCCAATCGACAGAAGTGCTGCCTCCTGTCGTGGAAAATTCTGCAATCTGCGTTGCACTCGCCTATCGGCGAAGACGGTGACTCGTCCGCACCGAGCGGCCCTTCGCTCGGGGAAGAACAGTGATTGTGACAACTTCCCCAACCAATCTGGACGTTGCAAAAATTCGGGAAGATTTCCCGATTCTAGGCATTCGCTCTGCCAGTGATCGACCGTTGGTCTACTTTGATAACGCTGCAAGTACTCAACGTCCCACATCGGTCATTGAGGCGATGAGCCGTTGCTATCGGGAATACTACAGCAACGTTCATCGCGGAATTCACACGTTGAGTGAAGCGTCGACGCAAGCCTACGAGAACGCAAGGGCAACGGTGGCATCGTTCATGAATGCTTCGTCGACCAACGAAGTCATCTTTGCTGCTGGAACGACAGCCGCGATCAACACTGTCTCACGGAGCTGGGGCGACCAGAACTTATCACAGGGTGATGTGATCTTGTTGTTGATCAGCGAACACCACGCGAACATTGTTCCGTGGCATCAGCTTGCCGAACGTGTTGGTTGCCGAGTCGAATTTATCTCCGTTGATGAAGAGTTCTTGATTGACGACGAAGCGGTCGCTTCTGCGCTTCGAATGCACCAACCAAAGTTATTCGCGTTTGGTGCCGCGAGCAACACGCTCGGGACGGAGTATCCCGTCAAACGTTGGACGCGGATGGCTCACGACGCCGGAGCAACCGTTTTGATCGATGCTGCTCAAGCGGCACCGCACTGGAAGATGGACGTTCAAGATTGGGATGCTGATTTCATCGTCTTCAGCGGCCATAAAGTCTGCGGCCCCACCGGTATCGGAGTGCTTTGGGGACGCGAAAGTCTGCTGGACTCGATGCCTCCGTTCTTAGGCGGAGGTGGAATGATTCAAACGGTCACGACCGACGGATTCACCGCGCACGCGTTGCCGGAGAAGTTCGAAGCCGGAACACCACCGATTGTTGAAGCTATCGGACTGGAAGCCGCCATCGACTATTTGACCGATGTAGGCATGGACAACATTCATGCTCATGAACGTTTGCTCGGTACTCGAGCGGATGCGGGGCTTCGCGAAATCAACGGCGTTCGTGTCATCGGTCCCACTGCGGAACACAAAGGCGGAATCAATAGCTTTGTCATCGATGGCGTGCACGCGCACGATGTTTCGCAGTTTTTGGATGGACAGGGCGTCGCGGTCCGCGCCGGTCACCACTGCACGATGCCGTTGCACCACGCGATTGGAGTGACGGCGACCTCGCGTGCGAGCTGCTACTTCTACAACACGGTCGAAGAAGTTGACGTGTTTTTGCAAGCGGTATCGGATGTACGAGATCGGTTTGCGAAAACAGGTCGACGTCGTCGTTCGCGATCCAGTCGTTCGAATTCATGAGTGACAGCACCCAGTTTTCGCTGTTCGATTCCAGCGATGACGAGCCGCCAAAGGTCACCGCTTCCAAACGTAAAGTCCCCAGGAAGAAGCGTCGTTCTTCCAGCAGCGACGATGCGATTTCGATTAGCGAACTGACGCGTCAAATCAAATCGACGGTCGAATCGGGGTTTCCGGGCGTTTGGGTCGCCGGTGAGATCACCGACATCGCACGTCCGCGAAGCGGTCACCTGTATTTCACGCTGAAGGATGAACGTTCGCAAATTCGAGGCGTGATGTGGCGAAGTGTTGCCGAACGTTTGCCCTTTGAACTGGATGACGGTCAAAGCGTTCTCTGCATGGGCGATGTGGAGGTCTACGCGGCACGAGGCTCTTATCAACTGGTCGTTCGCAAATGCCAACCTCAAGGCATGGGCTCGTTGCAACTCGCGTTTGCTCAACTGCAGGCGAAATTGCAAGCGGAAGGTTTGTTCGAGCCGGACCGAAAACGCGTACTGCCGCGAGTTCCCCGGCGTGTCGCGATTGTGACCAGCCCCACCGGTGCCGCGATCCAGGATTTTTTGCAAGCCGCCGCGCAGCGTCACGCGGGCATCGAAATTGTGCTCATCCCGGCCAGCGTCCAGGGACCGGGAAGCGTCGAGTCGTTGATTGACGGGATGCGAGCGGCCCACCGGATGCGGCCCCAACCCGATGTCTTGATTGTCTCTCGCGGTGGCGGATCACTGGAGGATCTCTGGTCATTCAACGATGAGCAATTGGTCCGGGCGATTGCGGCATCGAGAATCCCGACTGTCTCGGCGGTTGGACACGAAATCGATGTCACCCTGGCGGATTTGGTCGCCGACGTTCGAGCGTTGACCCCGACCGACGCGGCGTCGCGTGTCTTGCCGGATCGCGAATCAATGGTTGCGGCACTGGATGCACTTGGTCAGATGATGGCGACCAACTTGTTCCGGCGGATTCACTCCGAACGCCAACGTCTGGAAAACTGGGAGTCTCGTCCGATTTTTCAAAACCCGTTTGAGATGGTTCATGATCGCAGCCGAGAGCTCGACGATTGGGACGAACGTGGACGATCCGCGATTTGGCGACGGCTGGAACAAGCTGAAGCGAAACTTGCGACCGTCGCGGCGGCACAATCCGCCTTGTCACCGCTCGCCGTGCTTGCGCGTGGTTACAGCGTGACGCAAACCGATGTAGGTAAGGTCGTTCGATCAACGGGTGATGTTCAGCCGGGCCAAACGCTGCGCACGCGGCTGACTGATGGTGATGTCATCTCAGTCGTTTCTCGGCACGAATCGAAACCAGACACACCCGAGTCGGCTTAGCCTTCGCCGGTCCAGTCATTCCCACCAACCCAACTCAATCATGATGCGTTCATTGCTCTGCACGCTGTTTTTGTTTTCCTCAGCGGTGTCGCTCCACGCGGATTCGCCGGATTCCAAAAAGCGTGCTTGGGAAACCATCGAAACGAACGGCCATCCAACCGCGCGTCATGAGGCGGCGCTGGTCGGTTTTCAGAACAAGCTTTATTTGCTGGGTGGTCGCCGCATCAATCCGGTTGATGTCTACGATCCAGCGACCAACGTTTGGTCGGCGAAGTCCGAAACACCATTGGAATTGCATCATTTCCAAGGAGTCGTTGTTGAAGACGCGATCTATCTGATGGGAGCGATGACCGGGCCTTATCCGAAAGAGACTCCCCTTGAGAAAGTTGTGGTCTATCATCCTTCCGAGGATCGTTTCGATTTTGTTCATTCGATTCCGGAATCACGTCGCCGCGGAGGAGCGGGCGCAATCTTTCACGATGGTTGGATCTATCTGGTTGGCGGGATTACCAACGGTCATATTGATGGTTGCCGTCGTTGGTTTGATCGCTACGACCCCAAAACGGGCATGTGGGAAATCCTGCCTGATGCACCGCATGAAAGAGATCACTTTCAAGCCGCAATCATTGGCAATCGTTTGTACGCCGCGGGCGGGCGAGTGACATCAAAACGTGATAACGCGGTTTTCTCACAAACGATCAGCAAGATCGATGTTTATGACTTTGACGCTGGCAAATGGCTATCGCCCGACCAGTGCCCGGATCTTCCGACCCAGCGTGCGGGCAACAGCGTCGTCGCGATCGAAGGAAAGTTGGTCGTCGGTTGCGGTGAGAGTGCCGATCAAAAACAGGCTCATGACGAGGTCGAAGTTTTCGACCCCGAAACAAAATCCTGGTCAGCATGGCCGTATATGAACCAAGGGCGACATGGCACAGGATTGGTTCAAATTGGCGAATCGTTGTACACCGCATCAGGCAGTGGCAATCGCGGCGGCGGGCCCGAACTTGAATCGACCGAACGGTTGCTGCTTAAGGAGTAGCTGCAAGTTTCGAAGATCGTACTACGAAAGGCACCCTGGCATTGAAGAATGCTCGCGGTCACTTTCCTTCCGTATCGTACCTATCTTCAGTATCTATCTCATCGAGTTGAAGGATCGAGATGACGACCTCGCCATAGGAGTCAGCGTCGTCTCCCTTCTTCAAATTGGATTGGGTGTAGCACCCCGCTTTGAAGTAGCACCCATCACGTGACACCGTCCAATCCATCTGCTCTTCGCCGTTGTAGGAGACTCGGACGTGTCCGTCCCCAGCTTCAATCCGCAGATCGAACTTGGTTCCCAATTGGTAGTGACGATCCATCATCACTTCGCCGAAATCGTTGCGTTCGACGAACAACTTCTCGCCTTCCAAACGCACCATCATCAAGTCATCTTCCGCGTCGTGAATTTGGGCGCACACGACATGCTGCTTCTTTCGCGGTGTTGAGGTGATGGCGACCCGCATGGTCATCGTGTGGATTGTTCTGTCGTCCGTGCTCCAGTCTGCCCGGCTGACTCGGTCGGGAGCCATCTCGCGAAGCTCTGAACGAGGAAAACTGGAGCCCTTTGTGGTGACGCCGCCGCAGTGAGCGCGGAAGACAACTCCGCGCTGGTCTGTGACGTGAAAATGTTCCGGGTGCGAGAAATTGGTCAACTCAGGTTGGCGGATCTCCGACGGTGTCCCCCGTTTTATCGACTCGATTGGCAGTGTCAAACGCCACCGCGAGAGATCGAGAACGTCGGCAGGCGTCTCTGCCACAACCGTTGGCATAGAAACCACAAACAAGCAAACAGCCAGTAGCAAACGCATATGTTGACTCGGGTGAGACGACCATTTGGCGAACGAAGAATGTTCGCCTGAGATCGTTCATGTTACTCAACTGAGAGTCGCGACTGATGCCGGCGATCAATTCTCAACTGCGAGAAACAAGCTGACGCTGTCTGTCCCGTTGTGAAGGTGCCGATTCACTGGGATCGAAATGAAACGATCAGATGATTTCCGTCAGGCGTCTGGATCGGATCTGACGTGGAAACGTTCTCCGGGATTCCATCGAACGTTTGCGGTGCTTCGAGAAGGTCGATTGAGACCGCGATCGGCAAGATTCGGTCACCGACTGTGCCGGCCATCAGGAATGAGTCACCGTTTGGGTTCCAATTGTACGAACTTCCGTGCAGCAGCCCCGCGTCCATCGTGTCACCGGTTCGCACCATCAGGCTCGAGATGCCTTCGTCGACTTGGATCACCCCGGTCGCCAGTTCCTTCGTGTCTTTGAGGGGTCCGCCAAATACCACGCGACGTGAATTGTCTTTTGCCCACTCGAATTGGACACTCAATTCCCCAAAGGGCGAGTCATCCGGCGAAAAGATGTTGGTGGTCGTTTCACTTTCAATGTCAAACAGACGCAAGCACGATTTCGGAACTGCGATCCCGTTCTCGTTTTCGCCACCAAAAAACACAATCGATTTGCCGTCCGGTGACCAACGTCCACCCCACGCTCCTCGATGGGCAACCATCATCCGATTGCCACCATCGATATCCATGATCCAGATCGACGTCCCCTCCGCACCATCGGTGTTCGTGTAGCGTCGCGGACGGCTGAAAACCAAACGTTTCCCGTCGGGTGAAAACGACGGCAAAGAACCGTCGATGATATTGGTTGTCGTTTGTCCATCAAAGTCGACAATGACGATCTTGGACTCTTGCCGTGTCCTCTTGGGATCGCTTGTCCACGCATCAAAAGCGATCCACTTCCCATCGGCCGAGATCTCAGGTTTGCCCTGGCTGTCGAAACGCTCTTTCAGCTTTTCGTCTAAAACCAGCGGTCGAATCGGCGTTCCGTCGGGTTTGCAGAGATGCAGGATTTGGCGTTCGGGCTGGGTTGGATCAACGTCCAAAGCATCGTTTCCACTCGCGAAGAAAGGTGATGCGAGCAGTCCGAACAGCGAGCAGCAAATACAAGTAGACTGTCGTAAATCACGCACGATATCCGGCTCCTGCAAGTTCGAAATTCAGCCTGGGCCATCATTCAACGCAGCCCGCTGGCGGGGTTGCTTAATGGCTCCACAGGAGTGCAGTCTATCAACTTGTAGCCCCGTTGAGATGGGGGGATGCGTGTTTTGGTGAGTATTGCTGCAAGCAACTAATCATCAGGCGAAATTTGCAGCGGTTCTGTGCCGGTATTCACCTGCTGATCGTCAGAGCAGTTTTGTCGAAGTGGGTCGCTAGGATCTCTTCTGGCGGAATGGGACGGCCATAGAGGTAACCTTGAACCTCGGTGAAACCATGTTCCATCACACATCGCATTTGCTGCTCGGTCTCGATGCCTTCGGCGGTGGTTGCCATCCCCAAGCACTTGCCCAGATTGGCGATGGTGCTGACGATCGCCATCGCGTCGGCTTGATTTAGATTTTGAACAAACGACCGGTCCATTTTCAGTTTGTCGAATCGGAACCGACGCAGGTAGCTGAGCGATGAATAGCCGGTACCGAAGTCATCCAAAGCGATGCGAACACCCAACGCTCGAAGCGAGCGTAATTGATCCAACGCATCCAAGTTTTCCTCCATCAGCACTGACTCAGTGATCTCGATCTCGAGACGTTCGCCGGCGATGCCAGATTGTTCGATCGCATCCGAGACGCTCCTGGGTAGTGTTCCACCTCGAAACTGGATCGCTGACACATTGACAGCGACCCGAATGTGTTCGGGCCAATTGCAGGCCTCCTTGCAAGCTTCGAGAAGAACCCAATCACCAATCTGTCGTATCAGACCGGTCTCCTCAGCCAAAGGAATGAAGTCCAATGGTGGAACAAGTCCGCGTTCAGGATGCTCCCAACGAAGCAACGCTTCGAACGAGCAGACTTGATTCGTGTTCGGAAGCAACAGAGGCTGAAAATGAAGCACAAACTCGTCGTTCGCGATCGCCGCCCGTAAATTCGCTTCCATTATTTGTCGATGACGGATCTGCTGGTCCATTCCTTTCTCAAAATAGCGGCAGCAATCGCGTCCGTCTGTTTTGGCTCGATACATGGCAATGTCTGCACTGCGAATCAAATCATCGGCATCGCAATTCTCATCCGGAGATCCACAAATGCCAATGCTGGCCGTCACACTGAAAGGCACTCCATCTAATAGCACCGGTTCCGAAATCGACGATTGGATTCGATCAGCGATTGATTCGATCATTCTTTGAGTCGGATCCCGATCCAGCACAACGGCGAACTCATCACCGCCCAAACGTGCAACCAGACCTGCTGTTCCAACGACCGCAGACAATCGTTGTCCGACAATTCGGATCAGCTCATCGCCCGCTGGATGTCCCAACGTGTCATTGATCAACTTGAATTGATCGAGGTCGATGAGCAGAACCGCTGGCCGTTGCGCGCTCGCATTAACAAGGGAATCGCAAAGGCGGTCATTGAATTTGATTCGATTTGCGAGCCCGGTCAAACCATCGTGCAACGCAACGCGTTCCAGCTCAGCAGTGCGGATTCGCACTAGTTCCTCAAGCTCACGTTGCTTCAGACCGGCCGCGCGTGCAGAGTCCCACTTGCAAGTCAAAGCAACTGCGATCTGGAGGACTTCGACATCATCGAATGGCTTCTTCAGAATCAACAGGTTTTCAGTGTGTCCTAACACCGAAACCGCGTGTTCCCAAGAATGGTCGCTGTAGGCGGTGCACATGACGACCTGCAGTTCGGGGTCGATCTTCCAAAGCTCCCCAATGGTTTGCAGTCCATCCATGCCGGGTGGCATTCGCATGTCGACAAAGGCGAGCGAATAGCGATCGTTGTTTTCAACTGCTGATTCGACCATCTTTACCGCGTCCAAACCCTGATGCGCAGAATCAAATCGCAGGCCATTTTGCTGAACTGCATCTGGGAGCTCCTCTAGGTCAAAGTCATCGATGTCCGGTAGTTCAGTTGGCCGCGGAGTAAAGATCTTGCGAAAGTCTGCGTGGATCGACGGATTGTCATCGACGATTAGCACTCGGTGCGATTGGTTCAATTTCAAAGTATTCATACAGCTAGCTCAAACTTGTTAACGCTCAATTCTTCTTTTTGGACAATGGGTAGTTTCAAGTCAAAGCGGGCACCGCATCCAGGACCATCGCTGAACGCGGTCAACTGACCTCCCATCTCACCGGCGGTGTTTGCACTGCTGTGCAAACCGAAACCGTGGCCATTCGTCTTGGTTGTGTATCCGTGTTGAAAAATTCGCTGAAGGTTTTCACCCGAAATTCCAATCCCATTGTCGATTACAGAGATCGTGTTCGAATCATTGTTTCGAATTGCCCGGATCATGATTTGCGGATCCGAAATCTCGTGTTCAACCAAAGAGTCTTTCGCGTTTTTGATTAGGTTGATCACGATCTGCAAAAAGCGATGTTTATCAGTCACGATCATTTTGTCCGCCTCTTCCAGATCCAACGAAATAGTGATGTCGTGGTTCATCAAGGAGGCTTTGTTCGCGGCGAGCGCATCTTCGATCAGGCTTCGCAAATCGAGCTCTTGGATCATCTCGGATGAGCTTGCCATCGATTGCTGAGCCGCCACAATCTCCTTCATGTGCTCGATGTTTTTGACCAAGTCCGTGAGTTCACAATCGATTGTTTGACGCTCACCACTGAGTGCTTGGGTGACTCGTTGAACGTAGGCGGGAATTTTCATTCCGCGTTGATCAGAGGAAACAAACTCTGGAAAAGTATCCTCATGCTCTGCGATGAGGGTAGAAACCTTTTCGAGGTTAGCCATGGCGCTCTTGGAATACTGGTTGCGGATGACCGAGACTGAAACATTGACACTATTGAGGATGTTCCCCACGTTATGAAGAACACCGGTCGCGATCTCCGCCATTCCCGCCTGTCGTGAAGCGTCAAGCAGCTCTTGGTTCAAGCGAACTTTTTCTTGTTCTTGTCGAACACGTTCCGTCGCATCCGCTTCGATGGCAATGAACCGTCGCACGATACCATCCGCGTCTTGTATAGGGCGGACTTCGATGTCCACCCAATATGGTTCCGAATTCTTCCGATAGTTGACTGTTTGAACGTTGATCCCCGTCTGGTTCGCGATCGCATCACGCATGATTTTGCAAACCTTCGGATCGGTCTGAGGTCCGTGCAGAAAGTCGGCGCAGCGTTTTCCCACGACTTCGTCCGCTTCATAGCCGGTGATTCGTGTAAATCCCTCATTTACCCACTCGATGGTCGCGTCCGCATGCGTGATGATGACCGCGTTGTCGGTATAGCGAGCGACAAGGGAAAGCTTTTCAGTTTCCGCTGTCTTTTGGGCCAGCAAATCATAGGCCTCCGACAGTTCTTTGGTGCGTTCTGCGACCTGTTGATCGACCGAGCGTTTTGAAAATTCGATTTCGGTTTGACGAACGCATAACTCCCAAACCTCTTTGCGGAGTCGATAGCATCCTGGTGCCAAGAACGACACTTCGAACAAGACCCACGCCGCATGTTCAATCCATCGATAGGGACTCTCGGTCAAGATGCCGAACACAGATAAGGGGTAGAACACGCCACGCACGAAGTGATCCAAGGCGACCACCACCGTCGCGCTGATAAGAATTCGCCAATCGCGATAGATACTGAGGATTGCGAGTGACGCAAAGACGTGAAAGTGTGTCTCGATCCGTCCGCCTGACAGATGAATTAGCAATGCGGACCAAAGCATTTGAATGACCGCGATGACGTGCCGCGTGAATGCTTCGCGAGGGAACTTCCGCATCCAAAGGATTGCGAAACCGGACAATGACAATCCAATCAGAAGCGCTGCCCAGACGTGAAAGTGGACCTCGTTGCGCTGTCCAATCCAAGTCAACGGCGACAGGAATGCTGCAAATGCCAATCCCAGCGCCCATTGCCCGATCATGATCCATGTCATGAATCGGTGGACCCACAAGCATTCATGCTCGTAACGTTTTTGAAACAGATCGTTTGTTGCAGTGACGCCAGCTGGATTTTGCATGGTCAGGCACCCTCGCTACGTTCAACGATCGCGCATCCAAACACTGGCCATTCAATACGCCTGGTTGAAACACCGTTGACACTGCGAAGGAAAGCTAAACCGGAGTCGCAGTTTCCCTCGTGACCACGTGAAGGTGTGATGCCACCACTGAAACTTAGCTTTGCGTCGTTATAGACCAGCAAATGTCCCGATGTTGCGACATCAAATTGTTGGCATGCTTTCGCGTCGTGATCGGCAACAATGGATACATTGCCAAACGCTCGCAGTTTGTCGGTCGTTTCTGATTCAATCCAGCCTTCAGTCTTGCCGGTCGGAACGAAAGCGTATGCGACGATCGTCGGTTCTTTCGCGAACGAGGCGATCATCCTTTCCATGCATCGGATTGTCGCTCTCGTGCATGGGCAATGCGGGTGATAGAAGATCAAGACGGTTGTTTGATCTGCACTTCGAAATGGTTCGTCGCCTGATAAGCTGCAAGGCAACAACTGTGGAATGGATTGGCCGACCTGGCCTGGTCGATTGGAATACGACACAAGCTGTGTCAGTCCGACCAATCCCGGCAAAAGGATTAGTGAAAAAGCAATTTTCCAACCCATGAATGCAATCGACAAAACAACGAGAGACGGTTCGACTCGGGTGGCTTTCGATCATGCCGGTCGCTTCAGATCGATGCATACCCAATCTTCTGAACAAGAACGTTGCACGCGACAAACTATCCGGTTGGCATGGATTGAGTTGCAACTATCAGATGGTTCACTTGGAAGGCCGATCTAGCCGGTCATATCGACCTTGCTAGCTTCGTCGCGGGACAGCACCACCCGCGAAACGGTGCGTGAATGCCGCCGGCCATTCTGTCCAGTTGCAGAGTCGTTTGGATGACACCTGGCCCTGCGGCTTGACGCAGAATCAGTTTCGCCTAGTCTGACTGACCGACCGACACATCGACCCACCATGAGCGGACATGGCGTGGCAATGTGCCTGGGCACTACGCATTTGAAGCTGATTCCCACATGTTAGGAAGCAGATGGTTGGGCGTTGAACTTGTTGAAGTCAGCCTGCATGAGAAATTGATCTCGACGGTTGGATCTGCCTGCGCGATCTACGGTGTATTTTACGTCACCAACCTGTGCCTGCCGAACCTAGCCGCGGCGGGAGTGATTGCGTCGATGGGAGCCAGCGCCGTCCTGCTATATGCGGTTCCCCATGGACCGTTGTCTCAACCTTGGCCCCTGGTCGCGGGGCATACGCTCTCGGCATGCATTGGCGTGACGTGCTATCAATGGATCAGCCACCCTGCACTGGCGACAGCACTCGCGGTCGGAATCTCCATCGGAGTGATGTACCAACTGCGTTGCATTCATCCGCCAGGAGGGGCGACCGCGTTCACCGCAGTCATGGGCGGCGAAGCCATTCATGAGCTCGGGTATATGTACGTTCTCAGCCCAATTCTGTTGAACGTTGGTTTGATGCTAGCACTCGCGGTTGCGATCAACGCACCATTCCGCTGGCGACGCTATCCGGCCGGTTTGTTTCAGTCTGAAAATGCTGACGACGCTCCACAACGTGTTGGCTCGGCCCCGTCCCACGAACAAGTGTTGGCAGCCATCCGTTCGCTCGACTCGTTTGTCGACGTGAGCGAAGAAGATCTGATCCGACTCGTGCGTGAGTTGGGCAGTGCCGATGAATTGCTGTTCAAATCAAACGATCATTTTCAACACCAGGTTTCATTGGGTGAATCAGAGAAACACACGATTGAACTGACCGATGAACCGGATGAAATTCTGAAGCGAAGGCTATCCAACCACTCAGATCAAATTCTGCGGTAGAGAACACAAACAAGAAGCCAATCGATCAGTGAGCATGCAGGCGAGATCAAGATCAGGCCACGAAACAAGTCCGAATATCTGTGCATATCCATCAGCCGTTTGGGTTAAACCCCGTTCGCTAAATTGAACAGGCGATCGTCTACCTCGTTTGCAATGATTGAGCAATCGTATCCAGTAAATATCACTTGCGAAAATCATTCGCGTCGATGTGGTGGCGTTTGAGTAACTTGTTCATGCCTTGGCGTGACAGCCCTGCTTGACGCGCGGCGCTGGCGATCACCCCGTGATGCTTTCCGAGAAGCTGAATCAGGTACGCACGATCGGCGGTGTCGAGAGCCTCATCGCGAGAAACTTCGGCGAGATCCAGCGTTTCGGAAGGTTTCTCGTTGATCGAATCACGAAGCGGTTGGGGCAGGTCACTCGCCTCGATTACAGGGCCTTTTGCAAGAGCCAATGACCGTTCGACCACATTTCGAAGTTCACGAATGTTTCCGGGCCATCGATAGCTTCGGAAACACTCCAAAGTTTCGTCGGCGAACGAAATGGGATTGTCACCGGTTGGTTGATGTTTCTGCAGAAACGCATTGGCCAGCAGAATCACGTCATCGCCACGATCTCGCAGCGGCGGCAACTCGATGTGCACTACCGCCAAACGGTAGTAGAGATCATGCCGAAACCGTTCAGCATCAACTTCCTGCTGCAAGTCACGATTCGTGGCACAAACGAATCGGGTGTCGACCCGGATCGGTTGACTGTCACCGACCGGCGTGAAAGTTTGCTCCTGAATGACTCTCAACAGCTTGGCTTGCGACGACAACGGCAACTCGCCGAGTTCGTCGATAAAGGCGGTGCCTCCGTCGCAAGCTCGCAGTAGCCCAGCTTGGTCTTTCACGGCACCGGTGAACGATCCTTTGATATGGCCAAACAGAGCGGACTCGAACAGCGACTCTGGAATTGAGGTGCAATCGATCACCTGCATCGCATTTTCTCGCCGATGACTCCGGCAATGGATCGCTTTCGCGATGACCTCTTTGCCCGTCCCGCTTTCTCCGGTGATCAGAACGTTGGTGTCGCTCATCGCCACACGTTCAACGATCTCCAGCACTTCCAGCATCTTGGGACTCTCACCGATGATGCCGAGATCTTTCGACCAAACCGGTGAATTCGCAGACGAGTGGTCATCGCTGGGTGACGGAGCCTCGCTATCTTCGATTGCTTTCCGATTGCCCGCCTGAGAGATTGATCGCTGGACTGCCGTGAGCAATTCTTCCAGCTTCACCGGTTTCAGCAGGTAGTCCGTCACACCGAGTCGAACACTTTCGATTGCCGATGGCAGTGAAGGGGCTCCCGTCACGACGATCATGGGCACGTCGGAGTGTTTGGTGCGTCCTTCTTTCAACAGCTCAAACTTCAGATTGCCCGGCATGTTGAGGTCAGAAAGAATTAAATCGAATTTGTGTTCCTCCAACACCGAGATCGCATCGTTCGCGTCTTCGACGCATAGGCATTCGTACCCTTCTTCGCGAAGGAATTCCGCCGTTGTCTCCCGAAAGAGCGGTTCGTCGTCCGCAATCAAGATGCGTTGAGCGGTTGTTGTATTCAATTCTCTTCTGGCTCCATCTTCAGGCATCTCGGTAGTTGGACGCAAAACTCAGTTCCTTCATTTGGTTGGCTAGAAACGTCAATCGTTCCTCTCATCGCCTCGATCAGACCGCGGGTGACGGACAGCCCCAATCCCATGCCTTGTCCGACGGTCGTTGTCTTGGTGCTGAAAAATGGATCAAAGATCGAATCAATCACATCATCGGCGATCCCGCATCCACGATCGATCACTCGCAAGACCAACGTGTCGTTG
Organism: Rhodopirellula europaea 6C; assembly: GCF_000338295.1. Taxonomy (GTDB): domain Bacteria; phylum Planctomycetota; class Planctomycetia; order Pirellulales; family Pirellulaceae; genus Rhodopirellula; species Rhodopirellula europaea. The sequence continues at coordinate 24,006 of NZ_ANMO01000119.1, forward strand.
TTCGCGGTCACGACCAACCGGACCTCCTGACCCGGCGATGAAGCCTGGATCGCATTGTGCACCAGGTTCAATAGGATTTGCTTCAGTTCGCCTTCACGAAGCAAGACCTCATCCACACCAAGTTCCTTTGTCGCCGGCAGTTCCGCCCGTTCCAGCTTGACCTTCACCTTGAATTTGCGTGACATCGGCAAAGCAAGCGACATCAGCTCTTCCAAACACCGACGAGCATTGAATACGTCGGCCTTTTGTTGACTCGGACGATAGAGCTGAAACATTTGGTGCGTGATACCACGGATTCGTTCAATCTCACCATCGATCAAATCGAGTTTGTCGTAGTGCTTTACATTTGATGGCAGATGCCGTTTCAAGAGTGCAAATGCGTTGCGAATCCCGGCCAGCGGGTTGTTGATCTCGTGAGCAACGCCGGCCGCAAGTTCTCCCAGCGCGGCCAGCTTCTCCATCTTGAGTCGATGCTTTTCTAGCTGAGCAATCTTGGCTGTCCGCATCTGCACCAGATGTTCCAATTCGGCGTTCTGTTCCCGCAGTTGTTCACGCATTTGACGACGCTCGGTCACATCGCGAAAACTTGCCCGGAAGCCAAGTGAATTGCCTTCGCGGTCAGTCATGGGCTGCCAAGATACGGCGACCCAGGAGGTGGATTGATCACGATGCAAGACTTTGAACTCGACGTTGTTGCCGGTGCTGCCCTTCGATGCTTCCTCCAGGTGACGCCCCATGCGTTCGCGGTCTTCTGCGGCAATCATCGGCAACGGATAGTCATCCATCGCGAGGCATTCTTTGGGTGTGTATCCGGTGAATCGCTCGACCGCTTGGTTCACCCACACAACCTGACCGTTGGCGGATTGCCAACTTTCCCAGTCCACCGTGCTTTCGGCGATTGCACGAAAGAACTCCGGCGGGATCGATTGCCCGCGACGAGGGAGGACTTGTGCCGGTAGGTCGTGTCTTTGCGTCATGAACTCATCGTAGTTGATATCGAGTCTTCACCGGCAAAATGGCGGGTGAACAAACGCCGTCACTGGATTGTTCCACTTTGCGAGGGAACATGGTTCGCAACAACCTTTCCGCCTAGCTCAATCGCGACGTGGGGGCGAGATATAGCAATGCAAGCTGACCGAGATCTACCCGGGGCAAGCGGGATTCGAATGAACTTCTACCGCAACATCAGTTCGCTAAAGCAACGAAACTGGCAACCGAAGTGGACACGCCGGAAACCCCGGTTGACGCTCCAGCTTCTCTCGTTGTGTTTCGAAATCCGGCTCCGAAAAAACAACCAGCTTCCGCTCGCGTCGTCGTACGCTTTGATTGCCCGCTTATATCTATGTCAAACATCGCCACCTGGTTCAGGCGGCATCATGGCGATGCTCGGAATGGTTCTGATCGGCATCCTACCTGCATCAGAGTCTTCGAAAGTGAATCCGGGTTCGGAAATCATTTCGGGAAAGCTCTTCGTTTGGGGCCAAACCGTTTTTCGAACCGTCGGAGGGAACTCTTACTGGAGGAGAAAGCCGATGCTGCCGGCATTGATTACCAGCCCGACGTCCCCAACGAATGAGGCGAAAGACGCCTCAGAAAAGACGGTCTATTTCATCGACGAATTAGGACCTGACATGTATGACAAGCAAAACACGCCGCCCAGCCAGCTTCTGACGGACGACGATGAAAAGAACTATGTCGTCGGAGTCATTTGCACCATGCTGGTTTTGCTGTTGCTGCCAGCGGCGATGATGTTTGTCTATCTGATCTTTTCCCCTGACGCATTCACCAACGGGATGACCGTGCGTCCTGATCTGCCATAGGTCGTATTCCCGCTCCATTTCTCGCCCAAGAGACCCCTCACACTGCTTGCATGAATCACATCGAAACTAGACTTCCGCTACCGATTCAACCCATTGATCGGTGGCTGCGTCCGTTTGCACGCTTCTTACACATCGAGGCGACCAGCGGGCTGGTGCTGATTTTGTGTACGGTGGTCGCCCTTGTCGCGGCGAACTCCTCTTGGGCGGAGAGCTATCTGGCGTTTTGGCACACCGATCTGACGATTGCCATCGGGGACATTGTCTTTCACCACTCCCTGCACCATGTCATCAATGACGGTTTGATGGCGGTGTTCTTCTTTGTGATCGGATTGGAAGTCAAACGGGAGCTTGCTCATGGTTCCCTTTCGGATTTGAAAGAAGCAACTCTGCCCATCGCCGCTGCGATCGGTGGAATGATTGTGCCGGCCACACTTTATCTTTCAATGCAGTACGGCCAACCTGGAATGCAAGGGTGGGGCATTCCGATGGCGACAGACATCGCATTTGTCGTTGGCTGTTTGGCGATCCTCGGTTCTCGCGTGCCACACAGCCTTCGGGTTCTCTTGCTATCGCTCGCCATTGTTGATGACATCGGTGCAATTCTGGTGATCGCAGTTGGCTACACCGAGTCGCTGGACGGCCGCTATTTGTTCCTCGCTGCGGCTGCCGTCGGCGTGGTGCATCTGCTTTCGCGAATTGGAGTGCGTCGCTTTCCGCCGTATGTAATCGTCGGAATTCTTGCTTGGATTGCTCTTCACGAATCCGGTATTCACGCGACTCTGATCGGCGTGATTCTCGGGCTGATGACGCCTGCCACACCCACATTGGTTCCCGAACGTTTTCGTGAGTACTTGCACGAGAAGGAGCACGAATTCCAACCCAAGAAGTGGCGTCGCCGGTTGCACCGCGCCGAGGTGGTTCGAGAAGTCCAGCAACTCACACGAGAAACGGTCTCGCCGCTGGAGTACTTGGAGTCATCGCTGCATCCATGGACCGCGTATGTGATCATGCCGGTCTTTGCGCTCGCGAATGCGGGAGTGTTGATTGAACCAGCAAACCTGGGCGACTCGGTTGCTATCGCGGTCGTGATCGGTTTGGTCGTCGGAAAACCACTCGGGATCGTGCTGTTGAGTTGGTTGGTGATTCGATTGGGCGTGGCACGTTTACCGAGCGGACTGAACTGGCCCATTTTGATATCGGGTAGCTTTCTCGCTGGGATCGGATTTACGATGGCATTGTTCATCGACGGCTTGGCGTTCGGAGCCGATGGACTTGATACAGCCAAGACGGGTGTATTGGTCGGGTCCGCCATCAGTGCGATCGCTGGAATGGGTCTGCTCTTGTGGACTCTGCCAAAGCCAATTCGCGAATGAAGGAAGTTGGCGTCTCGCAAAATGATTTGAAATGGCGGAACGCTGCGATCGCAGGATCAATCTGCGGTCGCAGCGTTCCTACCGAAGGTCAGAGATTTAGAATGTCAACGAACGAAGCAGGATCGCAACCAAGAACAACAGCAAGAGAACGGTTTGTCCAAACAGGTAAACCGTTGGTGACTCGCAATTGGGTGCAACCAAACTCGTTTTGGTGACAACAATTTCTTCGTGGGGGTTTCGCATCAACATGGTTTCGATTCCAAGAATGAGAGAAGGCATTGCCCCGTCCGTGGTATCAACCTATTTCATTGCAAGCGTGATGCCGTCGCCTGGTATTCTGTGATTTTGCTTGGAAACACCGTGTATTCGCGTCAGAATGCCCTGCTTGCGATTCACCGATCCTTCCAATGCGTCAATCAACGTTTCCTCGCGTCAACCTTTCGCGACGCTTCTCCCTCCTTTTGTCGAGGCAATCCTTTGAGGTCATTCATTCGCACGATCGCGTTTGCCGGCGCAATGACGCTGGGTTGGTTGCTGACTTCTGAGTTGGCAGTCAGTCAGACAAAGTCAATCGATGCTCCAGCGAAAAATGCGACGACGGTCCGCACGTCGGACGATGAGTCTTCGCGTGATCATCCGAAAACGACGCTGGTTGAAGCGAGAACCCGTGCGGCCATCCTGCATGAGACGTTGCACGGAACTCTCCAGGTCATGCACCGCGACTTCTTCCGCGAAGACGAAGGGCTCAGCATCCCGTCTCGTTCCTTGGAAGATGTTTTTGCGGAGCTCGAGAAGAGCCACGGGATTCAATTGCGATGGATCGCGGTCGATTTAAAAGCGATGAATGTCGACAATGAACCCGAGACAGGCTTTGAAGAGCGAGCGGTGAAATCGCTGAAGACTGGCAAGCCGAGTTTCGATGAGACCGAGAAAGACGTCTACCGTTTCGCGGGAAGAATCCGATTGTCAGCGACCTGCCTCAGTTGCCACGCTTCGCGCCGATCCAGCAATGACGATCGGGCGGCCGCTTTGGTGATCAGCATCCCGCTATCTCAGGATCCAAGTGATCCATGATTGCTGAACGAATATCGAAGCTGAAAACGCATTCAAATCTGGCATGGCTAATAGCGGCTGTTGCAACATCGGTCGTGATGCCAGGTGTTGAGATCGATCGGCTGAACTTACTCGCCGGAAGTGTCAAGTCACTCAAGCAGAGCTGACTCCGGTTTGCACATTGTCAGGACTCAACCTTTCGTCCGTCGGGTTTGCATCCGTTGCCCACACGCCCATTCCCGTGCAATCGACTTCACCGCGGATGGTCGCGAAAGCCACGTCGGCGGCATCACGTCCGGTGCCGATTCGAACCAAGCCACCGACTGGTGCCAACCGAGTGGCATCAAAGAGGAACCAACGTCCGTCCAAGTAGGCTTCCATGAAACCGTGGAAGTCCGGCGGGACCAGATTGACCGCGTACCCGGACACGTATCGGGCAGGGATTCCCAACGCACGACACAAGCTGATAGCGACGTGCGCATAGTCTCGGCACACGCCCGCACGTTGCAACAAGACATCGCAAGCGGTCGTCGTGGAATTAGTGCTGCCGGGGATGTAGGCAAGTTGCTCGAACGTCCAATTGCAAATCGCTGTGACGCGTGAATATCCGGGAACGAGGTGTCCGAACTCGTCAATCGCAAAACGATAGAGCTTGTCCGATTCGCAATATCGGCTCGGGTTGAGATACGAAAGAATGTCGCCGGGCAGCTTTTCGTAATCGGTTTCCATCAAGTCATTCGAGTCGACGGATTCCGTCTGCAGGCCCACGGTCGCCGCGTAGCGAATCTGCAGTTCTCCCGGAGGAGCGTTCAATCGAACGACCCGGTTGCCGAGTGGGCTGACGTCACATTCTTCGACCGGTGAAAACGGCAGCACCTCGAGCGACTCTGAAGTCACGATTTGGTGCGGATTTTTGGCGACAGAACAGTTCAAAAGGAAGATCGAGGGCGACTTCACGAGGTAGTTCAGTTGGCACCCGACATGGACGGTGTTCATTTCAGATCTTCGACGACGTTGAGAGACATGCGGAATCGCCTTCTATCGTACGAGGTGGACGAGACCGGCGAAGGAAGAATCCACCGCAGATTTTTGGGATTCGCCCAGGCGGATGGTGTCAATCGATCGCAAGGGGCCAGTCCAGTTCAGCCTGACTCACCGATGACGGTTTTGAGCGCACTAGCGAACCCCGATGCCACGAGGTTTTTCTCGCGACTTGGTCGTCGAATGGCGGTCCGGCCATTCAAACATGCATTTTCCAGACACAACCGCAGTGGTTCACGCCCCGAAGGAACATGTTTCCTCTGATTTCCAGATCCCATTTGGACCGAGTGGTCAAAACTGAGGCAAGACGATGACTGATTTTCAAACACACACGATCGAATCCGCTCCTGAAGCCAGCAAACCACAACTGGAACACAGCCAGAAGACATACGGATTTGTTCCGAATCTGCACGCCGCGATGGCGGAGTCGCCTGCGTTGTTGGAAGCCTATCGAACGATCGCGGGGATCTTTGATACGAAGACCAATCTGAATGCGACTGAGCGTCAGATCATCGCGATGACCAACAACCGGCTGAATGGATGCGAATACTGCATGGCCGCTCACACGTCGATCATGCAGTCGCTCAAGGTACCGGTCGACGTGATCGAGTCCTTGCGAACGGGCACACCGATCGCCGATCCAAAGCTCGAAGCACTTCGCGTCTTCGCTGAAAAGGTCAACGTCCAACGTGGTTGGATGGAAGACGGAGACATCGAAGCGCTGTTGGCGGCGGGCTACACAAACGCAACCGTTTTCGAGGTGATCGTGGGGACGGCCTACAAGGTGCTCTCGAACTACACCAATCACATCGCGGAAACGCCACTTGATGATGCCTTTTCAAAAAACGAATGGCACGCCGAAGCGTAGTTTGTGCGGTTGCTCAGCAGACGGAAGATGAAACGCAAACAAGGCTGGCGCTATCAAGTGCCGCCGATCAAGCAAACTTGATAAAACAAACACGGAAATGGGTTTCGAGATGAATTTTGAAGTGAAAGACAAAGTCGTGCTGGTCACCGGAGCGAACCGCGGCATCGGCAAAGTGATTTTGGAAGAGGCCTTGAAACGCGGTGCGTCCAAAGTGTACGCCGCGGTCCGCAACACCGACTCAGCCGATGACCTTGTGAACGAACACGGCGACCGAGTTGTCCCAGTCCGAGTGGACTTGGAGGATCCGGCATCCATCACCTCCGCCGCGAAAGTTGCAACCGACGTGGACCTCGTCATCAACAACGCTGGCGTCTTGAAGGTCAAGAATGCGTTGGATGACGACGCGATTGAAGCGTTGCAATTTGAAATGAACGTGAATGTCTACGGTCTGATTCGTATGGTGCAAGCGTTTGCTCCCGTGTTGAAAGCAAACGGCGGAGGCGCGATCGCTCAACTGAACAGTGTGGCGTCGGTCAAAACGTTCGGAGACCTCACCACCTACTGCGCGTCGAAATCAGCCAGCTATTCAGTTACACAAGGGTTGCGTGAAACTTTGCGTGACCAAGGCACACAGGTGGTCAGTGTGCATCCAGGTCCGATCGCGACCGACATGGGCAAAAAACGCTGGCTTCGAAGACATCGCCGCCTCGCCGGAATTGGTCGCCACGGCAATCTTTGATGCACTCGCGGAAGGACGCTTCCATGCTTGGCCCGATCCGATGGCACAACAAATCGGGGAAGCCTACCAAAGCTTTGCCGAAAAAGTCGTGGAAGCAGATATGCAAGAGGGCGTGGCTTGAGCCACGTCCATTTGTCACTTGATGTCAGCAACTCGGGCATGCTTCATTCGCATGCCCTGTAGCTCACTTCCTGCGTGAGGCATCAAGCTCATCTGGTTGGATCTCGCCGTCGCCGCTCGTGTCGATTTTTTGAAACATCCGCTCCGCATTCGAGATCGCTTCCTTCTTCGAAACGATCCCGTCATTGTCGCGATCAATCTCTTTGGCGTGTCCCTTCAGAAATCCCGCCATTGCACTACGCGAACCGCCACGGCCAGAAAGTTCTGACTGCGTGAGTTGTCCATCGTCGTCGGTATCATAGCCAGCGAACGCTTTGCTCGCTCCTGCGTCGCGACGTCCTTCACCACCGCCCCGCTGTTGTGGCGTGTAGTGTTCTGTTTCAGTTTCTTGAGGAGTCACGAACTGGAACGTCGCCGCGGCGTGATAGTGACACTTGTCATCAGGACCTTTGTGCCTGTCAAAGTAGCGGCCCCGGATGACATCCATTTGGTGAGCGGGTAGTGCATCAACACATTCATGTAGAGCGGCAAGTATGTCGTCCCACGTGTCGCCCGCCAGCATATTGATCGCTTCAAAGTGGCGATCATCGACTGACAGCACCGATTCCTGCATCTCCAACGGGATGGTTTTCTGCTTTCGGTAGTGGGCCATCACAATGCGAGAAGCAATCCCACGAAGCCATGGGCCAAATGGACGCTCTAGATCGCACTCATCCAACTTTTGCCAAGCCACAATCATCGATTCCTGGAACAGGTCATCGATGATCGCTTCATCGCGAAACAGGCTGCGCAGATAGACCATCAGCATCCGCGAATTTTCGCGGGCCAGGATCTCAAACGCCAATCGTGTTTTCTGCTCTGTCAGTAACCGTTCGGTGAAGTGCATCTTGCATGGTGGTTTAGCTTGGGTGGATTGATTTTGTTTCGCTTCAGAAAGGTGATTCGATGGCCGCGAGTTTTGGGCGTGATTTTTGGGAAGAGGCTTTTGATCGGTTCGAGCGGTCAGGCTTGACGGTGGCGGAGTTCTGCGAAGTCGAGGGTTGCTCCGTGCCAACTTTCTACGCTTGGCGGAAGAGGATTGGGGCCCAGGGCCAGCCGAAGTTCACCGAGCTCGTTGTCGAGCGTGCAGCTGAATCAAGTTCCATTGAGATCGAACTGTCCGGTGGCGAGCGTCTTCGGTTGACCGGCGTTGTAGATGCGGACAACCTTCAAACCGTGCTGCGATGCCTGGAACAGGCGTCATGCTGAGTATTGCCGCAAACACTCGGATCTTCGTTTGCAGTGAGCCGACTGATATGCGGAAGAGCTTCGATGGGCTCTGCGGACTGGTCACCGACTCGTTGGGCCAAGATCCGCTTTCGGGAGCCCTCTTCCTGTTTGCCAATCGTCGGCGTGACCGCATCAAGCTGTTGGTTTGGGACGGCGACGGATACGCACTTTGGTACAAGCGACTCGAAGCAGGCACGTTTCAAATCCCACAAGCCAAAGCACTGCAGTCGAGCGTCATCATCTCGCAAGGTGAACTGGCGATGCTGCTCGATGGCATCGACCTGACATCGGTCAAGCGACGGAAGCGATACAAACGGGCTGCGTGATTGGAGATCCGCCATCGAGGTGAAATGGCAATTCGTTATAATGTCATCGTTCACTTCATTCTCTCGTCAGCGCCGAAACCATGACGGACATGGACGTCGAATCGCTTCCCGATGACGCAGCTCAGCTGAAGTCAATGATGAAGCAATTGATCCGTGAACATCAACTCGACAAAGAACAGCTCGAGCATCGCTTGGCGATGCTACTGCGAAGTAAGTATGGTCCTCGCAGCGAGAAGCTTGATCCTGACCAGTTGAAACTCTTTGACCTCGGTCGTGAGGATGTGGACGAGACCGGCGACGAACCGGCCGAAGAAGATGACAAACCAAGACCACCACGTCTTGGTCACGGGCGCCGTCGACTTCCCGCCGATTTACCTCGCACTCGCGTGGAGCATGAGCTTCCCGAAGGCGATCAGCAGTGCCCCTGCTGTGGAAAAACCCGAAAGCGGATTGGCTGGGAGACCAGCGAACAGGTCGAATACGAACCGGCGAAGCTCTATGTCATCGAGCACGCTCGGGCCAAGTATGCCTGTGGCGATTGCGAAGAGAACGTCGTGACTACTCCCAAGCCGGCTCAGCCAATCGACAAAGGCCTGGCCGCCCCGGGACTGTTGGCGGCGATCGCGGTGGGCAAGTACGGCGATCACTTGCCACTGTACCGAATGGAAGAAATCCTCGGCCGCAGTGGCTTGTCGGTCTCGCGGAGCACGCAGTGCGATTGGATGCGTCGGATCGCTGAGCTGGTCAATCCAGTCGTGTCACGGATGAAGTCGGAGATTCTGGCCAGCCGTGTGATCTGGACCGATGACACGACCGTTCCGGTGCTCGATCCGACTCAAAGCAAAACCAAAACAGGCCGAATGTGGGTCTACATTGGCGATCTTCGCCATCGTTATGCGGTGTTCGATTACACGCCGGATCGGAAAGGGGCTAGGCCGCGAGAGTTCTTGGGTGAGTACTCCGGTTACCTGCAAGCCGACGCGTACTCGGGCTACGACCAACTGTGCGATCATGGCAACATGACCGAGGTGGCTTGCTGGGCACACGCACGTCGCAAGTTCCACGAAGCGAAAGACTCGGCGCGGGTCGGTGCTACGCACGCGCTCAACCTGATTGGTCAGCTGTATGGTCTCGAACGCAAGGCTTCCAAGCTGGATGCTGCGGCGCGACGGCAGCTTCGTCAAAAACATGCGGTGGGAAAGTTGGAGGCGTTTGCATCATGGCTGGATCAACAGTCGGTCGAAATCTTGCCCAAGAGCCCGCTTGGCAAGGCGATCAACTACGCTCGTAATCAATGGACGGCGTTGTGTCGTTACACCGAAGACGGAGAGCTATCGATCGACAACAACTTGTCCGAGCGAACGATTCGATGTGTTGCGATCGGTCGTAAGAACTGGATGTTTGCCGGGAGCGACCGAGGTGGACAAACCGCCGCGACGCTAATGAGCTTGATCGCGACTTGCAAGCTGCTTGGTGTGGATCCCTATCGGTACCTTCGTGTTCTGCTGACAGAACTGCCACGTCGCCAAACCGACCACCTGGAAGAATTCCTTCCCGACCGCTGGCTGCAAGCTCACCCCGAAGCAAAACTCACCGACCACGGCAAGCAGAAATAACACCGCTTCACCGAACGGTTACCTCTGTCAAACTTATCGCTCCCGACGAGTGAACACCAATACTGTCGATAGGGGACCGATTGGTGGCAAAAATCCGTTCCGTTTTCCCGGATTGTCTTGGCTATTTGCAGTCCGACGAACCTCGATGTTCAGGCCGCACGTCTCGACACGCGGGTTGTGTAGAATGCGATCGGCTTTGCTGGATGCGAACAAGTCCCGTTCGATTTGGGAGCTATCTCGGCCTGGCAACGCTCACGGTTAGCGAGCGTCAATCGCGATACGAAATCGCTACGGTAAAAAGTTGCCGATATCGGCTAGCACCATCACTTCATAGAGAGACAACAATGAAAACGTGTTTTGCATTGACAATCACGACTTGGCTTTGCGCCACCATTGCCGTGACTGCGACGGCGAAGGAATCAGAGGACGGATTCGTCTCCCTGTTTAACGGCAAGGACCTGAGTGGCTGGGTCAAACGTGGTGGTTCAGCGAAGTATCGCGTTGACGATGGTGCGATTGTCGGCGAATGCGTGCCCGACACGCCGGGCAATACATTCCTGTGCTCTGAGAAAGAATTTGGCGATTTTGTCTTGAAGCTTCGCTACAAATTTTTGGAAAGCGGAAATTCCGGCGTTCAATTCCGTTCTGCGTCGCGTGAAGAAGGAGAGCGTCAGCGGGTCTTTGGCTATCAGGCTGAAATGCGGCCCGGAGGCGACATGACCGGCCGGATCTACGACGAAGGCCGTCGTGGGCACAAGCACGGAATCATTTGGCTGGACGCCTTCACACCGCAAGACCGTCTCGATGTGGCTCAGGAAAGCTGCCGAGAAGGTGAATGGAACGAGCTCGAAATCCAGTGCGTGGGTCCATCGATCAAGACTTGGCTGAACGGGAAATTGGTCGTCGATCTGTTTGATAGTTTCTCGATGAAAGGCTTCATCGGACTACAAATCCATTCGGGCAAATCGGGTTCGGTGGCGTGGAAGGACATCCGCATCAAAGACTTGGGCGAAAGCCGTTGGCAATCGTTTTTCGTCAAGAACGACGGAGGTTACGAGCTCGATGGTGCGAGGTTCGTCCTTCCTGAAGAATGGTCGTTCACTGAAGACGGCATCTTGCATGGCGTTCATTCGAAGAGCCAGGGGAAAGACGGTCTGGTCATTTCCGATGACAACTACGACAACTTCATCGCTCGAGTGACGTATCGAATGCATGGTGGCAACAGCGCGTTGTACTTTCGAGCAGAGGAAACCAGTGCCCCGTGGGTGTTGCGTGGTTTTCAAAATGAAATCGCAAACAATGGCAAGGACTCTGCTCTCTGGCATACCGCCGGAATCATCGAGGGGAAGACCATCCCAGGCCGCGGCTGGATCGTTACCAATGATGAGTTGGTCGAGAAGGTGCGCAACAAAGATGACCAATGGAATACAACCTGCACCGCCGCTTACGGCGATCGACTCGTTCAAACGCTCAACGGATTCTGCACGTCGGACATCATCGATGAAGAATGTGAGAAGACAGGCAAGCTCGGATTGCAAATGCATGGTGGCACCGACTGCGAAATGTTCTTCAAGGACTTTGAAGTCATGCCAATCACGAAGGAGATGGCCAAGCTGATCGAGCGAGAGTGACATAACAACTCGCAGTTCATTCGCGTCTGTATCCTTTCCCGCATCATCAAGGAATCTCACCATTTCAACTACCAATCTCAAAATGCACGGCTTCCTAGGCATGCGTTGGCTAGTGGCCGCGTCATCGTTGCTCGTCTCGAGCGTCGTCGTAGCACAGACGGATCGAGTCGCTGCTTCACCTTCGTCTGAAAATGCCTCGATCACCATCGCTTTGATTGGTGACTCGACCGTCGAGGACTATTCTGGATGGGGCGTGGCTTTTCGGAAGCGATTCGGCGACCAAGCGGAGGTACTCAACTTCGCAAAAGGCGGAGCGAGTTCGAAAAGTTGGTATGACGGCAATCGTATGCCGCCGGTCTTGGACGCAAATCCGGACTACGTGCTGATTCAGTTCGGACACAATGACCAGCCAGGAAAAGGTCCGAAGCGAGAAACCGATCCCGCCACGACCTATCGCGACCAGCTGAAACGCTACGTCGCGGAAGTGAAGTCAATCGGCGCAATTCCAATCATCGTCAGTTCGGTGACGAGACGTCGTTTCGATGAGAACGACCAGATTCGAACGACGCTGGGTCCATGGGCCGCCGCAGCGCAGGAGGTTGCAACGGATTTGGACGTGCCGTTCGTTGATTTGCACAAAAGAAGCATTGAACTTCACAACAAAATCGGACCGGAGGCCAGCATGGAGTTCAATTTTAAGGAAGGCGACCTGACCCACTTCAACGAAAAGGGTGGCGAAGCGATGGCCGACCTCGTCATCGACGAGCTGCAATCCGCGGTGCCCAGTTTGACCAAGTATTTGAAAACGTCGTCATCCCATACAGACAAACAATGAATCGCCAGATCCTGTTCCTTCGACCGTCTCGCCGCCCGATGTTCCGAATCGTTGTGCTGCTGATTGCGTTTGTGTGCTCCGGTACGCTGCGAGCTGAGGATGAGCCGAACGGATCGCCCGCAAATCGACCTCTGATGGCCTACGTCGGAACGTTTAGCTCACCACTTGGCGATGTTCCACCAACGCAAGTTGATCTACCTGCTGGCAACGGTCGAGGAATTCACCTTTTTGAAGTTGATCGCAATAGCGGTGCTTTGAAGGCGGCCGGGACGTTTAGTTTGGGCGTCAGTCCGGATTGTTTGGTGGTCAATGCGGCTGGGAATCGATTGTACTCAAGCAATGAAACGGATCGCTTTGGAGACGCGGAGCAAGGATCCGTCAGTTCCTTCGCGATTGATCCTCGCGATGGTCAATTGACGTTGTTGAATACGGTTGCTTCGGAAGGCGACGGGCCCACGTATGTCAGCATTCATCCGTCGGGACGCTATCTCTTCGTCGCGAATTATTTCAGTGGATCGATCGCGGTGTTGCCCATTCTTTCGGACGGACGTTTGGGCAACGCGACTGATGTCCAACACGGCGAAGGAAACGTCGGGCCCACCAAGGCAACCAATGCTCCGCCGGGAAGCTTCGCAATTAGCGGTCACGATGGCTCGCATGCACACATGATCGAATCCGATGCAACGGGACGCTACGTCCTGCATGTAGATTTGGGAATGGACCGAATCTTTGTTTGGAAGTTCGACGCTACCACAGGGAAGCTATCCGCCAACACGCCAGCAAGCGTGTCCTTGCCTCCGGGAGATGGACCACGGCATTTTGATTTTCATGCAAATGGCCGGTGGATGTATTCGATCCAAGAAGAAGGATCCACGATCGTGTTGTTTGACTACGACTCGGACGCTGGGCGATTGACACAGCGTCAAACCATATCCTCCTTGCCGCCTGGCTTCCAAGGCAGCAACTTCTGCTCCGAGATTTTGGTTTCTGACGACGGACGTTTTGTCTACGCCGGCAATCGACTTCACGACAGCATCGGAATTTTCGCGATCGAGTCAGATGGAACACTGCGGCAGGTTGGCAACGAATGGACTCGTGGTGACTACCCCCGCAGTTTCCACTTTGATCCTAGCGGTCGTTTTCTTTACGTATGCAATCAACGTGCGGACAACGTCACGGCATTTCGGATCGACCGAGACTCTGGGTTGCTGGAGTTCACCGGGAACTATGCCTCGGTCGGCAATCCGTCTTGCATCACCTTTGTAGATCTCGCTGAAAATCATCAATCGGTTCACGAGATACGTCGTGTTGCCGCACCCGAAGCCCATCAGGCGGTGGCGGTGGATGAGTCTTCGATTTATGCGATCTCCAATCGAGCGATCGCTCGATACGACAAACAATCCGGCAAGCGTGTCGCTCGCTGGGATGCTCCTGACGGATCAGAAATCAAGCATCTCAACAGCGGAATCGTCAAAGATGGAAGGCTGTATTGTGCGAATTCCAATTGGCCGACCAAGCCGCTGAAGAATTCGATTGAGATATTTGACGCCGAACGCATGGAGCATTTGCAGTCGAAGCTATTCGCTGAAACGGAAGGAGCGATCAACTGGGTCGATCGGCATGAAGGAGCTTGGTGGGTTGCTTTCGCGTTTTATGGCGAAGCGGAAGTTCGTCGGACCAAGTTGGTTCGATACGACAAACTGTGGAGAGAAACCGGCGAATGGACATTTCCCGAATCGGTGATTCAGCGGTTTTTGCCAATGAGCAATTCAGGTGGCTGCTTCGGGCCGAATGGAGATTTGTACGTCACCGGCCATGATCACGCTGAACTTTATCTTCTCGACATTCCGACCAACGGAAACGAACTCAAACACGTGGCGACTGTGCCAGCACCGATCGCCGGACAGGGAATTGCTTGGGATTTTGATGATTTAGGAGTCTTATTGGGGATAAATCGTGCCAGCCATGAAGTCGTCTTTATGCGTGCCACCGGGGCGATTGAACCGCTTCGGTGAGATGGCGGCCGAGGAAATTTCAATGAATTACCGATTGGTCCCCACTTTATGCCCGTTAGGTGAGCAACATCTGTTACGATGCCCGCGGCAGTCGACAAGCTAAGACAACTTCGTCTCCGGCATCGGCTGCCAAGAACTCTTTTGAATAGATTGAAAAATGGCAGAAGGTACGATCAAACGTCTCACCGACAAAGGCTTCGGTTTCATTGACGTTGGCAGCTCGAAGGACTTGTTCTTTCACTCGTCCAGCGTTGAAGGCGTGAACTTCGATGACCTCCGCGAAGGTCAACAAGTCACGTTCAACGAAGCACGTGGCGAAAAAGGGCCTTGTGCAGAAAACGTCCAAGTTCAGTAAGTGACTCGGGTTAGTCACCCAGCTTCCTGTTCTGTCGTGAGCGCATTCCGCGGACGACATTCGAGCGGGAACACACCAAGACTGTAAAATACACAACGGCATTTGGCTTGATGAGCCAAATGCCGTTTTTTTTGCGTGTTGGTTTTCTGCAAACTTCGCGGCAAACGATCGATTAAAAACAGGCTGAATGCCGCGTGTATTTGCCACAATCCTTTACCGGCCAACCAACTGTCCGTTCGTCACTCCAAGAGAATGGAAACCCCGCAGCGGTTGATTCTGCGGACACCGAGCAGCTGGTTGGGCCGATTCGTTGGAGGCTTTCCTACACGGTGTAGTACTCTTCCCAGCCTTTTCGTGGGGCATTTCCCTTCAAGAGTTCGTTGGCTCGTTCGTTGTTGGTGATCTCTCGCTTTTCAGCGTCGAACTTCAGGGTGCCGCCGAGACGTTGAGCGATGCAGCCCAGCATAAATACTTGCGTCAACGGACCTGATACCGCGAACTTCGAGTTGCATTCCTCTTTGCCCATTGCTGCGAGCAAGAAGTTCTTCATGTGGCTATGGTTCGTTTCGCCGGCTGGGATCTCTGGAGTTTTGACAGAGTCGGACAAAATGCTGAGCTTGGCGTTGTGAGTGCCGCCCAGGAAAGTCCGATCGTCGCTGTACATCACCTTGCCACATGCCGGCATGGATTTGCCTTCGCCAAGTTCCTTTGGACGCGGTGGCTGGTTTTTGACACCGTCGTACCAGTTGATTGACATCGCGGGCATTCCCGGACCACGTTCGGCAAACTCGAATGCAATGGTGGTTGCCATTGGGTAGATGAAATCGTTCGGGCCTTCCAATTTGTCCGCGCGAATCTCGTACGGCAGTCCCAAGTCAAGGAAACGATGGATGCTGTCCAACGTGTGAGGCCCCCAATCACCGAAGGCACCGTTGCCGTAGTCGTACCAACCACGCCAGTTGCCATTGTCGAGTCGATCACTGTAGCTCTGCATCGGTGCGGTTGCGGTCCACACATCCCAGTTCATTCCGGCGGGCATTTTCTCCGCAGCGGGATATCCGGTCACGTTTCCCCATGGATGCCAACGTCGTCCTTTGTTCATGCAAGCGTCGACACGGCGGACGTTTTTGATAATGCCTTCTTCCACCCATGTTTTGAACTGCATGCGTTGTGAAGAGGAGTGACCTTGGTTGCCCATTTGGCAGATGCCGTTGTGCTTCTTTTCAGCCGCAATCAGCAGTTCGCATTCTTCGAATGTGTGCGCAAGCGGTTTTTCGACGTAGACCGCAACGCCTTCCGAGATGGCTCGCATTGAAATTGGAAAGTGCGTGTGGTCGGGTGTACCGACCGTGCAGGCGTCAATCTTGCCACCCATCTCATCGAACATCTTGCGGAAGTCGTCATAGACCTTCGCTTCGGGATGTTGTTGTTTGAAACGATTGGTGCGTGACGGGTCGGCATCGCAAAGAGCAACGACGTTGACCATGCCAGATTTGACCGCATCGTTGCCAATGGCGGCTCCCCGATTGGTGCAACCGATGATTGCCAAGTTCACCTTGTCATTGCTCTCAGCGGCCTGCGTCGATTGAATGCCAAGAGTCCCGATGCCGGCGGTTGCGACGGTGGCCTTTTTCAAGAAAGAACGACGGCTCGCGTTTGTCATCGTGTTGGTCACTGCAGTGGGGTCCGAATTGATGGAGAATGGTGGGACGGGAGTTCCAATTTAGTGTCGACCATGATACCTGAACGGCGGCAGACTTGCTGTCGATTGGTTTCAAGGCAAAGCCACGGCAACGCTGTAGGAACGGCCGCTGAGAAAGCGGGAGAACAACCTCGGGGAACAAAAATTGGACTCATCGCATCCGATTCTGTGGAACAATTGAATCCGAAGCAGCAGTCGACCAGACGAGTACTTAAATCTAGAACGCCAACCAACTTGGATCGTAAAATTGATTGAGATGAACGATTTTCGAATTGCTAGTCGCATTGCATTGGTTTTGGTGACCTCGCTGGGCGTTTGCCAAACAGTCGGCGCACAGGAGTCGAAGAATGCAAAGCCGATTATTCTCGACGGCGGGACGATCGCGATGCGTCATGAGGATGGTCCGGTTGCGATTCATTTGACCAACAATGGACGGGCGGTGGCTTGCGAGTACGGCGCTGTCGTCAACCGCATGCGAAACTCTCAAGCGAAGGCGATCCTCGTGGTCGAACTCGAATCCGGACGCGTTATCAACCGGATGCCATATTCCGAATCGTTCACAGCAAGCCGATCTGCGTGTTCACCTGATGGCCGATACTTCGTCGTTTGTGAAAAAAAATCAGCGAAGCTATTTGATCTTGAGACAGGGAGGCTCATAAAGTCCTGGCCCTGGAGCAATCCGAATTCGTTTCTGGTGGCGAGCCCCGAAGGCAACGCGTTTGCTATCTGCGATCAACGGGATGTCTCTGTCTGGAATTTTGCAACGGGCGAGGAAATTGTGAAATTGCCACCACATCCAACGTCGGTTGCCAGCGTGTCGTTTGACCAAAGTGGAACGTTCCTACTTTCGAGTTGCAGGGAACTGACTCGGAAATGGGACTTCCAGTCAGAGAGTGCGACCAACATTCCGGTAACGCACTCAATGCGGTACATGGCTATTGACCCTGAGAGTTCGAACTTCTACGGGACCTTCGTCGGATTGATGGAAGGCGGTGCAGCGAGTTACGACATGCAATTGGGAAGGCGAGGACTCTTCTTGCGGGAGCATCAAGCGATGCAAATCGACTTTGAATCGCAACACCTGTTCACTGTCAAGATTTCGGGTATTTCTGGGGACAAGGGACCTCTTGCAGTTCAATTGCGAAGCTTGTCCAACTTGGATGACGTCAAGTATCTGCCGCTTGCACCTCGCCTACGAGAGAGTCTTCAACGACTTAATGCCGTTTTTGTCGACGATCTTCGCCTATCGCCCGACCGCCAATACTTATTAATTCGTCTCGACTATGGACGTCTTTCGCAAATCTGGAGACTCGACGAAAACCTGAACGATCTCTTGATCGCTTCCGCATCGCACCTCGAACACACCTACGTTCCGGAGCCTCCTAAGAAAACAGCGAAAACTAAGGAAGAACTATTTCAAGAACGAATCGATGCAATCCAAAGAAAGGTTAGTGATCTGGTTGGCAGAGATAAAACCGACCAGGCTGTTCAGGAGATTGAGTCACTCTTGTCGGCGGGGGAGCGACGGTTGCAACGCGCGCCGAGACGACACCAACGGCTGCTTACGAATTGCGGTCTGGCTTATGAGACCCCACTGTCGTTACCCGAAAAAGCGCTCCCGTTGTATGAGAAAGCACTCGAGTTGTCTGAGTCGGGGAATCGATACGATCTGAGATGGAAGGGTTTGCTTGAAAGAATCTCATGGATGCAGGAAAAGCTTGGGGATCGTATTTCTGCGGCAAAGACCCTGCGCAGAGTAGTCGACCATCAGCTCAAAAATGATCGAAACGTTCATGGAACCACTTATGCTCGGCTCGGTCAGCTCATTTTTGATCCGGAAGTTCCGGATGCCGCTTCTGATGGGTTGAAATGGTTCATCAAAGCGTGGCATCAATCGACATCAGACGCCGGAACGCTAAGCAATGAAACGCGTCAAATTTACGATCAATTGGTCACTCACGCAAAACAAGCAGATATTTGGGAACCGATCGAAGACGTTTTGATCGAGCAAGTCTCCCAACATGTGCGATATCTTGGGCTCAACCATCCTCATACCGCAAAGGCGACGCTGCAACTCGCCCAACTTTATGAACGTCTCGGAAAAGACACCGAAGCGTTGCGGACGATGGACCGAAGTCAGCGAGCTTTGAAGGACCATGTTGCACGCGTTCTGCCGTTGATGTCAGAACAGGAGCAAAGTGACTTCCTTCGAGAACAGTTTCAGCCGGCGGTCAATGCTGCGTTGATGATGGCGGTGCGACTTGAACAGCATCCAGACGCGGCAAAGTACTCGTGCGAATGGATCCTAAATTCGAAGGGCACGGCAACCAGGGTGCTCGCCGAGCGAACGCGGATGGCGGCGTCGACAAAGGATCCGCAAGTTCGCGCGATTGCCAAAGATTTGGCTCAGGTGCGAAACCAAATCTCCGAAATCGGCTTGCGTTCAGTCACTGCACTGGAACGATCATCTGAATCGAGTGGTTCTCTTGTGAATCCACAGAGCGAATTGGATCGACTTCGGCGGCGTGAATCAGATCTCTCGTGGCAACTCGGAAGTGCTGGTTGGACCGAAATGAGGCTTGATCCATGGGTGACCCTCGAACAAGTTCGAAAGAACATTGCCGATGACACAGTCTTGATCGAGTTGGCGGTTGTCGGATTGAGGACGAAAATACGGAGCGCCAATTGGGATCGTGCTGGCCGAGTATCGAAGATTGGAATTGAGCCTGCCGATCCAATGGTTGTTGCCTGGGTTGTGCCTTCCACCGGGCAGGGGAGTGTCCGATTGAGTATTGTCTGCCGGGATTGGAACCAGCTTGCGACGCCAATCAATCACTTTCAAACGGTCCTGCGGGGGCAGTTGGTCGGAAACGGCGTGGCTTCGTCCCCTCAATATCTTTTGACTGAGATCGCGTCACATCTATCCCAGCGGTTGCCCAGTGAGGTGTGGAATGCAAAGAAGCTGTTGATTTCACCTGACCATCAACTGTGGATGGTACCCTGGGCCGCTCTCCCGGACGAGGAAGGACGTTTCTTAATTCATCGACATGAATTTCAATACCTACTCAGCGGCCGTGACTTGCTGAACCAGGCATCGCTCGAACCGAAGTCCGCTCCTTTGGTTGTCGCAAACCCCGATTACGGAACCGTTGCGAACCAGGACGCCCAGGTGGTTCCATTTGCACCTCTTCCAGGTACAGCCGAGGAAGCACGTGGCATCCTTCCGTCGCTAAAGGTATTAGCGACCGGTGATCCCGAAGTCTATTTGGGAGCGGAAGCGACAGAATCAATCGTTCAATCGGCACGACGACCTAAGGTAGCCGTTTTTAGCACACACGGTTTTGCTGAACACCGGGACGGTCAGCATCCCCTCGCGACTTGCGGATTGGCTTTTTGTGACGCAAATTCGGCGATCAAGGGGAGCGGGGAAGGCGTGCTGACCGGGTTGGAAGTATTGGCGGCCGATTATCGAGGAACAGAACTGGTTGTATTGAGCGCGTGCCAAACAGGGCTCGGAACTGCCAACAGCGGCGAAGGTGTCACCGGATTGCGTTATGCATTCCAACTCGCGGGAGCTCGCAATGTCGCCGCCACGCTTTGGTCCATCCCCGACCGAATCACCGCCGAAATGATGACTGACTTCTTCCGGCACTATGCTGCTGGCGAAACGGGAGGGGCCGCACTACGTCACGCACAACTCTCCATCATCGAAAAGCTGGAAGATGCAGGCTACTATGCTGCACCACAGCTATGGGCTGCCTTCACCATCGCCGGTCCTCCACCTAAAAATGATTTAGATGAATTGAACTCGGAAGACGTTTCATCCACTCAAACCGCAAGTGTTGTTCGCACGTGGCGAAGCGCCGATGGGAAATTTTCGGTGCGGGCGAAGTTCGTTTCTGCGGATGATCAGCACGTTGTCTTGCGAAGAGAAGACGGAATGCTAAGCAAGGTCCCGCTAATCAAACTGCATTCGGATGATTTGGACGCGATCCGGAAGCTACGCCAAACAGACTCAGCTCGATGAATTTTGCGGCGGTCGTTTCAGCCAGGACCATTGTTAACAGTGCAACGAGAGTATGTCGCTTGGCAAACAAGGGGGTTTCTCAGTGGGATGGTCTTGGACGTATCATGTGCTGGCGGGACTGCATCGCCGGCCATGCGGGAGCAGTTCGTCGACTGAGAGCGTCTCATCGGCCATCCGGACTCAACATTGAAACCGTGTTCAATGTGGAAAGGCTATGACGCTCTGTAGTCTTCCTCGCCCGCCTCACTGAATACACCAAGCTTTTGTGGGAAGTTGCATTGTTGGAATTGAAGCATCGTGCGATGGCGTGCGACTTTGTGGTGCTGGTGCCGGACGAGAATCAACGTGTGGGCAATCGGTCGGCCGCTGATGCGGTGCTGCGTCACTTGGAAGCGATTGAAGAGATCGAGAATTCGCTGACGGTCTATCGGGGCGACAGCGAAATCGCTCGCGTCAATGCGTTGGCGTATGAAAAGCCTGTTCATTTGAAGCCCGCCACGTTCGAGCTCCTGCAGAAAGCAAACGCCCTCGCTGAACGCACCCAGGGAGCATTCGACATCACGGCAGGACCTCTCGTGGAGACTTGGGGGTTCACCAAGCGTGAAGGTCGAAAGCCAAAACCGGACGAGATCGAATCGGCTCGCGCACGCGTTGGTTGGAAGCACCTAATTTTGGATGTTGAAAGTCGCACTGCAAGATTCGCCGTCGAGGGCATGTCGCTGAACATGGGGGCGATCGGCAAAGGGCACGCGATCGATGTTCTTGCCGCAGCGTTGCGGGCCGAAGGCATGCGTGACTTTCTCGTCCATGCTGGGCACAGCAGCGTTCTGGCGGCGGGCGATCAACAACCAGTGGCGGAGCCAGAAGAGGATGAGCTTGATGATGACGCAGAACGCCCCAAGGGATGGCTGGTTGGCGTCTCTCATCCGACCCGACCGGGGAAACGCATGGGCGGACTTTGGCTTCGCGACGAGGCGTTGTCGACCAGTGGAAGTGGGAAACAGTTTTTCCATCATCAAGGCAAACGATACGGGCATGTCATTGATCCACGGACGGGGTACCCGGCTGGCCAGTGGCTGTCGTTGACGCTGACGACGACTCACGCGGTGGACGCGGATGCCCTTTCAACGGCTTTGTTTGTCATGGGAAAAGACGACGCAGAAGCGTATGCTACCGAGCACGGGATCGGATTGATCTTGGTCAGTGCCGGGAAACGCAAGGAGGAGGTCCTGTTGGACAAGTCGGGCCCCTTGATCTGGCACAACACTTGAGCACCCCCGGGATTCATTCGGGTGGGAATTTCCCGTGGCCAGCGTTTGATGCTTCGGGCTGGTTCGGCGCTCAGTGAAAAGGCGTCGCGTTTCATTGCGATGACACTGATACGTTGTTCGCACCGGCGCCCGAATCGAAATCACGCCACAAAATCGTTGACACTTCCTACGTCTGCTTTGTTTTCGCTGATACGTCTTCATGTCTGATTCTTCAACCAACAGCAACGCGACAACCGTTCCTGAGCCTGATAGCAATCAGGCAGTCCATGAGCCACCGCGGTCGATCGCGCCGACACCCCAGCTTTCCACCCGCGGGTTGTTCATTGCTCTCGCGACGGTTTGTTTTGTCCCGCTGTTTGGGCTCAGTATTTACGCGGTGATCTTTGGAAAGGCGAGCGAGCATGAATTGCCAGTCGAGATCCTGATCGACCGACGTCCGCTGATGACCGTCGAGGGCAACTCGCAGTTGATGGACGATGTGGTTGTCGTCACCAACGAAGCTGATTTCGAGATCCCCAATATCACGATGAACCTGAATGGACAGTACTTTCTGTACCAGGACAAACCGCTCGCGGTGGGAGAAACGTTGGTGCTGCGTCAGGCGGCTTTTGCGACCAAGAGCAGCCAGTTTTGGGTACCAGGACGCTATCCGATCACAGAAATTACCGTAACTGGGAAGTTGCCCACTGGTGCAAGAGGCGTGAAAGAGGTGCAATTCTGAATCTGACGTTTCAAACGCAAACCTCTTTCACATGGAATTCTGGGTGAGCTCGGTTTTGGATCCCAAATGGACTCGCAGCGACGCGTCCGATATTTACGACATCGACCGCTGGGGCGCTGGATACTTTTCGATCTCTGACGCCGGCACAGTGCTGGTTTCACCCGATCGGGATCCGTCCCAAAGCATCGACTTGAAAGAGTTGGTTGACCGTTTAGGGCAGCGGAACCTGGACCTTCCGATTCTGCTGCGTTTCAACGGGATTTTGCGTGATCGACTGCGCGAGCTCGATCGTTGTTTCAAAAACGCGATTCATGATCACAAGTATCAAAGCCGCTATCGCTGCGTCTTTCCAATCAAAGTCAACCAGCAACGCGAAGTGGTCCAGCAGATTGTCAGCGAAGGCGCCCGGTTGGGGTTTGGCATCGAAGCGGGGAGCAAGCCGGAGTTGGTTGCTGCCGTGGCGATGGGCGATTCCAACGTGCCGGTCGTTTGCAACGGATTTAAAGACGAAGAATTCATTCGGTTGGCATTGCTCGCACAGCGATTGGGCCGAAACGTTCTGCCCGTCGTCGAAAAGGTCAGTGAGCTGGATTTGATTTTGGACGTCGCGAAGGACATCGGCGTGCGTCCGACGATCGGGATGCGAGTCAAACTGGCGACTCGCGGAAGTGGACGCTGGCAAGCGAGCGGTGGATACCGCAGCAAGTTCGGTCTCACCGTCGCCGAACTGTTGGCTCAATTGGATCGTTTGATCGCGATGGACATGGGCGATTGCCTTCAGTTGCTGCACTTTCATGTCGGCAGTCAGATCGGAAACATTCGTCAGCTCAAATCGGCCATCTTGGAAGCAGCTCGAATCTATGTCGACTTGGTTCGCCGAGGTGCCGGAATGCGTTACCTCGACGTGGGCGGTGGACTCGGAGTCGACTATGACGGTTCGCGCAGCGACAGCGAATCGAGCATGAACTACACGATGCAGGAATACGCCAACGACGTCGTTTACCACACTCAAACGGTGTGCGACGAAGCGGGTGTCCCGCACCCGGAATTGATTTCGGAATCAGGTCGCGCCGTCGCTGCTCACCACAGCGTGTTGGTGATGGAAACATTGGGAGTGACATCTCAAGGCGTTGCCAACTTGCCGGCATGGGCCAAAGTCGAAGGCGAACCGGTCTCGCCCGATCACGGCGGGATCGAAATGGATTCCGTGGGCGCGATCGAAACTTCTGAAATGGAAGGTCCACCGGAATCGTACGAGCAACCGGTGCATGACTTGTGGGTGGGCTACGTCAACATGACGCAGGCCAACATGATGGAAACATTTCACGATGCGCAGGTGGCACTGGATTTGTGCATGAACCTGTTCAGCGGTGGCTACTTGCCATTGGAACAACGCGTCGCGGCGGAGAATTTGTACTTTGCGATTTGCCACCGAGTCCGTGAGTTGGCGGAATCGATGAAGGATCGTCCCGATGATTTGAAGCATCTCGATCGGATGTTGTCAGACATCTACTTCGCGAATTTTTCGTTGTTTCAATCGATGCCTGATTCCTGGGCGATTGACCAGTTGTTCCCGATCATGCCGATCCATCGTTTGCTGGAGAAGCCAACGCGGCACGCTGTTTTAGGCGATATCACATGCGACAGCGATGGCAAGGTCGACGCGTTTGTATGCGGCGGCGGACGTCAACGGACTCTGATGCTTCATCCGCTGAAGTCCGGTGAACCGTATCAGTTGGCGGTCTTCATGGTCGGTGCTTACCAGGAGATCTTGGGTGATTTGCACAACCTGTTTGGTGACACGCATGCCGTGCACGTGGACATCGAAGATGGCGTGACCAAAGTCCGTTCGATCGTCAAAGGCGACACGGTCTCAGAAGTGTTGGGTTACGTCCAATACGAAGATCGAGAGTTGATCGAGAACCTGCAAGAGTCGGTGGAATCCGCGATTGGAAACGGGCACATCGATCATCAACAAGCAGGCGAGACGGTTGCGGCGTACGAACGCGCACTCAGTGGCTACACGTATTTGTCGACGCGGACGAAATAGTTCGTGGATCTGCTGTGGTTCCGTGGCAGGACAATTGCACGGTTCGTTGTTGAGTCGTTATCTCCTCTTCGGTTCTTTGACTGGCCTTTATGTCGACACCCACACCTGACTTTGATGTTTCCAATTTTGAACGTGAGCTGATTCTTCGGAACATGCGCATCGAGGACTATGACTCGATGGTTGCCATGCAAAAGGCGTGCTTCCCAGACATGCAACCATGGACGAAGGAGCAGGTCGAAAGCCAGTTGGCACATTTTCCAGAAGGGCAGATCGTCATCGAGTGTGACGGCAAGCTGGTCGCCAGCAGCAGTAGCTTGCTGTTGCACTACGACGATGACCTGGAATGGCACGATTACAAGAAGATCGCCGACAGCGGTTTCATTCGAAACCATCAGCCGACCGGCGACACGTTGTATGGCATCGAGATCATGGTGCATTCCGATTTTCGCGGGATGCGACTGTCTCGGCGACTTTACGATGCTCGAAAAGAGCTTTGTCGTTCGCGAAACATCGAGCAGATGATCGTCGGCGGCCGTATTCCCGGCTATCACTTGCACGCGGAGGAGATGAAGGCGTCCGAGTATATCGACCGCGTCATCGATAAAACGTTCTTTGATCCAGTTCTGACAGCTCAAATTGCGAACGGTTTTTCGCTGCAAGGTTTGATCCCAAACTACTTGCCGACTGATTTGCAAAGCTGCGGTTACGCGACGTTCTTGGAATGGAGGAACCTGGATTATGTCTCGGCTGGAAAACGGCGGTTCCGCCGGACGGTTCGGCCGGTGCGAATTGGCTCCGTTCAGTACCAAATGCGAGCGGTGAAGGACTTTGAAGAGTTCGCTCAGCAGGCTCGCTATTTCGTGGATGTGGCCGGCGACTACAAATGTGACTTTCTGTTGTTCCCAGAATTATTCACCACGCAGTTGCTTTCCTTTTTGCCGAACGAACGGCCGGGACAAGCCGCTCGAACGTTGGCTGAGTACACGCCGCAGTATTTGGAGTTGTTCAGTCACTTGGCGGTGAAATTCGACACCAACATTGTCGGTGGTTCGCACTTCGTGATCGAAGACGAAAAACTATACAACGTCGCATTCTTGTTCCACCGGGACGGCAGAATCGACAAGCAGTATAAGCTGCACATCACGCCGAGCGAACGTAAATGGTGGGGCGTCGCAGGCGGCCCTGGGATCGAAGTCCTTCAAACGGACTGCGGGCCGATCTGCATCCAGGTTTGCTATGACATTGAGTTTCCTGAACTCTCGCGTCTCGCGGTGGAGAAGGGAGCCCAGATCATTTTCGTGCCATTCAACACCGACAACCGACATGGCTACATGCGAGTTCGCACCTGCGCCGCTGCCCGTTGCGTCGAAAATCACGTGTATGTCGCGATCGCCGGTTGCACGGGCAATCTGCCGTTCTGCGAGAACGCGGACATCCACTACGCTCAATCAGCCGTGCTGACGCCGTTGGATGTGACGTTCGCTCGTGAAGGGATTGGGGCGGAGGCCAACCCAAATATCGAGACCGTTGTGATCTACGACGTCGATCTTGAGTTGCTGCGTCGACATCGTGAACAAGGCAGCGTTCAAAATTGGAACGATCGACGCCTGGACTTGTATCGTCTGACTGAGACGAAAACCGACTCGGGCGAGTAGCCGGGATGAGCTTCTTTGAAACAGCTCGCGGTATTCATGAAGAAAGAGCGTGTGCGAAATGATTCGCACACGCTCTTGATCGTTTGATTGTTTTGTCCGATGTGATTCAGGTTGTCTCGATGATGAATCGCGTCGGCGTTGTTGGCTCTAGTAGAGCAGCAACTCGAAGCCGGCCTTCAGCACGACCGCATCATCGAAGCCCATGTTGGCTCCATCCCAAGTTGCGTAATCGCTGAGGTAGTCGATTCCGAGAACGGTTCGACCAGGGATTCCGCACACGGTGATGTCATGTTTGACGTCAACACCGAACGTCGTGGTGAACTTGTTGTTCGTTCCGGTGGTCACACCATCGTTGCCAACGTACTTGCCATCGAGATCATACAGCCCCAAACGCAAGTCGACCCAAACTGGACGACGACCGAACACTGTTTCCCAACCAGCGACGACCAGGGCACCGCGATACGAGTTGTCCAGCTCGTTGTCGCCAATCTCTTGTTTCCATTCCATTTGGCTGTAACCAGTACCGGCGGACAGATCGTGAACGCCGAATGTCCACGTGTCACGCATGATCGCATCGAAGCCATACATTTCTGTGTTGTCAGAAACGGCGTAGGTGAAATTGCCTTCCACGCTGGTTCGATAGCCCTCAAAGCGATGGTGTCCGCGAATGTCGGTCAGGAAGCCAACGGAATCGCCTGAGTCGCCTTGGTAGGTGGGCAACAATGGAGCCCAGATCGCTTTGCGACTGGTCAGCTCGGTACCGTCGACAGCCTGGGCCGAGGATGCCGACCAGGTCACCGATGCGAAGCCGAGCACGGCCACCGCAATCATCAAAATGGAATCAAATCGTTTCTTTGTCATCGCGTCGCTCAGATTGGCATTGGGAGGATGCACAGGAACGAACATGCCGTGGCTTGTCCGATATGACGCGAGGACCGCCTCACGCGTCTGTCTGAGTTGACTTCGGCTGGGATCCATTGGACGCGACCAGAAAGTTTGAAGAATGGTCTCAAGTCCTGATCAGAAGTCGACGCGTGACCCGTTTGTCGAAATCACAACGACGGATGCATTTTTCCTCAAGTCGCGGAAACGATGACCGCTGTCGCCGATCCGTGAGAGGTATGCGACAGGGCAATCACGTGAGGTCGCTTGAGCGGCACCGATTTCTCAACGATATTCAGCGTGTCTGGACAATCCGACGCGTGTGCGACGGGCGGTGCCGTGCCTTGCTGAGCCGCAACCACCGCGGCGGTCAGTCCCAGCATTCCTGTCGCTGCACCGGTGTGACCCAACAACCCAATCGGCAGAGTCACCGGAATACCCGGCAGAGCTTTCGCAATCGCTTCGGCTTCTTGAGCATCAATGACCGGGTCACCCATCCCGTGGCCGACGACCAATCCGATGTCATCGGCGGTCAGTCCAGCGTCAGACAATGCGCCCGCGATAGCGGCTTCGATGGCGGCGGCCGAACCCCGACCAGCATTCTCTTCGGACGAACTGGTGAATCTGCCCTCCGCGAAAGCGGCTGAGGGGACGAATCGCGATGCCATTCCCACAACCTTCGCGATTGGTTTGCGGTTTCCCTGTTCAGCGGATTCGGCGGTTTCCAAAATGACACAAGCCGCTCCTTCGCCACGCACGATTCCCTTGGCGTCTTTCGCGTGAGGTCGGCTGCTTCGTTCCACTTGTTCCGACGCACCGGTGAGTGGCTGATCTTCAGTGAACATGGTTCGCGTCGTATTCATTCGCGAACCGGCCGCCGCGGCGACCATGATGTCCGCGATTCCACGTCGCAGGTAACCACACGCTTCCAATACCGCATTGGGGCCGGACACATCGCCGACCGTCAGAGTGTTGTTGGGTCCGTGAGAATTGACCGCAATGCCCACATGACACGCGGGCATGTTGGGAAGGTATTTCAGCATCCACAGCGGAGTGATCGAACGCATCGCAGCGTTGCCAAACTTCGATCGATCGATTTCGTTGTCTTCGGTTTTGCAAGCGGCAAAGGCATCCGCCAATTCTTCGGGATCGCCGTACAACATTTCGCTGCCAAAGACGGTACCGATCCGATCGACCACGATGCGACCGGAAATTTTGGCTTGGTCAGCAGGCTCGGCTGGCAACAGCGATGACAGTCCAGCATCCTCAATTGCCATTTGCGAAGCTGCGAACGATGTTTGAATTTCGCGACACATCACCTTCAAAGCTTTTCGCGGTTTGACGAAGAGCTTCGGATCAAAGCCGGTGATCGGTGCTCCGATTTCCACTGGCGACTCTTGCGTTGTATCGCCCTCGGATCCCTGAACAAACTTGTATCGTGCCGTCGCGTTTCGATCGCCAACGGTGGAGTCGACCAGTTCGATGACGCCACTGGCCGCGTTCAGCAGAGATTCCGTGAAGGCTTCCCGCCCCAAGCCGATTGATGAGACCACGCCGACGCCGGTGATCACGATGTCACTGCGGTTCATGAAAGAAATCGGTCAAAACAAGAGAAACGGGACAAGCGGGTGGCAGCAGTATGATCCGAGCGATGGAGTGAAACCAGACCGTGCCTGTCAATCTAGGTCGACAAAGTCGATTGGTGCATCAATGTCTGGATGCAAACTTTGATGAACGGGGCACTTCCTCGCCGCGGCGACCAGTCGATCTCGCATCTCAGGTTGCAAATCCAACCCAGCTGGGAATGTGACCTTCGTTTTCAGGCTCGCGATTCGCCGAACGGGGGTGCTCGCCATTTCCTTTTCGACGCGAATGGTGGTCCCACTCAAGTCCAGCTCGTGTCGATCAGCAACCAATCCCATGATTGTCATCACGCAGGTTCCCAAAGCGGTCGCAACCAAGTCGGACGGCGAAAACGAGGAGCCTCGACCTCCATTGTCCGTGGGAGCGTCGGTGACCAATTTGGTGCCGCTCGGCCCGTGAGTCGCTTCGCAATGAAGTTGACCTTGGTAAACCGCTGTGATCTCGACTGACATTAGTCACTTTCGAATGAGATGGGCAATCACGGACAATCGTTCGAGCCGATTGTCCAACAAAAAAACGC
>NZ_ANMO01000120.1 GCF_000338295.1 Rhodopirellula europaea 6C
GGGCATGCGACGCGGACCTCGAATCACTTGCCGTGCTTGCCGTACAAAGGCAAGTGTCGGTAGTAGACCTCCAAGCAATAGATCGACAAGCAGGTCACATACAGACGTCCTGCCCGGCGGCCCCACTCATCGGCTTGAGGCGACCAGCTGCCCGCCTCGGCACCACGTTTGAGCTGCAATCGAGGCAGCTCGACTCGCATCACGCCATTCCATTTTTGCCACTGTTCTCCGCCGTAGTGGTGCATCGCCTGGGTTGCGTAGTACCAGTAGTAAACGTTGGGGTTGTTGGGATCCAACATTCCGCCATGGACCAAGTCATTGATGCCCTGAGTCATCGCTTCTTCGTCTTGCGGCCATCCCAGGTACTGCCGGCACAGCAACCCTTCCGCAGTCATCGCGTAACTGGCTGGTCGATTGGGTTGATAACTGTACGCCGAACCGTCGTACATCTGGACGGTGTCCAAGTACGTGTTGGCCATCTGCAATGTCGACGAGGGAACTTCCAAACCAGCGGAATGCGCACTGGTGAGAGCCATCACGTACCAACCCGTCACCGACAAATCAGAATCCAACCGAGGCCGATAGCGCCAACCGCCCGCCGCTGACTGAGCGTTCACGCAGTAGTCGACGGCCGCTTGAGCCGGACCACGCAGGGCAGAGTCGTCGGTCATTGCGAACAGTTCACACAACGCGATCGTCGCTTGAGCGTGTCCGTAGGCTTGTTGGTCATCGCCTCGAACGTTCGTCGCCAAAAATCCATCGCGACGCTGTCCCTTCAGCAACGTTCGAAGTCCACGTTCGACGTTCTTTGCGTAGGGGCCTACGAGGTGCGTGTTGCCATCGCCTTGAAATGCCAGCATCGCCATGGCCGTGGCGGCACATCGGTTTTCAGAGAACGGAGCGGCGTCGGAGTAGGGTCCCGCCATGCTCCACGATCCCGATCGTTCCTGATTCTTCGCGAGCCACTGCAAACCGCGTTCGACCGCGTTCAATGTTTCTTGCGTGCCACCATAAGCCGCGATCAATGCACTCTTCATCGCCCCGGATCGACCGCCAAACATTGGCTTGACCGCATCATTCGCCGGACCAACACCAGTGTCGACCTGAACCATCTCCAGCGTCTTCGACGGCAACTCGATCGTCTCCATCAACGACTGAATGTCAGTGTCGACGACCACTTCGCTGTCCAGGTCGCTGGTTGAATCCATCATCGAATCCGAACTTTGGATATTCAAATTCTCCAGCTCAAAGTTTTCCGACTCGGTGGCCTCGCCAAACTCTAGCACCATGCTGCCGATGCCTTCGCCGACCGGAGTGGTCAACAACGCCAACACCAGCAACACGAGCAAGTGAAACACCATGCTCACCAACCAAGCGGGCACCGAACGTTTGACGGGAGCCAACTCGTCGTCTTGGGCCTGTTCGGTTTCGTCCTTTGGTTCAGCTTGAACTTCCGTCCGCCATCGAGATTTGGGCGGCGTCGCTGGCGCCACTTCCACGGCAACGACTTCCGCGATCTCGGGCTGAGCCGCGACAGCTACCTTCGCACCGCGAGCATCCTGTTTCGGCTTTCGCGATTTTGCTGGCTGAGGTGCATTTGGCTGGGGTGCATTTGGCCTAGATGCACTGGGCAACGATCCGTTGGTCGGTCCGACGCCGTTGGTCGAACTGGGTGGCTGTGCAGGAGCAGCGTTAGGACTTGGTGGCTGGACCGGAGGCAAAGTTGCTCGGGGAGGAGCCGGTGGCGGTTGCGGGACCGAGTCCTTTTCCGAGCCGTTCGTGGTGTTCGCGTCTGCCGGAGGCGGAGCAATGGGAGGAGGCGGAACAGGCGGCCCCGGGACTGCGCCGGGAGAGAACGCCCCCGAGGAATCCATGGCATCCGACGAATCGGCAGCGGTCGTATCGGGGGGAAGATTCATACTTGAAAAGACTTGGCGGAGCCGGCGCACAACGTACCAGTCTACGCCAACATAGCGAATCGCTGGCCAAAAAACGAAAATCTCAGCAACAATGCGAACAGCCGCTTGACGAATCTCGATTTGTGACCGATAGTCCTTTCATCGTTGCGACGCCGCCACAAAGTGATTTTTTCGCGAATTTTCGCTACAGAAATTGAACCTTGGCGTCCGACTCAACGTCTCACATACCGCGGGATGGAGCAGCCCGGTAGCTCGCGAGGCTCATAACCTCGAGGTCGTCGGTTCGAATCCGGCTCCCGCAACTTTTGTAACTCTTGCTGAAACCTTCGTTTAGGTTACCTGCCGATCGTCGGCAGTGCGGCTCAGAGCCAGTTGCTAAAGGGTAGTGCTAGGGGGTAATTCCCTAGCACTTACCCTTTTGTCTCCTGACATTGGGTCAAGCACATGCCACGTCTTTATCATCGGCCGCCAAAGTATTGCCTCCACAAAGGCACCATGCAGGCCACCGTTTCGCTCCACGGCGAACGAATTTATCTCGGGCCACACGGTTCTCCCAAAAGCCACGCGGAATACCAAAAAGTTCTGCTTCGTTGGCAAACTGAACGCGACGCCGTTCAGGTCGAAGAGCCGAGCAAAGATTCCGTCGAAAAAGAACTGTCTGGAATCACAGCCGCAACGCTTCGTAAAAAGCGGTTCGCCGGATCTCCGATCACGATCAACGAATTGGCGCTGGTGTTTCGGCGACACGCTCGGCAGTATTACCAGAAAAACGGAAAGATCACGCGGGAAGCGACGCTGATCGATGACGTGATCCGAATCCTGCGAAAACACCATGCAACTGAGTTCCTGGATGACTTTGGCCCCGTCGCACTCGATGCGTTACGTGAAAAAATGATTAGCGACCTTGATTGGTCTCGGAAACACATCAACAAACAGGTCGGACGTTTGGTTCGCATGTTCAAGTGGGCGGCGGGCAAAGAGCTGGTTGACCCTGGGGTGCCGCTGTCACTGAATTCACTCGCGGGACTGAAGAAAGGTCGCTGCGCCGCGAGAGAATCACCCGGCGTTAAGTGTGTCGATGATTCAATTGTAGAATTGACGCTTCCAAACCTCCCTGGAATCGTCGCGGATATGGTCCGACTTCAGAGACTGACGGGAACACGTCCTGGGGAAGTCTGTAGTCTTCGTCCGTGTGACGTAGATCGTTCCGGCGATGTTTGGGTTTACACGCCATCGGAGCACAAAACCGAGCACCACGAGAAAGAACGCGCGATCGCAATCGGCCCGAAAGCCCAGGTGTTGCTTGAGCCGTATCTCGAACGAAGAGCGAATTCTTTCTGTTTCTCCCCGGCCGAATCCGAAGAACGCCGTCGTGCGAAGGCAGCAGCCGCTCGCACGACCCCGCTATCCTGCGGCAATCGTCGGGGGACGAATCGACGCAAGACACCCAAGCGAACCCCTCGTGATCGATACTTCACGGATAGTTACCGTAGAGCGATTCATCGTGCGTGCGACAAACTGAAGATTGAGAAGTGGGCACCCAATCGACTTCGGCATACATCAGCAACACAAGTTCGTCGAGAATTTGGCATTGAAGCCGCTCAAGTAGTTTGCGGCCACGAGAGTGCCGAGGTAACGCAGATCTATGCTGAGCGAGACCTGGAGTTGGCCAAAAAGGTCGCGCGAGCGGTCGGCTGATTTGGCGAAAGCAGCGGTCACAGTCCAGCTTCCCGAAGCGCTTCCTCGATTGCATCATCGAGCGAGGAATCCGCTCTGCTGGCCATTGCCGGTTTGGCGTCAAGGAAGCGACGAACTGCCTCGATAGTCGTGTATCGAATTCCTCCAACCATGACGGATGCCAGCACTCTTCCTCGCGCACCCTTGGTCGTCCAACGGTAGACTGTTGAGTAGTGAACCTTCTTCCCACCACGCTTCGGTACGTACTTTGGGACCTCAGCAAGTGTGATCGGCTGCTCGTTTTGAACGTCAATTTTCATTTGAGATGACCAGAATTAGAAAAGCCGTCGTTCCACTTGGTTGCCGTAAACTGTCCACTGGGTGCGTGGTTGCTCGACGCGACCATAAAGTTCGAGATACGGTCCAGGGCTGACCCGCTCGATGAGCTGTCGGATCGCAAACGGTTTGCTGCTGTGCCGCGTTCTCGGATGAATCAACCAACTACGGCAGGTTTTGTCGACGAATGGCATGCTGCCTCGAACCCCGAGCAGCAAGTACTCGTGTGAAACCCTCCAGTAATTCCCCATTCCAAGTTGTGGCTTGACCCAAACAAGACATGACTTGAATTGAAATCCCCACGCATCGATTACGGTGAATGCCTCGCGAAGGAATCCGTTCGTCGTCCAAAGATGAAGATGTGCGTTCGGCTCCACAAGTTTCGAAACCGGTTCATCGCAGATCACATCAAGTTCAAGCGTCCGGTAATGGTTATCGGCTGCGCCTCTGGCTGCCTTGTTGCTGTAAGACCAAGGCGGGTCCGCATAGACTGTGCTGAATCGAGTATTCGTTTCCACCAACGGTTGAAGGCTCTCCACGATGCTTGGTCGTTGATCCATCATTCGCGTATTCCCTCACAGCTTTCCTCGCTCGCTTCTTGCGACAGGATCCATGTGTGGGCCTCATCGAGCAGAAAGCGAACGGATGGAATATCGTTTCGTCCCAGCCGACTCGATTCGTGCCAAAGGTCACCGTTCCGGTAGAGTCTGTGAATTGACAATTTGTGACGCGTTGCGTCCCCAGACTTTGTTTTGCGAACGCGCACGACCAGCAGGCCATGGCGTAGTTCATGCACCAGTTTGCTTCTCATCGAATCTTGTCTCCTGTGGAATCGTATTCGGTTTTGAGTTTGTCCAGTGCCTCATCAAGAAGCACCGCTACACCGCGTAATTCATCGCGGAGGCAAGTATTCATGCACCCGTCATGCTGTAGCTCCGAAGCAATGACCTGGGTAAGTTTCACCAGGGCGATCACGTCGGCGGGTGCAAACCATTGACTGACACGTCCCGTTCTCGCGTTGAGTCGCGTGATGTTGAACCGGTACTGAAAACCGACCAACTCGTCGCCAGATTTGTACAGAGAGGAGGTCAGGCTCTCGGAGCCGATAACCGCGTACGGTCTATGTGTTTTGCTTGACATTGGTTTCCGGATTTGCTTATTTGAAAAATGTGTGGAGAGCTGTCACCCTCTCCACACGTGTTTGGTTTCTGTCAAATACCTCGAATTAGTTCACGCCAAACTCGCGCTCCAATCGTTCTTCAGGCGATAGCCAACCGGCCTGTTCTGCTTCATCAATCCATTCACGCAAAGTTTCGTTTGCGTCTTGAACTTCTTGATAGCAGTGGACGGGTAGCTTGTACTTGCGACGATCAAGCCATGTGGTTTGAAGGTCGTAAAGTCCGCTGATTGCGTCGAGTAAATCCTCGGGCATCAGCCGTACCAGCAGGTATCTGCGTATTTTCTCTTTCATTTTTTCTCCATGCATGGAGGGAAGTCCGTGTGTGACAGAGGGGTACGAACTCCCCGTTGTAAACTCGCCCCTCCGCGATGGTTGTCCATCACGCAAGAGCGAATTCGTAAAGTGCCAGGCTGGGAAGTCCAGCCTGGCAAAACCTTGGGTACAACCCGGTCGCCACCTGTGCGACAAAAACCGATAGTGCGATTCAGTACTCGTTCGGCAGAAGAATCGTTGTGTGGGAGCGATCATGTTCTGTGATGATCCAAAACCGAGTCCCGTTTGATGCTCGACACTGCGAGACCACTCGGAGACTGCGATTGAGTGCGACGGAATTCGCCGCCCGATCTTCGTCAGAGATGTCACCCCATTCTCCGCGACCATGTTTCAGAATCGCCATCAGCATTTCCTCTGGCGGAATTCGTGAATTTGCAGCCTCGGTCACTAAAATTCTTCCCATTGGAAGGAGTCCTATTTCGTCAATCGAATTCATTGCGTTCACATCCATGAAGCCGGTGGGCTACACCCACCGACGGTTTGTCATCCTTTACTCGCGGCTCTTTGCCTCTTTGCTGGCTTGCGCCTTCTTGAGACACCACGTAAACGCCAATTCGGACGCTTTGGCGACGAACAGCAAGTCATCACGTCGAAACGACGTGGTGTCTTTGAATTCTTCGCCCTCGCGGTAGGTTCGGGTAATCGTGACGCTAAGCCACGAACCATTGTTCTTCGACTGGTTCTCCCAAATCGAAGCCTTGATTCCATTCCCTACTGCGAATCGCTTTATCGGTGCTTTTGACATCCGTACTCCTTGCGTGCTATGCACGCTGTTAGTGAAAGCCGATGGAACAGGCCCTCCTGAATCCACCGGCGGTATGGTTAAGACCGGAACCTCATTGCTCCGGTTACTGCGTTAACTCGCTTACGCGAGCCCGAACGTCGTTGAAGTCTCGGAGCCTCTTCTGAGGTCGATTCTCCGACGGCGTTCTCTTTTTATTGGGTGATGATTCGACTTTCGCGATGGCTTCCCACGTTTGCATTGCTACTTGTGGTGCATGCATGAGCCACAACCCGGCCACCAAGCCAAATAAGGCAAGGCGGATGAGCATCATTGGCCATACAAGCAATACCGCGAATATCCAACGCAGCTCGGACGTCATCCCTCTTCTTCTGAGTAACCACTCAGTCTGCGAGGAGTGTGAACGAGACAGCTTTTTCATTCGTCGAATCACTGAGCGCAGTCCCTTCCAGATGTCACTAAGAACATCCAGAACCGTATCTGCACTCCGAACAAAAATGATCTCAGCTACCCAACGAACCGAGGTCATCTTTCCTTCAAGGCGATCTGTCATCTTTTTCATGACGTAACCTCCTGTTCACGTCGCTGGCTCATTCCAGACGGCGTTTGATTGACAATCCCTTACCGGGCTTGCCAAGCAATTGGAGACGATCACCTACCCATTGTTTTTTCTGCTCTCGGGCCGAGAGTCATTTTCAAACCCGCTGGGGGATTGGAGCGAGGACGTTGAGTAGTTCAGGGATGGCGCAAACGCGGCAGTTGACGCCCGTCAAGACGAGCGGAGCCAATGCTTCGGTTAGTCGGTGTTGCTTGGCCGTTGTTGGAACGATCCATGTGATTTGAAAGCGATTGTCTTTTAGCAACACATTGAAGGCTTCACTTTGTCGATACTTGCGGATCATTTCGCCCGCTCGTACGGTGATTCGTTTGACCTTTGATGCTCCTGTATCAACACATGCACGCCCCAAGCAGGGTGAGTCTGTTTCACAGTCGATGTAATGTCCGCCTGGTAGTCCGTGCCTGAACAGAGAGGGAAAGAATTCATCAATATCGCTGCTGGTAAGCCGGCGCCGTGTCGGTTGTTGGCAGAACAAGAGGAAACCAAGCGAACGCACCAACGAAGAGTCTGATAACGGTTTCGATGCGGAACGAGTCCAGTAACGAAGTCCGCTTTGATGTGTCCATTGGCTGATTTGGCCCATTCGATGAAGACGCTCCAATCCCAGCAAAGCGCGTTCACGGTTATCCGCCGGCAGGTACCGATCAATCGCAATCGTGTGGCGGGCGATATGCTCTAAGAGCAGTGATTCCATTTTCGTTTGGTGCATGTTGATTTTCCCCTACCAGAGTTCGTAAGCGAGTTGCTCGGATTCGCAGTGCTTGTGAAACGATTCGAGTTGTGAGATCGAGTACTTGCCAGCCGATTCGATCACTCGAACGATTTCGCCTTCGTTTCCTACAAGAAACGCGTCGGGATTCTTAATTCCGCGTTCGGCCAAGGTCATCGCATCTTCTCCGACCCAAAGGACACCGGTGTTGGAGAGCACGTCGCGGTATCGGAGATAGACTTCTGAAAGCAACAGGTCGTGATTGCGGTGGTTGAGCGACCGCTTCGGCTTCAGTTTCCCTGATGGTTCGTGATGGCGATTCGGACGAGTCAACTTGTCGTTGATGAAGCAATTCGTGGGCTAGTTCATGGAGAAGAGTGGCAAGGCGTTTCGCATCCGATAGATCGCTCTGAATAACGATCTTGCCTTTTGCTGAGTAGCCATAGCAGCCGCGGTTTAGCTCTTCGTAACGTAGCTCAATGTCTTTGGAAACGATCAACTGTTCTGTACGTTCCAGCCATTCGCCGCAGTCCCCGGTGGGTTGCGTAAAAGACGGAAGTTCGTCACCCTCGGTTTGTTCAATGTCAAAAACATGGACGACTCGAAAGCCACGAATTTCCATTGATTGGTCATCCGTCTTTTCCTTGCGGTAGGCAATTGGTGCAGTGATTCCAATGCCCTTTTCTCCCTTGCGAACCGTCCGGCCCAGCTTTCGCCAGCCGTGAAATCCCAAAACACGCGTTGCATCAGGATTTTGTTGTGCGATCAGCAAGCAGTTGTTGAAACTGTAGTGCGTGAATCGAGCCATGACCGCAAAAAGCCTAGTCAAGTGATCTGACTGTCCCTTCTTGAGGGCATCATTCAGTTCATCCAGACCGGAATCCACTAGTTTTGTAATTTCATCTTTTCTCATCCTTTGTTCCTCGAATTGCGCTGCATCCGACGTTGCAGCAGTAGCAAGTTCACTCAGCCCGTCGGCGGCCTGAACGAAATCGAGCATGGCAAGTCAAGGTGGAGTCTTTCGCGCAGCGACCGAACCGCAGGCGACTTACTGCGGCGATCGTTGGCAAATCCAACGACGGCGAATAGCTCAACTACGAAAGGCCCGCGAGGGCTTGCCGGTAAACTTTGCGGAAGACGCTGCCGAGCAGCGAACGACTTTGGTTGGTGGGTAAGAGGGGGCTTCTACGTTCGCCCCTCAGAAATGATTGCAACTTGCAATCGAAACTATGCCGGTTCTGGCGAACTGGACATACAGCCAAATTCCCTCCCGGTCACACGGGATAGCGACGTGATCCGCAAGGTGAAGAGAATAGCTAACGCAGGAAGCTCTATGGCAGCCGGACGGTTACCGGTGCTTGGCAGTGGTTCGCCGAGTGATTCAAACGCCGTAGAGTGGGAGTGTGGTCTGATTAGAAGTCGAGAAGCCAGTCAGCGGGAGCTTTCTGTGCGACTTGAGCGATGGCTGTGCAAGGCAGTGCAGTCTCGTTGGCGTGATCGGGTGGTGCCGAGAACTTTGCCACGACGAAAGGACTGACGGGCAGCTTATGCGGTTGGTGTTTGGCACTCGTACCGAAGCAGTCGCAATTGCGATCTGCTTCTGTGCGATGCCGGCACTTCGCTGAAATCTGCTGATGATTTTGTGTTGTCGACCGAAACGAATTCAGTCGGCATTTCTTGGAAGGACGCAAGCGGTCACACAAGACTTGTGCGGGAGCACTGGTGTTCTGTGGCGATGACTTTACGGCAGTACCCGACGTGCGTCCGCACTTCAGTGGTTCTGCCGGGAGGTTGTTTGCGTGAAGGGTTGTATGCATTGGCGTGGCACAATACATGAATGTAGTGCCGCGCCGGCATTCAACTCTGACGGGGTATTTCTGCTGTCTGTGCTTTGATCTGCTTGGTCTTTGCGCAGTACAGGCGCCCCAGCATTCTCGCTAGCGTTTTTCGATGGGAGCGGCTCTTGGAACCTGTGCCGCGCGCACCAATTTGGTCGCAAAACAGGTTCCACTTTTTGCTTGCTAGTAATTCGGAGCATGGAGGCTTAGATGCCATATCGAGCGGTGACAACATCAGTGGAAGGATTCGTCCAACAGATCGCCTGTTGCTATTTGCGGCACGGCTATTGGTTCTACGTGAAGGGGAACGTGCCGAAGGGAAAACAACCTGAGGCAATCGACGAGAAGCTAATCGCAAAATACGGAATCGACGTCAGCGAATCGACTCGCGCCCGACGCAAAAAAGTGGGACGATCAAATCTACAATTCATCCGCCACGAACGAACGTTCGTTTTAATGGCCACCAAAGGCGATCATTGCTTCTTCGATCAGGAGGCAAATTTGATCCGAGATATCCGACGCGTACCGATTCGATACGCTGGTTACTCTATCAGCTACAAACCCGGCGGTCGGAAAAAAGACGGCAGCAATGACGAAAAA
Organism: Rhodopirellula europaea 6C; assembly: GCF_000338295.1. Classification (GTDB taxonomy): domain Bacteria; phylum Planctomycetota; class Planctomycetia; order Pirellulales; family Pirellulaceae; genus Rhodopirellula; species Rhodopirellula europaea. The sequence continues at coordinate 9,954 of NZ_ANMO01000120.1, forward strand.
TGGCACTCACACGTTGAAATCGACCGCCAGCGATACCTCGATCTCCGAGCGTGGTTTGCCGAACAGGCGCTACGCCAAAGCCTCCCGCGACTTGCCGTTCAATTGTACGAGATACCGGTCGCACCCTACGCACCGGTGCGTAGGCAAATGCTGATGATTCTTCGCGAAGTCAACCGCGTACGCAAACGGGCAGGCAAGCGGCAACTGCCTGTCGAAGTCCTTCCGCTCCGCCGCCGTGTCGTTCGCCCATTTTCCCAGGATGGTATTCGATCAGTAGGCGTCGAAAATTGAGTCCCGCGTGTTTCGTTTTCTTCTTCGCCTACGCATCAATCGCTGCTGCCGCATATCCCATGGAGTGTGGGCTATTCATTGGGACAAATGTGTTGCTCAATCTTTTGCGTCGCATTTGAAAGTTGGTTCATCAAATAAGATCGTGTTGATTGGCGATTCACATGTAACACAGGAGATGGCGGTCGATTTTGTGTTTCAGCTGAAGTCGATGACCAAGTGTGTTGCCGCGTCGACACCCTCACCTGCGTACGACTCAACGTCGCTCCGAAGTATTTCCGCGACACGGATTGGCACACCGCATCAAGCGTTCGCATGGCCGACCCAAGAATTTCGTTCGTACGCATCTTCTACCTCGCGGTCTTCTCGGGCATCCAAGGTTGGAATAGGTATTCGGTCGGGTTGTACGAAGCAATCAGCACCGTGACGTCCACACCAAACGCAATCGGGCGTCTCTTTTCTCCACTATTTGCGGAATCAGAACGAACGGGGCCGCTACCCCGTGGGAACGAGCCCAATAAGGGTTGTAGAATCTTGAGCTTTACTTGCTAGCGGTTGGAGCCCGGTAACTTTCAACCTGCGTCAATGTCACTATGTCGGCTGCGAAATAAACGATGAAAATCAGCTTCCTGAGTTTCTGCAACTTTCGTTGCTTTGGACCTGCCCCAGTTTCGATCGACTTGAACGATATCTCGGTTTTGATAGGTGAGAACGGGGCTGGAAAGTCCGCCGCTCTTCTCGGACTGGCTCGTTTGTTCGGACTCACCAAAGAGCAACGTTCAATTCGCGCCGATGACTTTCATTTGCCGGTTGGAGTTTCGCGATCTGATGCCGATTTAAAGTCGTTGTCACTTTGGATCGAGGCCAGAATCGAATTCGATGCGGAAGGCGGCGGAGATGATACGTCCGCTATTCCTGAACACTTCAAGCAGATGCGAGTGAATGAACCCGGTGGTCGACCGTATTGTCGAATCCGCCTCGAAGCAGTCTGGCAGAAAGGAAATTTGCCTGAAGGTGAGGTGGAGCAATCGCTGAACTGGATCAAAACGTCGTCTGATATTTCAGATGAAATTGACGACGAATATCGCCAGCCGCTCTCAGCGTTCGAGCGACAGCGAATTCACGTTCACTACATTCCCGGAGCACGTGATCCATCGAAGCATGTCCGCGTTTCATCGCAATCGCTGCTCAAAAGGTTGCTCGATGCCGCTCGTTGGACAGACGACCTTGCCGATTCGATCAACGCTGCGACCGACGGAATTGTAAGCGACTTTAGTCGTGAACCGGCAATTACAGAGCTTCAGCGTTCGCTCAATGAGTCTTGGAACGGGTTGTACAACCGCAGTCGATTCAAAGAACTTGTATTGCACCTCGAAACACAAACCATTGAAGACTTCGTCTCGTCCTTTACAGCAGGAATGAAGACCGAAGCAAAAGATGATTGTGTTCCCGTAGATCGTTTGAGCGACGGCCTGCGATCACTCTTGTACTTTTCGATCGTGAAATCCGCTTTCCAGATCGAGCAAGCCGCAATCGACGACTTCTTTGGCGACCACCCGTTCGACGAAGAACGCCTTGACCCTCCCCTGCTGACAGTGTTCGCGGTCGAGGAACCAGAGACCCACCTCGCACCGCATTTGCTGGGACGAGTAGTAAAAATGTTTCGCGAGATCATCAAGCCACCGAGGGCTCAGGCGATCTTCTCGTCACACTCTCCTTCCGTGCTTGCCCGAATTGAACCCGAGGAAATCCGATACTTGCGGCTAGATTCGACCACGGCGGTCGCGTCGGCTCACAAATTGAGCTTCCCCACGGAACAGTCCGACGCGGACAAATTCATTCGCCAGGCGGTGCGTGCCTATCCGGAATTGTATTTTGCTCGCCTTGTTGTTCTCGGAGAGGGGGACAGCGAGCAAGTTGTGATGGCACGTCTCCTTGATGCAAACGATTTGCCTTCTGATCCCAATGTCATTTCTGTCGTTCCTCTTGGCGGTCGTCATGTGAATCACATGTGGCGACTGCTCAATAGTTTGTCCATTCCCCATCTCACATTGCTAGACATGGATTGCGATCGAAAGGGCGGCGACTGGGGGCGGATTCACTACGTCTGTGAACAACTCATCGAACTTGGTCATAAGCGAGAAGAAATTCTTGAAGTTGTCGATGACGATAACACCTCTGTCATGAGTGACGAGACCTTTGCAGAAATGCCTGATTGGGGCTTACCCCATGATGACTTCACCGGATGGGTTAAGAGCCTTCGCAAGTACGGCGTCTATTTTTCTGACCCCCTCGATCTGGATTACTCGATGTTGCGAAAGTTCCCTGAGCAATACCAGGAGACTGCCGACGGCGCACCACGGATACTTTCCAAAAAACCTGAGCTGAGGAGTGCTCAGATCAATGGTCTATTTCGAACGGTTTTCGGAAAGAAAAACATCGCTGAACCCGAACGACTAGAAACTCAGGTTAAAAGCCTTCGATGGTATCGCTACCTCTTTCTTCAACGCAGCAAACCCGCGACGCACATGGCGGCTCTTGCTGAAATTGAAGACGAAGACTTGCTGGCGAAATGTCCTGACGAATTAAAGAGTCTGATTCGCGCGATCAAGAGGAAAATTTATAATGGCTAGACTGCGCAATCGAAATCTGAAGATTGAAAAGCAGTCTTGGCAGCCCGTTGGAATCGAGTCTTTAGAAGACAACGCCCTGATCGCTGTTAAAGCTGAACGGAGCAGTATCGTCGTTGCTGGCCCAGGTGCCGGTAAAACTGAATTGCTGGCTCAGCGAGCTGACTATCTGCTGCGAACGGACACAAGCAAGTCACCGCGCCGAATCCTCGCAATCAGCCTAAAGCGTGATGCTGCGAAGAATTTGCAGGATCGTGTCGGGAAGCGTCTGCCTGCGGAACTTGCAGAGCGATTCGACTCGATGACACTCGACGCGTTCAGCAAGAATCTTGTCGATAGATTCCGCCTGGCAATTCCAGAATTCTGGCGACCAAACGACGACTATCGTATTGAATTCAACATAAAGGAGGAGCGTGCAGACCGTATGATCCGAGAGGCGGCCCAACGACTCAATTGCGAACCCGCTGACGTGGCGGGCATTGGACCAATCCGGTGGTATCGGGAGTGCTTTTCACTTCGGCTCCCAATCGACGGAAGTGCGATCCTGGAAAACGGTTCCATACGCGAACAATTGGCCGTGTCTCAGTGGCAGCACTATCTTCATGGAAAATACCGCTACCTCAACTTTCACATGATCGCTCGTCTTGCAGAGCTGGTGTTGCGAACCAACCCGGCAGTTTTGCACGCAATGCGGGCAACCTACTCTCACGTTTTCCTCGATGAATTCCAGGACACGACAAACCTTCACTACGATCTTCTACGAACCGCATTTCTTGAATCAGACTCAGTCTTGACCGCAGTGGGCGATACGAAGCAGTGCATCATGACTTGGGCAGGGGCATTGGCCGGAATCACGAAGCGATACTCGGAAGAATTCGCTGCAGATCCCTACGTGCTTCGAGCCAACTATCGTTCAGAACCCGAACTGATCCACATCATTGGATCACTTGCCCAGCAGATCGAGCCCGAGGCGATTCTCCCCATTTGCGGACGGGGGCGTGAGTCTGGAAACGGCCAATGTCGTGTCATCGCGTTCTCGGATGATGCAGAGGAGGCGATCGCAATCGCATTGGTATTGAATGAGCTGGTCGAGGATGAAGGTGTCGAACCGCGAGACATCTGTGTGATCTGTCGGAAATTTGTCGGTCAATACTCATCCAATCTGGTCGAGGCGTTGCAGCAGATCAACGGTTTGGCGAGAGTGCGCGATGAAACAAAACTACAGGACTTGCTGGCTGAGCCCCTTGTCGAATTGGTTGTAGATGCTTTTCTCGTCGCGGTAAGCGATGAGCCTCAGCCGGATTCATGGTCCCGCCTTCAATCAGTACTAGAGAAGACTGGACGCAGTGACTCCACTCAACAGCAGAGGATTCGCAACAAACTGCTTAGCACTTTGATCGACTGTTTGCGGCTATCACTTCCGCAGTGTGAAAAGACAGACGATGGGATCAAGGTCGAAGTGAATCGAGTCATCGACGCAATTGGAGAAAAGTCGTTTAGACAAAGTCATCCACAATATCGACAAGGCACCTTCTTCGAGGAAACTGTCTCCAACGTAGTCAAGCAACTTGGGTACCGCTACGGCGACGAACCACATCAGTTTGGAACCTGGACCGATGTGATCGGCGATCTACTGGGCGAGACTTCAATTCCGGTGATGACAATTCATAAAAGCAAAGGACTGGAATATCACACCGTTATATTCGTCGGGCTTGAAGATGCTGCATTCAACAACCTCAAAGACCCAGCCGGAGACGCGAATGCGTTTTTCGTCGCCTTCTCACGAGCGAAACAACGCGTGCTTTTCACTTTCGCAAAATCTCGGTTCAGGCGGAAGCAAAGCCGTAAGAACGTCAATCTGTTGTACGGTTGGCTAGAAGAAGCCGGCGTCGGTATCGAAAACGCATCGGACATCAAATTCGACGAGTCGATTTGGTGATGGTCTGACGTGGTAATCCTTTTCTCGTCCGCTGCAGCAATTGCACCCTTCCGTGGTTCTTGCTGGATCGTGCGAACGAAGTTGAACATCTAATGTGTTAGCTTGGGTTTCATCCAGGCGTACAGGAATATTCCGGTCAGGGCTCCGGCGAGTGTGAATAGGGCCATCCGCGCGTCCGCCAATCTGGGCGTAGATTGGGCCGAGGCATGCCCCGGTGATTGTTCATCCAGCTCCGAAAATCATCCCGCCGATGACGACACCCGTGTGAAACGGCTTCGGCTCGTATTCAATTGGTTTGCTCTGAACCGATTTCGCATGCACGGATTTCAGAATCACCATCGAGATTTCTGCGACGATGATGCCGGTGCCGATAGTCAAATATATGAACGGCTCTTGGAACAGAAACATGTCGTGGACTCTTTGCCCACGAACGACTTGCGACTCAAATCCAGAATGCGTCGATCTTGGTTCGTCCTGAGAGTTGCGACCGAAAGAACTTCGCCTCGGCATGGACGACATTCCATGACTGCGGTCTTTTCATCTTCGGCACCATAGAACACAGGCTTGCCTGCCTTTTTGATGCGTCCAGCACCAACACACTTGTTGGGCAGCATTCGATCCTTCTCGTAGGGAGCAAGATCTGTATCCTGAACATTTAGCGACAAGTGGCCACGTTGCGCGCGACAAATTTCCTTCGCGGCCGGATAGCCTTCGATGAATTCATCCATCGAGGCTCGAACGGCATCGACAAAAGTCTGGGCAAGTGGAGTCAGGAAGTGTTCGGTTCTTTCGCGAATATCTGCTTCAAAAAGTCCATATAAAAAAGGCCGAAGTGGCCATTGTTGGGCGTTTCCCTGGACATTGCATTCTCGTGACACAAAATTGACCGCTGATCCCTTCAGCAGTCCGATCACGATACGACAAAACGTCGGCGTACCCTATTCAGGAGTCGGCGTTTTGCGTCCCAGGTCGTTTTATTCGGTGCTATGCAGCCATCGAAGAACAGCTTTCTTGGCATTTGCGGCAGCACTCGACGCACTTGTCCATGTTGCCGACCTTTTCGCAACTGTCTGCACACGCTTTGCAGATCTCGGCGCAGGCTCGGCAATACAACGTGTGGTTGTCGCTGTTGCGGCTCATGAAGTCGACGCAGGCGGCACAGGCGGCGATGCAGTCGAGCATTAGTTTGACGTGGGTTTGCTCGACGTGGTCGCCGCCTTCGGAAAGGCAGTGGCTGGTCAGCATGTCTGCACAGGTCGTTTGGCATTCGTGGCAGTTTTGAAGGCATTCTTTCATGGATGCAGTTGCGGTACTCATTAGCGTCTCCAGTGGAAATGTTTGTGCGGCCGCGTTGCCGCTTCCTTTTCGGAATGCAACTTGCATACCATAATGGGGTATAGTGAGAATTGTCAAAAAGACAGCCCAAGGAGCCAGCATGTCCACGACCCAAGCCGATGCAACCGATCCGGTCTGCGGAATGACCGTCAATCCAGCCGAATCGCTTCGTAGCGAGCATGACGGGAAGCCATATTTCTTCTGTAGCGACGGATGCCTAACGAAGTTTGAGAGCGATCCGGCGGGCGTGCTGGCGGAGCGTGCTCAGAAGGAGGCGGGCAAGGAGACCTCATGCTGCGGTGGCGGAGCGGCTGTGCATCAAATCGGCGAGCAGCCACCGGCGTCGTCGTGCTGCGGTGGTCACTCATCATCCAAGGCGAGCGATACGCCCGCAGACCCGACAGCGATCTACACCTGTCCAATGCACCCGGAGATCGAGCAGGTTGGCCCCGGGGACTGCCCGATCTGTGGGATGGACTTGGAGCCGAAGTTTGTCGACATGGCGGACCATGGTGATGACGAACAGTACGCCGATATGAAGCGGCGATTCTGGGTCGGCGTTGTTCTGTCGGTGCCGCTGTTGGTGATCGCAATGGGGCCGATGGTGGGCTTGCGCGTGGCGGACTGGATGAGTCAATCGGTGTTCGGTTGGTTGCAACTCGCGCTCGCAACGCCGGTGGTGTTTTGGTGCGGTTGGCCGTTGTTGGTGCGAGGTGCAAAGTCGTTTCGCAGCTTTAATCTGAACATGTTCTCGCTGATTGCGGTCGGAACACTGGCGGCGTACTTTTTCAGTTTGGTCGTCGTGCTGTTGCCTGGCGTGATTCCGGAAGCGTTTTATGAAAACGGTGTTGCCCCGCTGTATTTCGAGGCTGCTGCCGTGATCATCACACTCGTGCTTTTGGGGCAAGTGTTGGAACTGCGGGCCCGCCAGCAAACAGGTGGTGCGATCCGTGAGTTGATGCAACTCGCTCCGGAGACCGCCCATCGAATCACGGAGGACGGTGAGGAGGAGGTGTCGTTGGATGCGGTTCACCGAGGAGATCGTCTGCGAGTCCGGCCTGGTGAAAAGGTTCCTGTGGATGGTCGCGTCATGAGCGGTTCAAGCAGTGTTGATGAGTCGATGTTGACCGGTGAGCCGATCCCTGTCCAGAAGATCGAAGGGGACGAGATCACCGGAGGGACATTGAATCAAACGGGTGCTTTGGTAATGGAAGCGGTCGGGGTGGGCGGCGATACTGTCCTCAATCGAATCGTGCAAATGGTCGCCGACGCTCAGCGAAGCCGTGCTCCGATTCAGAAACTGGTCGATGTGGTTTCTCGATACTTCGTTCCCGCAGTAATTCTTTGCTCAATTCTTGCGTTTGTTGGCTGGGCTGTGTTTGGTCCCGAACCACAGCTCGCCCATGCCTTCGTAGCGGCCGTGGCCGTGTTGATCATCGCGTGCCCCTGTGCTCTCGGACTCGCCACGCCAATGTCGGTCATGGTCGGTGTGGGGCGAGGCGCGAAGGAAGGTGTGTTGATCAAGAACGCCGAAGTGCTAGAGGTGATGGAGAAGGTTGATACGATCGTCGTCGACAAGACGGGGACACTGACGCAGGGGCGACCGGAAGTCACAGCGGTCGAGACATTCGGTGACTGGGGTGAAGACGACGTGTTGCGGATGGCTGCGGCCGTCGAGAGCCAGAGTGAACATCCGCTTGCTCAGGCGGTTGTCCGGCGAGCAAAGAGCGACGATCTGCAATTGGCTGAGGCGAGCGATTTCAACAGCATCACGGGTGGCGGTGTCCATGCCCGAGTCGGTCAGCACGAGGTCGTGATTGGCAAAGCGGACTTGCTTGACGAACAAGGCGTGACCGGTGTCGACGCGGGCCGAGAGAAAGCAGGTTCGCATCAAGCCGAAGGTGCAACGGTCGTGTTTGTCTCGATTGATAACTCGCTCGCCGCGATCCTTGCCATCACCGATCCGATCAAGGAAAGCACGCCGGCGGCTCTGAAGACGCTGCATCATCTCGGGCTAAAGGTCATCATGTTGACCGGTGATGCTGAACCGACCGCGAGGGCCGTGGCCACTAAGCTGGGAATCGACGAGTTTCATGCGGGCGTTTCACCTGAGGACAAACACGATTTTGTCCAGAAACTCAAACGTGAAGGCAAGATCGTCGCGATGTGCGGTGACGGAATCAACGACGCACCGGCACTTGCCGAGTCCAATGTGGGGATTGCGATGGGGACCGGAACCGGCGTCGCGATCGAATCGGCGGGTGTCACACTGGTGGGTGGTGACCTGCGGGGCGTCGCGGCGGCCGGAAACTTGAGCCGAAAAACAATGAGCAACATTCGGCAAAATCTGTTCTTCGCGTTTATCTACAACGCCCTCGGAATTCCCGTTGCAGCAGGGCTTCTGTACCCGTTCTTTGGCGTTTTGCTGAGTCCCATGATCGCGGCGGCGGCGATGAGCTTGAGCAGTGTTTCGGTGATCGCGAACGCATTGCGTCTTCGCGCAGCGAAGCTGACCTAAACGGCTTTCGCTTGAGAAACGAAACCTTCACGGATTTGTTCCACTTTTCGTGAAGAAACAACCTGCGGAGATCATCTAAACTCTGCACATGGTTGGAAATTCGCACTCCCGTGGCGAAACGTCGCCTAAAGGAGTGCTGATGTTCGTAAGCGAAGCGGTCATTGAGCGAGCAATCGACGGTGAGTCAGAGGCTCAGCGTGAGATCTATCAGGTGTTTTATCCTCGCGTCTACCGGATGGTCCGGCGGATCGTCGGTGAAACAGATGCAGATGATGTGAGCCAAGATGCGTTCATGCAAGTGCTGTCAAAGTTAGACTCCTACAGTGGGAACGCCGCATTCGCGACTTGGGTGCATCGTGTCGCGGTCAATCAGGCTCTGCAGCACGTCCGCTCTCGCAATCGGCATCCAACCGAACCATTCTACGAGGATTCGATGACTGGAAAGGATACGCGAAGGCGGGCCGGGTTGTCCGAGCTTCTGGACGCGGCGTTGCGTCGCATTGACGTCGAGCTGCGAATAATCTTTCAGCTCAAGGAGATCGACGGGCTAGCCTACGCAGAGATCGCGCAGACGGTCGGCATCCCTGAGGGAACCGTGGGTTCCCGGCTGAATCGAGCCAGACGAGAACTTCAAGCACAACTGATTGATTTAGGGTGGGAGCCTTAACATGGAATGCCAAGACGCCGCCGCGCAGCTATCGGCTTACTTCGACAACGAACTCGCCAGCGAGATGGCTGACCGAGTCAATCAGCACGTGGAGTCGTGCCAGACCTGCCAAGCGAAACTGCAATCCTTTGCGGGGATTCGCAAACTGGCGACGCAATATCGCGAACCAGCGGCCGAAGCCCCTTCCTGGGAGACGTTTGCCGCCCGAATGAATAGGGCGCAACCAACGGTGCAGCTCGCGCCCGATCACACGCCCAGCGGTCGGCGAAGGCTAAGGGATGTTGCAATCATTGTCGCCGCGTTGGCGGCATCTGTCTTGATCGTGTTGTCTGTTCGACAGCCTGAGCCTTCGGATGAACATGCAGTCGCACAACAGCACTCGCATTCTCATGCCGGAGCGATGGCTGGCATGCCTTCAACGCCCATCGACTTTCAAGACGTGGTGCTGGGCTTTAGCCAAGATTCCAATCTCGCGGTGAATTCGTTCGCCTCCAAGTACGACGGAACCGAGGTGTCGATTGACGATGCAGAACAGGATTTAGGGTTCCGGCCTCAGGCAAAAAAGTCGCTTCCGACTGGCGTTCAGTTGGTTTCGACTCGCTTGTTGACGTTGCCGGAATGCAACTGTGCCGAAGGCGAGTGCCTCTGTGGCCCCGACGGGTGCAACTGCGTCGCGTGTGTCTGCCAGCGTCCTGATGGATCGACATACATGCTGGTCGAAAAGTGCAAGTCGCAAAAGGTGAGCTTCGGCGATCTTCCAGTGCAACTTGTTCGTCGCGGTGACAAGACGCTCCAGGTTGCCAAAAGCAAGGATGGAATCGCGGTCTCGTGGGAAGGCTCTCATGCGAGGATGACCGCAATTGGTTTGCGAGACGCATCCGAGTTGGATGTGCTGTTGGCTGCTAATTAGGGACCAATCTGTTTTCTGGTTCGTTGTTTGACGCGAGTGAGTTGCGAAGGCGAAGTTATGATTGGTTGTCAAACGCATGCCGCCCCTGCCAGGGTTTTGTTTGATTTCCAACGGATCGCTGATTAAAATCCGGTTACCCCGCAAGGGTATGTGCGGGGGTTGGCAACACCGTACCCGAATCCGTCACGCAATCGCGGGCGTGCCGGTGCATAGAATCCTAGAACCGAAACCCTGACCGGAACACCATGACTAATCCAGAGGACCGACGTAAATTCTTGAAAGTGGGAACGATTGCCGCCGCTGCGGGACTGGCTGGCAAAGCGATGGCCCAAGAGGGCAACGCGGACTTGAATTTGCCCAATGACCCGGATGCTCCGTCGCCGATCGGGAACGCGTCGGCTGAACCCAGCATCCCCGACGGATCAGACGCGGTCGCGGAAATCGATGGCTTCAGTCGGTTCAAGCCGTCTCGCGGTAACGATCCGGATTCGGAATATTACATCGGGAAAAAGATGCCGGGCTTTCGTCCCGCGTCGGCAGGTCCGGCCCCGTTCGAGGCTCCGGACTTGGATAAGCTGCCTTGGAAGATGGTCAACGGCGCGAAGGAGTTCCAATTGGTGCCGATGGCAGTCGAGCGAGAATTCCTGCCGGGCTATCGGATGAATGTCTATGGCTACAACGGCAGCATGCCGGGGCCGACGATTGAAGTGACGCAGGGTGATCGCGTACGCATTGTCGTAACGAACGAATTGCCGGAAGACACCTTTGTCCATTGGCACGGGTTTGAATTGCCGGTCCAGTATGACGGAGCGGCGACGCTAACGCAGAATCCGATCAAGCCGGGGCAGACAATGGTGTTTGAATTCGATGTCCATGAGGAAGGCACGTTCTTCTATCATTCGCATGTCCCGATGCAAGAAGCGTTTGGACAGGTCGGTTGGTTCATCGTTCATCCGAAAAAGGTTTACGATCCGCCAGTTGACCGTGACTTCGGCCTGATCTTTCAAAACTTCTTTGTTGAACCGACGCAGACCGTTGCTGATAGCTGGAAGATGGATTGGAACTGGCATACGATCAACGGACGTAGCGGGCCGCTCACCACACCGCTGGTCTGCAAACATGGCGAACGTGTCCGCATTCGCTTGATGAATTTTGCTCCGATGCAGCACCACCCGATCCACTTGCATGGGCACACGTATTGGGAAACGGGCCACGAAGGAGCACGAACTCCGAGCAGTGCTTGGATTCCTCGCAACAACTCACTTGTGGGGATTGCTCAAGCGACCAACTTTGAGTTCATCGCCAACAACCCTGGCGATTGGATTTTCCATTGCCACATGGTTCACCACATGATGAACCACATGACACGGCAAGTTGGACCGCGGATTCGCAAAGGTGTGAACGTGGATCGTTACTTGCAGGACACATCGACGCGGCCGGCCGTTGACTTCACTCGCAATGATCCAGGCTTCAACACACCCGGCTATCCGCAAAAGATGTTGGGCATGGAGCGAACGATGCCCCAGATGGAGGCGATCTGGAATCGTCGCGAGGTCAGGGGCATGCGGGCGAACTATCCGATGGCGGTGAAGGGCTTGATGACCGTTCTGCGAGTCTTGCCGGATGACCTTTACAACTTGGTGATGGAAAGCAACGAGCCGGTCGAAAAAGGGGCCGTGTTTGCCGAAATTGTACGTCGCTTCGGCGACCCAGAGCGTTATGAGGCCGCTCCCAAGATGATGGGCATGAACATCTAGCTGGGGATGCCGCGACGGGCAAAACCATCTACACTAGGGTTTTAAGCCACCAATCAGGGTGAAAATCAGCCGCTATATGCTGAGCGAAGACGACAAAAAACGAATTCATCATCGGATTCGGAGAATCATCGGACAGGCCGAGGCCGTCGATCGCATGGTGCAGGAAGAAGCACCATGCGTGGATGTCGTCATGCAGATTAGTGCCGCGTCGGGCGCACTTTCTAAGGTAGCCCAGCTCGTCCTTCAGGACCACCTCGCTGGCAGTCTATCGGACGCGGCGTCGTCCGAAGATGCTGCCCAGCGGGAAGCGATCTTGCAGGAGCTGATCGTGCTGTTTGACAAGTACGCGTCGACGAAATAGATGGGGAGACAAGGAGAAAACATGCTCCGTGTCTCCCAGACTCCCCCTCTTCTTCCTACCTCGGTTTCGGTACTGCCGAGATGTGTCCCGGAGGCTGCGGGCCAGTCGGGGCCATCAAGCCGCCGTTGAGCAGGTAACCGGCGATCAGCGTTTCGTTGCTGCGCCACGCGACCAGGTGATTGATGTACTGTGCTCGCAGGCGGTAGTACTTGATTTGACTTTCGAGGACTTGTGGCCAATCGACACGGTCTTCCTCGTAGGCGTCGAGTAAGACTTCGTAGGCCAGTTTCGATTCTGGCACAATCACCTCCTGGTAGCTGCGAACGTTTTGCAGCGCGGTGAAATAGATTTGGTAGGCGCGAGCAAGGTCGCGTTGCAACGTCAACTCGACCCGGTTGATTTCGCCACGTTGACGCACAACGTCTGATTCAGCTTGACGAATCGTACCCTGATTCCAATCGTACAAGGGAACCTCGATTGCCAATCCAGTCATGTGAGAGTTGTCGTTGGCTTCAAAGTTACGACCGAACCCGTAGTTCACAACCAAGTCTGGAATCGGTTCGACCGTTTCACGTTTGACCTTGATTTCGTCGGCGACCAATTTGGCACGAGCGGCCAAAATCTGAGGGCTTTCGCTGAGCAGACGATCCAAGGCCACATCGAAATCAATCAGGTTGACTTCACCTTCCAACGTGCCAACTAACGGAGCGGGTTGCATTCGCTCACCGGCAATCGAGATCATTTCCCACCAGTTCTGGCGAAAATTGTTCTGGGCGAGCATCAGGTCCAAGCGAGCTTGCTGTAGCAGGACGTTGGCATCGTGCATGGCCGCACGAGTCGCTTGTCCGGCGTTGTATAATTCGCGAGAGGTGACGACGGCGTCTTCCGCGTTCTTCAAAATGTCTTGGTGGATTTGGATAAGCTCCTGTTGTCCCAGAGTCATCCAGAAACTGATCCGCAAATCATTGAGTACTTGGTACTGTTGCTCCAACGCTCGCCACTCCGACACCCGAGTCAATTGCACGAACTTAGCACGGCTGAGCTGCAACTTTCGAGCAGTGACGATGCGTTGCGAAAACACAGCCCCCTGCCACTCTCCAGCGGTTCCGCCGACGCCAACCTGTTCGCCGACGTATCGCAAAGTCGGGTTCGGAATTAAACCGGCTTGGATTGCTGAGCCCAGATCACTTTGGATCTGCGCTTGTGCCTGCGTCAGGGTTGGGTTTCGACTGCATGCCATCGACTCTAATGAGGCCAATGTCAGGGCGACTTCGTCGCTGACAATCATGCCTTGGGAAAGCGATTCGGGAACCGGTGGAACCGGTGGTGGCTCGGTAAACTTCTCGCCGATGCGAGGACGAAGGTCTTGCGGCGATGTCGGCGGATAGGGGTTATTCACGTCCGTGCCGCGTCGTTCGATGCGTTCGGAATCGGTGATCGGTTGCTGGGCCGTGGCAACCGCGGCGGAAACAAGAAGGGACGTCGACGCCAGGAAGCGACCGACACGACTGAGCGTTGACATTGAAAACTCCGTTGTAGCGAAAGGATGAGTCATTTGCTCATCGCGGCCATCTTGGCCTATAAAAATGCTGGGTAAGTGTTGTGGTGACGAAACTACTTGATCGCTTCGGTGATCGCTTTCTTCCGCGTCACCATGTCAAACGCGTGTTGATACCAGTGTTTGGTTTTCTTATCGTTGACGGACTGGTACAGGGGCAAAATTGGGTCGTCGTCGCACGGATTGGTGCCGTAGTAGATTCGTTTGGTACAGCCACAAAAGTCGGGACCGGTGCAGTCAATGATCGGACGTGGATTGCATCCGTTGCCGCACATGGGAAGCGGATCGAAGACGAAAGCCCCACCGGTTGCCGACGGCAGGATGCCGCTTGGATTGGTGATGCTGGCGGGCAGCTCAGCGACACTGCGGTTGGTCGGCGTGATGGCGTCGGACATTTCGAGCGTCGAAGTTGAGTGCAACATGTCGGACATTGCGGTCATGTCATCCATCTCGGGCGCGGCCAAGGTGACTGGCTGTGGTAACGATTGTCCAAACGAGTCTTGAGCGGTCGCCGTGCAGGACGTGACACCAATCACGACCGTTGCGATGACCCAGTGAACTTGTGACGAATACACGGTCATTTTTCTTTCTTGTGCGGAGGGAACAATTCCTCTGTCCTATCGGCGTTACCGTGGTGGGGTATACAAAAGAAGGTTCTGGCTGCGGTGAGACGTTCCGCTTCTGTTGCCGATTGTTCCGATTATCCCAGATACTCCAATCAGAAATGCAGCACGATGAACATGTGGCTACTCACCATGCTGGGGACGATCCTTGTCGCTCTGAGCATCCTGGAAACGTTCATGGCGGTGCTGCATCCGCGAGCGGTTACCGGGCCGGTCACTTCGATTGTGAACCGGATGTTTCACAAGTTGTTGAAGACATCAATCGGGCAGTCGAACTATGTCACCTTGTTGAGTGGCCCGGTGTTGATCGTAACTCAGGTGATCTGCTGGGCGTCGCTGTTGTTGCTTGGCATCAGCCTGATTGTTTGGCCACAGTTGGGAAGCGGCATCGTTGCCAGTTCTGGGAAGCCGACGGAGACGACTCTTTGGACAGCCATCTACTACGCCGGTTTTACCGTGACCACTCTTGGGGTAGGTGATCTCGTTCCCAAAACCGCAGCGATGCAGCTTTTGACCATCCTGGCGGCTGGGCTTGGTTTCAGCTTTTTCACCCTGGTATTGGCTTACGTCATCTCGATCTATTCGACGCTTTCTCGTCGCAATCAATTTGCTAACGAGATTGATTACCGAACTGCACAGACGGGTGATAGCCTGCGATACTTGGTTCCGTATCTTTCGTCCGATGAGATGTCACTGTTGAACCAAGACCTTTACACACTCTCGGCAAACATGGCGGAACTATTGGAGTCGCATCATTTTTATCCATCGCTGCACTATTTTCGATTTGCCGAAGACCGTTACGCCATGAGCCGCATGTTGCGATTTTGTTTGGAGGTGGCGTCGTTGATTAAAGCAATGCAAGAGACGGGTGGCCCCGCCGCGAATGCAGTCACGGAGCCTGCTGACCGATTGTGGCACGCCAGCCTGCAAATGCTTCGCGACACTGAAAAGCATTTTGTCGTTTGCAAGTCGCAAGAACCGCCGGAGGAAGTGGGAACAGCGAACCGGTTGATCTCGCAGATGGCTCAAGCAGATACTAGCCAACGGGTCAGCAATGAAAACGCCTTCGTGGATCGCTACGCTCAGTTAGCCAACACTTGGTCAACGGACTTACATTCGCTTGTGCTTTGCATGGGCAGTCAGATTGATGGTCGCTTAGATGACCAGCATCCCAATCGCCATCGCAATCATGACGCTGTTTTCGATGATAGTCACTGAGGACATGGGCAGGTTGAAAGCGGTTCCCAGGCAGGCGCACTGGATCGCCTGCTTCTTTCGCACGGCCATGATTACCCCCACCAAGCCAATCGACATGATCGCAGCAGTCAGAATGTTTGCGACAGTCAAGAGGCTTCCCGTTACGAAGAGTAGACCCAACGCGACCTCGATCCAGGGGTACGAAATCGCATACGTTCGTGATCGACGAGCGATCACGTCGTAGGTGGCGAACGCATCCGCAAATTTTCCGATATTGAGCAATTTGAAAAAGGCGAAGCCGAGGAAAGACAGACCCATGAAGTTGCTCATGAATCGCATCCAATTCCATTGATCCTGGCTTGACTCCAATAGAAACGCACCGCCGAAGACGTATGAGACAACCAGGAAGAGTGGTTTGTAGGTCTTGAGACTAAATGTCGCTTTTCCATCATCGACCTCATCTGGTTGCGGGGGTTCTGATTCGCTAACGACTTCCGCACGGAAACCTGATTCATTCATCAGCTCAACGATTCGATCGGGGCTTCCCTTGGACGAAAGCTCGGCTCGAATGATTTTGCGAGGGTCGTTAAGATCGGAATCCCAGCTTGCGATTCCCGGATCTTTATCAAGCAAGGGACTAACTTTTGCGAGGCATCCGCCGCATGTCATGCTCGTTGAAACGGTTACTGTCATGGTTCTACTTTGGTTGGTGGTTGCATTTGATTGATTCATGGATGATTGCTTCGATGATCGGACAACCGACCAGCGAGCGGCGACCATTGCAATCTTGGACAAGCCCCGATAGCGTGGTCTCCATCTGCTGAAGGTCGGCGAGTTTTTGCCGGATTGCGACGAGCTTCTGCTCGGCGAGCTGCTTCACTTTGCCCCGAGATTCATCGGGAATCTCTGAAAGTGCGAGTAGTTCGCCAATCTCTGCGAGTGTAAATCCAAGATCCTTCGCACGCCTGATGAAGCGGATTCGGTCAACAGTGCTCTCCGGATACTCCCGGAATGACGTCCTCACCGGCGATGGCTCGGCAAGCAATCCGCGACGCTGATAGAACCGCACGGTTTCAACGCCGACGCCAGCGGCTTCTGCGACTTTCCCGATCGTAAAACGACTCATCGGATCCTCCTGTGCAACCAGTATCGACTCCGTACCGTGGTACGGAGTCAAGCCAAATCGCTGATTTTTTTGGCGGAGGAAAGTGGAGCAAGTTGGCTGCGATCGTCGCTAGTCGGTATCCGCAGGGTTTGGGCAGACGGTCTCGGATCGCTACGCGACTGCGTTAACACCCGTTAGGCGGGCACTTGGGCAGAAAGGCGTGAAGAATCCGTGCCGTCTCGCCATCTAACGGTTTGGCCGCCAGTCTTATGGCTCATTTTTCAATCTAGGTATCAAGATGCTATGAAGCGATTAAGAACACCCTTGTTTTGGAGGCGACTTCCCTTGGCCCGTCAATTGCTCCTGGCGGTGAACTCGTTTCTGCTGATCATGGTCAGTGGTTTCTTGGTGGTGGACCACCGATTGCGGGTGCGGCGTGAGGTTGGGCAAACCAGAATCGCTTTGGCCGAAGAAGCCAAAACGTTGTACGAATCTGCTGTTGCTGTCGAAGGCGAGAACACAGACGCGGTGCAGAAATTGGTCGATAGCGTTTGTGCGAGGATGAACTCGGACGAATCGCCTGGGCACCACATTGCGCTGCAATGGGGAGGTGAACTGCTGCAAGCGAAATCGCACGGGCGTTCATCGCCGGAGATGTTTGATGCAATGATGGCAGCGGCCCATGGACACGTCGACGCGGAACCAATGGCTGAGGCGATGGTGGTCGGCGCGTTTCAGGGACCGGCCGGGCAGGTACTCGTTTCGGAACAGCGGTCGAACATTCTTGCCGTTGCTCGCGAGGCTCTGATTCGTCAAATGATCGCCGTGTTTCTCGCCGGTTCGCTTGCCGCATTTTTGGTGAACCTTGTCTTGCGGAAGATCGTGACCAAACCGATCCGTCGATTGGTGACGTCATTGCAGAGCGTTGGCGATGGAAATCTGGAATCACGAGTCGACGTGCATAGCTGTCGAGAGCTGACCTATCTTGGCGAGCAATTCAACGACATGGCATCGAAATTGGATGCGGCCGAACGGGACCGTCGCGTTCACATGACGAAAGCCAGGGCGATCCAACAAAACCTTCGGCCAAGTTCGGACGCCATCCCGGGACTAAACATTGCCGCGCTGTTCAAGCCTGCCGACGATGTCGGTGGCGACTACTACGACGTCATCCGGCTAAACGATGATTCGACGCTGTTGTGTATCGCCGATGTTTGCGGACATGGCGTGCCTGCGGCGATGGCGGCGACGCTGTTGAAGGCGTTTGTTGCTGAGGCGGCTAAGCAGTCTCATCATCCGGCAGAAATTCTGACGCGTGTCAATCAGCAGTATTACGAGTACGTGATTTTAGGTTACTTTGCCACGATGGTGCTCGTGCGGGTTGACATGGCGGAAAAGCAACTGGTCTACGCGAATGCTGGTCATGAACTTCCGTTTGTACAATGTGACCAAGAACCGGTCCAGCGGCTGGACCACAGTGACCTGATACTTGGCGTCGAAGCGGATACAACGTACGAAGAATGCTGTCGTCCAATTTGCAGCGGGACCAAATTGGTGTTGGTCAGTGATGGCGTTACCGAAGCTTTCAACCCTGACGACGAACAGTTTGGTACTGAGCGAGTCAGCGACACGATTGCGAGGGCAATTGGTGAACACGCTTCGGACTTAGTCGTGCGATTCGATTCGGCACTCGAAGCCTTTCGTGATGGGCGTCAGGCATTCGATGACACGACGCTGGTTGTTGCCGAATTGATGAAAGAAGAAGGCCGTTCAAGCGAAGCAGCAGGTTGAAAAGTCTCTTGCGAGCTTCAGCCTTCAATCATTAGGTCTTTCGTGGGGATCGCCGACGTATGTGCCGGTGCGGACTCCGCCGAGGAAAGGCTGCTCCGGATAGCCGACACTGCAGAGCGGTCCGACCTTGATCAACCACGCACGACCGACTTGGCGAAAGCCCATCCGACCGACGCTGCGAAGCGCAGAACGATTGGTGCATTCTGTCGTCAGGACGAGCTTTTCGATGCCCCGGTTCGGTAGTTGATGTGCTGCCGAGGACATCAACGCGGCATACAAACGCCGACCACGATAGCTAGGCAAAATGAAGACATGGAAAACGAAACCAGTATCGTCTGGCAGGAAGAGAGGCAGCTGCGTGTCGGGGTGGCCATCGTGATTCATTTCTCCTGGAACATCGCCGTGGGCAATCCAGGCGAACCCTGCGAGCCTTTCGCCATCCATGACCGCGAAGCAAACCGCCTGATCGTCGCGGAGCCAAACGGCATGCCCTTCGTCGAGGTAGTTTTCCTCACCCAAATGCTGCCGAAGATCGTCCTCAGTCCATTGCACCACCGTCAAGCCTTCCGGGCAGGGAAAATGCGAAAGGCTTGCAAGATCGCAGCCAAAGAACAGTGTCCGGTTGGCGATCGCGATACGACGCATCACCCGGTAAGGCAACTGTTTTAGACGAGCGAGCAAGGGCATCGGCTGACTCCGCAGTCGGACTAATGGCAACAACTGCCGCCCCCGCCCGATGACGCACTTTTGGGCGGACTGGTGTAGCTAGCCGACGGTTGAGGGCTTGGTGTGTAATCCTGCGAGAAGTCAACATCCGAGGTGTTGTACTCGATGTTTGTTGCCGCTTGCTGGGCGTACTGCTCAGCCGTCATTTGCTGAGCGACTTGTTTTTTTCGCCAGGGCAATCCACCGGTGCATCCGGTTGTGCTGATGGCCGCCGCGACGACCGTGAGCGTAACGAAGCGAGATAGTTTTGCGTTCATGGGAACGTCCTTGTTGTGTGAAGTGAAATTCGTTTCCACTTGAGATTTGAAGCATGCCGAAACGCTCGACATAAAAGGGCGGGGACGGCGTGTAAGCGTCATCACCGAAGTGAATCAACCGGGACACCGCCCCCGCGTTTTCAAGAAAATGGATACAAGGCGCTTTCGTCCGGTGAGCTACCCTGACAATCCATCTTCTACTTCCGCCTAACGAAGCGTCGGAGCGTTGACCCCCTGCTGAGCGAGAACGGCGAGCCACTTTTGCGGTTCCGCCGCGATTTTCTTTGCACAGCCAGGGCAGCAGATATAGATTGCTTTGCCAGCGGCATGAACCTTGTAGGGACCGCCCATTGCATCGAGTGGTTCATCCATCACAGGGCATTTCTTTTGAGCAGCGATGAACGGTGCGTCCTCGGCACTGACTTTGAAGATGCCTGCGCGGACTTGGTCTGTCCCGGCTGGCACCGAACCCGCTGAACCGCCACCGTAGACCATTGCCATGTACTTTGCTGGATCAGCTTTGATCTTCTTGATGCAACCCTTGCAGCACAAGAAGATCGGTTTGTCGCCGACCATGACCTTGATCGGATTCCCCATGCTCCCGAGTGGTTCATCCATGACCGGGCAAACCTCCTGGCGAGCAATCAAAGCCGCGTCCGCCTGAGTCGAAGAGGTCACGGAAATGTTTAGAGCCGATGCTGCGGCAACCGCACTTCCAACTTCTTCAGTCCCCTTCTGATCCCCGTAAACCATCGCCAAGTACTTTGCCGGTTCCGCTTGAACCTTCTTGATGCAGCCTTTGCAGCACAGATAGATCGGCTTGTCGCCAACGGAAACTTTGATCGGTGTGCCCATGCCACCGAGCGGCTCGTCCATTACAGGACAGACTTTCTGTTGCGCGATCGCTTGCGCGTCTGCGGCCGTTGAAGTTGCGACGGTTATTTGAGGACGTCCGGCAGCGTACTTCGCCGGATCCGACTTGACGGCGTTCACGCAACCACCGCAGCAAACGAAGACACGTTGGCCGTTCACATCTACGGCCACGGGATCACCCATGCTGCCGAGAGGTTTGCCGCTGACGGGACAAATTTTTTGACGTGCGATCGCGGCGGCGGCGAGTTGCATTTCGCTGGCCGGCACTGTTGCCACTTCCTTCAGGCTGAGCGGTTGTCCGCTACTCGCTTCGATACCGACGAGTTGGACGTCAATCTCGATCTGACGTCCGGCAATCTGGGAAAGGTTCACCGGGGCGGTCAGGCCACCCTTGCCATCGGGCAACAAATCGTAGCGGTAACGTTTCGCGTTGCCCTCAACGCGAAGAGACGCGGCTCCGCGACCTTGATTGACCGACACGGCGCGGCCGTTGCGGTCGTAAACGAACATTTGGATGCCGCCTTGTGAAACGACCGTTTCCAATTGAACGCCACCGGCTTGTTTCAAAGAACCGCCGTGGGGTCCGGCGACCGGACGGGCCAATTCAGACGCCATCGCCTGACCCGGCATTGAGTGGTTATGACCAGCATGATTGTGCTGAGCAACCGCCGTTGAGGCCAAAGCGACCGTGAACAAGGCGGCGAGTAGGGTTTCGTACTTCATCGAAATTCATTCCTTTCTAAGCGTATGCGACCGATTCCTTTGGCCGCTTCGGTTGTCAGTTGGATGCCTGGCGACCAGGAATCCTTCACGTGTTTTGAAAAAGTTTTAGAGTTGGGAGTTTCCCATCTCTTCTAAGCTGCTCTGGTCAGTTCCTCCGTTGGTTTTTCTTCGGTTCCTTCCCAAAGCTCATCTTGAAACCCGAATCGCATCTTCATTTCCAGATAGGCGCTGTAGAGCGTTGGGACAATGAACGACGTGAACGGCTCGGCAAGCATGCCACCAAAGACCGGGATCGCCATCGCGCGGGCCACGTCGGCTCCGCGGCCGGTTGCGATCAACACAGGGACCAGAGCGGCCAGGGTCGTCACCGTCGTCATCATGCAGGGTCGAATGCGTTTCAACCCTGCCTCGTAAACGGTGTCACGGATTTCTTGAACAGAAGTGACCTTTCGTTTTTGCAGCAACTGATGGATATAAGTTGCCATCACGACGCCATCGTCGACAGCGAGGCCGAACAACGCGATGAAACCAACCCAGACCGCAGTGTTGAGTTCCACGTCCATCCATGCGACCAGGACCATGCCGCCCGCAAACGCCACCGGAATGCCGGTGAATACCGCCATCGCGATCGGCAAGTTGCGAAATTCAAAGTAAATCAGCAGCAAGTTGATTACGATCACCACGGGGATGATCCACATCAGTCGCAGGTTTGCCTCAATTTGGTTGCGGAAACTGCCGACAGCTTCCAGCGAGTAACCGGTTGGCAAAGCAAGGTGTTTGGGGTTTGACGGTGGCAAGGCTTGCGCTTCACGAAGTTGTTCCTCAATCGCGGTCACTGATTCCAAATCTCCCTTGGAACCATTGGTCATGAACGAGACGTGGGCAACCAGTCGTCCGTTCTCGCTATTGATCGCGCCCGGCCCCCAGGTTGTTTCAAGCGTTGCCAGTTCTTGAAGCGGAACCACCGCTCCGCTGTGTGTGACGACCGGTAGCCGATTCAACTGATCAATGCGTTCACGAAGATCGCGGTTGTAGCGCAGGCGAACTGGGTAGCGTTCACGGCCCTCAACCGTTTTGATCAAGTTCATTCCGCCGAGCGCGGTCTCAATCACTTGATTCACCATCGAAGCACTCATCCCGTAACGAGAAGCGGCTTCGCGTTCGACCGTGAACTCGATATAGGGTTTCCCCAACACGATGTCTGGATTGACTGTTCCCGAATTAATGAAGGGCGATTCCTTTAGTGTCGCTGAAACGTCCATTGCCGCAGTAGCAAGAGTTTGCAGATCGTCACCATAGACGCGAATCGCCATCGGTGCCTTGATACCACTTTGCAACATCACAACGCGACCTTCGATCGGTTGCAACGCGGATGCCGGAGTAACACCAGGCAGTGTCGCGACTCGATTGATCTCGTCCCAGATGTCTCGCGAAGTCACGCCCTCACGCCATTCGCTTTCTGGCTTCAGCATGACGTACGTTTCGACCATCGCCGCGGGAGCCGGGTCCAGCGCCGACTCAACCCGACCGATCTTGCCTAAGACGTCCTTCACCTCGGGAATTTGGCCGATCAACACATCCTGCGTTTGCAGCACCTGCATCGCCTGTGAAAAGCTGGCTGCCGGATACAGCGTCGGCATGTAGAACCAACTTCCTTCATCCAGGGCAATCCAGTCATCGCTTTGTAATCCGGTAAAGACGTGTTTGGCATCGACGTAGCCAGGGAAATCATTCAGCTCGGCCCCAAATACGCGAGCAACCTTTTCGACAGGCTGCAGCACCATTGGCATTCCAAAGAAGGCCCCAACCCCAATCACCAACAAGATCGCTGGAAACGACAAAGCGAATGCTTTGTGGTTCAGTGCGTGACGTAGTCGAGCGGCATAAATCCAGCGAACAAATCGGCTCGACGGAATTTCTTCGATCGGACGAATTCGCTCACGAAGCAACTGCCAACCGCCGACCAGTCCGATCACGCTCGCTACGAGAGTGATGATCCAGGTTTCCAGACCAAAATAGCCGCCCAGATCATCACCCCACATGAAGTGCGACATCGCGGCCAACAATACCGAGAGCGAAATCGCGGCCATCGCCGCAGACAGCTTTCGATAGTTCGCGCTTCGCAGCATGATACGACTGAGTGCGGGAACAATCGTCACCGCCGTAATCATCGCGGCGGCAATCGCGAATGTCTTCGTATACGCCAACGGAGAAAACAGTCGGTAATCGCGCCCGGTCAAAAAGAAGACCGGCAAAAAGCTAACAATCGTCGTCAGGACAGCCGTGACGACAGCGGGAGCGACTTCAATAGTTGCCTCGTAGACGACTTCGGTTCGCGACTTCTCCCGATCTACTCCACTCTTTATCTCCCCGTCCTCCTTCTCCCAATCCGCTAAATGCTGATAGATATTTTCGGAGACGATGATCGCCATGTCGACCATCGTACCGATCGCGATGGCAATGCCCGCTAGCGACATGATGTTCGCCTCGACTCCAACGAAGTGCATCGCGATGAAGGACATCAAAACGGCGGCGGGCAAACAGATCGCGACAACAAAACTGCTGCGAATGTGGAGCAGGAACAGCAAGATGATGATTGCGGTGATGATGATCTCGTCGCGCAACGCGTGAGTCAGCGTCGCCATCGTCTCGTCAATCAAACCGCTACGGTCGTACACGCCATGAATCTTGACACCCTTGAGCGCCGGCTCGATCGCCGCGATCTTTGCTTTGACACGGTCGATGACCACACGAGGGTTCTCGCCGTATCGCATTACCACAACGCCACCGACAGCTTCGGAGCCGTTGTAGTCCAAGGCACCGCGACGGAAGTCCGGACCGAGTTGCACTTCCGCTACATCGCTTACGCGGACCGGGACGCCCTCGCGTTGCAAAATAACGGTGTCTTCGATGTCAGAAATGGCCTTGGACTTGTCGCCATCGGTTCCCAGGAAACCTTTTCCGCGAACAATAAATTCCATTCCCGTTGATTCCACCGTCTTGGCACCAACGTCAACGTTCGAACCCTTGATCGCCATCGCAAGTTTATCGAGCGAGATGTTGTGGAACCGCAGTTTGTCGGGGTCGACCTCAATCTGATACTGCCGAACGTATCCGCCGATGGAAGCAACTTCGCTAACACCTTCGACGGCTTGCAGTTCGTACTTGACGACGAAGTCCTGCATGCTGCGAAGTTCGGCGAGACTCATGCCCTCTTCGGGCGGCTGCAGCGTGTAGTAGTAAACTTGCCCGAGTCCCGTCGCGTCGGGACCGAGCTGCGGCACAACGCCTTCGGGCAACTGAGACGCAGCGGAACCGAGTTGCTCAGAGACACGACTGCGTGCCCAGTAAAAATCGATTTCATCCTTGAACGTGACTTGAACAAAGCTATAGCCAAACATGCTCTTGCCGCGTACCGACTCCGCACCAGGAACCGCCAGCAACGAAACACTCAACGGGTACGTGACTTGGTCTTCGATGTCTTTGGGTGATCGACCAGGCCACGGCGTTAGCACGATGACTTGGTTCTCGCCGACGTTCGGGATTGCGTCGATGGGAACCGATTGGAACGCGAACCAGCCACCAACCGAAGCACCGATCGTCAGCATGACGACCAGCCACGGTTCTTTGACGCAAAAGCGTATGAGTAGATTTAGCATCGTCGGCCTTCCTGCGGTTTACTGGTTGTCATTGCATGCGTCTGACGCAACTTTGATCGCTCGTTCATTGCATCTCTCCGGTATCCGTGCCGAATCCAACCACCTTGAAACTCACTTCTTGTCCATCGCCGTTGGCGGCATTCATGGCCAAATCGCGAACGGTCTCGCCGCACGTCAGCATCTCGCTGCCCCAGTACGGGTTTTGCAGTTCACCACCGGGCTGCATCCAATCGCCGCCGCCACCTGGGACCATCGGGCAATACATGTGGACCAGCGACCGTGCTGTTTTGGGACCACGCGCAATCGTCGCCGCCTTCAACAATGCATGGCTAACACTTCGGTAGGCCTCACGGGCGGTCTCAAGCGAACCGTCCATTCGCGATGCCCCGCGACGAGCGCTGGCGAAACGACTTTGAGCCTCATCGGGCACTTCGGAAAGCATTTCGAGTCTTGCCAATGCATCCAACAGAGTGTTCAGGGCGACTGGCGGCGGAGTTGTGTCGGCCGACATGGCACACTGAATTTCAAAGTAAGCGTCGTAAGCACGGTCGAATTGAGCTGCGGATTGACCTGCCAGCATCACCGGTGTCGTTTCGGGCAACTGCAATGGTCCGGGTGAGTAGCTCGGTGCTTTGCTGGGGTCCATCAACGAAGGATTCCCGGCGAGTTGCATCTGGGAGTCGATCAGGAAATTGCCGTTCGTTGCGACCGTCTCGCCCGCCACCATTCCCTCGACGATGATGGCTTCGGTGTCATTCATCTGACCGACCGTGACACGACGAATCTCAAAACGACCCGGCTCCGTTTCCACATAGACAACTCCGTTCTCGCCAGTCAACAAGACCGCATCGCGTGGAACTGTGACGACACGCTGTTGAGGCTGTGGCTCGGTGGCGTAGCCGAGTTGCGATGTCGGCACCAAATCCATGCCGCATAAGGGACACATGCCCGGTTCTTCGCGAATCACCTGAGGATGCATCGGGCTGATGTACTTCCCGGACAAGGCGGGGTCGTAGACAAAGTCCGTCGAGATCGCGGGGACTGTAATGCGAGCGGTTGCGTAGTCGCCTGGACGCAATTTCCCGTCATAGTTCATGACTTCGACGCGAACGCGAACCGTTCGGGTCGTTGGATTGACGGTTGGGTCGATGAAGGCAACGCGCCCCGTGAAGACTTCGCCCGGCATCGACTGAATCTCCGCTTCGACCTGTTGACCAAAGCGTACCGAAGCCGCGTCGTCCGGAAACAGATCAAGCATCAACCAGACGGAAGTCAGATCAGCGATGCGGTAGATCTTCTGTCCTGTTTTGACATAATCACCTTCGACGGCGGCTTTCTCGAGCACCGTGCCGGTTTGCGGTGACTTAATGCGAATACGGGAGTTTGGCTTACCGCTTTTCTTTAGTGCTGCAATTTGCGAATCGGTCATTCCGAGTTCGCTTAGGTTTTCGCGAGCCATTTCTCGCAGATCGGAACTGTTGATGCTAAACCGACCGACCGACTTGCTCTCCATGCTGGCGATGTATTCGGTTTGAGCTGAATACAATTTGGGGCTGTATATTAGCGCGAGGTCATCGCCTTCGGTCACCTCCACACCAACGTAATCGGCGTAGAGTTCTTCAAGCCGACCGTCGATGTAGGCAGAGATCGTTGATAAACGACTCTCGTCAAAATCAATCGAACCAATCGTTCGGATGGTTCGTGTCACTTCGCCAAATCTGCTGGTTGCCGTTTGGATTCCAACCAACCGCCGAGCTGCAGACTCGATCGTGACCGAAATCCCATCGCCGCCACCGCCGCCAGTCGCTTCGACCAACTCCATTGCACATACGGGACATCGGCCTGGTTCGGTCGATGGCGGGGTACACATCATCGGGCAGATATATCGTTTTTCCTCGCCGCCGCTCGCATCGGCGACCGCTTCTGACTCGCCGCCGGAGAAACCATTGGCGGTCACCCATTCGGATCGTTGTGCGAATCCGATCATGACCAAGATCAATGCGGCCACGGCGGTGACGACAGCCGCGTTCACTCCGACACGCAACAACCACCCAAAGCCACCGACTTTCGTTTCGGCCAACGCGGCCGTTGAAGCAGGTGTGTCCGGCGTGCTGACTTTGGTCGGTGAATCCGGCTGGCTTGCTGTGTCGGGCGTCGCGTCTGATGACTTCGTTTCCGCTGACACGTCCTGCTCCTCGTTCGTACTCGGCTGATGATTCTTATTCATGCTTGACGCCTCCTTGTTTTCAGGCACGGATGCTTCGCTAGTTGATTGAGCGACTGGCTCGGAACGCGTCTCCGCATCCTCGGCCGCTGTTGTTTTTTTGTTTTGATGATTGTGATTTGACATATTGATGAGCTCCGCATCGCACAATCATTGGCGATGAAGCGAAAGGGGTAACGGATCGACGACAAACCGGAGGGAATTTGCCGCCGATCAGTCACCTACCTTTAGGCTGTGAATGGTCGGACGGGATTCAACCGTCGATGGAAATGGATTCAGCAAAGAAGGGCCACGAGCAAACGAGTCATCGTTTGGAACATGCACGCTCGCGTTGTGGAACGCGCATGAAACTGCTCAGGCAGGCAGAATCACAGTCGCCAAATACAGAGATGGATTTGGGAGAAATGTGCTGGCGAGTCTGCCGCTCCGTCCCGCAGGAGACGCGGCGGCCTCGCATGGGTATCGCCAAAGATGGTTGCCAAGTCGGCGAAACGAATCGCCACCGAGTCACGACGCTCAATCGTGGGACGCGAAGGCGAGGAGTCGCCCAGCGGCTGGCTTTCCATACCGCAATGACAAGCCGACGTGACTTCGCGGGCCTGACTTTCGTCGACTGCATCCGCATCGGTCGTGCTGATGACGATGACCTGCAGTTCGAGCGTTTCGCTCGCCGCGAGGTCTTCGACCGTCATCTCATCATCGGTCCATTCCTGTTCGGCCCAACTATGTTCAACTGCTTCCGACGTCGACAAGCAGCAACTACCGTCGCCATCTTGTTCGCCATCGCAGCAGCCACATTTCTCAGTCGGAGAAGCAACTTCGCAGCAGCCACAGCCTTCGCACACGAAGCCGGAGGCACACTCGGCTCCACAATCGCTTGCAAAAACCAACGCCAACCCCGGCTGAATCATCATTGCGACGATCAGTGAAAGATTAACGACGGTGCGAGTTAAACGCGAGCGAAACACGTGGACCTTCCGAAACAGATACCTAGGACCGGTATTGGGAGTATATCGGAAATACACTCAGAAAGTTCAAGACGAATCTGATTCATCACGGAACTTTCCCTTTTGAAAGGATAGCTGGAGGGAGCCAGTTTGTCATGTACATACGAAAAAGCACCGTGTTTTCGCGAAATCGCAAGCGTCATTTGCTGGCCTTGTCCCTAGTCACGCTCTCCGTTGGCGGTTGTGCCAGCGGTCCCGTTCGCCCCAACGGGTCGCGGCACGCGGCCGTATCGCGACCGGCCGTCAGCGAAGAGTCATTAAGTGACGAACTCCCGCAGCCAGCTCCGGATGCTAGCAATGAATCGAATTTTCGGACCGTCGGGTATGGCCAGCCGCCACAGAGAGGTGAGGTCGTCCTGGCGGCACAACTAGATCTGGCGGCACCCATGCGTCTAGGAGATGAGGAAGAAGACGAGCCAAAGACGCTTGGAGAGATGCTTGAAATCGAGGAAGAAGATGGTGAGCAGGACGCCGATGACGAGGAAACTGCTGACAACGACTCCCAGCTCTCAACTCCCAACTCCCAACTAAGCACCGGGCAACCCGTCGACTACTTCATCTCTCAGGCCCTGGCGGCTCACCCCAGCATCCAGGCCGCACGCCAGCGTGTTCAGGCGGAACTGGAACGGATTCCACAAGTCACCGCATTGCCCGATCCGCAATTCAATAACACTTTCTGGCCGCTACACGACAACGCCTTGCAAACCGCGGGTGGGCGGATTGCCAACCAGATGTCATTGCAACAGGGCGTTCCTTTCCCAGACAAGTTGCGGACGAAGGGAGCAATCGTCAGCCGCGAAGCCCAGATTGCCCAAGCCGAGGTGGAACGCATCGAACGGAAGATCACTGAATCGGTTCGCTTGTCCTATTACGAAGTCTGGTACGCGACCCGTGCGATTGCGATCATTGAAGAATCTCGCGACCTGGTGGACGACCTCGCCAAGGTAGCCGAGGCTCGCTATCGCAGCGGTGGAACCCAGCAGGACGTGCTTCGCGCCCAGTTAGAAATCGACCGACTCGATGATCAGATCATACAGCTAACGAAGCAGTTGGAAATGTCACAGGCCGACCTCGCCGCGTTGTTGCAGCAACCCGTGTCTTTGTTGCCGCAAGCGACCGAGGAACTCGGCATTGCCGACGCTCCCATGCAACTGGACGCTTTGATCTCTCAAGCCGAACAATGCAACCCGAGCCTGCGAGGTTTGGCCGCAGAGATTCAGCGTGATCGCCAGAAACAAAGACTCGCTTGTTTGCAGCAATACCCCGACTTTATGGTTGGACTGAACTGGGGAATTGTCAGTGACAATCACGATGTGATCAGTCCTGTGGCCAACGGCAATGACAATCTCAGTATCACGTTCGGAACCACGCTTCCGATTTGGCGTGAGAAGATCAATGCCGGTGTTCGTGAAGCTTCACGACGAACAAGCAGCACGCAACAACGCCTGGAAGCCGAGCGTGACGAAATTTATGGTCGTCTGCGTCGTTTGCTTGCTCAGGCCGACTCACTCGTCGAGCAAACCGACATCTATGAAGATCGCATCATTCCAAGAACCGAAGACACGTTGAAGTTAGCGATCGCAGACTATCGTGGCGAACGCACCGACTTTTTCACCTTGATCGAAACGTATCGCGAATTATTGATGTTTGAGACGCAGCTTGCTCGCATCAACGCGTCCCTGGCCGGCGCGATCGCCCAGATTGATCGCACGGTCGGGTGTCCGTATTGATTGAAGATTGACGAACGAAGATTGATTTCCAGGTAGTTCTTTTCCAATCTGCAATCTTCAGTCGCCAATCTTCAATTCTCACTCATTCCCAACCAAGCTGCAGCAAGGCTTCACGCAGATCGGCACGAGCACGGTTCAACCTCGAACCGACCGTGCCTTCTGGAATGCCGACCGCGTCGGCGATCTCGCGGTATGACAAATCCTCTTGCTCCTTGAGCACCAAGACGACCCTCAGCTCTGGGTCGATCTTTGACAACGCAACGTCCAGCATTTCAGCTTGCTCCGTCTGCTCTCTCATGTCGTCCGAATTCCCCGTGGGATCATCGAGCAACGAGTCCGTCGAGTGACGAGACCTGGAACGAATAAACTGCAAGGCTTCGTTGCTAGCCAGGCGGTAGACCCAAGTCTCCAACTTCGACCGACCATCGAATTTATCCAACTTGCGGAACAGGTGGATGAATACTTGCTGCGTCGCGTCGTCCGCATCCTGAACGCCGACCATGCGGACCATCTGCGCGTACACGCGCTGGCTACAACGCTCGTATAGCATCCGCATCGCGTCCTGATTGCCCGCAATGCAAGCAGCCACCATTTGCTGCGTGGAGTCTTGGTCCATTGCTGCAAAGTCATCGGACGCAGGTTGGTCGCGCTGGCGGCTATTCAAACAGTGGCTCCTTGACGTTGCAGGTTGAGCGAAGTTCGGACGACGTACGCGAACACACGCCATTGCCATCACAATTCTGCGGCAATTTCGTGAAGAACGCGAATCGGGCAAGCATCCAATTACCCGATTGAGGAAACGACCTCAACGAAGAATTCTCCCCTCTCCTCAATAAGGAAAACAGATGTCCACGAAACACGTCGGTAAGTTGGTTCTTGGTTTGGCAGTCATGTTCGCCGCCACCTCCCTTGTTCCGCAACCCGTCTTGGCACAGAGCAAAATTCGATCGCCAGCCGAACGACGGCAGCACCCAGGCGGCGGATTCTGGGCCAACCAGCGAGCTTCCCGCAACATTCAGCACGCCCGGAACTACTCGCAAAGTATCCAGCGATACGCGACTCAGGCCCCGGTGATTCAACCGCAGGTCACTCAAGCGGAATCGCAACTGCTCGGCAACCAAATCCAGAGTATTCAGCGAGAGATGGTGGTCATTCGCGACCAAAACGTGAGCAACCCGCAGGTCGTCGAGCAGGTCAAGGCGATCGAAACGAAGCTGTCCAAGGCGGCCGACACGCAGGAAATGCTGCACGCCGAATGCTGCAAAGACTCGCCCGACGGAAAGGTCTGCGGCGACATGTCGACAAAAATCACCGCCACGCTTGACCAAATCGCCAAAGACCACGCCAAGCTGATGAAGACGATGGGCCACGAGGACGCCGCCCATGACGCGATGAAGCACGACTCCACCACCGAAGGCGAAACGCCAGCGAAAAGCGGTGAGTGAGAGCGTCCAGGACATTGCGTTTCATCGAAGCGAATTGTTTTGAAAGTCGCGATCCGCTTGGTGATTCGTCGCCAAGTGGATCGTTTTTGCCATTCATACGACAGATTTTAACTTACCCCGCCAGGGTATCAAGGGCGGCAGATGAACTGCCAACCTTCGCTGCATTCTTCATTCCTACGTAAACCAACAAGGGATTTCCCCATGAAATTCACATCACCGTTCGGCAAACGGACCGTTTCAGCCGCTTTGATCGCCAGCAGCCTACTCTTGTCCTCTCCTTCGTTGTTTGCACAAACTAAAACAGATCCGCATGCCGCTCACCCAGCCGCTTCAGAAACTGCGGACGGCGATCTTGCCACTCAACTGCAAGCGTTACGCAAAAAAGTGGCCGACCTAGAAACAACCCTGCAATCGCAACATACGACTC
This sequence comes from Rhodopirellula europaea 6C, assembly GCF_000338295.1. Classification (GTDB taxonomy): domain Bacteria; phylum Planctomycetota; class Planctomycetia; order Pirellulales; family Pirellulaceae; genus Rhodopirellula; species Rhodopirellula europaea. The sequence continues at coordinate 41,704 of NZ_ANMO01000120.1, forward strand.
GCTATGGCACGGATGCGAAGTCCGGTGCGATGTCGAATATGAGCATGGATAAGGGTGCCGACGATCCGTCTTCTGGTTCGGACTCCGCAGGCATGGGCGGAATGAAAAGCATGGACAGCATGAAAATGGGTGGAATGAAAAAAAGAATGATGAAAGGGATGGGCGGCATGAGCCAAGACACATCCGATGCGTCGATGTCTTCCGGCGGAATGAGTGGCATGGGTATGGGAATGAAAGGGAAGTCCGGTGGCATGGGAATGATGTCTGGCATGGGCGGAATGTCCGGTGGCATGGGGATGGGCAAAGGTATGGGAATGATGAAAGGCATGGGGATGATGGGTCGCAACCCCGCCATGAAATCATCCATGAATGGAATGGGCTCGATGGGAAGCATGAGCATGCCTTCCGCCCTGCCTGGCTTTGCCGGCGCGTCGCACCTGTACCACATCGGTGAGACCGGATTCTTTCTGGACCATCCACAGCACATCACCCCATCGGACGAACAACAACTCAAGCTCAACCAACTCAAGGAAGCCGCCCTGCTGGCAACGGCCACCGCGGAACGCAAAATCGACGAAGCCGAGCAAGAACTCTGGACATTGACCGCCGAAGCCCAACCCGACATCAACAAGATCGAAGCGAAAGCAAGAGAGATCGCCAAACTGCAAGCCGACAATCGCATCGCGTTCATCCGATCGGTTGGCGAAGCAGCGGAAGTGTTGACTAAAGAACAACGGCAAACGCTCGTCGGAATGGCAAGCCCGAGTGAAACTGTCCCTGCTAGGTGAAAATGGGATCAACGTCGAGACTAAGTCAGCGAACCACAGAAAAGGAAACAACGATGAGTCACCGAGCCGATGAAGAAATCTTTCAGAACGCCATTGGCCGGCTCGATAACGCTGCTGAATTCTCCAGTATCGGACCCGAGGCGTTGGAGCGGTTGCGGTATCCAAAGTCGATGCTTCAAGTATCCATCCCCCTGAGAATGGATGACGGTTCGCTGCGTGTGTTTCAGGGATACCGAGTCCGTCACGATGACACACGCGGGCCGACCAAGGGTGGCATTCGATTTCATCCCGATGTCCACCTGGGCGAAGTCAAAGCACTCGCGTTCTGGATGACGTGCAAGTGCGCTGTCGCCGGGATTCCCTTTGGTGGCGGAAAGGGAGGCATCATCGTGAATCCGAAAGAACTGTCACGGCTTGAATTGGAGCGACTCAGTCGCGGGTTCATCCAGCGTGTTGCCGACTTTATCGGACCTGAAACGGATATTCCTGCCCCCGATGTCTACACCAATGCCATGATCATGGGCTGGATGATGGATGAATACTCCAACATTCAACGACGTCGCACACCAACCGTGATCACCGGCAAGCCGATACCGCTGGGTGGTAGCTTGGGTCGCGATGATGCCACAGGGCGTGGAGCGTACTACTGCATCAAGGAACTGGAGCGTCTGAAAGCGTGGAGTCCACCAGAAGTTCGCGTCGCCGTGCAAGGTTTTGGAAACGCGGGGCAGCACGTCGCTCGGCTAATGCACGCCGACGGTTACCGAATCGTCGCGATCAGTGATTCGCGAGGTGGCATCTTCCGCGACGAAGGCTTGGACATACCCCGCGCCATTGAATTGAAGCAGCAACGTCAGGACTTGTCCGAAGTTTACGCCTCTCGAAGCGTTTGTGATTGCCCCGAATGTGGCTGTGTTGAGTGCCATTGCCAACCCGACGATGCAGGAAGCGGGAAAATAATCACAAACGAAGAGCTTCTGGAACTCGACGTCGATATCCTCATTCCCGCTGCGCTCGAGAATCAACTTACCGCTGAGAACGCCGAACGAGTCATGGCACCGGTGATTGTCGAAGTCGCCAATGGTCCCACGACAACGGAAGCAGACGCAATTTTCAACGCGAAGGAAACCCTCATCGTTCCAGACATTTTGGCGAACGCCGGTGGTGTGACGGTCAGCTATTTCGAGTGGACACAGAACCGAGCCGGATATTACTGGACGGTCGAGGAAGTTCATCAACGGCTCAGTCAGATCATGAAGCGAGAATTCAAACTGATCTATGAGTTGATGGTCACCAACCAGATTGACATGCGCACGGCGGCTTACGCTCACGCCCTGAATCGTATCGGTGAAGCGATCGAGTCCCAAGGCACAAGCACATCTTTTCGACTCAACCGACAGTGCAGCCGATATCATGACTTCAGACAAGAGCTTAGGTTCACCTCTCACGGACGAACAACTTCAGTGCATGGACGCCTACTGGCGAGCCGCGAACTACCTGTCCGTGGGTCAAATCTATCTGTTCGACAATCCGCTGCTAAAGGTGCCGCTGCAGATCGAACACATCAAACCCAGATTGCTCGGCCACTGGGGCACGACACCTGGTCTCAATCTCATCTACGTTCATCTCAATCGGGTCATCAAGGAACACGACCTCAATGTGCTCTATGTAACCGGTCCCGGTCACGGTGGCCCGGGCCTGGTCGCGAACACCTATCTCGAAGGCACCTACAGCGAACGGTACTCGGATATTTCGCAAGACGAAGATGGATTGCGACGGCTTTTCAAACAGTTCTCATTTCCGGGTGGGATTCCCAGCCACGTCGCCCCCGAAACGCCAGGCTCGATTCACGAGGGTGGCGAGCTTGGCTACGCCTTGTCACATGCGTACGGAGCCGCGTTCGACAATCCTGATCTGATCGTGTCTTGCGTGATTGGCGACGGTGAAGCCGAGACGGGACCACTGGCGACGAGTTGGCACTCCAACAAATTTCTTAATCCGGTGCGTGATGGTGCCGTGCTCCCGATCTTGCATCTCAACGGCTACAAGATCGCCGGCCCAACCGTCTTGTCTCGCATCAGCCGCGAAGAGCTGGAACAACTGTTTCGCGGGTACGGATACACGCCCTACTTTGTTGAAGGCAGCGATCCGGAAGACATGCACCAATTGATGGCGGCGACGTTTGACAAGGTGTTCGCGGAAATTCGTCAGATTCAGCAAGACGCTCGCGAGAATGGTTTTCATTCGCGACCGCGCTGGCCAATGATTGTGCTGCGGACGCCAAAAGGCTGGACCTGTCCCCCGGAAGTGGACGGGAACCAAGTCGAAGACTCTTGGCGTTCTCACCAAGTGCCGATGGGGAAGATGGCAGAGAATCCTGCGCACGTCCAATTGCTCGAATCTTGGATGCGGTCATACAAGCCCGATGAACTCTTCGATGATACCGGTCGGCTACGATCTCAGATTGCGGACTTAGCACCGAAGGGTGATCGACGGATGGGCGCGAATCCTCACGCCAATGGCGGCACGCTGCTCCAAGACCTTCGCATGCCTGATTTCCGAGAGTTCGCGGTGGACGTTTCGCGTCCCGGCAGTGTCACGGCGGAAGCGACGCGTGTGCAGGGGCAATTCATCAGCGAATGCATGAAGCTGAATTTGGACGCAAAAAACTTCCGTGTGTTCAGTCCTGATGAAACAGCATCGAATCGTTGGAACGCGGTTTTCGACGTGACCGACCGTTGTTCGACAGCCCAAATCCTACCGACAGACGATCACGTTTCGCCCGATGGTCGCGTGATGGAAATGCTCAGTGAACATCAGTGCCAGGGCTGGCTGGAAGGCTACTTGCTGACTGGTCGCCACGGATTCTTTTCCTGTTATGAAGCGTTCATTCACATCGTTGACTCGATGTTCAATCAACATGCGAAGTGGTTGAAGGTCTGTCGCCACATTCCTTGGCGACGACCAATTGCCAGCTTGAACTATCTGCTCACGTCACACGTCTGGCGACAGGATCACAATGGGTTCAGCCATCAAGACCCTGGATTTATCGACCATATCGTCAACAAAAAGGCAGAGATCATCCGGGTCTACTTGCCGCCCGACGCAAATACCTTGCTGAGTGTCACGGACCACTGCCTGCGCAGTCGCAACTACGTCAACGTGATCGTGGCTGGAAAGCAACCGTCACCGCAATGGTTGACCATGGACGCGGCGGTGAAACACTGCTCGGCGGGCCTGGGGATTTGGGATTGGGCGAGCAACGATCAGGGCGGTGAACCCGACGTTGTGATGGCTTGCTGTGGTGACGTGCCAACATTGGAAACCTTGGCAGCAGTGGAATTGCTCAGAGAGCACGTTCCCGATCTAAAAATCCGAGTCATCAATGTCGTGAACTTGATGAAATTGCAACCGCAATCCGAACACCCACATGGACTAAGCGACAAAGACTTTGACCTGCTGTTTACGACTGACAAGCCGATCATTTTTGCATTCCACGGCTATCCATGGCTGATTCATCGACTGACGTATCGCCGTACAAACCATCGAAATTTGCATGTGCGAGGCTACAAGGAAGAAGGAACCACGACAACTTCGTTCGACATGGTCGTGCTCAACGAATTGGACCGATTCCACTTGGCCGGAGATGTAGTCGATCGTGCTCAAACAATCGGCTCGGAAGGGGCTTACATCAAGCAGGCGTTGCGCGACAAACTCATCGAACACAAGCACTACATCGAGACTCACGGCGAGGACATGCCGGAAATTCAGGATTGGAAGTGGAAGGGGTGAATGTACTGACGATCAATGTCGGCTCCAGCAGCCTGAAGTGCAGTTTGATCGAGACAGCTGACGACCACACTCATGCCAGCAGTCACACCGATTGGGCAAGCGAGCCAACTCGCTACACATTCACATCAACCGAATCGCCAGCCGTTCTCAGCGAGGTCGGTTGGTCGGACGTGAAGCCCGCAATTGGTCGAGTCGCAGCCGATCTCCGAGTCAACACAAACGAAGAGATTGCAGCGGTCGCTCATCGAGTCGTCCATGGGGGAACTCGTTTTACACAACCCGTGCTGGTGACGGCTGAGGTTGAAGACGCCTTGCACGAATTGACCCCTTTGGCACCGCTGCACAACCCAAGCTGCCTCGAAGGAATCGTTGCGGCACGAGAAGTATTCCCCAACCTCCCGCATGTGGCCGTATTTGACACGGCCTATCATTCGACGCTCGCTCCAGAAGCGTATACGTACGCGATACCGCAAGCATGGTCAGACGAGTGGGGCCTGCGTCGCTTTGGATTCCACGGGCTGAGTCATGCGTACTGTTCCCAACGGGCTGCACAGATACTGGATCGACCTTCGATCGGTCTACGTGTTGTCATCGCACATCTTGGACACGGCGCGTCGTTAGCGGCTATTCGCGATGGCAAGTCGATTGACACGACGATGGGTTTCACACCTCTTGAGGGTCTAATGATGGCGACTCGTAGCGGGTCCGTTGACCCAGGACTATTGTGTCATCTACTTCGAGAGAATCGCTTCTCCGCAAATCAACTTGATCATGCGCTCAATCGAGAGTCTGGGCTTATCGGAGTCTCCGGCGTCTCGTCGGACATGCGAACCGTATTGCAGGCCGCAGAAGCTGGTAACGAGCGGGCAAAACTTGCGATTGCAATTTATGTTCATCGACTCCGCCAAGGTATTGGAGCGATGGCGGCGACGTTGGGCGGTCTCGATGCCTTAATTTTCACAGGCGGTGTCGGTCAGCATTCCGCAACGATCCGCGCCGCAGCGTGTGCGCGACTTGCTTTTCTAGGGCTCGAACTCGACCCGATCGCAAACGCCGCGGTCACAAGTGATATGGATGTCTCGACGACTGGCACGAAGGGCAGAATCCTCGTCATCGAATCGAACGAGGAATTGATGCTGGCACGAGAGTGCGAACGAGTCTTCAACTAGGTTCGCCGGAATCTCATCCATCAGACTTTTGAAGTCTGACGAAAGATGTTGAACGACAACAAACGCGAGGTCAGTGTCCGGTGGCAGCTTGTCGAACAATTGCTGCAATGCCTCCAATCCGCCCGCCGATGCACCGATGCCCACTATCGCTCCGAGCGGTAAAACGGCCCCGAACGATCGGTTCGATCCGGATGATCGGAGTCTTTGCGGCAGGATCGGACGAAGCAAGAAGGTTTGGTGAAGGAATGGCGTGAAACTCGCATCTAACTCTCACAACACGAAGCAGTCGCACGGTCTGCTTCATTGCCAAGCTTCATCCAAGCGATGTTTCGCTGGACATTGGTTTCCTCCCACCCGATAAGGCGATGAACGATGACGAATCCATCCAAATTGAAACTGTTTGCAGGTCTCACAATTTTGACGGGCGCAGTCATGCTCTCCTCAACAGCCATGGCTAGCGGCGGTCACAGTGGTGGCGGGCATGTCGGAGGCGGTGGTCACGGCTTCGGCGGAGGACATGGATATGGCGGCCACGGACACGGAGCCGCGTACTACGGAATTGGTCTCGGATACGGCGTTGGCTACAGCGGCATCGGCTACGGAGGGTTTGGCTACGACAGCGACTACCCACGTTCGTATTCCAGCTATTACCCTTCGTACACAGCCCACCGAGCAACCTACGTCGCTCCGCGTAGGATTCTGCAGCGACGAGCGTACTCGCGTTGCGGTCGCTAGAAAGATTCGTCATGCCGAAAAATATCCCACTGGCTCGACAAACTCGGACTGGCTGGAAGTTCAGACGCGATGAGCGTTCAACGAGTGGATGTGCGGTGACTTACTAGCGAAGAAGCCAAATGACAGAGCATTTCTGTCCGCCTGTTGGCTCTCCTTCATTGCTCATCTACATTGTTGAGCATGTCCGAAGATAGCGAATCCGCCCCTGATTTCCCGCTCTGCGATACGCTGATTCTGACAGCGGTATCGTCGGAGTTGGATGCATTGTCGCAGCAGTGTAAACAGTTTGGGATATCGTTTAAGAAACGACACCATCCATTCCTGGGCAGCTACTACGACTTGGGTTTGATCGGGTTTGAAAATGTGATTGCGGTTCGATCCAGGAGCATGGGGCCACTTGGGTATGGCGGGTCGGCAGAGCTGGCTTCGCGTTTCCAAAGAGCCACCGGTGCAACTTCAGTCATTCAACTCGGCATGGCGTTCGGGATGGAGGAGTCAACGCAGCAGATCGGTGACGTCCTCGTCTCGACGGAAGTCATTCCGTACGACCATCGCCACTACCGCGACGCGTTGTCCGAAAACGGATATCTAGTCAACTATGACTCAGCGACACGCATGAATGCAGCGGAGAAGACCGTCAATGCTTTGCGTCAATTCAGGATTGAAGAACCGGCCTCCGACTACAATGTCTATTTTGGGGCAATCCTCTCTGGGGCGGCGATTGTGCATTCATCGGCATTCCGGGACGAGTTAGTGCGACTTGTGCCCGCCGGAAATCACCGTATCGTCGGAGGAGAAATGGAGGGCATTGGACTGCTCGGCGTGACGAAGCATCCGATCTGGTGTGTCGTCAAAGGCATTAGCGACTTTGCCGATGCGAACCGCGACCGTATCATTGAGGAGAGTCGAGAGATTGCATGCCGCAATGCCTCCCACTTCCTGTTGTCGTCTATGACCAGCAGCAATCCCGTTACTGCGGCAGAGCATTCTTAAGGAATGTAGACAATGAACCAGCCCGAGCCTTTTCCTATGACAACATCCGCGAACCATCCATTGCTTGCGCGACTGGTTGCTGAAATTCAACACGGGCAAAAATTCGTGGTTGATGTTCGCAACGAGGACGAATCGTTTGGATTGGATGGATATCAACTTTCAATCTGGAGCGTCGGGAGCGACAAGCCGATTTCGATATTCCCTTGGGACTCTGAGATCAACGAGGAATTGATTGACCTGAAGGTGAGATCCAAGGATTTAGAATCAGAGACCAGCCGATTTGCGATTCGACTTCGTGACGAACTGGCAGCAACCGAGTCTCGGTATGGAAATGGTTTCTTCAATCGCGTTCTCGTTGACCTCGTTACCGAGAGTTACCTTGACAAGCATCCTGACATCAAAGATGCACTCGATCGAGCGCATAGCAGACAGGTGGAACGAAACTCTGTCTATCACGAGTGCCGCGACACGATTGCATATGTGATTGGCAAACGGTCCAGAGAGCTAACAAGGCAGCTCGATTACGATGAAACGTCGATGCGAAAAATACTCTCCAAAGCGATTGCGAGATACATCGACAATCGCTTTTCATTGAGTCAACGGAAGCAGATGGGTTTGCTGTAGCGTTGGCTTGAGTCAATCCAACTTTTCACGCCACGCTTGCGCGCTTGGGTTCGGCCTGTCCAGACGATTTGTTAGCGAGCAATTGACGAACCTGCTTTGACAACCGGAAAACGTCGCCGCCGTATTCGATCAATTGCTCGATGCCAAGAAAATCGGCCATCGCGTAGTCGTGAACCTCGATCGCATGATCGTACAGCCAAACGCGTGTGTCGCTGTCGAGCAATGCCAATTTGGGAGCCATCTGCCACGCCTTTCGTTCGGACAACGAAATGTTTGCCAGGACCAAACGCGGGCGATATTTTCCGCATGCCTTCAGGGCATCGGTTACCGTAATCGCTCGTACGACGCGAAAGCCAGCCTCGACCAGATCGCCCGCCAACCGTGCATAGACTTCGTCGCGTGGTTCGATCAGGAACGCGACCGGTCGTTGGGCATTGGTGTGAGCTTTTGTCTTTGTTTGCGTACCAAACCCTGTCTTTGATCGTCGGTGGCCGTCCAACTTGAGGATCGGCTGTTCGGTTTTGGGTTGAGGATGATCCGCGTTGGTGGATCGGGCAATCTTGCTGCCATCCATCAACTCGCTGACGACAAAGGTTGCCGAGCAGTGCCCGCAGGCGAGTTCAGTGTCGAGCCACTGTGTTCGCACTTTCGCAGCACGACCGCATGTCGGGCAGCCGACCAAATGCACCTTGTCGTCTTCGTCACAAAGTATGGTCGCTTGATTTGAGTAGGTCATTTCTTGCATCAACATCGTTATTCCATCCATGTTTTCGTTTGGTTCATTGGCAAAGAATCGAGATTGCGAACGCGCACCGGTGTTTAAGACCGAAGACTTCGCGATTCTTGCACGCTACAAACGAAACCGGCAGAGCGCAATGCACAGAGAGACGCCAGGTATCGAGCGATCACGCTGAGCCGTTACCGACTGAGGCCTGGTGACCGACGAGAGAAACCATGTCGTCGTGTCACTGGCGACAGTTTCGACCTGAGGCAATTCGGATTGCGGTTCGATACTCTGGTCAGCCGGCGTTTGCCGGCAACCACAGGGGCAACGCTCGCCGGGAGCGACAGGGCCGTCGTCGCAACAGCAATCACTCGAAACCATCTCGTCACAGCAAGATTGATCGTCGGATTCAACAGTGACGCTGGCATGTTGAGGGCAATGCGGGCATCGACACATCGATCGCTGCACCGGTTGGACGGAGAACACGGCCACGGCTAGCAATGCAGCAAACTTCATTGGTTGGAAAAGCATCGCGTTCATGAATCCGCCGTGATCACCGTGGGCTTAACATCCTGTTTTCGACCAGTTCGTTTGGTTAGATGCACGCTGCAATCGAATTCTTCGCGGCGAATAAAAATATTTTCAGCACTGATGACGGAGAAGTTGTCCAGTTTCACGAAACGACCATGAAGAAATGGCCAGCCCGACTCATCCAACCAATCGACGAACTGATTCCCGATACGGAGACGATTGTTGATGAAACGGTCAAGCGATGCCTCTTTTTCCATCATGGTTGCTTTGGTTGCGATCGCATCCGCGCTGGCGTCACCTTCGGCTTACGGCCAGATTTCGCCAGAGGAGCACGCCAGCCATCACCCGGAAGAAGCCGCGTCTGGCGGTGCTGATTCGGGGATGGGGAAAGGTCCGAAAGGAATGGGCTCCATGGGGAAAGGCGGGCCGCCCGAAGGTGCCGGGCCAGGCATGATGGGCGGCGGAATGATGGGGGGCGGCAAAGGTGGTGGCGGAATGATGGGTGGGGGAGGGATGGGTGGCATGATGGAAAAGATGGGTGCGCCTAAACCCAAAGACCTCTATCCTTCGCTGATGGAACTGCCTGACTTGCCGATGGAACGTCGCGGCGAACTTGAACAGGAGGCTCACCAGCGGATGATTGCGGGCACGCGAGTGCTCAGTGAAGGCTTTGACCAACTATCCACATCCGCCGGAAGCGATGATTTTGCCGCGATGCAGGCTGCGACGGACAAAATTCGCGAGGGGCTCGGTGACTTTGAGAGCGGACTGGCCGCGCATCGAGCGCTCCGCGAAGGTAAGGCCCCGCGAAACGTTGCCCTGCAGTGGTTCAAGAACGAAATGAATCTGAGCGACGCAGCTCCGGTGGCATCATCCAACGCGATGCTGTGGGGAATGACTCCCTTTCATTCCATCGTGATGGCAATCTTGGTCCTCTTTGCCGCCGCAATGATTTGGATGTATTTCTTCAAAATGCGCCGCGCCGCCACGTTGCTTGAGAAGCTTGCTGTGGCTGGTGGAGGACCTGGGAGTGGAGAAGATATGGAGTCTGGGAGTCCGGGAGTCGGTGAGAAAGCAACGGTGTCCAACTCGAACTCCCAATCTCCCCCGCTCCGAGACTCCCCATCACCGACCTCCCCATCTTCGTCAAGCGACTGCTGCGACACAGACGATGGCTGCGTCACCGAAACAGCCGCCGAGGAAATTGACTCCGGTGGCTTGCTTCCGGTGGCCAAGAAAAAACTCTGCCGGTTGCGCGTCGCCAAGATCACTCAGGAAACCGACGATGTCAAAACATTTCGTTTGGTAGCCTGCCACGGTGGCGGCATTCCCTTCAGTTACTTGCCCGGTCAGTTCCTAACGTTCACGCTGCCCACCGCCGAGAAACCGATCAAACGCAGCTACACGATTTCGTCTTCACCAACGCAGGGTTACTACTGCGAAGTAACGGTGAAACGCGAAGACGAAGGAGCTGGCTCACGCTACTTGCACGACCAGGTGAAGGTTGGAGACACGTTGGAGGTAAGAGCGCCTAGCGGTCGGTTCACCTTCACTGGCCAAGAATCCAGCGACATCGTACTGATCTCCGGCGGTGTTGGAATCACGCCCATGATGAGTATTGCCCGAGCGCTCACCGACATGGCGTGGTCCGGCGAGATTCACTTTGTCGTTGCCTGTCGTGATCCAGAGCATTTTATCTTTGAGTCGGAACTGCAACGATTGCAAACCGAGTTTGAGAATCTACATGTGCATGTTGCGATGAGCCGTATCGACGGTGACATGAACGGCTACCGTAGCGGACGACTTAGCAAAGAGATGCTAACCGAATGGATTCCCGACATCGCGAAGAAACGAATTCATATCTGCGGTGCTCCCGCCATGATGGAAGCGACCAAGGAGATGCTGGCCGAGTTGGGCGTTCCGGCGGATAACATTCACTCGGAAAACTTCGGCTCCACTCAAAAACCGAAAGCGAAAGTCGCAAAAAAGCAGGAGTCCAAAGAAACAGCGACTTCCGGCGCGCGGGTCAAGTTTGCAATTTCGGACAAAGCGACGGAGTTTCAAGCCGACGAAACCTTGTTGGAGGCCGCCGAACGTATAGATGTTGACATTGACTACTCCTGCCGAGTCGGTACTTGTGGGATGTGCGTTGTCAAACTTCTGTCCGGCGACGTGACGATGGAAGTCGACGATGGCCTGGAACAAGAAGACAGGGAAAAGGGCATGGTTTTGGCGTGCCAGGCAAAGGCCGATCAGGACGTTGAGGTGGAAGCGTGAAAGAACGCGAAAAGATTGTCGTCTCCGGCCTCGTCATGCTCATGCTTCTCGCATGGCTGGGCTTTCCACTTCATCACTCGCATCGCTTCGCCGGAAGTTTCTGGGGCGGTGCCCTTGGTGTGTCTGGCGCGCTGCTGATGCTCGTTCCCTTGGCCTACTTGATCGTTAAACGCAACAAGAAGTTGAAGCAAGCCGTTACCAAGCATGTTTCGATGCGAACTCTGTTGGCTTGGCACATCTATGCCGGAGTCCTGGGGCCGATCCTGGTCATCATTCACAGCGGTCACAGGTACAACAGCCCGCTCGGTATCACATTGACTGCGATGACCCTGTTGGTCGTTGTCAGTGGTTTCGTCGGACGCTATCTGATGTCGGGATTCACCAAGGAAATCAGAGCAAAGAAGGCGATGTTATCGGAGTTGCAATCCGCGTATGACCAAGCTGCTACCGACATTGCTTCCAACCCCGCGACAGCGCGAAGCCTGAGGCCGTTCACGGGTTTCTTCAGTCGGCTAGCGGCAAGTTTCTTTTTGGCGGAATCGATCAATGAGTCTCAAGCCACCTCTCATGATTCGATCACCCTAGTTCGTTTAGCTGAGTCCATTGCGGATGTCGAATACGCCATTGCGACTCATGAGGATTTCAAAAGGTGGTTCGGCAAGTGGCTTAAGTTTCATATCGCGATCTCGTTTGCCCTGTACGCATTAATGTTCGTGCACGTGTACTACGCCGTGTACTTCGGCTTGCGATGGCTTGAATAATCCCATTCGTTCCCTTGACTGAGGCAATTCCATGAAGATATTTCCAATCTGTGTTATCGCAATATTGTTGTCTGCCGAAACTTCGACAAATGTAGTCGGACAGCAACCGATCGATTCGCAACGGGAGGACGCCCCGCAACTTAGCGACTTGCGAGCGAAACACATTACTGCTCTCTCGGAACTGCTTCAGGCGCGAACGAAAGCATACCAACGCGGCGAGTCTACAATTGCGGCAGTTCTGGATACGAATAGGCAACTGCTTGTTGCACGTCTTGCAGCTGAATCTGACGCGGATGCGAGGGCGAAAATAATCGCTTCATCGATCGGCGTGGCAAAAGATTTTCAGACATCGTTAGAATCAAAGTATCGTTTGCGTGAAGCTTCTGTCTCTGACGTATTACTCTGCAAGGCGGAGCGTTTGGAAATCGAAATCGTTGCTGCGAATGAGGAGTCACGGCATCGCATCTTGAAATTGCATGAGGAACGCCGGGAGATACTTAGAGAACTATTGCAAGTGCAATCGAAGGAGTACAAGAACGGAGGCTCAGAAATCGAACCGCTTATTCAGACTCAACAGCAACTGCTCGCTGCTGATCTTGAACTTGCTATCGGGAAAGACTCGCGAACGAAGCTTATCAACACACAGCTCGAAATCGCAACAGACCTAAAGAATATAGCAGAAGCGAAATTCAAGGCTGGGAAAGCTTCTGTCGTGGACGTTCTTCGCTCCCGTGCAGGCCGCCTGCGACTGGCGGTTGCCGCTGCGTCTGAGTAACCCGTTGAGCCGGACTTACCTCTTCGTTCGTAAACTGCTTTGCAAACTGTTGGGAGTTGTATCTATGAAACGAATCGCGATCGTGTTAGTCGTAACGACTGCTGGATTGGCGATCACATATGCCTCTGGGCTGATACCCAAAACCGCCATCGACTCAGTTTCAAACTCCCTGCATCAATCCGTGAATCCTGGCGTGCTCTCGGCCGCACATGCGAACCTGACCGACAACTGCCAAGCTTGCCACACGCCGCTGACGGGGGTGGATACGGTCAAGTGCATCTTGTGCCACGCCAACAACGACTCCATTTTGCAACGGCAGCCGACCGCATTTCACGCCAGCGTCGGGACGTGCAAGGAATGTCATCAAGAGCATCGCGGACTCGACGCCAATTTGTCCGAGATGGATCACTCGTTGCTGACATCCATCGGACTCAAAGTTTTGGAGGATGCCGAGCCGGGCAGTGAAGAGCAAGCGGCCCGAGTCGGTCTGGCCGACAAACTTAAATTTGCCAACGCCCCTCATGACCGGATCACATTGCAAGAATCGGTGCTTGACTGCAAATCTTGTCATTCCAACGACGACCAACACCAGGGGTTGTTCGGAAACGATTGTGCGCAGTGCCACGCGACCGACCGTTGGATGATTCCTGAATACAAACACCCGTCAACGAGTTCGACCGACTGCAACCAATGCCATCAAGCCCCACCGAGCCACTACATGATGCACTTCAAGATGATCTCCGCGAAGGTTGCCGGTAAACCGCACGCCCGCGTCGAGCAGTGTCATCAGTGTCACCAAACGACGAGTTGGAATGACATCAAGCGGGCCGGTTGGTACAAGCATCACTGACGAAGCGGGGAGGTGGGAGAGGGGGAGTCTGAGAGATAGAAAATGGTTGAGTGAAGACTGTCGCAAATGCTCCGTGTCTCCCACCTCCCCACTAAAAAAAGCCAATGAACGACCTATCCGTCCTCCTTCTATTTCTAAGCTCGTTGCTTCTCGCACTCATGGCGATGCGGTGGCTGTGTGATTGGCTGGAGCAACCGTCGGTCTTAGGCGAGCTGGTGCTGGGCGTGATCGTTGGCAACGTTGGTTTCTGGTTCGGGTTGCCGCTCTTTGCGGTCTTGATGAATCCCGAGTCAGCAGAGACGCTCGTCGAGACTTCACCCGTGGCAACTCACGTCGCAACGATCTTTGCAGCGTTGGCCGAGCTTGGTGCCATCTTGCTGTTGTTTTCAGCCGGACTGGAAACCAGTGTCGCCAAGATGAAACGTGTCGGTGGACGGGCCGTGTTGGTCGCAGTGATCGGTGTTGTTGCACCGTTCGCGTTGGCGTACGGGACCTGCGTCGCCTTGCACGTTCAGATGTCGGTTGCCGGGCATCTCTTTCTGGCGGCAACACTTAGCGCAACCAGCGTTGGCATTACGGCAAGCGTTTTGAAGGATTTGCAGGCCATGGACCGACACGAATCCGAAATCATCTTGGGTGCTGCCGTCATCGACGATGTGCTTGGACTAGTGCTCTTGGCCATCGTGTCGCGAATCGCAACGAGTGGCGATGTTGACCCTTGGCTGATTGCCCAAACCAGCGGAACGGCATTGCTATTTGTCTTCCTCACCCTGATCTTCGGTGAAGCCCTTGCGGCTCGCGGGGCGAAGTTGTTTCAATCGCTCGACAAACAGAACGGCCGAGAGTTTTTTGCATTGGCATTCACCTTCGGATTTGCTTGGTTAGCGCAGGCCGTTGAGTTGGCCGCGATTGTGGGTGGGTTCGCAGCCGGACTGGTGATGCGGGACCACGTTGCTCCACTTCGATCTGCGTCCGAGAACGGACGAGTTGTCCCAACGATTTCGACGACGATCGCACCGCTGGAGCGGTTCTTGTCACCGTTGTTCTTTTTGTTCGTTGGAATGCAAGTCGATGTCACGTTCTTCTTCGACAGCATGACGTTGCTGCTGGCGGCGATCTTCACGCTGTGTGCCGTGATCGGAAAGCTCCTGTCAGGTATCGTCGCTGGAGGCAATCTCAGTCGGCTCGCGGTTGGAATCGGAATGATTCCACGAGGAGAGGTCGGGCTCGTTTTTCTAGGTGTCGGTCGTGGACTGGGTGTTGTGAATGATTCGCTCTTCGCAGCCCTTGTCATCGTCGTGTTCGCGACGACGATCGTGACGCCACCGCTACTCAAATGGTCGCTGGGTCGTTCTGATGCTTAAGGCGTTCGCTTCGGCTCCCTATCGCAAACCCATCCCGCCAAACGCATCAATTTCGTTCGGTCGGGCTAACTGAATTTTGCGTCCGGTGAACGCTTCGAGTTTTTTGTGCAAGCTGCCGATGCGCTGTTTCATACTGGACAAAAATTGGTTTTGATCCGCGTTGTTCTTGGGCATTGCCATCGAATTGCTGAAACCCATTGACTCCATCTCGGCAAAGTGGGACTCATCGTACGTCGGTTGAACCAAATTAGCCAACTCGCCATTTCGCCACATCGTCGCTTGCTCAAGGTGGATTGTGGCCGCATTGAGTTCCCGGCAAACGCAGGTCACATCGCCTTCATTCCCATCCTTCTCTAGCTGGCAACAACAAGAGTCGCTTTGGACGCAGTGGTGTGACGCGAGTGCGACGTGAGCTTGGACAAAGACTCGCTGTAGCTCGCTGTACGCACGAACTTCACCACGCTCAACCGCCGACGCCAACTGCTCCAATTCACGAACCGAGGTTTCGATCGCAACCCGAGACGTCGCTTCGGCCCGAGCCGCTTCGAGACGCAGATACGCCGACGCGGTTCTCAAATGTCCTGCCGCTTTCGCGTTGTTGCCGGAAAGAAATTGCTTGCGTGCAAGTTGAAAGTTTTCGCATGGTTTGTTCACGAAAGCAGCTAGGATGTCGGCATCCACCAAAACCTTACTTGCCGCATGATGCATAGCGTGCTCTTCACCATGCGTCACGATAGCTGGACTTGCGAACGCGATGACCATTGCCATCGACGATACAGCCAACTTGACTTTCGATGCTCGTAACACTTTCTTGTCCTTGAATATGTGCAATCGGCGAACCTACTTTGTGCTTAGTCAAGGCATCGTCATTTAGTCGCGAGACGCTCCAATTCGGCAGCATGAGATTCCACGTTTTGGCTGGTGATCGGATGGCGTTTTCGCCCAACCCGCATACTTCCCCAGGGTATTGGCGATTCTGCTCCGATGTTGGCGACGAGTCAAACGCGGTCTTTTGCGAACAGAGTTAGATCGCGAGGTGTTTTCCCATCCTCGCGGTTCGTCACCGCGGTCACGACGCCTTAAAGTATCGCTTCAATCGCAGGAAGTGTTTTTCCAATACATGCCAACTCAACACGGAGACTAGGTATGTCAGCACGAACATGAATGCGACGTAACACAGATGAGCGGAGACTGGGTCCTTACCGCCAATTTGATCGAAGACGCTGGCCGAAAATGGCAGCAAGCCAATTGGTGGAATCAAAGGGCTTTGGAAGATGTACATTGCGTAGCTGCACTTCCCCAGCGAGCGCAGCAGCGACGATCGGAGCAACCGTCCGAGATTCATGCGACTTTTGCGGAGCAGTGTAGTCCAAGGGCACGGACCAGCGGGGCCCTTGAGCCGACGATTCATTCAAGTAGCAAACCAGCGTGCCTCCGTTGCGTCCGATGGTTCGCCAAGACTATATCCTGAACCATTCGCGATGGCGGCGTAACCGGAATATAGCCAGTCAGGGCGGATGGAATACCGTTTCATCGACCGGAACGGTCTATCGGTGTGGATCAGGATCTTCCGTCGAGTCTCGCTTTTCAACGTTTGCATCGCGAAAGATCCATCCACCTGGCGAAAAAAATACAGCCAATACTCCGACGGCAACGGCGAGAATATCGAGGAGTGCTTGAACAAGCGGCGAGAGTCCAAGTTTGTGTGTCTGAAATGAAACCGTGAACGCAACCATTAGTGCAAGGAAAACCAACATCCCCAGACCACCCCTGCTCGCAATCATCGCGCCGCTCGATCGCGTTTTGGCGGACATATAATGCAGGACGATTCCGGCGAAGATCATCACAGCAGAGATGATGAACACGACGAATCCGGTGATCGCTAGCCACACGCCGAAGGTTGACGGATTGTCCACTGGGTGGGCCTATTAATTTGTCGGTGTGCGGTTGGGTCCAGCGGAGCCGCACAAGCGACTCAACCATTTCAATTGTGTTAGCTCGCGACCTCAATCGCAACCCGTGGCTACCCTGTCCGCAGACATCTAGTACGCGCACAAGCGATAGAGCGTGACGAGCAAAATCGCCAAACCTCGAACCCCATCCAATTCTGGAATGTGTTTCGAGGTGGCGTTTGTTGGCTCAATGGGCGAACCACTCATGCTTTCATGCTCGATCCGTCGTGGGTTTGACGTTGGAACCGTCAATCAATGCTGATGACCAGCATGCGGATCAGTCACGACCGGAGCTAAACCGGCTGTGGGCGCGGATGCTGCGTTGGATATGGGCATGGGAGGTGCCTGATTGCTGCCAGGTGCTGCGGGCTGGCCTTGTAAGGGTGCGTTTCCTGACGTGCTGAGCTGCATCATCGTGGGCAATGATGTTGGAGCTTCGCCAGGTTTGCTCTGGCAGCAACTCGAACCGCCATCGGCGCAGCAGCTTGATCCTCCGTTTGCACAGCAGCTCGGCACTTTGCCGGTAAGATTGGTAAACGGCGACGCTGCCAATGACGAAACAGGTGAGTGCTGGCCCGGCATGGTTGTTCCAGCATTCATGGGCATCGCAGCAGGCGGTGCTGCGTAGTTGACGGGCGGGTTCGAGTAGACCGGGACATTCGAGTAAGCAGGGGCAGCGGAATAGCCGCTTGGGCCATACTGACTCGGGGCTGGTTGATAAGCGGGCAATGCGGTTGGACAACCACCTTCCGCGTAGTAGGAGGCGATCGGAGCGCCCGTGGCGACTGGCGTTTGAGCACCACCGGAGCATCCGCAACCGGCATCCGCCTGCGCGGGGACACCGATCAATCCAGCCAATGCTGCCGCTGCCATGAACATTTTCATCATCAAAATCTCTTAGTGGGGTTTTGGAAACGTGAACTTGGCCGGTTGGATGCACCAAGTCGTCGAATCCTTCACAGAAAACTGAGATGGGTCAGACTGCCGCACTTTGCTGGCATTTGCCCTTAGTGGGCTTCCAGGAAATTGACGAATGCTTCGGATGCTCCGGTCTCAGAAAAGATTCTGAATTCACGTGAAGAATCCGGTAAGGCCAAGCATCTAACCCGGCAACGTGCGATATATCGTTTCGTGATCGCCCAAGCGTGTCGATTGACGGCCCGGTCGCGAAAGATTGGTTTCCTAACCCTGAATCGAAGGATTCTCCGAATGACGATCAAACGATCACCTCTCCTGTTTTCGCTGGCCCTCGGACTGATTGCCGGCAGCTTTGGTTCCGCATCCGTTTTCGCCCATGAGGGGCACGCTGAGGCAGCGGGCCACGATCACCAGGCCATGATGAAGGCTGAGAAAAAGATCGAAACGGCGTTGTCGACGCTCTCGGCAGAAGACCAAAAGTACGCGAAGGCTCAGCGTTTCTGTCCGATCATGACCTACGACCGCCTCGGCTCGATGGGCACGCCACTGAAAGTGATGATCGAAGGCAAGCCAGTTTTCCTGTGCTGCAAAGCATGCATCGATGACGCTAAGAAGGGTGGCGAAAAAACGGTCAAGACGGTCATGAAGTTGCGTGAGTCAACGGCGACGCTTGCTAAGCTGCCGATGGAAGAACGGATGGCTGTCGAAGCACAAAAGTATTGCGCCGTCGCGAACACGAGCTTCCTCGGCTCAATGGGCGCACCGCTGAAACTAGAGATCGACGGTAAGCGGGTCTACTTGTGCTGTGGAGGATGCACGAAGAAGGCGCAAGCGAATCCAGCCGGAACACTGGCTAAGGCGCAAGAGTTGATCAAAGCGGGAACGCTGGAAGGCCACGATCACGCCGCTCATGGACACGGTGAAGGTCACAAGCACTGATCTGAGTTTGGGAGCTAGGAGTTGGGAGCCGATCACTCCTCCACTCGTTGTCTCCCACCTCCTCCACTTTCTATGCCGCAGCGACGGGAATCTTCACGGGTTCCACATCGCTGCGGTTTTTTATTTGTTTGGTCTGAAGAATACGCGGAAAGAAGCATCTAACTCACTGAGTACGACGGTTCAATACAGTTTAAGGCGACCGAGATGAAACACTCTTCGCACATGTTGATTGGCTGTGGATTGCCGATCCTCTTGATCTTCGTCTTGCCGCTAATCGGCGTCAGTGAAGGAATCACGCTGACTGTCTTCATCGTTCTGATGCTCGGCTGTCATCTACTGATGATGCGTGGGCACATGACCGACCACATACACCATCAAGAGGAAAGTCATGAATAAGCTAAGTATCCCCAGATTCGGTTTCGCGGTCGCAGCGGCTTGCACGATCGCGTACGTCGGTTGCGTTTTCGTAATGATGACGGTGCCGCAGGATACCGCGATCAAGTTCTTCAATAGCGTCATGCACGGCGTCGATGTCACTTCGATCATGCGATGGGACATGCCGATTTGGGAAACCGTACTCGGGACGATTGAGACATTCGTACTTGGGTGGTTGTTCGGGGCGCTGATCGCAGGGTGCTACAACTGCTGCGGGAAACCCAACAAGGCTGTGTGACCGAACGCTGGTCAATGTTCGTCCACAGAGGAACGGTTCCAACCAACAACTCAGTGGTGTACGCGATTCGCTTCCGTACACCGTACGCCTTGGCCTGGTATTTGCGACAAGTTTCGATTTGGGCATCAACATTGGTTCGCAACAGGACACCGGAACAGAAATGAGTGAATCTGAATCAACAAGTCAATACGAAGAAAACAGTCTCTCGTTGACCGGATCGGTCGCGATGGGCACCGGTGTGATGATTGGGGCTGGAATTTTCGCGCTCACCGGGCAGGTGGCTGAGCAAGCCGGTGGCCTCTTTCCGCTCGCGTTTCTTGCTGCTGCGATCGTTGCCGGCTTCAGCTCGTATTCGTACGTCAAGATGGCTCAAAAGTATCCATCGGCTGGCGGCATCGGAATGTTTCTGATGAAGGCTTACGGCAAAGGCACCGTAACGGCGGGTATGGCGCTGCTGATGTACTTTTCAATGGTCATCAACGAAAGTCTCGTCGCGCGGACGTTCGGAACCTACTCGCTGCAATTGATGAATGTCGAAGACACCGCGTTTTGGACGCCGGCGTTGGGAGTTGGCCTACTGATTGTCGTGTTTCTAATCAACATCATGTCCACGAGTTTCATCGGCAAGTTCTCGCTCGTGACGGCGGCCATCAAAATCGGTGGCATTCTGATTTTCGCTGGGGCCGGTTTGTACGTTTCTGGATTGTCGTTCGAGTCGATCGGCGTGAACGAACGAACGTCGGGTACGAGTTTTCTATCTGCGACGGCGTTGGCATTACTTGCCTACAAAGGCTTCACCACGATCACCAACAGCGGCTCGGAAATCAAAGAGCCAACCAAGAACATTGGTCGCTCAATCATTTGGTCGCTGTCGATTTGTTTGATCATCTACCTTCTCGTCGCATTGGCCGTATCCGGCAATCTGAGCGTCTCGCAGATCATCGAACACCGCGATTACGCTTTGTCGAAAGCCGCCGAACCCGCGTTCGGGCAGTGGGGCCGTTACTTCACGGTGGGTCTGGCCGTCATCGCGACGATCTCGGGATTGCTCGCCAGCACGTTCGCTGTGTCGCGGATGCTGGCGATGCTGAGCGAAATGAAGCTTGTGCCGCACAAGCATTTCGGGATGCCCGGCGATATGCAACAACACACGCTCGTTTACACCATCGTGATCGCCATCGCGCTAACGATCTTCTTTGACCTGGGACGCATCGCATCACTCGGAGCGATCTTCTACCTCGTCATGGACGTTGCCATTCATTGGGGCGTGCTACGGCATTTGAAAGAAGATGTCAAAGCGAATACCGCCATCCTTGTCACTGCGATCGCGCTCGACATTGTCATTCTCGGCGCGTTCGTATGGATGAAGGCGTCCAGCGACATGTTGGTGATCTGGGTTTCCATTGTCGGCTTCATCTTGATCTTCGCCGGTGAACGTTGGTTCCTGGCCCGCGTCGATGATTCCGATGATGAACATCAACACAACGACCAACAGAAAAAGCAACACGCAACATAGGAGTACGCCATGACCACACGGACCAACCATTCACCCTGGCTTTCCATCCTCTGGATTCTTTGCCTTGCGATCCCGCTGGTGTTCCTGCTGACGGCCAGCGGCGGTGGCATGCACAGCGTGCTTTGGATGTGGATCATCCTGTTGCTGTGTTTTTACATGATCGCGAGCATGGCGGTTGCCGGCCGGACAGCGGGAAGGACCGACGAGGAATCCGTCGCCGACGACGGTGTGCGGTTGATTCCCAACGGCGAACACCCACCGGCCATCGCGTCGGTGATGGATGTCCGAGTCGCGACGCGGCAGCAGGGCGTCGGATTGTTTCGCGGCCGGTTGAACATGCCAGCCGACGAAGCGTTAAAGAGACTCGAAAGCGAACTGGGCGAGAACGCGGTTCCGTTGATCCAGCAGGACGACGAACTCGGTACGGCAATCGTATTGATGAATCGACCAACCGAAGAAGCGACGTTGGAGCGTCCGACGCGGCTTTGGCTGCATTGGTTGCTGTTCGCGTTGACGTTTTTGACGACGACCTACGCGGGAGCGTTGCATCAGGGCGTGAATCTATGGGAGCAACCGGGGGCTTTCGCCGTCGGTTTGCCGTACTCCATCGGTTTACTACTAATCCTCGGCGTACACGAACTCGGTCATTACTTCACCGCGAAACATCACGGGCTGAATGTCACTCCGCCGTTCTTCATCCCGATTCCGTTTGCATTGGGGACGTTCGGGGCGTTCATTCAGATGAAGTCGCCAACGCGAAACCGTCGAGCATTGTTCGATGTCGCCGTGGCTGGTCCTTTGGCCGGTTTGGTTGTTGCGATACCGGCACTGCTGGTCGGTTTGCAAAGTTCGGAAGTTCTTCCGCCCGAAACCGAAGTCGTTGGCGGAATGCTCGGCCACGGCACATCCGCCGGA
Source organism: Rhodopirellula europaea 6C (assembly GCF_000338295.1). Classification (GTDB taxonomy): domain Bacteria; phylum Planctomycetota; class Planctomycetia; order Pirellulales; family Pirellulaceae; genus Rhodopirellula; species Rhodopirellula europaea. Next base: position 64,000 of record NZ_ANMO01000120.1, read on the forward strand.
TCGTCAATCCTGTTCGCGCTGCTGTCGAAGATCGCATTGGGCGAACAACTGCAAGACGGCTATCTCGTTCAACTCAGCCCGCTGGCGTTTGCGGGATGGCTGGGCTTATTCATCACCGCGCTGAACTTGATGCCGATTGGGCAGCTCGACGGCGGCCACATGGCAAGAGCGATGTTCGGGCGGCGAGTCGGCGAGACGATCGGAAGTGTCGCAATGTGGTCGCTCTTTCTGCTTGCGATCTTTGTTTGGCCCGGACTGCTGTTCTTCGCCCTGTTCATCTTCTTCATCGCCGGACGCGGCACACCGCCGTTGAACGACATCACGCCGATCAGCAGCGGCCGTCAATGGGTGGGTTACGCGACGTTCGTCATCCTGGCGATGATTTTGATTCCGCTGCCGCACAAGTTTTGGCAGGCGGCGGATATTTATTGCCCGTACCTGTAAATTGGAGATTGAAGAATGCCGACTGAAGATTCGTTTGTACGAGACTGCTTTGGAGGTGAAATGATTGCGTTACTGGATGTTGGCGGCGAAGGCCGATACGCGACGGCAATGAACCTTAATCCGAGTGCCGAGAAAACGCTCGGTCTTGACAAGGGACAGCCGATCCCGAATCGAATCGACGGACGAGCGGAGGACATTCCGTTGCCGGATTCGTCGGTCAAAACGATCATCGTCGAACGCACACCACTTCGCAACGAGTCGATTCAAGAACTTGCAAGGGTTGCCACGGACGATGCAACCTTGGTCTTTCGCCATCCCGTTGATGAACACTCCGATCCGCACGCACGGGTGAAAGAGCAAATCAACGGCGAAGTCGATATTGACCAATTGGAACTCGATGGCCAGTTGGTTCAACAACTGACGATCCGACATGTGAAGCAAGCAGCACCGCCCAAACGCTATTCGCATCGTTAGGTGCGTTTATGCAAGATGCCACCGCCCCAGTTTAGTCAATTCAGTAGCCCGCTTGAGCAATTGTCGCGGTCGTTTCAGGCATTGACAAACGTTCCAGTCTCGGGGCTTTCAGTGGCGAATCGCCATCAGCAAATTGTACCGTTCCCAGCAGGAATGCCGCAAAGCGATACAGTCTGCTGACCCTTGACTCACATTTTCACTACGTCCCAACTCGCATTGAGCCAGCGATGCGATTCGAATTGCAACGTTTTGCAACTTGACTGTTTGCATCCGTCGATGTCTTCCGGTTGGTGGAGATTTCAATCTTCTGTTTGGTCGACATCGACTGCCCATGCGTCGCGACCGGCTTCGTAGGCTTCCCATGCGACGTAGGGGACGATCAACAGTGCAGCGATCGGATCGGCCCACCACCATCCTTGCCACTGGACCAAGCCGATGCCGATTAGCACGACGATGGTTTGGTACTCGCAGATCATCGTATCGATCGCGTCGTATTTCAGAGATGGTGAATCCGTTTTTTTGCCATAGTAGTGCTTACCCCATGCGAGCATCGGGTTGACGACCAGCGAGACCAACAAAATGCCGATGCCCCACCAAGACAGCGACGCGGATTCTTGGCCAATGAGCTTACTGATTGCTTCGTAGCAAATAAACAAGACGGCGATTGTGAATGCGGCGGAGAGGACGCTAAGGGCGATCTTCTTTCGCTTTCGCACTTCGCGATCACTGATGCCTTTCTCTTCGCCGTGAAGGCGCCAGATCATGAACGCGGCTGAATTGCATTCGACAATGCTGTCGACACCCCAACTGACCAGCGCGGAACTGCCCGTGGCGAAACCGGCCGTCAGAGAAATCGCGACTTCGGTGATATTGTAAATCAGGCTCGTGATCTCAACGTATCGACCACGGCGGATGCCTTGAACGTTGTTCGTGTCGTTGGTTTGGTCGTCATTTGTGTTAGGTGTTTCGCGGTTGTTTTCCATGTTGAGCTCTCCGCTTAGAATTTCGGTTTGTAGGCTAGCAGACGCAGGGCATTGAAGACGACGACGAGCGTGCTGCCTTCGTGCAATGCAACTGCGGGGCCGATGTTGAGGCCGAGGATTGTCGCCGGGACGAGGAACGCGACCATGCCGAGACTCATCCAGAGGTTTTGGCGGATGATGCTTCGTGTTGCCCGACTGAGGCCGATCGCGAGCGGCAAGTGGTCGAGGTTGTCTGCCATCAAGGCAACGTCCGCTGTTTCGAGTGCGACATCGCTACCTGCGGCCCCCATCGCGATACCTACCGACGCAGATGCCATTGCCGGTGCGTCGTTGACTCCGTCGCCCACCATCGCGACGCCACCTTCGCTTTGCAGTTTCTTGATCTCGTTGACTTTGTCGTCGGGCATCAAGTCGCCTCTTGCTTCGTCGAGGCCGACTTCTTTCGCGACTGCGTTGGCGACTTTCTGATTGTCGCCTGAGATCATAATCATTCGCTTGATGCCGAGTTCGCGAAGCCTTGCGATGGTTCGCTTAGAGGCTTCTCGCGGCGTATCCATCAATCCGATGACGCCGAGGTAACGATCACCACGCCGGACGATCATCGTTGTGCGACCGTTTTGTTCAAGGGATTCGACCATCTCGCGAACGCTGTCTGGCAGCGGTGGCCCGTCGACTTCGGCGAACAGATCGTCTTTGCCAATATGAACGACGTCTCCTTCGACCGTCGCTTGGATGCCGCGTCCCGTGATGCTCTGGAGATTTGTTGCCTCTGGAATTTCTCCCCCACTCCCCGGCTCCCTATCTCCCAACTTTTTCTTCCCGTCGCGGACGACCGCTTTGGCAAGCGGATGTTTGCTGAGGTCTTCGACGGCGATCGCGAACCGCAATAACTCCGTTTCGTCGACGCCGTCAGCCGTACGAACGTCAGTCATTTTCGGTTCGCCTTCGGTGAGCGTTCCGGTTTTGTCAAACGCGATCGAATCGAGACTACCGAGGCTTTCCAGTGGTCCGCCGCCTTTGATAAGAATCCCGCCGCGAGCAGCTCGGGCCACGCCGCTGAGCACTGCACTGGGTGTCGCAATCGCGAGCGCACATGGACTGGCGGCGACTAGCACAGCCATCGCTCGGTAGAACGATTCGCTAAATGTTTCTTTGACAACGAGCGGTGCGAACAGCAACAATACGACGCCGGCGATAACAGACGGCACGAAATAACGCTCGAACTTCTTGGTGAACTTTTGCGTTGGCGAAACCCGCGTTTCTGCTTCGCTGACCATCGTGACGACGCGCGCGAGCGTGTTCTCGGATGCGAGTTTGGTGACTTGGATTTCGAGCGATCCCGATTGGTTGATCGTTCCGGCGAATGCACGATGCTCGGGCGGAAGCGACTCGGGATCGGATGCGGCAGCGGCAACGTCATCGACGGGCCGTTTGTCGACAGGCACGCTTTCGCCCGTGATCGGTGCTTGGTTGATGCTGGACTCACCGGCGGTCACGAAACCGTCTGCCGGGACTCGCTCGTCCGGTTTGATGATGACGATGTCGCCAACGACCAGCTCTTCGACGGAGATTTCTGATTCGTTCCCATCACGTCGAACTCGCGCAGTTTTCGGGGCGAGTTCGGACAAGGCTTCGATGGCACGTTTGGCTCGCCCCATCGCGTAGCCTTCCAAGGCATGACCGATGCTGAACAGGAACAGCAGCAACGCACCCTCGGCCCACGCTCCCAGCGACGCAGCACCGGCGGCAGCCACAATCATTAGGAAGTCGATCTCAAACTTGCCGGCTCGGATTTTCTCGATCGCTTCGGTGACGGTGTAGTAGCCACCGAACAGGTAAGCGGCGATGTAGCACCCCAGCGGAATCCATTCGTTCCATTCGGTGAACGTTTCGATTAGCCAACCGACCAACAGGAATGTGCCGCAGAGGATCGCAAAGATCAACTCTGACTTCGGCCCGAAGATGCCGCCGTGCGAGTGGCCATGCCCGGCATGGTCGTGATCGTCCTCGTTACCTTCTTCGTCGTGCTTGTGATCCGCATGATCCTCGGCGACGACGCTCGAGTTTGCCGCCCACTGCCTGAACGCTGTTTCGATGGCTTCTTCGGACGTTTGCTGCCGATCGTATTCGACGCGGACGGCACCGTCCGGCGCAACGACCGCTTCGAGTACCCCGTGGATTCCGGAGAGTCGCGATTCAACGGCCGATGCTCGGCGGGCGTGCATGGCATCCGACTTGCCAAGCCAATGTCCGTAGCGTTGGTCCAATTGCGCTCCGGTTCGCTTTGCCAGTGCCCTGACGTCGCCGGTGGAAACGACATCGCTATCGTAGTGGATGCAAATGCTCTGCGGATTATCGCCGGTCGCCTGAGTCACGTGAGCCTCGTCGATCCCCGCTCTCGAGACAAGCAAATTGGTCAGTCGCTCGACACAGCGATCATTCGCGTCGGTCACCGATGGCAACAACACGCTCATTTCAATCTTTTGTTTATTCATCTTTTTCGTTGTTCAGGAGGACAAGGTGCGCGTCGGTGCCGGTTTGAATTAGGAACAACGCCCGGTTGGGAAGCCGAGGTTTGGACATGCGATCGCGGTATTCTTCGAGGTTGGTAATGGCATGATCGTTCACGCGGGCAATTCCCATGCCCGCCGCCAAGCCTTCACGGTAAGCAGCGCTTTCCATCGCAACGTAGGTGATTAAGACGCCATGGGTATTCGGCAGTAGATTTAATTCCTGAATCAGTTCTTCACTGAGGTTTGCCAGTCCAAGCCCGAATGCTTTGTCAAAGTGCTCAAATGTATCCTCTGCCGCAGCGTCGATCGGGATTCTGGGTTCGTCGATAGAGGGCTGGTCCTGTTGCATCACCGCTTTGATTTCAATGGTTTCGTCATCACGAACGACCTCAAAACGGTGTCGCTTACCGGGCGTGGAATCAGCGGTGAATGTCTGCGGGTCGAACGAATGGTCAATCTGTTTGTCATCAAAGCTGACAACGATATCGCCCACTCTCAATCCGGCGACGCTGGCCGGGGAACCGGGATAAACATGCTTTACATAGAGGCCAGTATCAGCCGGCAACCCGAGCAGCGTTGCCATGTCAGCGGACAAGGGCTGAGTATCAAAGCCGAAATGGCCTCGTTGGATAAAGCCAAGGCTTTTCAGTTCGTTGGCGATCTCTCTCGCAACGTTCACCGGCGTAGCGAGTCCAATTCCCTGGAACTCTCGGGTGTTACTCAGGCATCCTTCTATAATGCCGACGACTTCGCCGCGAAGATTCAACAAGGCACCGCCCGAGCTTCCCGGGTTTGTTGACGCATCATTTTGGATCATCGGTACTGGAGAACTCGATAGCCACCGGTTTGTTGAACTGACAATGCCCACACTCACTGACTTTTCAAGATTATAAGGTGAAGCTAATGAGACGACCCAATCTCCGACTCGAAGTCGATCAGAGTCCCCGAAGCGAACGGGTGTCAAGTGATCGGTGTCGCTGAGCTGAATCACGGCTAGATCGGTCACCGGATCGCCCACCACTTTCGTGGCGTGTATTTTGCGACCGTCTGCGGTTCGCACGAAGACCGCGTTGGCACCTTCGACAACATGGTTGCACGTCAACACATAGCCTTCGGTATCCATGACAAGGCCAGAGCCTTGATCGTCGGGTGACTCGAACGAGTCCGAAGCATGTTGGCGAGAATTTCCGTGATGTTCCCGGAGTTGCTTAGCGGCTTCTCGCAACCGCCATGCGGGCGTCATGCGTGGGCCGCGCAAAGCATAGACCGTTACAAATCCCTGTGACGCTTCAGTCGTCAAATCGTGAACAACACGCGAAAGTTGATCCGCAGATAGCTGCTCGGCGTCATGGCCCAGCGGTGTCGGTTCCACCGCAACCAGATCGCGTGTGAAAAGCAAACAAAGCATATAAAGAATCGTTGTGGTAAACGGTATGAGTGACTGGTTTATTGATTGCATCGTAAATAACTGGCCTATTTAGAAACGTCTTAGTTACTTGTTAACTGTTATCTCGCTATGGACTTCCTGAACGCCAGGCGTCGTGCGAGCGACCGCGACCAGCAGCGCGCGGTCGTTGATGTCGTCAACATTACCGGACAACGTGATTTGTCTTGCCTTGCCGTTGGAAACGCAGACGTTTGCGAAACCAAACCGATGGACGATTCGTTCTACCTTTTGATGCAGTTGTTCCTTCATGCCTGAGTCTTCTCCGGACAATGTTGCTGGCTTGCCTCGATGCGGCGGCATTCGGCGATCAGGAACGTGACATCGTCCTCGATCGGCGCAGTCGCTCGATGTGAGGCAATTTCTGTTTCCAAATGGGCGACAAATTCTTCGATGTCACGCGAGTAGCTGTTGCTAAACATTTCCGACAATCTTGATCGGCCGAACTGCTGTTCATTGGGATCATGTGTTTCCGCGACGCCGTCGGTGGCCAACAGCAACCGGTCGCCGGGCACCAAGTTGTGATGGCTCGTTGTCCAGCAAGCCGAAGGGTCGATGCCCAGCGGAATGCCAGTCGCGTCCAGTGTGACCAGACGCTGCTGCGTCATCAGCAAAATCGGTTCATGCCCCGCACTGGCGCAAGACAGTTCAGCCTTGTCAGGATTCCAACGCAGGATTGCCGCCGTGGCAAACTCACTGTCGGACAGGTATCGCGGAAGTATCCGATTGACGCGATTCATGATTTCGCCCGGCTCGGTCGTTCCACTGGCGGCCGAGTCGATCACCATCTTCAGAACCGCCGCGCTGATCGCAGCCGGAATGCCATGCCCGACCAAATCCGCGATGTAGATCAACCACGACTTGTCGCGCATTTCCATGACACCGTAGATATCGCCGGCGACATCTTCGGCTGGCTGGAAGTGGGTTGCGAACGCTAGGCCGGGAACACAAATACGTTGCGGCAGCAGGTGATTCTGAATGTCACGAGCGCGTCGCATCGCGCCGCTTCGGTCGGCTTCCGCATGGCGCAGCGATTCCGCCATCTGGGCAATCTGAAAACTTAGGTCGTTCAGTTCGCGACTGCGAAACGAAAGTGGTTCCATCTGGAATTGGTTTGACTGGAGTTGTTCAACCGTTGCGGTCAGTCGCTTTGTGGGGTTGGCGATCAAGCGGACCAAGACGACATCAACGATGATGGCCGCAAGTGATGCCAGCCCCAGGATTCCGCTGAGGTGCATGAATGTTTCCCCTCTCGCACTGCGTCGAATCTCGGCGGCCCGCTCGGTCACGGCGACTTGCAGGTCACCGGCTGAAAATCGACCGACGATCGCGTCTTGCACCCGACCGATCTCCGGTTCAGTATTCTGTTCGCTGTCAGGTCCGGTGTGCGTGTGCAATCGCTTGCCGTTCCACCGCACGTCGATCCAGTGACCTGGCGTATCCGGTCCAGCGGTTTCTGCACAACTGCTCTCCAAAAACGTTGTGATGGCCGTGGCGTCATCGGGTTCACTTAAACGCAACAACGCGTTGCCAATCACGCTCGCTTCGTCGCTAAGCGTGATCCGCCGAGCGTCCGTCGCACGCCGCATCTCCCGCCGATAGTCGGTCACCAGTAGGAGTGCGACGAGAACGGCTAGCGGCACGTTGACAGCAAACAGTAACAGCGTCACCGTCGGATAGGATCGGCGGCGAACCTTGATTGAGTTGTCAACCATCAAACGCTTCCAGCAAGACGTCGTTGCACGATGTAAACGATCTCGTCGCAACGCAACTCTCGCTTGCCGCTTGGGCCAAGTTCAGATGGTTCGTTTGGCGAAGGGAAATTTAGCAACACCACAGGGACCTGCTCCATCAAAGGATCGTGGTGCATGACCTCGATGACTCCGTCTCCGCTGCCCCATATCAGGTGTTGGTCGATGACCAACATGTCGAACACATCCGATCGAAGCGCCGACAGGCAGGACAATCCATCGGTGGCCTCGCTTGCACGGTAACCCGCCGAGCGAAAGGCGTCTGCGTAACGACGGCGCTCATCGGCATTGGTGATGGCCACCAAGATGTTCGCAGGTTCGGGTGTGCAGGCACGAGTTGAAACGGCCTGCGCTGCACGCGACTTGGGCTTTGGACGCCATAAGGTGGCGATGTCTTCTTCGACGACCGTATCTTCATCGTCGGGCGACGAAAGCTCGCCTCGCGAAACCGCAATCTCGCGAGGGGCGTCGATCGCTAAACTCACGCGATTGCGAGTCGCTTTAGCGATGGTGATTGTTGTATCGGAACCGGGCAAACAGATCGACTGACCGACTTTTCTTGAAAGAACCAACATGATTTGAATATCCTTGAAGGGATGGCGGAACTATTCCGCCGTGAATGTTGTGGTGCCGGAATCAATTCCGGGCGACGTGACGCGTTTCTCAATCGAGCGGGTGGCTCAGATCAGAAAACGACACAGTCGCGAACACAGCTTCGGGGATGTTTCAAACCGGACCGCAACGATTTTCTCCGGCTGACTGGACAAGTCAGTTGTCACGCGTTGCCTGTGCGGCAAATGAAAACACTTCGTTGATGGCTCGATCGGTCTTGGCGATGCGACCGACTCGGCATACGCGGGCGAACTGTTGTGACAGCAGGAACATGGGACGCGGGGTGTCGAAGTCTCAACGTCCACCGTCGTCGGCGTCGGGCAGTGGCAACCGCAGCACGTCGCGGTCAAAGTGGATTGGCAACATTCTGCCGCGGCAACTCGTGTGTCATCACACCGGCCATGACACACGGGACTGATCAGGGCCGTGGTGAAAACCATCACGGCGGTTAGACACACCATGATTTCACGGAGAATCCGCACGCTTCGCGACCGCCGAACATTGCCTTTTCCGCTCATCGGAACACCACTCTCGGGCACGAAGGCGCGAAAGAATGACACCAAAATGAGATCACTCGGAGATCAAATTGACTACACTTCGGCAGGTTGATTCTGCCGAAAAACGCATCAAGCCCGTGTTTTACGGAGGTTTCACGCTTTGGCACACCGCCTGCGTTATCAATCAAGCGTTCCCTCCCCTCTCCTCCTAAAGGATTTGAACCATGAAACGCTTTTTGATGATCGCCTTCGCTGGCACCGCCCTGACATTCCTGATTCCATCTGCCGAAACGAGCGCTGCCGACGTGCGTCACGGCGGTGGTCACGTTTACAACGGCGGCCACGGCTATGTCGGAAACTATTCCAGCTACGGCCACGGCTACACCAGTGGCCAAGGGTACTACGGTGGACACGGCATCACGCGCCGCCACAACGCGACTCCCTATTACGGTTCGGCATACGGCAGCCACTACGCACCGAGTTATCGTTCGTACCGACCAGCCTACCGTGGTCACGGCGGTGTCCATCTTGATGTCGGACGCCTGCACCTCGGCGTCGGTGGACATCACTAAACTGAAGATTGTCGATTGAAGATTGCAGATTGAGAATGTGAAAATGGGAAGCGGGCGTCGTTCGTCTGCTTCCCAATTTCTTTGGGATTGCATTTGAATCACGTTATTGCCTCCTGGGGTCCGACCTTGCCCGAATCGCGCCGTCGATACCGGCGTTTCATGTAGCGGGCGATGCCGTACAGCACTACGCCTGCAGCCAAGATGAAATACCAGGAGGTTTCAACGGCGACTTTGCCCTGCTGGATACGGTGCATGAGCAGTTCAACGCCCGGAAAGGCGACGGCAATGACGGCAACGGCGGCTGATTCGGCGCGGATCACCTTGGACCAATTCATGGGCAGTTCCGCGCTCCGCCACCGCTTGAGTCGCGGAATGAATGCCGGTGTTCGGTTCGACCATCGAATGAACTCGCGTCCAAACTTCTGCCGAAGAAAAGCTTCTTCCGTGAACATGATCCGCTCGTAATACAACGCGAACGACATCACGTAGATTGCGACGAGCCAAGGTGCAAGAGAATGCAGGACAATCCCCAAGGCAATCAGGAAGTTGCCTAGATACAGCGGGTGTCGCAGCACCGAGTAGAATCCAGACGTATTGAGCGATTCAGCGATCTGCTGCTTCGTGTTCCGGCCCGACGTGCCGTCGGCGGCATGTCCGACCGTATGACAGCGCACGAACAAACCAAGCAACGAAACTCCCACACTGAAAATGCCCCAAGCCAGATGCAGATTCGGATGGGCCTCGATCACTGGGTAGCGTACGGCAGCAACAAAAATTAGCGGTAGGAACACGAATGGAAGGTAGCTACGCCAGCGGAACAGCCAAATTCCTGATCGTTCAAATTCTTCAATGAGGGGCATGGATTGCGCTCTAGGAGGCTGTCTCTTTGGATTGGTCTGTGTTCGTCACTTCCTTGTCCACTTCGTTGCCATCGTCCTTCGGCTCAAACCAATGGTAGATCGATGGCAGCACGATCAACGTTAGTAGGCTGGACGTGATCACCCCGCCAATCACGACCGTCGCGAGCGGTCGTTGCACTTCAGCACCGCTGCTGGTGGAAAATGCCATCGGCAAGAAACCAAGAGCGTCAGTGGTCGCGGTCATCAGGACGGGCCGCAGTCGATCGACGGCACCGGTGAATACAGAATCGTCGATTCCTTGGCCGCGCTCTCGAAGTGCGCGGATGTGTTCGATCAGAACGACACCGTTCATCACCGCGATGCCGAACAAGGCAATAAAACCGACACCGGCAGATATGGAGAACGGCATGTCGCGAACCCACAACGCGAGAATGCCGCCGACGGTGGCAATGGGAACGTTCAAGAAAATCAGCAATGCCAATTTGACAGAATTGAACGTCAGGTAGAGCAGTGAGCAAATCAGAAACAGTGCCAGAGGAACGGCGATAGACAATCGTCCGACTGCGTCCTGCAAGTTCTTGAATTGTCCGCCCCAAGTGACTCGGTAACCCGGTGGCAGTTCCACTTGTGATTCAACCGCCGCCTGGGCTTCGCCCACAAAACTGGCTAGGTCGCGACCACGCACATTGACTTGAACGAGGAACCGTCGTCGGATTTCATCGCGACTGATTTGGGCGACCCCGGGACCGACCGTGATTTCGGCAAGTTGCTCCAACGGGATTTGCCGGCCGCTCGTGTCGGCGATGCGTATCTTCTTGAGCGACTCTAAATCCTCGCGATACCTGGGTGCCAGTCGGACCATCAGCGGGAACCGCTTTTGACCTTCAAACACTTCACCGGCACCTTTGCCACCAATCGTCGCGACCGCGTCGAGCACGTCGCCGGCATTGATGCCGTAGCGAGCGATTTGGTCACGCAGAATCTTCACTTGAATGTACGGCAAGCCTCCTGTTTGCTCGGGCTGCACATCGGCCGCACCGGGTACCTGGGAAACAACCCCCGCGATCTCGTTGCCGATTTTCTTGAGCGTTTCAAGGTCGTCGCCATACAGACTGATGCCGATGTCACTGCGGACGCCCGAGAGTAATTCCTGAACACGCAGTTCAATGGGCTGAGTAAAACTGAAGTTGTTTCCGGGGATGCGTTTGTTGAGCGCTTCGCTCATCGCAGAAATCAATTCCTGCTTGTCTTCGTACCGCCACTCCTCCCGCGGTTTCATGATCACAAAAATGTCGCTCGCTTCAACGCCCATCGGATCGGTCGCAATCTCGGGACGCCCGGTTTTTGACACGACCGATTTAACCTCCTCGCCGAATTCATCCAGCAACGTTTGTTCGATGTCCGTGGTCATCTCGATCGAACGTTCCAGTGAGACGCTAGGAAGCCTGACGGCCTGAATCGCCATGTCACCTTCGTCTAGCTTCGGAACGAACTCAGCGCCAAAGCGGCTCGCGATAAAGATGCCGATTGCCAGCGACGCGGTTGCGATACAGACAATGGCCACCGGATGCTTCATGCTGCGACGTAGCAGTGGTTCGTATCCACGTTTGGCCCAACGAATCAAGAACGGGTCTTTTTGCGTGAACTTGCGAGCCAAGAACAGCGAGGCCAACACCGGCATCACGGTCAGTGAGACGATCAACGCACCGACCAACGCCGACATGAAGCTGAATGCCATCGGGCCGAACATCTTCCCCTCGATGCCCTGCAGCGACAGGATCGGAATGAACACGATAATCACGATCGCACCGGCGAACAGGATCGGTCGGGCAACCTCATGGCTGGCCTCGCGGAAGACTTTCAACGGTGCCTTTTGCAGATCGGGATTGCGTTGCTTTGCTAATCCGACCTGTCGAATCACGTTCTCGACCATCACCACGGACCCATCGACAATGATGCCAAAGTCCAAAGCGCCCAAGCTGAGCAGGTTGGCCGATACACCGAAGTATTTCATCGCCATGAAGGTGAACAACGCTGATAACGGAATTGCCGAGGCCACGATCAAACCGGCCCGCCAGTCGCCGACGAGCAAGAACAACATGATGATGACCAGGATCGCTCCGCCGCTGACGTTTTCGATCACCGTATCGACCGCACGTTGGACCAACTCCGTGCGGTCGTAGAATGGGTCGATGTAGACGCCTTCGGGAAGAGACTTCTGAATCTCGGCGACTTCCGCCTTGACGTCCTCGACGACGACCCGCGAGTTCTCGCCGATTAACATCATGACAATTCCGACAACGGCTTCGCCACGTCCATCCCGCGTGACGTAACCTTGTCGCAGCAGCGGTGCGAACTTCACTTCTCCAATGTCGCGAATGAGGATTGGTGTGCCATCCTCACGGCTATCCAAAACGATGTTGGCGATATCATCGAGTGATTCGACCAAGCCCTCGGCGCGGATCAATCGTTGTTCTTCGTAGTGCTGGATGTACCCTCCACCGGCGTTGGCATTGTTGCGGTCCAGGGCATCGAAGACCTGCTGCAATGCGATGCCGTAGTTGAGCATTGCGTTGGGGTCGATTTGGACCTCGTAGGTCTTCAGTTCACCACCGAACGTGTTGACTTCGATGACGCCCGGAACACCCCGTAATTGAAACGCAACGTTCCAGTCGAGTATCGTTCGCAAATCCTGTAGGCTGTAGTCGTAACCCTCTTCGGCACGGACCTCGAATTGGTAAATTTCACCCATGCCCGTGGCGATCGGTCCCATGGTCGGCACGCCGATGTCGGAAGGGATTTCAGCACGCGCCTGGGTCAACCTTTCACCGACGAGTTGTCTGGCCCAATAGATATCGGTGCCTTCCTCGAAGACCACCGTAACGTTGGAAAGTCCGAATCGCGTAACGCTGCGAATCTCGGTGACCTTGGGAATACCACTCATCGCGGTTTCGACCGGGAAGGTCACAAACTGTTCCATCTCAACCGGCCCGAGCGCCGGCGAAGTGGTCAGCACTTGGACTTGCACATTCGTCAAGTCAGGCACCGCGTCAACTGGCAGCCGAAGCATCGAATAGATGCCTGCAACGACCAGCAGTACGACGCCCAGCAGGACGACGATGCGATTATTCAGAGAGATGTCAATGATGCGATTTATCATGATGAATTAGTGACCGTGGCCGATCTCTCCTTTCATCAATTCCGACTTCAATGCGAATCCGCCTGAGGTGACAACTTTGTCGCCAACCTTCAATCCTTGGCGAATCTCGATGATGCCGTCGGACAATGTACCCGTGACAACCGGGACTTTACGAAACTCAGTTTCACTCTGCTGAACAAAAACAACTTTCGTGTCCTCAACTTCCTGGATGGCCGACTCGGGTATCGCCAGGATGTTCTGCGAATCCTGAGACGGGATTTCAATCTCGACAAACATTCCCGGCTTCAGGTGCCGATCTTCGTTGTCGGCAACCGCCTGCAGACGCAGCGTCCGCGTATCGGGATCAAGGACGTCGCCTCGGTAAAAAATCTTCGCGGTGTGCGTGTGCAGTGAACCATCACTGGCCGTCGGTGCACGAAACGTCAACGTGTCACTAAGCTGCGCGATCGCGGGCAAGTCTTTTTGATAGATGTCAGCTTGCACCCACACGGTCGACAAGTCGGCCAGCCGGAACATCTCGGTGTCAATTCCAACGCGTTCGGCCAGCACCACATTCTTGGCAATGATGGTTCCCGCGAAGGGGGCGACGACTTCGTAGTGCGAGATGTGCCCTCCCTTTTTGTTCGGCTGAATATCCTCAAGCTCAGCATCGTCATAACCGAGGATATTCAGTTTTGCCTTTGCGACTTCAACCGTTTGTTGAGCTTGTTGGACAGCCTGCTCTGCCTCCAGCGCATCTTGCGGAACAGCAAATCGCAGTTGTTCGAGAACCGCATTGAAACTTGCTCTCGCGGTGTTCAGATTCGCCCTTGCTTCGATCAGTTGTTTACCAGCGATTGCACCGGTGTTGGCAATGGGTTCGATCCGATCGAAATCCGTTTGTGCCTGCACAAGGGCAGTGTAGGCACCGAGTAATTGCTCTCGGTATTTCCCAATCGGCTTGTCACCAAGTGTCTTTTCGATTTCCTCCGCCGATGCGTTGCGGTCGAGCGCCTCAATCAACTGCAGGGCATTCGTTTTCACCCGTTGGGAAAAATCATTGGCTTGTTTGGCAAACTTTTGCTGCAACCGAGCTTGGTACAGTTCGAGTTTTGCCGTGCCCACTTCGCGGCTGTCGATGATTGCCAGTGTTTGGCCTTCGTCGACGCGATCACCTAGATTGACCGACACCTCGTGTGCCCGTCCTTCGGTGATGGAATAGATGTTGGCACTGCGGTCTTCGTTGAGCGTTAACTTGCCCGTTGCCCACGTCTGGATATTGACGGTTTGTCGAGTGACAGGCTCAACCTTTAGTTTGGAGGCCTCCCACATTTCCTTTGGCAGCGTGACAACGGCTTCTTGGCCTTCCTCTTCGTGGCCTTCTTCCTCCTCTCCCTCATGGCCGTGGCCATCGCCTTCACCGGCGGAGTCCTGCCCCTGAGCCACCGAAGCACTGGACCAATAGGGGACGCTAAAATAGACGGCACCACCGGCTAACGCCGCAGATGCGAGACAGGCTCCGATGAGGGTCCAATTTGGAGACGCTTTCTTGTTCATGATGGCAAACGATTCGGGCAACGGATGATTTCGTGTCGATCGAAGTCCTTTTCGTCGAAAATAGTAGAAGCAATTCAAAAAGCGGTTCCCGGCCTCACGAGGCTAGTCGTAAACAAGGCCGGGAACCTTGCCGATCACGGTGACACACCGCGAGCGACTGGGGCACTCTCATTAGTGGTTGTGTCCTTCATGGCTACCATGGTCATGTCCTTCGTGGTCATGGTCGTGCGAAATCTTCCCGGTGAACGACTTGCCATCAATCTGCAAGATGACGGCTCCCTCGGCTCCGGATTCCATCCACTGGTCCATCTCGATGCTGGTGGACGTGAAACGCGAGGACTTGCCTGATTCGTCTTCGGCCTGTGGGTTGGCAGGAAGCTCGAACGACTTCACTTCGCCATCATGCTTCAGACTGACGGTAAGTTTTTCGGCTTCGATCGCGACCGGTTTGGTTGCAGACCCATCCAGCACATAGAGTGCTACTGCACCGCTGCCGTGCATCATTTCGATGTGAAACGCTTCTTTACCGAGTTCGACCAGCTCGCCGCCGTGTGGTCCATGTTCGGGATGTCCACCCATGTCCATCATCGGCGGCAACTCATCCATCACGATCGGTTCGGATGATTCCGGTGCTTCAGAGACTTGAACGTCTTTTTCCGAGCAGCCGACGAAGGTAGTGCAAGCAAGGGCCAGCGTGAGTAGATGAGTTTTCATTTTTTCTTAATTGGGAATGAGGAATTGGGAATGAGGAATGGAACGGGGGATAGGACGAAGTTTCCTGTCCCCCATTCCCGGTTCCCCATTTCTTAATGAGCGTGCTTGGTCTCGAAGCCGTGCTTCTTCAACCAGCTCTCCCATTGGTGGGCTTCGTTGTGACTCTTGAGAGCCAACTGCTGCCACTTCGGGCAGCGGTAATTGACGTCGGTGTGACCGCCGTGCGAGCCGACCTTCACTTCGCAGCGAAGCGTCTTCAGCGTTTTGACCAGTTTGTCGCCCTGGTCACCTTCGGCATGCGTGGTTTTCCACTTTTCCAAGCGGTATTCGACCAGTTCTTTTGCCGCCGCGTTTGGCTCGTTAGCGTGAACCAACATGCTGCCCATCGCGACCGATGCGACCAGAGCTGCGACTGCGAGTATCCGTACATTCAACATTGACATTCCTCCGTGGGAGTCTTCTCGAAACAAACAACCATCGTTTCGGCAACGCACCGAAACGGCAAACTAATTTGCCCATTGAAGCGGGCAATCACGAGGAACCGTTCCTCGTACCAGTGTTTCATCTTTCACGTCGCGACCACTGGTTCGGCAGGCGTGTGGACGGTGCCGCTGGATTCCGTACTCTCCAACCCTTCCAAATGGTCTCGCACGATTTGCTTTCCGGCACCCTGACCGATCGTCCAAAACAACGCCGGTCGGACGAAGAATTCCGCCAGCGTGCTCGTTAGCAATCCGCCGACAATCACAGTCGCGATCGGGTACAGAATCTCTTTACCGGGTTCGCCCGCCGCGAGTGCCAGCGGCAACAATCCGATGCCAGACGTCAGTGCGGTCATCAACACCGGAGCCATCCGTTCTTGGCCCGCTCGGCGCACCATTTCGCGAGTCCATGATTCGCCCTCGTGCTCGACCAAATGGATGTAGTGATTGAG
The DNA here is from genome assembly GCF_000338295.1 of Rhodopirellula europaea 6C. Lineage (GTDB taxonomy): Bacteria > Planctomycetota > Planctomycetia > Pirellulales > Pirellulaceae > Rhodopirellula > Rhodopirellula europaea. The sequence goes on from NZ_ANMO01000120.1 coordinate 80,494, forward strand.
CAGCAAGATGCCGTTGCGACTAGCAATCCCGCATAACGAGATAAAGCCGACCATTGCCGCTACAGTCAGGTTTTGATCCGTGATGACCAGCGCCGCGACTGCTCCGATGAAAGCGGTTGGCAGCGCAACCAAGACTTGCATGGAGAAATTGATGTTACCAAATAGCGTGTATAACACCAGGAACATACCCAGCAGCGCAACGCTCGAAAGAATCAACAAACGACGCGAAGCTGATTGTTGGCTCTCAAACTGTCCGCCGTATTCGAGAAAATAACCAGGCGGCAATTCCATATCGGCGAGTTCGGTTTTAATGTCTCCCACAGCGTCGACGACTCCGCGTTCGGAAACGTTGGCTTGCAGCACGATCCGGCGACGAACCTGTTCTCGCTTGATCATGTTTGGACCGCCGCTTTCATAGATATTGGCGACCGAATCGAGCGGCACCATCCCGCCGTCGGGAAGCGGGACCGCGAGACGTTTGAGCTTGCTGACATCTTCGCGGTACGGTTCGTCCATGCGGACCATCAGGTCAAAGGTTCGCTGACCCAGCAGCACTTGGCTGACGACCGTCCCGTTCATCGCTGTTTCGACCAACTCCATTACGTCAGCAGGCTGCAAACCGTTCTGGTTCAGCGCCGCACGATTGAGTTCGATACGAAGCTGCGGAATATTGGTCTGTTGTTCAATGACGACGTCGGTCAATCCCTCGACACCGGCGATGCGTTGCTTCATCTCTTCGGCTTTGTTCCGTAACACGTCCAAATCGTCACCGAAGAGTTTGATGCCGATCTGAGCTTTGACACCCGAGATCATGTGGCTGATCAAGTGCGCGAGCGGTTGCTCGGTGCTGGAGACAACGCCGGGAATGTCCTCCATCGTCTCGCGAATTGTTTCGAGCGTCTTCTCGCGATCGGCATCGTCTTCCATTTCCAGGAACAACTCGGTCACGTTGACACCTTCGGCATGCTCGTCTAGCTCGGCTCGGCCCGTTCGGCGAGCGACCGACTTGACCGACTCAATTTCCATCAATCGTTCTTGCACGGTGACGCCGATCTTGTTGCTGGTGGCCAACGATGTTCCCGGCGCGAGCAGAGCGTTCACCTGAACGGCACCCTCGTTGAACGGCGGCAGAAAATCACTCTCCAGTTGTGTCACCGCAAACACCGCGAACGCGACCATCACAGCAGCCACACCAAGAACAGGGCCGGCGAATCGCGTGCTGAATCCGATAGCGAGTCCCGCCAGTCCCTTCAGGCCCTCAAGCAATCGGCCCTCTTCGGCCTCCTCGCCGCCGAGCATCCATTCCGTTACCAGCAGCAGCACCCAAACCGTGGGCGTCAAAGCGATCGTCCACCAAAACGGATCACCGGGCATTTCAAATGGCAAATGCAAAATGTGAATCGCTCGCGGCACGACCCAGTACATGGTGAGTGCGGCGATGCCTAACGCCAAAACTGGAACGACAAACCGCCAGACCTTTTTGCCGACAAGCAACAACGACGCCAGCACGGGTGTGACCGTCAATGAAACGCCCAGTGAGGCGACTAGCGAAACCACATAGCCCATCGCAAGCGGCACGAACAGCTTGCCTTCCATTCCTTCGAGTGCGAAAAGTGGAATGAAGACGAGCACCACGATTGCCGTTCCGTACACCACGCTACTTCGTACTTCGATGCTGGCTTCGTAGACGACTCGCAGCACCGGTCGCGGATATTCCGCATGGCGATTCTCTTTTAACCGCCGGAAGATGTTCTCAACGTCAACGATCGCATCATCAACCAATTCTCCGATTGCGACCGCAAGGCCACCAAGCGTCATCGTGTTGATTGACAATCCGAACGCAGCGAATACGCAAGCAGTGGAAATGATCGAAAGCGGAATCGCCGTCAGCGTGATGAACGTGGTGCGGAAGTTCAGCAAGAACAGGAACAAAATGACCAGAACCAGCACACCCCCATCGGCGAGAGCTTCAATGACGTTTTCGATTGCTCTGTCGATGAACGAACGCTGCGAGTAAACGTTGGCGATCCGAATATCGTCTGGCAACGAAACTTTCAGTTCTTCCAATGCTGCGGCGATCGCGGTGTCGACCGCACGTGTGTCACTGCCAGGCTGTTTGTTGATGGTCAAAACGACGGCTGGCCCACCTTCGACCGTACCATCTTCGGTTCGCAGGAAGGTCGACGAGTCACCTCGCATGACTTGCGGGCCTTCGATGACTTTCGCGATATCGGCCAGGGTGATCGGACGACCTTCGCGCATCGTGATCGTGACCTGACGCAGGTCTTCAAGGCTGCTGATTCGCCCCAACCCTCGGACCAACAACTCGTTCGCACCGCGTTCGTCAAGATATCCGCCGGTCGCGTTCAAGTTTGACCGCGAGACGGCTCGGTGGACTTCATCCATCGAAATGCCAAAGTTTCGCAGTGCATCCGGATCAACCAGCACTTGATACTGCATCCGCCCACCGCCCATCGTGAAGACTTGCGAGACACCAGGAATCGTCAGCAAGCGTTGACGCACAGCCCAGTCCGCGAGCGTGCGAACTTCCATCGGTTCGGTCACATCGCCTTCACTCCACATGCCGTACATCAGAATCTGGCCCATGATCGACGAGATCGGCGCGAGCGTCGGCTTCACACCATCAGGCAGATTCTCCGAGGCAAGCTGTAACCGTTCATTGACGATCTGACGATCGTTGTAGATGTCGGTATTCCAAGCGAACTCCACGTAGATCACGGACAATCCGATACCGCTACTGCTACGCACCGCTTCGACGCCGCTAGCTCCATTGAAAGCGGTCTCCAGAGGAAAGGTGATCAGCGCCTCGACCTCCTCAGGAGCCATTCCAGGCGCTTCGGTCATCACCACCACGCGCGGACGGTTCAAGTTCGGGAACACGTCAATCGGCAACTGCAACGACTGCCACGCCCCCACACCGAGCATGATGGCCGCGACCGCGAGAACAATCAGGCGATTGTTCAACGAAAATTGAATGATTCTGTCTAACATTTTGATCCCTCAGTAGTTTTGGTTTGGCAAAGCGAACAACTCAGTGGTTGTGCCCTGCGTGGGGATCAATGGCACCGCCAGACTTATTCTTCAGCGCCATTTGCAACTGGTGCGCGCCGCTGACGGCGATCGACTGTCCCGGCCAAACTTGGCCATCGTTTTTGATCGCGACGTTAAGGGAGTCCGACGCTAAAACCTCAACCGCGACACGGTCGAAGTGATCATTGTTTTCAACGAACACAAATCGCTCGGGACCTTCCTCGGCGACCGCTTCCTTAGGGACAACAATTGCATTGTCAAAACCAGCGACCGGAACACGAACCTGCAACCGTTGGCCAGGTTTGTAACGCCAACTGACATACTGTTGCTCACCAATCTTTTCTGACCGCTCGATCTCATTGGTTAACGAAACGTAGAACGGTAAAGCCCGCGAAACGCGATCGACCTCGTTGCCGATGTAGACGATCTTCAAACCTTTGATGAGTTCGGGCTTACCTTCTCGCGATTCGATGACGGCTTGCAGCTCCGCTCCGCTTTGCGAAGCTTCCTGCAGGGCGAGACCGTCTCGTTGGTAGGCGTGTCCTTCGATTAAAATCTGGCTGTAGTCAGAAAGCTGGCCGAGCTTCTGGCCCGCTTGGACCGATTCACCTCGGCTGACATCCAATTGGGTTACCAGGAATTCTGCGTCGATATGTGCCGGATGCGGTATCGGCGGCGGCTGCATGGAAGCAAACCTCGCACTCGTCGATACAGTCCGATTCTGTGCTTGGGAGTTTGCCGACGGCCATTGCGGCGAAGACTCATGCAGCGATTCATGATGCAGTGAACGATCGGCATGGAGCGTCGGAGCGAAAATCGTGACCTCGCGAATCAGCTCTCGCGTTTGCTCGATACTCTGAACTTGGCTTTGAGTTAAACCGTGCAGCAGCATGGATTGTTTCGCCGCACCCAAGTTGGCCATCAACTTGTCACGCTCGTATTCACGTGTGAGCAGGGTCTTTCCGGCGATGGCCCCCGTCCCGGAAAGGGAAGTCAGCCGAGTGATCTCGCGTTTTTCAACATCCAGTTCGCCTAGTGAGGCTAAGAATTGTTCTTGCGTTTCGACAAGGTCTTGATGGGTCAACCGCAGGGTAAACATCGGCCGGCCGCTTTTGAGCAACTCACCTCGCGACACGTTGATCGCGTTGATCACGCCAGTCAGGGGTGAAGTGATCGCGACGTGTGTTCGCCCGGGCCAGTCGGCTACCGCGGCGGGAACCTCGATGTATTCATTGAACTGACCGACCGAAACGGCTTGCGTCGTGAGCTTCAAGTTGGCACGAGCTTGAGCACTCAGTTCGATCGAATTTGATTCGTCGTGGCCTTCGTGCCCATGGTCATGTCCCTCGTGGTCATCATGCCCCTCGTGATCGTCGTGACCGCCTTCGCCGTGGTCGTGTCCTTCATGACCGGCTTCTTCGGCCGCAGCCACCAGCCCCAACTTTTGCGGAAAGTCGGTGAAGGCAAACCCACCAACGACGATCGCGATCGCAATCGCGAAGACCGTCAACACAGGGCCAAGCAAACGCTGTAGCCAATTTTTCAATTTGGACATGGGGAAACCCTGCAATGGGGAATGAGGAATTGGGAATGAGGAATGGAGAACTTGCAACGCGAGTGCGAGTTGCAATGCGCGCAGCGAGGTCCTCGATTCATTCATTCAAAAGGATGATCGGGGTAAAAAGATGGAACGAGTTGAGTTCGAGAACGGTTTCCCTATTCCCTATTTCTCATTCCCTACTTCCCCAACTCAAATGATCCACGTGCAGAGAGAAGCACAGTGGGAGAGCGAGTCCGTCGCGACATTTACCGATCGCTGTTGCAACCGACGGGCCGCGAGCGAACTGACGAAACTCATCATCGGATCGTGCTCGTAGCACACAAACGCAACCACAGGAGCGTCGATGATGAAGACGACGTCACTCGAAGGCACAAAGCTGCATTCTACTTCGCCGTGGCACCCCGGATGGTTTCCATCACAAGGCTGTGACTCGCAAGCACAACACGGAGCCACCAATTGGCTAACATTGTCGTACGCTTCGACCGTCTCGTCCTCGCCCGAGCAATCGTGGTCGTGACTACAACAATGGTCGGATTGGACACTTGGTAAATCGGTGCTCACACGAGCATGATCGCACCCGCCATGGCCATGGCTCCCACAAGCAGCAGCGTGATGCAGCGAACACCCGAAAATCAGGTGCAGCAGCAATGCGGCGACGGTGGTGAGACGACAAACGGCGGACACAAAAAGCCTTTCTATAGTGAGATTCCTGGTATTATCGGATCTTACAGCGAAAAGGTCCATACCGATCAGGTGACGGCGGAAAATTTTCGCTGAACTTCCCAGACCTCCGGATTAGCGAACGCATTCGCTCGTCGAAGCAGACGGGCCAACGGGCTACTGTTGACTGAACGTTAGGCCCCGTAGGCTGTCATCGCCGCTGTTGTCGACGACTGGGTCCAATGATCCCGTCAGGACATAGCCGTCAATGCGGGCACGGGCTTGGCCGAGCAATGCTTGGGCGGCGATGTATTGCAGGTTGGTCTCGAAGTACGTCCGCTGAGCGATCAGCACTTGCACATAGTTGGTTTCGCCAGCCTTATAGGCGATCTCCGACAGATCGAGCCCTTCTTGTGCGTTGGGCAGAATATCATTCGCATATTGATCGACGGCGGCCAGAGAGGCGTCAAAATCGCCGGCGGCGGTCGCTAACCGTGCCTTGATCGCGTTTTCAATCCGCTCGACTTCACGCGACGCGCGAACATATTCTGCTCGGGCCGCAGAGATGTTCCCCTGGTTCTTGTTGAACACCGGGATCGGTGCACCAATCTGAAAATTGATCAAACCGTTGTCGGTTGCGTTGTCATAACCACTACCCAACGAGACATCCAGGTTGGGAATCGGCTGAACTTCGTGACGACAGATCAACGCTCTGGCCCGAGTCACTCGCGACTGGGCCGCTTGGTACTCGGGATTAGCAACGACAATGTTCGCCGCGACGCTATTCCAATCCATCGGCACTTCGTTTCGCGGCAACTCACCTTGCAGGTCGGTTGGTGCCATCTGGGGTGTTCCGGCGAATGCTACCAACTCACGCCAAGCGGCGTTAAAGCGGACTTTGGCTTGACGCAGTTGCAGGTCAATCTCGTTCTTCAGCACTTTGGCTTGCACGACATCCAGTTGTGACCCTTCCTCCGCTCGCTTCCGCAATTCAGCGAATTCAAGCCCCTGGTCCGATACTAATTGAAACTCTTGGATCAATTGCACGCGACGCTGTGCCGCCAAAGCGTCGTAGAATTTAACGCGAATATCTGTGGCAACTCGGTATTTCTGGGCTTCCAGATAAAACAGTTGAGCACGCATGGATTCATTCAACACGCTGCGATTGAGTGCCAACTTGTTGGCCGTGACGATTGTTTGTGAAATGAAAAACGTGTGCTGGTCGGTTCCCTGATCGGCGAGTTGATTCGCTTGGTATCCGATGCTCGGATTGGCTCGCAGGCTCACTTGCGTGCGATATCCGGCCGCTTTCTGCGTGGTCGCAACCAACTCAGCAATGGTCGGGTTGTTCTGAAGGGCCAGCGACTCGAATTGCTCCAGCGTCATGCCGGTAGATTGGCCGAAATCTACAACCGGGCTGTCCAAAAAGATGGGTTCAGCCACTGTTGCCGTCCCGGAGTCTTCAAGCGACATCGCATCACGCAGAGACATCGGCGTGTCGTCCTCGTTGCTGTCGTCTCCTTCACCGTCCATGCTTTCGGTGTCGATTTCGGTATAAGCGACGGTTTGCACGCGGGGCTTTTGAGATGGAGAATGTGGTACCGGAGGCTGCAGCTCGCTGGTTGCAACTGCCACTGCGGTCACATCGGTCGCTTGCCGCAAACTCGGCGTCGAAGCGACATGTTGCCCAAGAGTCTGACAGCCGGTCGTGAAACCCAATGCGGACAACAACAGCAGACGCCTAGCCCGCTTCGCCGTGGCAGAAATTGTCCTGCCGCGGGTTGTCTTGATACAGAATGGTCGTGTATTGGTCACCGAGTATTCCTCCTTGAAATAGATAAAACGACCAGCCTGCGGTACCCATCGGTTCCGCAACTACCGAATTTCAAGCAGAATCGTCCCAATCCGACATCGGACGCTATAACCAAGTACCGGTCATGAGGATTGCATCAGTCGCAAGACCGGATGGAGGGGCGCAGGACAGATTCTGTTCCAATCCCTTGCAATCGCCCAACAGCAAGCAGTCGGCGAACCGCTGCCGTCGACCGGCTCAGTGATGGCCGCCGTGGACGTGAGTCGTCGCGTGAGGGACGGCATCAACATGCGTCGTCGTATGAGGTACCGCGTCGACGTGTCCACCGCGTTGCCGATAATCGGTGTGCGTTGTGGTGTGCGGCAAGTAATCGGTGTGGGTTTGAGTATGCAGGTGCGGCTGCGGATAACTGGGGCGGAAAGACTGATAAGGTTGAGCGTATCCAGACTGCTGCACGCCGTTGTGAATGTGGGTTTGGCCCTGACTGGGATAGGCAGTTTGCTGCTGTGGATAACCCTGCTGGACATAGCCTTTCTGCTGAATGTAATGACCTCGAGGGTAGCTCGGTTGCACATAGCCTTGCTGAACAACCGTGCCCGGCTGAATTACCGTGCCCGGCTGAATTACCGTGCCCGGCTGAATTACCGTGCCCGGCTGAATTACCGTGCCCGGCTGAATTACCGTGCCCGGCTGAATTACCGGTCGTGCCGCGCGACAAACGCTGGGTCTGGTACGGCTGCGTAGCAATCGGGTGACTGCCGTGCGGTGTGACATGATCGAAAAGTGTTTGAGTGTGCGGAACACGATCGACGTGCGTCGTCGTGTGAGGAACCACGTCGACGTGCCCCTGGTGTCGAACGTAGTCGTTATGAGTGGTGGTTTGTTAAACGTTGTGCCCATGCGTCGTCGTGTGAGGAACAACCCACTGAGCGCTAACTTGGGAAGTTCCCAAGAACGCCATCACCAATCCCACTGCCGTTGAGAAACATTTCATCTGATCGATTCCCTGAAAAGTGTAAATGGGGTTGGGTGATACAGTGCCGCCGTGGAACACGCCCCCGCGAGTCCTACTATGCCCTCGCGGGGGGAATGTCGCTACCAGCCCACAATCTAAGATGCATTGGATTCGTCCGCTGTACGAGTGTTGCTGGGAGGCAGTTGCTCAAGACTTGACGCGGGATTCGTCGATTGAGTAATTAAACAAATTCTGCGTTGGCATCGCGAAAAAAGATTGTTCCGGCGTGCCATCCATGCCGATTCATCCCTAAAACGCTTCCTATCCGATGAAACAACAAGAAGCTTCTTCATGTTGAAAAGGTCTCACAAACGAGTCGCTCGCACAGCCATGATGTGGCTGATGGTGGCGATGTTTGCGATGCCGACATCGTTAGTCCCAATCTGCCCCTGCACAACGGTCGCCGGCGAAAGCCAGTGTGGATGCGGTGCACTGGTCACCCAGTGCGACTCGACACAGGGAGCAGGTTGCTGTCACAACAGTCGCGCAAAGCAATCAAGTGAGATCGCCGCCGAGCGTGAATGTGGGATTGCTCTTTTCGGTTGTCACTGCGACGAACATTCCCCATGTCAGTGCCAGTGCGATCAGCGGAATGAGCAAGCCATCAACAGCGGCGATCGAATCGTCGTTCGCCAAGCGGCTGAGCGTGTCATGGCGGTATCAGCGACGCTGCTTCCGTCATCAAATTTCAATGGTTCGTCCATGCGGACGCAGCCTTCGCCTTTGACGCACGCCAAAACGGCGCAGCAACGCTGCGCCACTCTCTCGCGTTTTCTGATTTGAACGCCGCTCTCTGAGCTTTCTGTCGCGTCAATCAATCAGTGGTCAATAAGACCGCTGATTCATGCGCTTCGATAATTGAACCTGCCCGCCCCGGCATCGGTTCACACGAAGCGAGCGTATCGTGAACCGCATATTGCGTATCGTGCTGCGTTCCAAGCAATCACCGATAGCGTGGCAACTCTGCCACGGACTATCACCGTTTCAGTTTTGTAATTCCAAAATCGAAGGAAAGGATTCTCGATATGACCAAGTTACTTTTTAGTTTGATGTTGGTGGCCGCCTTGGCCGTTGTCACGTCCGTCGGCTGCGCATCAACCGCCGGAGGAGGTGGTGGCGGTGGAAGCCACGCTGGACATAGTCACTAGCGGTTGCATCACGAACGAGTCGGGTTTGTCCATCGAACGACGCGCCCAATCTCGATTCCCCGGCAGCTCAATTCGCCAGTGGCTCGATTCCCCAGTGGACCAGCCGATCGTTGGCGGCCAGGACGCCGTGTGCTCCAAGCAACGGAGTGCTGGCGGTCGGTTGGTCCCTTTACCTCTTTAACAAATCGCCAAGCTCTTCTCTCACAAAACAAATCACATGACCAATTTTCATCGGGCGACCTATTGGTCATCCATCATCAAGTCACCGAAGCAGGACTTCCTGGCTTCGATCGTTGTCTTCCTGGTCGCCTTGCCGCTGTGCATGGGAATCGCGATCGCCTCGGGGGTTCCCGTCGCTGCTGGATTGATCACCGGCATCGTCGGCGGTCTTGTCGTCGGCTGGTTCGCGGGCGCTCCGCTGCAAGTCAGTGGCCCGGCGGCGGGGCTTACCGTGATCGTCTATCAAGTGGTCAATGAACACGGCCTGCTTGCCCTCGGCGCGGTTGTGTTGATTGCGGGGACGTTGCAGTTGATCGCCGGAACACTACGGCTCGGGCGATGGTTCCGAGCAGTTTCACCGGCGGTGATTCATGGCATGCTCGCCGGCGTTGGTGTGCTGATCGTTTCGAGCCAATTCCACGTCATGTTAGATGATTCGCCCAAACAAAACGGGCTAGCCAATCTCGCCTCGATCCCCGCCGCCGCTTACGAAGCCCTGGTCCATCGAGATCCGGCTGCGGGCATTGGTGTGATCGCGATCGCTTGTCTGATGGCATGGAAAACGCTTGCCAAAGGACGTTTCGCATTGGTTCCCGCACCGCTGATTGCCATCGTGGTCGCGGCGGTGATGGCTGGAACGATGGGACTGCCCGTCGCTCGTGTGCAAATGCCAGATTCACTGAGCAGCGCGATTCATCTTCCATCGCTCGAACTGCTTCAATCTGTACCGCTCAACGTATTGCTGCAAGCGGGTGTTTTAATCGCCATTGTTGCCAGCGCCGAAACGTTGTTGTGTGCAGCGGCCGTGGAGAAAATGAAACCGGAAGTGAAGACCGATTACGACCGTGAACTCGTCGCTCAAGGGATAGGCAACATTGTCTGTGGCGCACTGGGTGCATTGCCGATGACGGGCGTCATCGTTCGCAGCAGTGCCAACGTCGAATCCGGTGGACAAACTCGATCGTCGGCGATTTTGCACGGAGCATGGTTGCTCGTCTTTGTCGTCGCGTTGGGTTCCATGGTTCGCTTGATTCCCACCGCCGGGCTTGCCGCAATCTTGGTCTACACCGGATTCAAACTGATCAACGTGCAAGAGATCAAGCGACTGAAAAGTTACGGATGGAGTGAAGTCGGCGTCTATGCCGCCACGCTGTGCACGATCATTGCGACTGATCTGTTGACAGGTGTGATCGTCGGAATTGCGTTGTCCGTCGCAAAGTTACTGATCCGCTTTTCGCACTTGAATGCATTGATTGTTCATGGCGAAGGTGATTACTGCCTTTTGCACCTCAGTGGAGCGGCAACGTTTCTTCGCCTACCCGTCCTGGCGTCCTCTCTCGATCGCATCATGCCCGGTCAAGAAGTCCATGTGGATTTCGAGCAACTCGATCACATTGACCACGCCTGCATGGACCTGCTGATGTCGTTTGCACAGCGACACGAGCAAACCGGCGGCACGTTGATCATCGACTGGGGAACCCTGCACGCTCAGGTCCATGGTATTAGTCAATCAACCAAGGTCGATTCCGAAAGCGACCACCATTTGCGTCGTCGCATCGCGGCGTAACCGACCTGCTTACCAACCTACCTATAGGAGACTCTGATGCAAAAGATCAACGAAGGCGTGTACCGATTTCAAGACGAGATATTTCCAAGCCATCGAATCCTTTTCGGGCGGCTTCGTTCCGGTCAACAGCCTCGGACGCTTTTGATCACCTGTTCGGACTCCCGCGTCGTCCCGAGTCTCGTGACTCAGTCCGATCCTGGCGACCTGTTCGTTCTACGCAATGCCGGCAACCTAGTTCCCCACCACGGTGTCGACGGAACAAGCGATGATCGTGCCGCAGCGGCAACCATCGAGTACGCCATAGACGTACTGAAGGTCCGCAATGCGATCATCTGTGGCCACTCGCACTGCGGAGCCATGCAAGCGGCCATGCAACCAAGCCAATTACACCGGTTGCCTGCAATGCGGCGTCATTTGGCAACACTAAATATCGAATACTGCCTCGCGGAACTGGATCGGGACGGAATCGAAGATCCCACGCAACGCCTTCAGGCAGTCGTCGAAGAAAACGTGCTTGTGCAAATGGCCAACCTAGCGACACACCCTACGGTCGCGCTCGCGGTGAAGGAACGACGACTTGCCATCCACGGCTGGGTCTATCACTTCGAGAGTGGCCGTGTCGAAACTTACAGTCCCCAACATGCCGCTTTCATCCCCATCACTCGCGCCGAAGGCGATCATTCAGCAACAGTAAAAGCAGCGGCTTGACCACAAGCCTTTTCATTCATCTATCCAGAACTCAATTTTCAACGGCCAACGGAATCCAAAATGAACTACACACCAAAACTGATCAGAACCACGCCGCTGTTGTTGGCCGTCGCGATGCTTGCATCCAGCGCCGGTTGCTCGACCTTGCCGTGGCGTTCCAAGAAGCCTGTCGAGACCGCCGACTACCAAGCCTACCTGGATCAGTCGGTTTCTAACGCATCCTATGAACCTTCCTATCAAACCACCGCCGTCGACGGCTCAACACTGCCGCCGCCGGTCATCAGCCCTTCGGATCGCGTCGCTGACGCGGGCGGTGGTTGCAATGACGGTTGCTGCCACTAACACCCGGTAACCCTGATCGCATAGTCAGATCACACGCCCGATGACAGAGATGGTGGCGGTCCATCCATCTGGATTGGCTCATTTCGCGATCCTGCAGGCTCAGGAGCAATTGTGATCGGTGTGCCGCCGAATCGGCTGACGAGTTCGGCAGCCAATTGGTCGCGGCTCTCTAGTTCCAAAGCACGATTCAGATCGCGGATGGCGACATCCGTTTGCCCAAGGTAACCGAATTGGTAACCGCGCAAGAAGCGTGCGTAACCGGCTTCCGGGTTTGATTTAAGAAAACTCTCCAGCCGTTTCATCTGGTCAACGAATCCGTTCCCCTGATAGTACTTACCATAGTTCTTGACGACATAGCCCCAGTCCTCTGGATTCAGCAGCGACGCCGCTCGATGAATCGCACCGGCCGCGCCCTGATAGTCCCCGACTGCGAACAATCCCTGAGCATACAGCAGCATCAGTTTCCCATCGTTTGGTGATTCAACCAACGCATGATTTGCTAATCGCACCGCTTCACCGTAGTTGGAATTTCGGAACGCTTCTTCGGCCTGCCCACGGTACGCGTTATCCCGACTTTCAGCGGAACCGACTCTTGTAACCGCATCATTGGAATCAAGTGAGATGGCGGGCTTCGCCGCCGAATAATTTGTCGTGCTGGGCGTGCTTGTCACAGCACTTGGCGGAGCGATGACCGACGGGACAACGCTCGATGGCGTTTGGGTGTAATAGTCGTAATAAGGAGTGTGGAGATGCGTCGAACCAACGGATGAATAGCCGAAACCGGAATAGTAAGGCGAAGCATAGACGTCGATGTGCGGATGGAAGGAATGCCCGATCCCATAGTGCTCATGACCGATCCCGTGATGGCCGGAGTAGTGGTTGACATGTCCACCGTGATGCACGCTTCCATGTCCGATGCCGTGACCGATGCTGTGTCCGATTCCGTGACCAATGCTATGACCGATTCCGTGGCCAATGCCATGACCGGCATGTCCGAAACCGTGGCCACCGTGACCAATGCTGTGGCCGCCGTGGCCGAAACCATGCCCTCCGCCGTGATGACCATGCTGGGCTTGCACGCTCCCGAATCCGGCAATCGACACCACGAGCGACGCAATGATCGCAAGAGAACTTCGGCTCAATAGATGAATCGTTGTCATGGTGGTGTTCCTTATGCTTGCAGAATGGCGGCTGGCTGAATCGGGCCACCAGCGTGATGTTGTCTCGCGTTCATCCGAAGTGGCACAACTTCCAGTATACCGACATCAACGTTTAGCGTGGTGGATTTTGCCAAGCGATTGACAGCCAATCACTTTATCTAACCGGCAAATCACGGACTGTTCGCACAGCGATGTGTGACTGTGTGGCAACCGACTGATTTCGACAGGTACGCAACTTGCTCCGCTTCCTTGGTGCAATTGGCGTCTGAACAGATTCCGCCGCCCGTCAAACCAACCAATCACGTCGTCAACTAAGCACTGCTTCTCAAACCGCGATTCCTGCAACGCCAAGACATTGAACTGCGTTCATTGATCGGACGGAATCACTTCGTGGCCACCTCGGGTGCCCAATGCGTGCCAGATCGTTAGGTCGATTGAATCTGTATAAAATTGAACCGATCCGTCCACCAAGCTGGCCGGCACCCCGCCGGGGTGATAGCTTCGCGCCGTTACTGAGGCGTAAGTCGGTTCCGTAATCGTCTTGCCCTCGCGGGAAGAGTTGAAATCAACGTCGTACTCTGCCCCTCCCGAGTTATAGAGCAGCTTGGTGTTGGGACCGAAAGTGGTGGTGAACCCGCTCTGGTGGATACGCGAATCGATCCATTCAGTGTGTCCCGAGTTCATTTTGAAGTTACCGCCATAGGCGACGACCGCTTGGGGCAGCGTGGGTGTCGCTTCGCCAAGCGCCGACGGAGTTAAGCCATCACGAAGGTAAGGATTGAACGCCTTGACTTCCGCCAGGGCAAGCGTGTTGCTGGTGCCGTCAAGCACATCTCGAAAACCCGTTTTACTGTTGGGAAAAACCAGCCCGGTTCCCGAACGCTTGCTGACCGGATCATAGATGAACCACTCGCCCATGTTGACGACGTAATTCATTGGATAATAGGCGAAGTCCGGGTCGGTGGCCGAAGGCGACGGCCGGGACTGGTCGTTGACTTCGCTGGGACAAAGGTAGGTGGGAACCCTAACGCCCGCGACCTCGCCTTGCGCGCCATAAGGCACTGTCCAGTCGATCAAGTCAGTCAGGCCAGATTGTTCCAGGTAGGGCAAAAGGCGTGCTTGGAACGACCACGAACTACTCGGTTGATCCGTTCGGTACAGACCACCAGAAGGAAACTGATTGAAAGCGCCGTGATAATTGTGCATGGCCAAGCTGACTTGCCTCAAATTGTTGGAGCAACTCATCCTACGGGCCGCCTCGCGAGCAGCCTGGACGGCCGGCAACAGCAATCCGACCAAGATACCAATGATCGCGATGACAACAAGTAATTCAACCAGGGTAAAGCCGCTTCGGCGGCGTGAGACTTGGGCGAGTTTCATTTTGAGGAAGTCCAGCAAACGTGAGGGTACAGACGGTTAGTTTCCGGCGACACAACGTCTTTGCTGGCTGGGATCAGACTGCCTTCAGTGAGACTCGACCTGGCTGGCTACGGTTTAGTTGTTATTGAGAATCAATCTCAGTAAGTTAAGTTGTACTGATATGAGTGGTTGTCGCAAGGGCGACAGGAACGAATCTGCCAAATTTCCGATCAGGGAGACCCGCTCTGCTTCAGCAATGCCGGCATCATGATGCTCCAGAAACGAGGGAGACGACTTTTTGCCGTCTCCCTCGTTTCGTCGGCCCACAAAACTCGCGTTTAGTGATCTTCATGCTGGGTTTCAAAGCCTTGTTGCTTCAGCCAACCCATCAACTGATCGGCCGCGGCGTGGTCGGCCAAGTGGACGTCACGCCAGGTCGGTGCTCGGAACGCGATATCCGAATGACCGTCGTGTTGGTCCACTCGAACTTCCGCGCCGAGCTTCTTCAACGTGTCAATCATTTGCTTCTCGTTGGCTGAGCCATTGCCGTGCATCCGCTTCCACTTGACCATGCGAAACTCGACCGCTTCGGGGCCCTTGGCGTAGGCCGGATCGGGATGGGCATGTGAAACGTCGAAGCCAGATTTCGCAAGGAAACCGGCCCACTGCTCGGCCATCTTGTGATCCTTGACCTTCATTTCCGTCCATTTGGGTTGACGGTATGAAACGTCGTTGTGACCGGAGTGACTGTCCTGCTTGACTTCGCAACCGAGCTTTTTCAGCGTCGCGGCCAATTGCGCGGCTTTATTCGCGTCGTCCACATGCTGTGACTTCCACTCCGGTAAATAGAACGCGAGCGTTTCACCGCCGTGCGAGTGGTCGCCGTGATCGTGTCCGGCATGATCATGCCCCGCATGGTCGTGGCCTTCGTGACCGGCTTCCTGTGCGGAGAGGGATCCACTGCCAAAGGTAAGTGCAGCGCAAGCGGTCAAAGCAAACATCGTTTTTGTCAACTTCATCTTTCAATCCTACATCATTGGGTTTGGTAAACAATTTTTTCAAAGAGCACGCCTCCGCTCGATTGCGAAAGCAATGCCTATTGCACGACGGTCTTGGCAGGGCGCAGAACGTCTGCGCAGAAACCTGACCATGGGTCGGCGATCCGAAAGAACGACGCGCAACAGCAATCAACCGTCACGCATCAAAGGGCGGAGAGACTCGCCGTTAAATTTGCCAGGATTGAAATAGCGCGCAGCGCTGCCCAGCGGGCAAGAATTGAAACTTGAATCTGACGCGGGGGTCGGTTGCTAGAGCGACTCGCGGCTGGATGACCGGGGTCGGGGTTCCAAACGCGACCGAAGCGTTCGTCTGCACGTCAAGCTGCAATGAAACCAGTCTTGCATCAACAAAAACACAACGGCCTTCGTCACATGGCTGCGAATGATCGCAGGGATTGCCATCGTGGTGCTCGTGATCCAAAGCCAAATCGCCAATCGGATGATCGTCATTTGCGTTTTCGTCGTGACCCGCCGAGCGATCGTGATCAGAATCCAACGAGCTGTGGCAACCGATCTCGTCATGCCCGCCCAGCGGAGACGTATGATTGTGATGCGCGCAACATCCCACCAACGCATGCACATTGAATGCGATCAGTGTTAGTAGATGGATGCAGGACGAAAACAAATCAGCGTTCTTGGTGGAAGTACGAAATGGGTGGGACTTGGACGAGCGATTGTTCGTTTTCAAGGCGAATAAGTCAATACCGATCAAGCTTGGCGAAGCGCATTGACGATCGGGACCGTAGCGGCTTGAACAGCGGGAGCCAATCCGGCGGCTACGCCCACGACCAATGACACAGCCGTTCCTGTCGCCGCCAAGCCAATGGAAGGGCGAAAGGCAATGGTGGCCCCCTCGGCTCCGATTGCGAACCCTCCGATGGCCAATGCTGTCATCGCTAACCCCGTGCCCGCGATGCCGCCGACGAGACACAAAATCGTGCTCTCGGCGAGTACCAGACGCATCGCCCGCAGTGGTCGAACTCCAATGGTTTGCAATACCGCGTATTCCTTAATGCGGTCCTGGACACTCATGACGGTGGTGGTAGCGACGAGGGACAAAACGAGTCCCACGCAGGCGTAGCCGAGCCAGTGAGCGAAACCGATCAGGTCGACGAGGTCCGAAAGCGTGCTAGCCTGAAAGGCGCCTTTGCGTCGTGTTTTGGTTGCGACCGATCCAGCTCGCAACGTGGCGTCGATTTCGCTTGCGACTTGATCGGGATCAGCATCGTCGGTCAGCAAGACTTCGTGTTGCGTTACCAGCCCGGCTGCATCCAGGCCGCGGGTGTATTGAAGAAACGCGAGACTCGTATAAATCAAATTTTCTTCCGAGGGTACGGTCGAAGAGAAAACGCCAGCAACCTTCACAGAAATGTCGCCGATGGAGAATTGGTCACCTGTTTTCAGTCCTCGCCGCTGAGCGACATTGCGACCGACAATCGCCGCGTCTCGTTGCTTGGCGAAGGTTTCCCAATTGCCGTTGGTTAACGTCAAGGGCCGCGTTGATTTGATCTGCTGTGGATCGGCACCGTTGAAGACGACAATGTCCAAACTCGCGCGGCAGTTGTTGGTCCAAACCTGAATCGGCATCACGTCGCGAACGCCGGAAACCTCCTTGATCTTGCGGGAGTAATCCTCGGGCAATCGGCTGGTCGTCGGGCAGAAACGGTTTTCTTGAAACACGATCAAACTTCGGTCGGCATCCGATCCGGTTGTCAGCCGATGCAATCCTTCCTGGACCGAGCCGACGAAACAGAACACGAACATCGCGACCGCCGCACCGGTGACGGTAAGAAGCGTTCGCGTGCGATGACGCCAGAGTGTTTTGAGGACGTAAGTGAACATTTTTGATTGACGATTGAAGATTGAAAATTGCTGGTTGTAAAACTGCTAAGCGGCACCCGACTCCTTCACTCCCACCTGCATAATTCCTCCTCTCCCAATCTCCCCCTCTCCTATACTCCCACTCTCTCTTTCCAAAAACTTCCCTCTGTCCAAAACCATCTGCCTTGATGCGATCCTAGCCACATCGCTGTCGTGCGTGACCATCAACATCGTGATGTCGAGTTCCTTGTTGAGACGCTGTAGTAAGCCCTGGACTTGCTCACTGGTTTCCGTATCCAAGCTACCGGTCGGTTCATCCGCAACGACGACTTTGGGATGCGCCACGATCGCGCGGGCGATACCAACACGCTGTTCTTGCCCACCGGAAAGTTGACGCGGATAGTGATCGGCTCGATCGCTGAGGCCCACCGCTTCCAGCGCCAATTCGACTCGCTGCCGACGTTGCGTCGAGGACAATTTCAGCAACAGCGTCGGAAGCTCCACGTTCTCATAAGCGGTCAGTACGGGAATCAAGTTGTGAGTTTGGAAGATGTAGCCGAGGTTAGCGGCTCGCCAGTCAGCCAGTTTGCTTCGCGACAACCCGGTCACTTCGGTTCCAGCAACCGTGATCGTTCCCGAATCGGGCCGGTCGATGCCGCTGACCAGATTCAAGAGCGTGCTTTTGCCTGTGCCACTCGGCCCCATCAACGATACAAACTCGCCCGCTTCGATGTCCAAATCAATGTTATCGAGAGGAGTAATTGTTTCGTCACCTTTGCGGAAGCTTTTGCTAACGCCACGTAGTTCTACCAATGCCATTTATTTTATCCCGATTGTTTGATCGTCGCCGGTGACATGCACCGGACTTCCTTGTGTTAATCCATCCGACCCGCTGGCAATCAATTTGTCCGTGACCCGCAGCCCTGACTTGATCTCGACCAAGCCATCGGGGCCATCGTTGCCGACTTCCACTGATCGTTGGCGGGCTGTTTCGTCCGCGTCGACCACCCAAGCGAATGAACCGGACTCGGTCGATTGAATCAGTTGCTTCGGTGCAAACATCCGCTCCGCTTCCGTCGCCTCACTGGCCGATCGTTCGACTTGCGGAGCCAGGAACGTTGCCGTGACCAACATTTCGGGACTGACACTGGGCGGCGGATCAATCAGTTCGACCTTCACTTCCAATGTGTTCTTTTGAATGTTTGCCGAACTGGTCGATTGCAGAACTCGTCCTCGGATAGGTGCGGATGAAGAAGCCGTTTCGATTTCGACCGGCTGCCCCGGCGTGACCATTGGCACATCTTCCAATCGAACATCAGCCCGGACTTGCAAGCGATCGGGGTCGTACATTTCAATCACCGTGCCCGAGCTTTGTCCCGCCATGGCATCCAGTCCCATCACGCGAGTGCCCGGCGCTGCGACCAGTCGCAAGACTCGTCCGTCCATGGGTGCGCGAACTACGTTTCGCTCAAGCGCCAATTCAGCCTGTCGCACTCGCAGTTTCGCTTCGTCTCGCAGCGCGATAGCGGATTCAACCTTTGCTTCGGCTTCCTGAAACTGTCGATTCTCTTCGACCAACAACTCGCGTTGTCGTTGCAAGGCGTCCACTTTCCGTTTCAGCGTATCGACCTCCGACTGCAAGTTAGGTTGTCGCTGCCGCAACTCTTGCATGTTCGCATGTGCGGCGGCATGTTCACTTTCCGCCTGTCGGACGATCCGTCCTGCAATGGCGTTTTCAGCCGCCTGCTTCCCTTCCATGCTACTGTGCGCGAAGTTAACATTCGCTTCGGCGGCTTCGATCAAAAATGGCAACTTTGCCACTTCCGTCTTCGCTCTCGCGAGTGTGCTTTGGGCATCCGCCAGCGGAACCTCCAGATGCACCGGATTGTCAATCCGAATCTTGGCCGCGTTTCGTTCAGCGATCGCACGGTTCAATTCTCCTTCGCGAATCGCCAGCGAGTTTTTGGCCTGCTGGACATCCAACTCCGCGTCAATGGCGATCAGCTTAGCGATCGCTTCGTCTTTTTCGACACGCTGTCCTTCGACAACAAGCAATTCTTCAATGACCCCGGGAGCCAACGCCGCCACACTGATCGCCGTCGGTCGCGGTTCGATCCAACCCGGCGATTGAAACAGAGTGGTTCCCGCCTGCTGCACCTCCGCTCGCTTGACAATCACAGGCACGACCGTGACCGACCGCTGCGGCATCAACTGTCGTCCCGCCGCCGCTGCCAGCAGGCCGACAAAGCCAACGATGATCGCTAGCGGCAGCACATAACGAGTGCCCCAACGCTTGCGACGCGGCTTCGTCGCTACCGACTCGCTCGCGGGCGAGCGATCGAGAGCCAGTTGACTGAGATCGAGGGGAGCAGCCATGGCTAGTCCTTCTTTAAGAAAATCTTACTAGCCGCAACAGTCAGATTGCCTTGGTCGTCGCGCCGAGCTTTGCCTTTGACAACGACCTTCGACAGTTCTTTGACATTCAAAAATTCACGAGCGTCCTGGGTCACTGGTTTGCCGGAATCATCGACAATCTTCACCGTCGCGATGTTCTGCTTGACCGCGTCGGTTTCGCAGCAGTAATCCCACGGCGTCGGGCATCCTTCCTCGTCCGCACAGTACGGAACTTTGGGATCGACAATTGTGAACGCGGCAAGACCTTTGACGAACGGTTCGCTCGAACCGCCGATCAAGCCCACGAGCGTGACGTCCTGGCCGTCCTCGGTTTTCTCTCGAGCTTCACCAACCGGCATCGCACCAGCGGGTTCCGTTTCAGCTTCATACTGCGTCTTTCCAGAATCCAGGTCATAGCGATTGTGACTCGGCCCCTCCGCAACGCCGGTTCCGTCTTTGCAGCCAACCGCCAGTAGGGCCACCAACGAGAGGCTCAAACAAACAATCATCTTCATTTCAATTCTCCAAAAAAGGATAGTGCTAAATCTTCAATCTCAAATCAACAATTTGCAATCATCTCAAACTGCTTTCAAACTCGTTGCGACTTCGGCTCGCAACGCTTTGAGCGCCGGGGGTAACGCACCCAAGACGCCTAACAACAATCCAACGCCGCAACCGATCAAGATGGCGACGCTGTCGATGCGTATCGTGAACGCACCCATTGTGAATCGGACCGCCATGCCATTGAGCATCGTCAGAGCGATCACACCGGACAGCAATGATCCCGCTGCCGCCAACAAAACACCTTCTTGCACTAGGCTGATCAAGATCGCTCGACGGCGATATCCGACCGCTTGCAACGTCGCGATTTCTCGAATTCGACCAGCCACCGCGCCGTACATCATGTTCAGTCCGGCAAAAATTCCCGCGCCGGATACCAGTACCACCACGAACCATGCCAACAGGCGGACCGGTTTGTAGTGCTGTTGAAGCGACGCGTAGTAATCCGTTTCGCGAATCGCTCGCAGTTCAAGGTCGGTGCGTTCCTTGCAAAACAACTCGACCTCGGCTGCCGAACTTTGTGGCGACAACAACATCGCCACCAGACTTAAATCTTGTCTTTTGGTAGCCGTCTGGAAGTCGCCAAGCTTGCACCAGATCTCAGATTCGTACGCCGCACCACCTGCGGCAAACCGTCCGCTGATCTGCCACCGACGACCTTCAAATTCAACGCTCTGGCCGATGGCCATCGCATCGTCCGAGCTACCAAGCTTGGCCGCCGCGAGCCTTCCCACGATGACTTCGCCATCGCCGGGCCAGTCGCCTTCAGTCAATTTGACGCGGCGGCGAACCAGCGGAGTGGACAACGTTACGCCGCGAACCAACCCCAAACCTCCGTCGCCTTCATCGGTCTTCACTCGCGTTCCCAGATACAACTCCGGCGAAACGTTCGTGATGCCGAATCGCTTCACGGCTCCGTCCAAACTGGCGGTCAACAAAGACGGAGTCCGTGCGGCGATCGACGAGTTCTCAATGTTTTCTTCCGAGTTCACGGAATACACCAAGACGACATCTTCATCTCCGCTCACTGTCAACGATTGCTCCAAACCACGGATGAACCCGACGACGACAAAGACCAGCATCACCACCGTTGCCAAGGCAACGAGTGTCAATGCCGTCCGCATCGGCCGCCGAGCCAGATTACGAACACCGTATTCCCAGGGGAGAAGCATTTTTAATTGAAGATTTGAGATTGGAGAATGAACATTTGGAATGAGGAATGAGGAATGTCGTTTTCTCAACTGCCATTCCTCATTCCCTATTCTCTATTCCTCATTCCTTCGGCTTGGAAGTGAAAGTGCCGTTAGGAGTGACCATCTTCGTCGGCGTTTTGCCAATGCTCTCCATGATTTCCCAGATACCTTTCGGGCTGAGCCGAACGCGGTCTTTGGGGATCAACGTGACGGATTGCTTTTCGATGCTGCACTGCACCTTGGCGATTCCTTCTACGCCATCAAAACGCTTGGTGATCTTCTTCACACAACCGCCACACATCTCGCCCACCGTCATCACGGTGTTCGTTTTTTCTCGCTCGGCACTCGACGCGACCGAGGCCGTCAAAACGGAAGCGACCATCAATACAACCCCGGCGACGAGGCCAGTTCTTCGGGACAAACTCAACATGCCAAAACTCCTTTTGGAAAGGCACACACGGACAACATGACTCAATCACGCGCGAACGTCGCGCGCAGACTGTGAGCCATGAAAGATTCAAGACAGAGAGACGGAGAAAGGGTCGATCTTCGTCAGCAACCAAGTGCGTACACTCAGCTCGCCTGCGAAGAGAATGATCCGTCTAGATCAGCCAGGATTGGTACGCAATGCGCGCACTTCGGCCACAGAAAAATGGACTCGGTGACTTCCGCCACTGATGTTCAGCAGCAGAACGCATCGACGACAGACAACCTGCCGGTTGAAGTGACGCGGGAATGAATCCCACGAAAACTGCTGTTAGACTTGGCGATTGGTCGCCAGCTTCAACGACTGCACCATCACACAGGCAATCTTGACAATCGCATTCTCCCGACGGAGGCGATTCGGGTGAAGGTGCGTCGTGCGAACAGCATTCGCACGACGTGGACTTATGCACGTCACCACCGCCGTTGTTCGCCTGACAGGCGAAACAACGAATCGGGCAAGCCAGCAAGCTGACAAGCAAGACGATGGTGAGGGTTAAGCGGAACATTGCTGGAGTTTACTTAGAACAAAAGTCTGCGACTAGGCTGATTATCGGTCATCGCACTAATCAAACTTGGGCGTTGCTACTGTCCAAACAGCAAAAATCCCAGGGTTTGTCGGGTTTCTTGGACTTCGGCAGCGTCCCCTAGAAAACTTTCCGAATCACTGGAAATGTCGGACGCCGGTAGCTTGGTGAGCACCTCGTCGTAGAACTTCGCGAACCAAGCTCCCCGAAGTAGTTTGCCTGTCATCAACGATTGCGGCGTCCAGAACTCGACCCTCGGATGTTCGTCCAAGTTCAGTAAGTCTGCGTTTTGAACCCGCCAATCGCCAATGGCGGCGAGTCGCAGATCTTGAGCTTCCGCAAGTTGCGGATCATTGCCTCCGACGATTTCCTTGAGTTGACTTAACCGCGCCTTCAATTTGCTTTCATCCAATTCAATCGGCTGCATCGCACCGACCAACCCAATGATCGGTTTGCTCGGGTCTATCTTTCCCCACCACAAACTGGTTTCGGGGAAGACGGTCGCAAATGTGTCGGCAATCATGGTGAACTCACGCTGCCCCATCTGATAAACCGGCAGCCACTGGCAAAACAATCCATCGTCGTTCAATCGCTCGGCCGCAGCAACGTAGTGCTCGCGAGTGTAGAGGTATCCGGTTTCACTTTCCCACGGCACGAACAAATCCGAAACGATCACATCAAACCGCTGGTCCGTTCCCAACAGAAAATGCCTTGCATCATCCGTCGTCACATGCACGCGATCATTGTCCAAGACGTGGTCGTTTCGACGGCCGAGTTCCCGTGCCGCGGCGGTCACGTCGGCTATCAATTCGACAATTTCAATCCGCTCGGTTTCTTGATGATGAACCGCGCCAGCGGCCGTGACTCCGGTGCCCATGCCGAGAAACAGGACCTCCTGCGGATAGGCATGCAACAACATCGGCAACCTCGCTTGTCGCCGCTCCCGCATCGCATCTGCACCGGTGCCACCGAGTCGGTAGTGTAGATTCTGGCGGATGTACCAAGCATCGCTCTCCTTGCTGCGAGTCACGTCAATCCAACCATAGGCCGACTCTCGCCGCGTCAAGAACACTTCGTTGGCATCGCGCCCCAGCGTTGACCAAGACGGCATCGCCACCGCAGTCACCGCGATGCACAACACGCCGAACGTTACCGCGGCCACGCTTGGATATCGTCGCTGCCGAGGCCAAACCAAGATCGGCACGGCCATCAACAGCACCGACGCGGTCAAAAAGCCGCCCCACAGCCCAATCGTGGGCAGCATGATGAAGCTGGCCGAAAGCGATCCCAACGCCGCTCCGATCGCGTTGACCATCGCCAAAGTTCCGATCACTCGCCCCGTGGCATTTCGATCACTCAAGACTTGCCACGTCGCCGGAAAGATCATTCCGCAAACGGTCACGGGGACAATGATGAAACCGAGCACCAATGCAAAACCGCGAAGCAAATGTTCGACGAACGAATCACCGACCGTGAAATAACCAAGCCTCGTCACATTGACGAACAACGCCAGGGTGATGCAGCAGGTGATCGCACCGGAGACACCGCACCAGAACAGAATCAACTCCGCCCGTGTTCGCTTGACCAGCCATGCGACGATCGCCGAACCCAACGCCAGCGACAACAGGAACACGGCGACGACATTGCCGAAGGTGTAAGTGCTGTTGTGAAAGACCAGTGAAAAAAGCCGCGTGTAGAGAATCTCGAGCGCCAACGTGATGAAGCCGCTCAGCCCCGCAATCGTCATCATCGCAATGGGACTCGCCGATCCGCTCACGTTCACCGAGCCGCCGATCGGGTTTGGTGCTCGCATGGCATCACGTCGCGAAAGACCGATCGCAAGCACACCGATTCCCATCCCGACGCCCGCCGCCCAGAAGCTACTATGGCTAACGCCAACTCGAACCAGCAACAGATAGGTGCAGATCAGCGTTCCCGCCATCGCTCCGGCGGTGTTCCAAGCGTAACCAATCGCTGCGCCACGCGACGGATTGCCAGAACCCAGCGACAGTGCCTGCGACATCAACGGCAACGTCGCACCGAGGGCAATGGTGGCGGGCAAGAAAATCGCGATCCCAATGCCGGCGCGGCTGAACCATTGCCACGCTTGACTCTCGTCGCTCATCCACCGAATCACCACCGGCGACTGCAATGCGTCGAACAACGATGGCACGAGCAACGCCCAAGACGCCGCCAGAATTTCACACCCGCCGAACCATCGCAGTGGGCGTCCGAATTGACAAAGCCGACTACCGACGCCGTATCCGGTCGCAAGCCCAAAGAACAAACTCGCCAACACCACGCTGCCAGCCAACACCGTGTGACCGAACAATAACCCCGCCTGCCGCGTCCAGGAAATTTCGTAGACCAGCGTCGTCGCTCCCGAAATCAGGAACAACCCATGCAACAATGTCGTCGTGCGACGACTCGCGATGAATCGACTTGTTTGCTCCATGCTTCATCCTTGATCAGTCGTCGCGACGCGCGTCGAAATACGTCCTGTTATTAATGATGGAATAGGTAGTGCCCCGGGTGCCAGCGATGATGTCGCACCTGAGGTTGAACCACTCGATAGCTTCGCTGTAACGGGACTCCGTACGTGCCAACACCGCCATAATAGCCACCGCCGTAACCGTAGTAACCCGACGAATACGATGGCAACGCCGGACGCAGAGCTTGCACGCCTCCGTGGTGCCCGAATCCACCGTGATGACCGACATGATGACCGCCGAAATGCCCATGATGTCCGCCCACATGTCCGTGGCCACCGAAATGCCCATGGTGGTCGGCGCGAGCCGTTGAAGGACCAACGAATGTGAACGCAGCAATCGCCACCAAAGCGATCGCCCAACTCTTCAAATTTCTCATTTTCAATTTCTACAGGGAGGAAGTTCGCTTTCGCAAACCGAACGATTAATTTGCTCAAACAAGAGCAGGCGAAGTCCGTGCCAAACGCCTCAAATTGGCGTTTTCCCAATGTTCTGTCGCATTCTCACAGCTCGCACATGGGCAGGCAGGTCAACTTGACGACACTCCGGTGTTGATTTGGTGACACCCAAGACTCCGTCCTCGATGGCCCCATCGCAGACGCCGAATATTTTCAAGATGGAGTTTCACCATGCCTTTTCTGTACTTTACCCCTCGCCGCTGGCTACAAACACGTCGACTCCATGACGCTGGCATAATGGTTGCATTGCCCTAAGGAGTCTCCGATTCTCCCAACCTGAAGGAATGATGATGCCCCGACGTTTCAACCCAACAATGTTCTTGAGCCTGATCATTCTCTTGGTGTCAATCACATCGGTCGTGCAGGCACAATTCCATGATTCACCAGCCTTGTACGGAGACTATCGCCCTCCACATTCTCATCATGTCGACCCGAATCATTATCCGCATCACTTCCACAGCCATTCGCAATGGGACCACGGGTTCTTAATCGACGAACCCGCGGTCATTCGTCGCTCCATCGAGCCGATCGGCAACAATTACGCGTTTCAGAAATCACTCGCCTGCGAACATGCCGCCACCGATGCGACTTTCGGCGGGTGCCCGAATGCCATGCGCTGCCCGCACGACGCTCGAAACTTCGCTAGCCTTCACGAACCACCGCTCGGCTACGTTCACGCTCACGGTTCAACATCGCCTGCAACGCGTCATCCCCAGTGGCAGACCCCACTGCGGTCGACCGTCCCCAACGCAAACGCTGTCGACAACCACTATCACGATGACCACAACCATTCGGGTCACGATCATGGGAGCCATGAGCATGACGGTCACTCGCATACCGGCGACGCAGCAACGCATCTACCATCCGATCGTGATCCAATCACTTCACCCTCGCTTTCCGATGCAGCAAACGCACCAAGCACGATTCGATCACCGAGCATTTGGTCCACTGGGCCTCGGCAACCCGGCACAAGCGACAAGGAAACACAAATCGCCGAGCCCCCGATCGTAATGGACGACCCGCCGCCCCGTATTTGATTTGCGTATTCCGGTATTCACGCATCGCAAGGTAATTTAGTTCGTTACTGTTCGACTTGTCATTTCGACAAGTTAAGCAACTCTCGTTCGACGAACTCACGAATCTCATCCCGCACGCGACGGTAACAATCCAATGCCGCCTCCTAGCTGGCAGCTTCCTTGGCGAGTTTGGGCGGATCGTCGAAGCCGATGTGGACAAGCTTGGCTTTCGTCAAGAACGTCGGACAGTTCTCATCTGCATGACCGCAAACGGTGATGACTAGATCAAGGGGGACGTCCGTGAGCGAACCCGCCAGTTTCGACGATTGGTCCGAGATGTCCACGCCGACCTCTTTCATTACTTGCATCGCATTAGAATTCATTCCGTGAGCCTCGATGCCGGCTGAGTACGCTTCGATGGTGTCGCCGTGAAAGTGTCTCACCCAACCTTCGGCCATCTGACTGCGGCATGAGTTTCCGGTGCATAAAAACAGCACATTCTTTTTCGTCATGTGTTTTGGCCCTTTGGGTAAATCGACGATTGTTTATCGAGTGAGAGAAGAATCCGCCGCGACGATGCGACGCAATCCAGCGAGACCGGTTGGTGGTTCGCTTTGCCAGGGAACCAGTGCAACACGAGTCGCCAGCGTCGATTTGACTTCCTCGATGAACGGCAGCTCGTGATGTTGCCGCCGACGCAACGTCGGGTCCGATACCCCAAGCGGAACCAGACTCTGATTGATGACCCAGGCGAACGGTTCGATCTCCGCACGACGCAAATCTTGCTGCAACTTCGCCGCTTCATGGACCGGTGTTGCTTCGGGCAAGGTGACGACCAGAACGCGAGTCAGCGCCGGGTCACGCAAACGCGGCAACAGGTTTTCAACGGACTCGGGCATCCCGCTCGCTTGCCGAGTTACTTCGCGATGATACGCGAGCGCCGAATCGAGCAACAAAATCGTGTGCCCGGTCGGGGCGGTGTCCAAAACAACGAAGCGGTTGGTGCCTTCCGAGACGGCCTTCGCGAAAGCACGGAAGACCGCGATCTCTTCGGTACATGGCGAACGTAGATCCTCTTCCAAAAGAGCCTTGCCTTCCGCATCCAGATCGCCGCCGGCGGTTCGCATGACTTCCGCGGTGTATGCGGCCGTTTCCTCGGCGGGGTCGATGCGACCAACCGAAAGCCCCGTCAATTCTTCCGCCGCGATGGTCGTTGCAAGGTGGGCGGCGGGATCGGTCGTCGACAAGTGCACGTCGAAACCACACTCGGCCAAGGCAACCGCGACGGCCGCCGCGACCGTGGTCTTGCCGACACCGCCTTTTCCCATCGCCAGAATCACGCCATGTCCCGTCGCCGCCAGTTCGTCGATCAACGAACCGAGCCCGTCAGGATATGAATCAATCGACGCCAAATCATCGACACCACAATCGCCGATCGACGACGGACGACCCACTTCGCGAAGAGAACCCACACCCATCAAACCGTTCCATGTTAGCGGTACCATCGTCCGCTCGAGCTTGGCTATCGAATCGGGTATTTCGGCAATCGCTTGATCGCCGCGCTGCTGCATCGCTTTTGCGATTTTGTCGTCCTCGGAATCGGTCGTGAACACTCCGTTGACGATCAGGTGTTGATTGTTTACGCCAAGGTTCTGCAGTTCGTCGCTCGTTCGTGCCGCCTCGCGAAACGCCGATGTTTCCGGCCGAGTGACCAGGACCAACGTCGTCAAACTCGCATCCGCCAACGCATCGACGGTCTGTTTGTAGATCAACGTCTGTGCTTGCAAGCCAGCCAGCGGTCCGAGACAAGACGTGCCGGTCGTGTTGTTTTCGATGTATCCCGACCAAGCCGACGGCAATGTCAGCAGACGCAACGTGTGGCCGGTTGGCGCGGTGTCGAAGATGACGTGGTCGAAGTCGGTGGTAGATTGTTTGTCACCCAGCAACTTCGCAAACTCATCGAACGCCGCAATCTCCAGCGTGCAAGAACCCGAGAACTGTTCTTCTATGCTTCGCACCGCCGCGTCAGGCAACACTCCGCGATAAGGGCCGACCATTCGTTCGCGATACTGTGTGGCTGCGGCTTCGGGGTCAAGGTTTAACGCAAACAAGTTCGGCACCGATTCGATCGGCGTCGGTTCACTGCCAAGAGTCGTCCCAAGAACCTCATCCAGATTGGATGCCGGGTCGGTCGAAACCAATAACACCCGCAATCCTCGATCCGCCAACTGAACCGCTGAAGCGCACGCCATGGACGTTTTGCCAACGCCACCTTTGCCGGTGAAGAACAAGTTCCTCGTTGGCGTTTCTAAGAATTTCATCGCAAGTCTCACTGTGTGTCAACGAATGGAGCGTCTACAAATCGAATCAGCAGCAACCTGTGTCGCCGCCACAGCATCCCGAGTCTGACGCCACCGGCAGCGTCGCTTTGGGTTTGACCGACGTGCCCGTCCACATCGCCAAATTTTCACGCGAAGGGTACTCTCTACGACTGACCACACGATCGTCGACGATCACCAACGGCAGGCATTCGACGCCTTCGTCAGTAAGCATCTTTTGCACCGTCGCGTTCTTGACGAACTCGGTCGGGTCTTGAGCCAAGTTGAAGCGAACGACGTCGTGGCCTTGCGCTTTCAGCCAATCGAGATCAGCGGAAAACTTTGGCAAAGCGGGATCGACTTGCGGTCCGCAAACACCTGTCGAGCAGCACATAGCTTTGTCGTAAATTTGAACTTTGGTCATTTCGATTTCTCCGAATGGAAGAGGCTTAATAGTTGGTTGAGACAGCGGTTTCGAGTGCGATCCTTGCCATGCAGAGGCGGTAGCAACTTTCAAACTCGGGGCACTCCCGGCAATCGTCCCACTGCGGAACGTCCTTCTCGATCTGTGGACGGGCACGCATCATTCCGGCTGGTGCGTCGATACGCAGCGAAAACACCTTTCCTTGATGCTCGCCTACCTGAATACGATTCGGGAAAATCGTTCCGAAGCAATCTTTGTGTTCGGTGTTGTTCATCAGAAACTCTCCTAATTAGCTACCAAATCCGGTTTTCTCGATTCACTTTCGTCGGCAGTCTCAGCGGGAAACCAATCCTTTGTTCGTACGCAGAAGTTGACCAAGCCCAACATTAGCGGCACCTCGATCAACACTCCGACGACGGTCGCCAGCGCCGCACCCGACGACAATCCGTACAACATCGTGGCCGTTGCGATCGCGACTTCAAAATGGTTCGACGCGCCGATCATGGCTGTGGGAGCGGCGGATTCGTAAGTGAACCCCATTGCTTTGCTGATGCCGTAACCGAGTGCAAAGATCACCAGCGTTTGAATCGTCAATGGAATCGCGATCCACAAAATGGTCAGCGGGTTTTTGACAATGGTTTCACCTTTGAATGAAAACAGCAGCACAAGTGTTGCCAGCAGCGCGGTGATCGTGATGGGCGTCAGGAAATGCAAGAACTTGTCGCGAAACCAAACTTCGCCTTTGGTGGCAATCAGCCATTTGCGAGACACGTAGCCGGCCACCAGAGGCAACGCGACATAGACGCCGATCGAAAACAAGAGTGCTTGCCAAGGAACGGGAAGCTGGCCGACGCCAAGCAGAAATCCCCCCAAGACACCGTACAGAACCAGCATCGTCAGCGAATTGATGGCGACCATGACCAGCGTGTGGCCGTCGTTGCCCTTCGCCAAGAATCCCCACACCAAAACCATTGCGGTGCAAGGAGCGATGCCGAGCAGGATGCAGCCCGCCAAGTAACTTCGCCAAAGTGGGACTTGCAGCATCTTTACGCCTTCAACCAATACCACTTCGCCAGCACCGTAGGATGCTCCGACTTCGAGATTGCTGCCCAGCGGCGCTTTTACATAGTCAACCGCATCGGGACCGATGAAGCCCAGAAACAATGTGCCGAGGAAGAAGCTTGCGATCGCGTACATCGTGAACGGCTTGATCGCCCAGTTGAGAAACAGCGTTAACCCAACAGGCTTGATCGACTTGCCCGCCTTCACCACTTCGCCAAAGTCGATCTTGACCATGATCGGGTACATCATGAAGAACAAGCAAATCGCGATGGGGATCGAGATCACCGGAGCGTCGTTCACGTGAATCGCCATGCCATCGAGCGACTTGGCAACGCCGGGGGCGATCTTACCGAGCAGGATTCCGGCGACGATGCAAAGCCCGACCCAGACGGTCAGGTAGCGTTCAAAAAAGCCGATGCCCTTCTCTTCGGTCGGGCAGGTCTCGGGTTGGTTCAATTCGATGTCTCCGATGCTATTTCTCAAAATCGTCTATCGCCGCTAAACGATAGCGGGCGTCAAAAAAACACTCCGTCACAATCCAGCGACGAAGTCTTTGAGCCGTTCAAGCCGGTCAGGGTTGATGCAGTAGCAAACCTTCGGCCCGTCAACTTCGCCCTGAATCAGCCCCGACTCTTTCAGAATCTTCAAGTGCTGGGATACGGTCGATTGTGCCAACGGCAACTGATCGACGATCTCGCCGCAAACGCAGGCTTCACGACCGATCAGCAACCGAACGATTTGCACCCGTGCCGGATGGGCAATCGCCCAAGCGAGCTTGGCGAAATCGTCGGCCGTCGGATCCGCCTTGAGTTTCACCGGGGTCGAGTCGCAACGTTTTTGGGTGGATTTCTTTGCCATCGGATTACTTTATCGCCTATCTACGATTAACGATAGGCAGGGTGAAGCTTCGCGTCAAGTGAAGAGGGCAGTCGCAAACTCCGGGCAACCAGGAATCGCGAATGAAATCCTCGCTGTTTCAAAGACGCAACTGCTAACTGCGCAGAAGCCGTAATCCGTTGGCGATCACCAACAGGGACGCTCCCATGTCGGCGGCGATGGCGGCCCACAGCGATGCCACGCCCATCAAGGTCAGCACCACGAACAACGCTTTGAGCGCCAGTGAGAACCAGATGTTTTGTCGAATGATCGACAATGTTCGTCGCGAGTGCCGGATCAACCAAGGCAGCTTCGATAAGTCATCCGACATCAGCGCGATGTCCGCCGTTTCGATCGCCGCATCGCTGCCTGCCGCGCCCATCGCGAGTCCCAACGACGCGCGAGCAAGCGCGGGTGCATCGTTGACGCCATCGCCGATCATCGCAACATGCTCGTAACGCGCAACGAGATCCTCGACAGCCGCGACTTTGTCTTCGGGCAACAACTCCGCGTGAACTTCGTCGATACCGGCTTCTTTGCCGATCGCCTTGGCCGTGCCTGCGTTGTCGCCCGTTAGCATCACGATTTGTTTGATACCAACTGCGTGCAGTGCCTTGATCGCGTCGCGGGTCTCTTCGCGGATCGCATCAGCCAGCGTGATGAAGCCGCAAACGTGTTCGTCATTGCCGATTACCACGACGGTTCGCCCGGCGTCCTGCATCGCCCCAAGCTGCTGATGAACTTCCGGGGTTTCCTGTCCGCGTTGTTCCAGATAGCGATGCGAACCCAGCCAATAAGTTTTCCCGTCCATGACTCCCGTCGCTCCTTTGCCTTGGATCGTCTCGAACGATTCGGCTGGCGGCATCGTCATGCCACGCTTCTTGATTTCATCAACGATGGCTCGCGCTAGCGGGTGATTGCTGTTGAGTTCGAGCGCTCCGGCCCGCGATAGTAATTCTTCCTCGTCGTGCCCGTTCATCGGAACGACGTCAATCACTTCGGGAGCCCCCTTGGTCAGCGTCCCAGTCTTGTCCATCGCGATCGCGACGAGTTTTCCCGGAAGTTCAATGAACACGCCCCCTTTGACCAAAACTCCTTGGCGAGCCGCAGCGGCCAACGCAGCAACAACCGAGACGGGCGTTGAGATGACCAGAGCACACGGGCAAGCGATGACCAATAACACGAGCGACCGATAGATCCAAACCGACCAAGGCTGTCCGAGTAGCAAAGTCGGAATCAGAAGCATCAAGAGGGCAACTGCCATCACCACCGGGGTGTAGATCGCGGCAAATTTCTCGACCCACTTCTCCGACGGTGCCCGCTTTGATCCGGCATCGCCGACCATCTGAATGATGCGGGCCAGCGTTGTGTCCTCCGCCGCTTTGGTGCTCCGCATTTCCAGCAAACCGTCGCCGTTGATCGTGCCTGCGAACAACTCGTCGCCGGCTTGCTTCTCCACCGGCACGCTTTCACCGGTGATCGGTGCTTGATTGACATCGCTGTTGCCAACGACGACTTCGCCATCAAGAGGAATCTTCTCGCCGGGACGAACCACGAGCGTCGATCCGACCGGAACATCAGCGGGCGGAACGTCACGAACTTCACCGGATTCGTCGCGCAGGTGAGCGACCGGCGGCGTCAGGTCCATCAGCGAAGCGATCGCCCGTCTCGCCCGACCGATGCTCCATGATTCCAATAGAAGCGACAACGAGAACAGGAATGCGACCGCCGCCCCCTCAAACCATTCGCCGATCGCGATCGCACCGACCACCGCGATCGACATCAACAAATTCATGTCGGGTCGCAATGTAATCAGCGACCGCCAAGCTTTCGGCAGCACCAAATACAGACCGGCCAAAATACCAACGAGATAGCAAGCAATCGCGGGCGTCGCGACAGCATCATCGAAGCCTCCCGAGAGCAGATGAATCACTAGCCCGATCCCACCGGACACACCGCTGATCGCGGTCATGATCGCGCGTTGATGGTTTGACCAGAACGATTGTTCGTCGGATGACTGCCGAGCGTTCTCCCATGTCTCGGCCTCCAACCCCGTCCGCTCGATCGCGGCGACCACGTCACCGGCGGTAACGTCAACGCCATCGAGATCAACCGTCAGGCGGGCGTTGAGCAGGTCGAAACCCAACCGCTCATCACCGCCGAGCAGCGGCACCAATTCACGTTTGATCAGCGAGACTTCCTCGGCACAGTCCATGCCGTGAATCTTTAGTTGCATGTTGTTTTCATCACTCATCGTTGTCATCCTCGTCGATTTGAACTTGCTAAATGACTCGATAAAGCTTCCAACAGCTCTTCACGGCTTTGCGTTCCAATCAGTCTTTGGACCTCAATTCCATCAACGAACACAAGCAGCATTGGGTATTTGTCGATGTTGTATTTCTCTTTGATGAACGGGTTTTGTTCGATATTCAGTTCTGCAACTTTGACTCTATCTGACAACTCCGATGCAAGTTCACGAATCGTCGGCTTCATGGCGATGCAGGGCTGGCACCAAGGCGCCCACATGTCGACCAAAACAGGAAGCTCGCTGTCGAGGACCTCGCTTTGAAAAGTCTCGTCGCTCAATTGAATGGGATCAGCACCATTCAAGGATGCCGTGTCGCTCACCGGTGACGAATCGCGACCGCATCCGGCGGCGAGCAGAACAAGAACGAAAAGAGTCCCCGTGGAGTAATGATGATTCGTAAATGGCATGAGGCGGTATTCGCTTCGGACAATGATTCGCCAACGACCGCCGATGCGAGGGATTCCTCGCATCGACGGCAGATGAACAATCAGTCGCTGTCGACTATTGCTTCGGTTTAGACGTGAACGTTCCGCTCGGGCCTTCGAGCTTCACCGGTTCCTTGCCAGCTTTTTCGATCGCTTCCCACAATTGCAGGGGCGACAGGGACACGTTGCCCTTGGGGACCACGATCGCGGTCTTGGACTTGACGTCCGTCTTGACGCTGCCGACGCCGGATACTTCGGTCAACTTCGCCGCCACCTTCTTTGCACAGCTCTCACAGGTGAGAACCTTCAAGGTGATGGTGGTTTTGGTCGTCGATGCGTTAACCGCATCAGCGGCAACGCGGCTTTGAGCCGTCATGCAAAGGGCAACGGCGAACGTCAGGGCAAGGCAAAGGGAGGTACGGTACATTTTCAGATTCCTTTCAGGTAACAAACATTAACTTTCGGTTGGTCGGTCCTTTCGGATGGTGGGCTAGGTGTCACATGGCGATCTCCCTTGGTTTGGAGGACGAAATGGGTGAACGGGAATAAGGTCAAATTGAAAAACGTGGCTGGGGGCGAGCGACCTAGCGGGCTGGCCAAATGCGCTACCGTTTTTCCCCCAGCCACTACGATCAAATGGCTATCGCCGTGGATGGGTCGAGGTTTCAACTTTCGCCAAGGGCACGGCTGAATCCTCACTGTTCTCTGTCGGGGAAACGTTCAAACAATCGCCCTCGCAGCAGGCTTGCGAAATGCAAGCCGTCCGGTGGGGCACAGAACATCCACACATGCAGCCGGGCTGAACGAGCAGAAACGTAGCGAACGACATGGTGGTGACGCGTCGCAATCCCCGACTCCAGGCGTTTCTTTTTGGCGACTGCCTTGACATGCTTACTCTGTTGGTTGGGGTGGTTTGTGACCCGTCTTGGCTTCGTAAGTCGCTGCAAACTTGTCGAAACGTTTGGGGCTGCAAATGAAACACTGCGACTCGGGGCGGTCGTGTTCATCACACCAGTCGCCATCCTCTTTGAACTTCGACACCAGCGTTTTGTCACACAGGGCACAATCGCCTTCGGGAACACCATGCTCGACGCACCACCAACCGCCGTGGCTGTGATCCACATTGGTTGCCGCGACCGGTTCGGAACTACCGGGTTCAGTGACGACATCGCTCTTGCTGCAACCGGCAAACACCACGGCGGCAGCGGCCAATCCGGCCAGCGATAGCCCACGAAAGTCTTTCATCCAATTCATTTTCACAATCAATCTCCTTCGGCTTGGCCGAATCAAGGGTTAGACCGTCAGCCGTTCGGGCAACTTCTCTGATTCAAGAACTTCGTTTGAATCCGATGACTGCTCCGACTCTGGGTCGGTCGGGTCGTTGGGTTCGAGTTGATGACCATCATCATCTCCACCATCTCCGTCAAACTTTTCAACCGGCAGGTTGAAGACCACATAGAGCACTCGCAAAACGAGCAAGCTCATAATCATTGCGCTACACACGCCGCCGATCACAACCGTTGCCAACGGTCGCTGCACCTCGGCACCCATGCCGGTACTGAACGCCATCGGCACGAAACCAAGGCTGGCGACGAGCGTCGTCATTAGGATCGGACGTAATCGCGTCATCGCGGCTTCTTCGACAGCTTCATCGAGCGAACGACCACGCCGTCGCAGTTGCCGGATCGTTGAAACCAGCAACATGTCGTCCAGCACCGCAACGCCTGACAAAGCGATGAATCCAACGGCAGCCGAAATGGAAAACGGCATGTCGCGAACCCATAGTGCCAGCACTCCCCCGATCCAAGCGAACGGAACGCCGGTGAACACTCGTAACGAGTCCACCCAGTTGCGATAGGTCGCGTAGAGCAACGACAGGATCATCAACAACGCGATGGGAACGACGATCATCAACCGCAGTTGGGCACGTTGCAGGTTTTCAAATTGGCCACCCCATTCGACACGGTAGCGTCCCGGTGGCAGTTGGACCTTTTCGTCAATTGTGCGTTGGGCTTCAGCGACAAAACTACCCAGATCGCGTCCACGGACATTCGCTTCGATCGTGATTCGCCGTTGATACCAATCACGCTTGATTGTGTTCGGCCCCTCGACCTTCTCGATCGTGGCTAAGCGAGACAAAGGGATGCGTTCACCCGAAGGCGTCGCCACCAAGATTTGACGAATCGCGTCGGGATTGGCTCTCGCCTTTTCCGGCAAGCGAATGATCAGCGGGAAACGCAATTGCCCTTCGTACACTTCGCCGACGTGATGGCTGCCTAACGAACGCACAAGATTCATGATCGTGCTGGCCGACACCCCGTAGCGTGCGATCTCGTCTTGTTTGACACGAATCTGCAAAACGGGTTGGCCAGACACCTGTTCGACCTTGACGTCTTCGCTGCCGGGAATGGCATTGAGCGCCCGTTCGATCTCGCTCGCCTTCTCGACCATCAGATCGAGGTCATCGCCATAGAGGATTGCCGCGACATCCGACCGAACGCCCGAAATCATTTCATTCATTCGCATCTCAATCGGCTGTGACATCGCCAATCGAGGGCCGGGCAAGTCTCGAAGTTCTTCCTGAACCTTGATGACCAATTCTTCCTGCGTCTCCGCCCTCGTCCATTGTTCGCGTGGATGCAGCGTCAGAAACAAGTCGGTCAGTTCAGTTCCCATCGGATCGGTCGCGACTTCCGCCGTACCGATGCGGCTCCAGACCTGCGATACCTCATCAGGAAACTTATCCAGCAGAACCTGCTCCATTTGCGTGTTGTATCGCATGGATTCTTCCAGCGTTGTCCCCGCCAGACGCACGACGTTGATCGTGATCGCACCTTCGGAAAGTCGCGGTACGAACTCGCTGCCAAGGTTCGGTGCAACCAAACCAAACACGCTGACCAACAACAATAGTGCTGCACCAATCACAAAGGTCTTATGGTGCATCGTGAACCGAAGGACCGGTGCATAGAGTCGCTTGAGCACACGGATCAACAGCGGCTCTTTCTCTTGAACGTTCTTGGGCAAGAACAGACTGGCCAAGACCGGCATCAGGGTGAGTGATAGGACCATCGAACCGGCCAGCGCCATGATGACAGTGATCGCCATCGGTCGAAACAGTTTGCCTTCGATCCCTTCGAGCGTCAAAATCGGCAGATAGACGATCATGATGATTAATTCGCCAAACATCGTCGGCTTGCGAACCTCGATGGCCGCCTCGCGAATGATCTCCAGTCGACTTTTGCCGTCCCGGTTGTGTGCCAAATGCCGCACGCAGTTCTCGATCATCACGACGCTGCTATCGACGACCAACCCAAAGTCGATCGCACCCAGGCTCAGCAGACTGGCGGCGATGCCGAACTTCAGCATCCCCGAAAATGCAAACAGCATCGACAACGGAATCGCTGCCGCGACGATCAAACCCGCTCGCAGATTCCCCAGGAAAATGAACAGCACTGCGATTACCAGCAGGCCACCTTCAAAGAGATTCTTTTGAACGGTGTGAATCACGTGGTCGATCAATTCGGTGCGGTCGTAAACCGTTTGAATCCGAACGCCTGCTGGCAACGTTTCTTGAATGCTGGCGATCTTTTCCTTGATGGACCAAGTCACGTCGTGACTGTTCTCGCCCATCAGCATGAACCCCAGCCCCAAGACCGCCTCCCCTCGTCCGTTCGCCGTGACCGCCCCGCGTCGGATTTCGTGTCCGATTTCCACCTCCGCTACGTCACGAATGCGAACTGGAACGCCCTCTTTGGCGGTGATGACAACATCCTTGATCTCTTCCAGATTGACCGTTCGACCAACGCCGTGGACCAACAACATTTCGCTGCCGTCGGTAACCGTTCCGCCGCCGACGTTCTCGTTGTTCGCTTCGATGGCTTCACTAACTTGCTCGAACGTCAGTC
The DNA here is from genome assembly GCF_000338295.1 of Rhodopirellula europaea 6C. GTDB lineage: Bacteria > Planctomycetota > Planctomycetia > Pirellulales > Pirellulaceae > Rhodopirellula > Rhodopirellula europaea. The sequence goes on from NZ_ANMO01000120.1 coordinate 118,415, forward strand.
CATACTTCACCAACAAATCCGGTTGCAGTCGAACCTGATATTGCTTCTCGTACCCACCCCAACTGTTCACTTCGGCCACACCTCGAACCGATCGCAATTGTGGCTTGACCACCCAGTCGTGAATCGTTCGCAACTCGGTCATGCGTTTGACACGCTCGGCCTGAGAGGCTTCCGAGAAGTCAACACCGTCGTAAACCAGAACGTAGTGAAAAACTTCGCCCAAACCGGTCGAGACCGGACCCATCTGCGGTCGGCTGATACCGTCGGGTAGCTCGACTGTGGATAACCGTTCGTTAATCAACTGACGAGCAAAATAGATGTCGATGCCATCATCAAAAATGACCACGACCTGTGACAGACCGAACTTGGAGATCGAACGTAGTTCGTGGAGTCCCGGCAATCCGCTGATTGCCTGCTCGACGGGAAAGGTGATCTGCCGTTCGATTTCCTCAGACGCCAATGACGGGGCGACCGTGTTGATCTGAATTTGAACCGGAGTGGTGTCCGGGAATGCGTCGATATCGAGCCGCTGGAGCGAGAGTACTCCAACGCCAGCGAACAACAACGCGGCCAAGATGACCAAGGCGCGGTGCTTGAGCGAGAAATCAATGAGGTAGTTAAGCATCCGTGCAATCCTTTATTCGGCGACGCAGTCGCAGCCTGCACCAAGGTTGTTCTTGAGAAGTTGTGCCCGCAGCACGTCGCTGCCGTCGGTCGCGATCACTTCGCCCGGTAACACACCCGAAATGATTTCTGTCACATCGCCATTGACCGCTCCCAATCGAACCGAGCGGACATGGAAAACCTTGTAGCTGTCGGGGCTGGCGAAGTAGTCCTTGTCGCGGACGAAGACGACTTGGCAACAACCTTCCCAGTGAGAGGAGCCGGTTGGGATCACGATCGCTTCGGACTCTTGTCGCAGGATCACTTCGCCCATCCCAAAGGTTTCGTTGCGAAGACGTCCGTCCGAGTTATCCAACACGGCTCGAACCTGCAACATCCGCGTCGTGTTGTCTGCCGAAGTGCTAATCCAATCCAAGGTTCCGCTGACGACTTCGCGGCTCCCGTCGGCGCGAAACTCGACAGGCTGACCGATCGCCAACTGCTCGGAGCTTTCCAGCGGAATGTTCAACGTCAACCACATTTGTCGAACGTCGGCGACCTGAAAAAGAATCCGCGTCGGATCAACGACCTCGCCCGCGGAAACACTCCGCTGAACCACGACACCTTGGATCGGCGATCGAATCGGCAGCAGGTTTGACGTGACGGTTCGACTGTTCAACTGCGCCCGAAGTTCGTCCGGAATCCCCAGCAATCGCAAGCGATCGAGCACCTGTTGTTCCGACAGGCCCTGCAACTCACCGACTTCTGCGGGCAGTCCCAAATTCCGCAGCGATTGCTCCGCCGCCAAGACGTCCGCCTGAGCTTTCGCCAACGCCGCGTTCGCATCCAAGATTCGGGAACCGGCAATCGCGGCGCGAGCGCTGCTCAATCGCGAAACGTTTTGCTGTTGAAGTTTTTGTTCCGCCAACGCCCGCAGTAAGTCCGTTTTGATGTCACCAACTCCCGCCGCGTCAATCACCGCCAGAACTTCACCAACCTCCACCGGATCGCCCACATTCTTGGTGACCTTCCAAACGCTTCCCGGCACCCGCGACGCCATGCTCGCCTGTCGCGTTGGATCGTAGATAATTTCTCCGTTACCAACGATCGACTCGGTGATCGGGGCACGCTCGACCAGTTCAACATCGACGCCAGCCTGTTGAACCGACTCGATCGAAGCGAACTGAATTCGTGACTGGTAGACCTCGCAAGCACTGTTGTTTTCTTTGCGAGGCGCAATCGCCAACGCACGAGCGGCACGTTCCAAATCTTCGACCGGAACCGTTGGCGTTTCCTTGAGCTGAGCAACATCGGGATGGTCGAGCGTGCAATTGTGAACACCATGAACGCTGCACCAACCGTAGTCAGGCCCCTTGGCCATCAACGTCGGATCACACTCGACGCAAATGGACTCCGGAACCGCATGTTCTTCACACCAATCATCGACAACCGGCTCGACATCACCGGTCAACGCGGCGAACTTAGGAATCCGCCAATCGTTGTGATGCCCATACCAAAACACGGCAGCGAACCCAGCCAATACGAGTGTCGGCCCGATACTTCCTAGCACCAACGAGATGCCGCGGCGAATGGGACCACGAGGTTTTGATTCGGCGTCCTGAGTAATTTTAGTTTCGGCGGCGGGAACCTTGTGTCCGTTGACGGACGGCTTCACGGGTTCTTGCCGAGGACTTTTTCTCGGCGCATCGGCAATCGGATGACTCATTGGAAAACCTTGCTGGCTAGAGACGGTGCAAGCAGCGCACGCAACCACTGCGAACGCATACCAAGATCAAAATCGCAGCCGACCAGAAGGGAGAAACCAAGCGTGCACATCCGTAGCCGGAGTTACAAACCGAGTTCGCCAGTCAGCAAACGAAGAGACCTAGTCGCGGCTTAGAGCAGCCAAGAAGAGTGCGCAACGCGCACCGAGCGACCCGTCAAGAGATCCAGTGGACGCGGCTGATGCTCGAATCGAGAAACCAAGACCTCTGAGAGATTAAGTGTTTCCAAACTCAGCGGAGCTAGCTCCACGGCGAGCTGAAAATCAACAATCGTCCGATGGTTCAGCTCAGGCGTGACCTGACACTCGCATCCCGTTTCGCAGGGGCAAGGTGAATCGGCCGGTGGAACGCCATCGTCATCGCAAGGCGAGTTCTGTTCACCAGAACAGCCGCAAGAATGACGCACAACTGCCACATCGCTTGCAAAACGATCGTCAAACGCACCCAGGCAAAACACCGGGCACGCGACAACTCGCAATGCGATAAACGATAATAAAAGCAGCCGAAACATTGTGTCAGTTGGTTTTTCTTAATCTGGAAGAAATCAAATATATTGTAGGCTAGAGTTAGCCTGACGACCAGTCCAGTTTATCGACATATGCTTAACGCATTGTCCTGTCATTCTTGCATAGCCAGCCGCAAAACAGGCAATTAGCATACCAACACGCCCACGACTTGACGATCCGCTCGTCAAACGAGTGTGAAAGTCGGCTGCTAGATCAGCAGCGTGCAGAGAGTCGCCAATCGCTCGCCAGTCGTCGTCGGCCACTGACTAACATCGAGCCGAGCAGACGCCCGGTGCAAAGAGGCAAGCGTCAGAAGCCGGCGTTATGCATTCCGTAGCTCTCGACGTTGAGGTTGCCGTAAGTATCAAACGGTTAATTGCGTAGGCCCCCTGCGACAGTCACTTTCAAGCTGCCATCAAAGGGTACTTACGCTTGGCTTTCAATTCCTCCTTGGCACAACTCGCATTGGGCCGACGACGTAGTTCGGATTTTGATGCTTTGCGATTTGGGCAGCTTGAATGTTGTTGCGAGCCGGAACGACGACACTCAGTGTCATGCCGTAGACGCCCGGCGGTGGCTCCATGGTGACTTCCCAGAGATCGAACACGCCCGCGTCGTAGGCTTGCAGGTTGAGTTGCAACTGCTGTATTTGCCCTGCTCGCATTTGTTGGCGTTGATAGGCTTCGGCCTGGGCGTGCGCGAGGAATGATTCCTGCTCTTTCGCTTCATAGTCCTCTTTGGCCGCCAGCCAACGCTCCCAGCCTGGCTTGAGCACGCTGACGACCTTATCAGTGAACAGGAAGAACGGCGCGCAATACAAATCGCCATCCTCTAGCTCAATCATCACTCCGGCACATTCAAACGTGCGAGGCTCGCCTTTGAGTTTCTTCGCCCATTGCTCAAGCTCTTTCTCACCAGCGATTTCTTCGCCTGTGAAGTGCTCCACTATCTTGGGGATAATGGCTCGGTAAACACCAGGCATCTTGTCGAACCGGCGGTTGTTGACGTAGACGCGCCCGAGTCGTCGTTGGATCACGACCGGATGCTTGTCAAAGCCAACGATTCGGCCCGGCATTTTCAAGCCAGACTTCAGCGTCCAAACTTGCGTGCTTCCGGTCGATTGGCCTAGCTTTGATGCTTCCGTATCAACGTATTCCTGGTCCTGCTTTGACAGCTTTTCCAAGGGCACGGCCACCAGATCGCTGTTGGCCTTCTTAAGCACCACAGTCGAGTCACTAAAAGCGATCATTTCACCGGTGATGCTGTAATGTCCGGTCGAGTCGGACCAATCTTTTGCGGCGGCATTGGTTGCAGACGCGACAACCATTGTCAGCCAAAGTAGATAAGTTTTCATCGTTGTGTATCTCCTGTGTGTGACGTGAATTGCTGCAAGACAACGACGCTGCGTGGATTGACGCGGTAGGCGTGCTGGTTGAGGACCGGGCTGGATTCTTCGCACTGGATATCGAGTGGACTGGGCAGCGAAGTGTCGATCACCCTTTGCCAATCGCGATCTCGTGGATGCACAACAAAGTGACGTGAATCTTTCGAGCCGTTGACCATCACGTAAAGATCGCAGCCCGAGTTCCGTGAATCTCGCAAGTGATATGCCAACCCATGCGACTGAGCCGACATGTCGATGTTCGGATCTTCGGCACCAAACCATCGGATATCTTCTCGCCAAAACGTCGATCGTCCGATGGACGGATGCTTTTTCCGGAAGGCGATCATCTGCTTGAAGAAGCGAAACACTTCTTGGTTGGATTCGAGTCGATGCCAGTCAAGCCAACTCGTTTCGTTGTCTTGGTTGTAGGGATTGTTGTTGCCGCCCTGCGTTTGCATGAATTCGTCGCCCATGCGGAACATCGGCGTCCCAGCCGAAAGCATTAACAGACAACAGAAGTTCTTGACTTGACGTTTGCGTAAGTCTCGCACGGATTGGGGAGCGTCAGCGTCGCCTTCCCAGCCGTTGTTGGAGCTGTATTCATTCGGACCATCGTGGTTGTTTTGGCCATTGGCTTCGTTGTGCTTGTCGTTGTAGGCGACGACGTCATAAAGCGTGAAGCCATCGTGCGATGTGACGTAGTTGATGCTCTGGAATGGCCGGAATGACTGTGAAGGGTGATCAGGAAATAAGTCACTGCTTCCATACAACCTGGTCATCAGGTCCGGCACCATGCCATCATCGCCTCGAACGAAGCGTTGCAACGTGTCACAATAGCGACCGTTCCACTGCATCCAAGTCTGACCGGGGAACGAGCTGCCCAATTGGTACAGCCCGGCGGCATCCCAGGGTTCAGCAATCAGGCGGACGTTGGCCAAATCGGGATCACTCGCAATCTGATCGAAAAGTGGTGGCTGTTGCAGATTGATGTTGCCTTCCGAGTCCCTTGAAAAGACCGACGCGAGATCGAAACGAAATCCGTCGACATGCATTTCCTTTGCCCAGTATCGCAGGCTATCGACGATGAGCGACCGGACGGTGGGATGCGACGTGTCGAGGGTGTTGCCGGTGCCGCTGAAATTTGCATAGGGCGAGGCGGGATCACTTGAGGCTACGTAATAGACGTCGTTGTCGATTCCACGGTAACTGTAGGTCGGCCCGCGATGATCGCCTTCGCATGTGTGGTTGTAGACGACGTCCAAGATGACTTCGATTTTGGCCGCGTGCAGCTCACGAACCATCTCGCGAAACTGGCTGTGTTGCTCGCAAGACGAGTGGTGAGACGAGTAGGCGTGATGGGGCGAGAAGAAGTTGAGCGGCATGTAGCCCCAATAGTTGTTGTCTTCCGGATCGAATTGAAAGACCGGCATCAGTTCAACCGCGGTGACGCCAAGCTCCTTGAGGTACGGAATTTTTTCCACGACGCCAGCGAACGTGCCGCGGTTGCTCGGATCAACATCTGAAGAGGGATCGCGTGTGAATCCACGCACGTGCATCTCGTAGATCACCAAATCCGAACCATGCCGAATCCTCGGCTCATCACCCCAGTCAAACGGACAACGGCACACATCCAGCCGCCCCAGCGGAGAACGCCCCGCATTGGAACCGGGCGAGCGAGCTGCTTCGCGGTTGAAGCAATCCGGGAAGAAAATGCTGCGTGAGTACGGGTCGAGCAAAACCTTTTCAGGGTCAAAGGCGTGCCAGGGCAGAGCGGAATCCTCGACGGGGCCATCGACTTGGTAAGCGTAGTATTCCGCATCGCCCGCTTCAGAGATGGGGACACGGCAGTGCCAAATCGGCCCCGACTTGTTCTTCAGCGGATCAAGTTCGACGGAGTGCCATGGAACGCGCAATTCGTCTTTGAGGTACATCAACAGCGTGACGCTGCGAGCATTGCCTGCATGGATGGCGAAGTTGTACGCTTGTTCCGGCTCCAGCCATGCAACGCCTAGCGGCCGTGGCTTGCCATCGTCCTGCTCCCAACTTGGTCCCTGCAATGGGCGTCCGCGCGGTATTGACCTCACATCCGTACCACAGTGACGGCAATGCGACTGGATTGTCTTCTGTATCATTGGATTGCCAGTTTCTAGTGTCCCGACCGTGTGCGTTCAAACTCGACCTGCAAGCTCAGCAATTCAGATCGCAATCGGTCGATCTGCCATTGCAAGTGCTGCATCGGATCGGCTGTGATTTCGGGCTGTTCAGCCCTTTCCAACGCCAGTCTCGCGAACTGGGCGTTGAGTTCCAACCGCTTCAGTTCGTCTTCACGAAGATAGCCCGTTACCTTCTTTGCCCAAGCGAGTTGTTGCTCGGCGAGGACAACGTCATTTTTGACTGATTGCAAATGACTCTTGTGCAGGTCGTGATCCGTCTGCTTTCCCGCCTGCTGAAGCAACTTCGTCGCGTAGGCCACCTGGTTCTCAAGCCTTAGCATCGACAGCTTTGAGTTCATATTGGGGATACGGCGGTTGGCTTTCAGCGCCGTATCCAGATCGTGTTTCGCCAGCTCCAGCTTCTTTTGAAAGTACCGCACATCAACGTCATCGGTTGCGGCATTCGGTTCCTGGGTCATCGCTATGGAGGTCAGTGGCAAACCAATGAGAACCGCGATCACGACGCGGACGAGTCGGTTTCGTTGGTAGTTCATCGTATTCTCGATCGTAAATGTGGTGAGACTTGATCAGGCGACTTCGCAAACGCGATTCATGGTTCCAAAGTCATTGGGTACACATTGCGGGCATTCTCCGCTCGCATGGCAGTTGGCTTCGCAGCACCAATCGCCATCGACGACAAACTTGAATTCGTAGTGTCCCGGCTCCAGTTTGAGCTTGGCCGTCCATTTCCCGTTGTTGGTCTTGTCCATCGGTGTCGCCTCGGGATTCCACTCATTGAAGGAACCAGCCAAAAAGACCTTTTGAGCCTCGGGGGCATGGCATTCAAATTCTGTCGCCCGCTCCGTGTCCGCTTTGGGTGGAGTCTTTTGTTCAGACATTGGTTTTTCCGGGAGTTTGAGATTGGTTGTTGAACTACGAATTGGATGCTAAATCACGTCCAGGTATTCAGCCGGTTTGGAATGTTTTGCGAATAAACCAGGTAAACACTGCGTTCACTATGGATGGAGATTTGGTTCTTACTCCCCATGCCATTCCACGGGGACCGCAAGGATCGGGCATGATGCTTTCTGCACGACTTGGTCTGACGTGCTACCGCGAAGGGCATCGAGAAAGCCGTGGTGACCTTGTGTCGATAACGCAATCAAATCGGCCCCGCGTTCATCGGCCGTTTTAAGAATCTGAGTTGCCGGATCGCCGTCTTCCTTGATAAGCTCCCATGTCCAACCGTCGATGTCTGGAATCGTCACGTTCCTAAGCGCGTTCTCGTTCTCGCCGACATGAACAAGAGTTGCCGAGACGGACTTGCATTCAAGCGAATTGGCTAGCGCCCAAGACTGGGCAATGGCTTCGGCAGCGTCGGGCGTCGATGCGACTGGAACAACGATGTTTCGCAGTTCGACGTGGGCGTCATGACCGTTAACGAAACCGTCGGCACCGTGTGGGACGAACAGACAACTCGTATGGGATGAGCGTGCGATCTTTTTTGACATGTCTTGGTGCAGCCATCGGTCAATTCCCTCACGATGATGCGTTGCGATGACAATCAAGTCTGGGCGATGAACATTCAAATGCTTCAGTATTTCGCTGACGGGATCATTGCCAGCCAACAACACCTTGTGAACGCCAATCCCCAAGCGGCCAACGTCTTCAGGTAGTGCCCAATCGGGCAACAGGCCCCACTGCGAAAGTGTTTCGCGCACTCGGGGAAAATCGTCCCATGTCACCTGTTCCGGATGCCGATCCACATGCAGCACTTCGAGCAAAGCGTTGGCATTGACTGCCAGCTTCAACGCATGAACAAAAGCCGACTCTCCGCCGCAAGAAAAATCGGTTGGGTGAAAGATGCGTTGCATGATAAGTCTCCTTGGATGATTTTCTTCATGGTCGCTCGCGATCCTTACGACTTGTAATAAGCCTTCAGCACATACTGTTGGACCATCCGCTGAGTGTTGAAATGTGAGCCGTTCAACGCGATCGCGTGCGACATGATTCGCACCCATCCATCGCGGTTGCGGTAATACATCGGGGCAACAACTTCGTCGAGCTTTCCGTACAGGGCGGCAGCGTCATCGTGAAATCGCTGGGCATCGCCCGGTTTGGCTGGCGATGCATCGCCAAACGACCAACCAGTTACGCCATCGACGCACCCTTCGATCCACCAGCCATCCAGGATGCTCAGGCTGGGAACGCCGTTGATCGCCGCCTTCATTCCGCTCGTCCCAGACGCTTCCAGTGGAGGCTGGGGCGTGTTGAGCCAAACATCGACGCCAGCAACCAGCAGGCGAGCCAGCTCCCAGTCGTAGTTTTCGAGATAGACGATTTTGATTTCTGGAGTGAGGGTGTCTTTCATGCGTACGATTTGCTGTATCAATCGCTTGCCCTCTTCGTCGCGGGGATGCGCCTTGCCCGCAAAGACCAATTGCAGCGGTCCGTGTTCCTCCGCGATTTGGCGAAGCCTGCCGGGATCGCTCACCATTAAATTCGCCCGCTTGTACGCCGTTGCACGACGGGCAAACCCAATCGTTAGCGTTTCTGGATCAAACGCGATTGATTGGCGTGAGTTGATCTCGTCAATCAAATCAAGCTTGGCCGCCTGGTGGGCCTGCCATACTTCGTTCTCGGGAATGGCAACCGCTCCGCGAAGGCTTGCACTGTCCTCACGCCAACCCGGTAGCCACTGGTCAAACAGATTGGCAAACGATCGAGCTGCCCAAGTTCGCGCGTGAACTCCATTGGTGATGTGGTCGATCTGATAGTGATGATCAGCGTCCTTCGGCGTCAGCATTTGCCGCGAGACTTCGCCATGCTTTTTTGCAACACCGTTGACGTAGTGGCTGAGGTTGAGTGCGAGGTACGTCATGTTTAGCTCACCGCTGCAGCAAAACACTTCATGCATGTCGAATAGGTCGGTTCGACCGAGAACTCGCCCCACGAGATTCAGGTCGAATCGGTCGTGACCGGCGGGCACAGGTGTATGAGTTGTGAAGACGCATTGGCGACGCACCGCCTTCACATCGTCGCTCGTGAAAACGTCCCTTTCAAAACTCTTGGCTCGCTCGTCCAACAGTTCAAGGCCAAGCAGCGCGGCGTGACCCTCGTTCATGTGATACTGGACAACCTGGTGATAGCCCAACGCACGCAGCATACGAATACCACCGATACCGAGCACAACTTCCTGGCACAGCCGATGACTCTCGTCGCCTCCGTAAAGACGGTGCGTAAGGGTTCGATCTTCCGCCGAGTTTTCGTCTAGGTCGGTATCTAGCAACAGGACTGGAATGACGTGCCCACCGCCGTCATGGACATCGTATTGCCATGCCCGCACATGGACGGTGCGGTCCTCGATCGCAACCTGAACACGCTCGGAATGTTCTGTGCAAAACTCCGTAGGCACCCACTCCACAGACGATTCGTGCTGCCAACCGTCACCGTCGATGGATTGTGACAAATACCCGTGGCGATGCAGCAGCGAGACGGCGACCATCGGGACGCTCAGGTCCGCAGCGGCTCGCAACGTGTCACCCGCCAACACACCCAGTCCGCCGCTGTACGTCGGCATTGCCGGATCAATCGCGATTTCCATCGAGAAATAGGCAACGGTCGCCGATGTCGCCATTGATCCGTCGACTTCAATCTTCTCGCTTGTCATGCTCATTCATACTTGTGTTGCAAAGGGGCGATACTTCTAGTTCGTTGACGATGTGCTTGACTCCATCAACGCAACGGGCCAATTCCTGAGCCATTTGCTTGTGGTAAAAGCTGGTCACTGTGCCGCGAATCAATAGGACGCCGTCCTCGCAGCGACACTCCACCCGCTTCAGAGCCGTGTAGCCGCTGGATGACCAACGGCTGCGAACCGCAGCGGCGATACAGCAGTTGCAGGGCTGCTCTGCCGATATGTCGGGTTTGAGAAGATCGACTTCACGGGGCAGTCCTGAATCGTCGGCCGTCTCGTGTGGCGACTCTTCGTTAGGAGCTTGGATCGCGCCGTGCTTTTGCGATCCTCGTCGTTTGCGCGAGCCTCGTCGAGTCGCGGTGATTGTGCCCGTGTTCATTGGATGCTCCCCCGAACAAAAGGAACTGGAATACGACGATCGCCAGCAGTCTATCGACGACGCTGGCGATCTCTTCAGGTCACCCGATCACGCTCAATTGTCGTTTTCGACGACCGCTGAACTTCCGCAGCAACTTCGTTTGATAGTGCAGCAGTAAGCTCGTTTTGCACAGCAAGTGTTGCCAGCCAATTCGGTCGAGGAATCAACCGCTTCGACCTGTGACACCGCCGCCGGAGTCGCCGTTGGCGAGACATCCGCTGCCGGCAAACCAAGTGCGGCTGCACCAAAGAGACCAAGCGACAAAACACCAGCAGCTACCGATTTCAATAACATGACTTCCACCTCTAGTCGTCAGGGATTGGGGAAACAAACGGCTCAGGCAGACTTAACCGCCTTTGCTCGCTTTACTGGTAGTTGGATGCAACGAGTCGCTTGCTTCTTCACGGATTTTTCTCAGGCTTGTTCTCATTGCGATTGTTTTCTTGTTCACCGTTTTCCCGTGAAGAAGTGGCGGACGAACGGCATCAAAAACCATGGACCGACACTTGATCGGTCGAATTCGATTCTCCGATGGAGCAATCAGATGGATTGCCAACAAGTGGAGCAATTGCTCTCGCACTATTTCGATCATGAGTTACGACGCGACGAGCGGGCTGAAGTCGAATCCCACTTAGAAAACTGTCCGCCATGTTCGGACCAATTGGCCGACATTCGCATGCTTTCGGACGCGGCTCGAAGCCTCTCTTCTGATCGTCCGCCTCACGACCTTTGGGATCGGATTGCGGCTCAATTGAAAGAGCCAAGGTTGCCTGAATCAGCCAACAATCACGAAACCGTCGACCTAGAATCGAATTCTAGGTTTGATCAGAGACGATTATGGAGCGTGTTTGCGGTGGCGGCCGTGTTGCTGATTGGCGTCGGAATGGCCTGGATGTTCCAACCGTCCAGCCATCCGCATGATCCGCTGGTGAGTTACGCTCAACTGTTAGATTCAAGCCCACTGGTGGCGCAGGAGCTTCTTGTCTCCCAATACTCGGGCCAGACCGTTTCGGTGGATGAAGCGGTACAACTTGTCGGATATCGACCTCGCAATGTTGATCCGCCTCCCAGTGGATACTCGTGCGACAAGCTGGTGGTGTTGGACATGCCGTGTTGCAAATGTGTCCAGGCGGTTTGGCAGCGTGATGATCAAACGCAAGTCGCGATTTTTGAACACAAGTCCAAGATGGATGATTGGTTCGAGGGCGAGCCGAGCGTCAGCATCAAGTGCCAAGAAAAAGTCTGCCGGGTCACGCAACTCGACGGTCAACTCGCCGCAACCTGGCAAGTCGGCTCTCGGCTGGTCACCGCGATCGGAGTGAGGGATACCGATGAATTAGCGACGTTCGTAGCCGCGCTCTGATGACTGACGCAGGCTCCCGAGTTCGCAGAGGAGATTGATCAAATCTGCAAAAGAGGAAGTGCACCCCGAATTGCGTTGGTGCGCCGAGAACACCTCCATTAAATACTACCGGACGACTCTTTTGACGAGCAACAAACGACGAAGCCGTATCGCGTCGTCGGCGTAAAGGAGGGCTTGCGGCACAAATGAGAACTGCCCACATTGGATTTCTAGGTCGGAAATACTGCCTGCCCAACTCTTGCTATTTCGCTCTTAGTCCCGTAACGATTTGGCAACAATCCGTTTGCTCTTGATCCCGACATTGAGACAGCGCCAACTTCAAAACCTTGCGAACATGCCGCAAATCTTTGAGTCGGTCCTCAACATCAGTCAATCGAGCTTCGATCAGTACTCGAACGTTGCCGCATGTTGGTGCGTTTCCTTCGCCATCGGCAAGCAGTGACTTGACGTCTTCGAGTGTGAAACCAATGGCTTGCGCGGCTCGAATGAACTTCAGTTTCTTGAGCGATTGATCGCTGTAGAGTCGGTAGTTCCCGCAACTGCGATCTTCCGGTTCAACGAGACGGATTCGCTCGTAGTAGCGCAGAGTCGTTACTGGGATGCCAGCGGCTTTCGCCAATTCGCTGATTGTCAGTCGCTTGCTCATTTCTATTCTCCACGGGCCGGTTCCGAACCGGCGAAACGCTGGCTTTCGCGAGGGAAGAGCAAGAAATCGCAAATCCCGCTTGACCTTGCACCTAGGTGCAACCCCGATAATACAGGAAGACCACCCATGCGACAAACGCGATTGAGAACCAACACGGAGCAACGATGTGATGAGCAAGCAGAGAGAGACAACGAAAAGGGTTCAGTGTCCGTCCTGTGGATACAAGGCCAAACGAGTGAGCGCATCAACTATCGGCGCTTTGCTCGATGACGACTTGGCCGAACAGTTCACAGCAGACAGTCGATCCTGTTGTGCTACGGAAGGCGAAGGCTGCGCATCCATCAAAGAAGACACCGGCTGGCGGTTTTGCCCATCGCAGGATTGCGACGTCGTGTACTTCACCGAGCAAGGAGACACCCGGTTCACAAAGTCACAACTGAAAGTTCCGGTCGGTGTGAAGGAATCCAGCGGGGAGCGCCCACTGTGCTACTGCTTCGGCCATTCGGTTGGCAGCATCAAAGAAGAACTTGGCACGAAGGGGCGCTCCGACGCTCTGGAAGACATTCGGACAAAGATGAAAGACCCCGGCTGTCACTGTGAGACCTCCAATCCGAGCGGTTCATGCTGTCTGGGGAGTGTGACGAACGGTATCCAAATCGCTCAAGAGGAAATGCAGATGAATGACTCGACGGTGACGCTTGCATCAACGGCGAAGTCCTCGACAGGCCGAGGTGAGACGATCGCAAAGATTGGCACACTCGTTTCCGCAATCATGGCCTCGGCGTGCTGCTGGCTGCCGCTGCTTCTGCTGGCAGTTGGTGTTTCAGGGGCCGGGATTGCCACCATGCTGGAAACGTATCGCCCGCTGTTCATGGTTGTCACGTTTGGATTTCTCGGAGCAGCTTTCTACTTCACCTACCGCCCGAAGAAGGCGGCTGCCAACGTGGGATACGACTGTTGTCCCACAGGAAGCGCGAAGGCGAAAGATTGCTGTGCTCCGGCGGGCATACACCGCTTTAGCGTGATGGCCTTGAACAAAGTCATGCTATGGGGTGTGACGGTGCTGGCGGTCGCCTTTCTCTTCTTCCCAAGCTATGTCGGCTTGTTTCTGGGAACGGCAGCCGATGCAACTCTGTCCGGGAATATGAATCAAGCCGTATTCAAAATCGAAGGCATGACGTGTGAAGGATGTGCCTCCATCCTCGCCGAATCGATCAAAACGGCTCCAAGAGTACTGGCCGTCCACGTCGACTATGAAGCTGGGGAAGCCGTGGTTGGGACTGAAATCTGCTGTCCTGTGCCTGAAGAAGAAGTCCTCCTAGCCATTGAGCAGGCTGGCTTCAAAGGTAAGCAGCTTTCTTCTGGATCGTCGAGCAACCAATAGCTTTCCTGGGTGCGAGCGATAGCAGGTTTACGCGCTCTCACAGATTTTGAGTCAGCAAGCCAATTATACTTCGCTCTCGCGATCCGAAAGCATTAAACGGATGCTCGCCAGGAACTGTTGGTAGTCTGATGATTCCGTTTCGGCGTAGTTCAGGTTGCGGAAAGCATTAGTGATCCGAACAAAGAAATCGCGGGCCTCTTCTTTGTCGTCGAACAGAAATTCTCGTTCGGTGATGTCTCGAATCAACCGCAGCATCGACTGCTGTCGCTCCAAAGGTGTCGCGACATCCACCGGATCGAAGGCATCCTGCTGCAAGTAGACCGTGTCGAGAAACTGTGCTTTTTGGTAAATGACGAAGTCGGCCAGCGAAATCCCTTCCTCGCCCGTCACTTGCATCATCTGATAGATTGCATCAGCTTGCCGAAGTAGATCGAGCAATGATTCGACGGTTGCGGTCCAGCCGGGAGCCAATCGGCGATCGAAATGCTCCTGCAGTTGCTCGCGATAGCGTGACCACGAAAGCAGCGGGTCGATGGCTGGGTAGAATCGCTTGTAGGCGCGGTCATACGAAAGGCCGAGGAAGGTCTTTACTGTACTGAGCGTAGACTGTGTGACCGGCTCTTCAAAATTCCCGCCTGCAGGTGATACGGTTCCGATCATCGTCAGACTGCCCGAGGAACCGTCGCAAGTCGCGAGCACTCCCGCTCGTTCGTAGACGCCTCTGATCGCCGAATCAAGGTACGCCGGGAAGGCTTCTTCGCCAGGAATTTCCTCCAGTCGGCCCGAGGTTTCTCGCATCGCTTGAGCCCATCGCGATGTGGAGTCGGCCAACAGCAAAACATCAAGTCCCATCTGCCGGTAATATTCGCCCAGCGTAATGCCCATATAGATCGACGCTTCTCGGGCGGCGACCGGCATCGACGATGTATTGCAGATAATGACGGTTCGATCCATCAGCGAGCCGCCGCCTCGTGGGTCTTGTGCCTGTGAGAACTCGTTGATGGTATCGACGACTTCACCCGCTCGCTCGCCACAGGCCACCACAATCACGACATCGACGGCAGAGTGGCGTGCAATCAAGGTCTGCAACACGGTCTTGCCCGCACCGAATGGGCCAGGGATGCACGCCGTTCCCCCACGAGCAATTGGAAAGAAGGTATCAATGGTCCGAATGGTGGTGACCAACGGTTCAGACGGATACTTTCGTTCGACCAAGTGTTGTTGCAGGAGGTCTGCTGGCAATGGAACTCGGACGGGCCATTCCTGTCGCATCGTCAACGGACGCTCACCTTGACCATCACGAATGCGGGCGATCGGCTCGTCAATCATAAAGCTACCTCCCTGAATCCACGTCAGCTCAGCTTGGCCACTCAGGTCAAAGGGAACCATGATTTTGTGTTCGACGCCGCGTTCCTGAACCGTGCCCAGAACGTCGCCTGCACGAAGTCGCTCGCCAGTACGTCGTAGCGGCACGAACGACCATTTTTGCGTGCGGTCGAGCGAGTCGGCATAGTGCCCACGCTTGAGAAAGAACCCGTCGCGATTGGCGAGTGTTTCCAAAGGGTTTTGTAAGCCGTCGAACACGGTTCCCAGCAGGCCGGGACCAAGTGACGCGGATAGCATCTGATGCGTCAACTCAACACCATCACCAACCTTCACGCCTTCCGTGTCCTCAAACACCTGCAAATCCGCTTCCGTCCCATAGATTCGCAGCACTTCGGACTTCAACCGCTTGTCACCGAGACAGACATACGCGACTTCGTTCTTGACGATCTGTCCCTCGGGGACTTCAATCGAAACGATATTGCCGTTGACAGCCGTGACTTGAGCGCCGGTTGCTACCTGCGTGTTCATACGACGTTCTCCTCAAGGTTCAACGTTTGCGTCAAGAGTTCATCGAACTTCTTCCGCCCCGCCGTTTCATCGAGCCGTGTCCAGCGATCCACGATCTCCCAACGAGCGAGATATAGCAGTACCGTCTCGAACGAGAAGTAGAACCGGTCAGCAAGTTGCACCCAACGATTCCAAGTGGCACTCAAGAGTTGCCGTTCAACCTGCAAAGGTTCGCCTGAGTCCAATGCCTCGCGGACATGTGGAATCCAAGGATGCTCTCGAACCAATCGGAAATCGGGATGTTGCCAGTTCTTGCGAATGTGGTCTGTGTGCTGGCCGACGGCGGTTGGCGGCTCAAGTCCAAGACGACGTCTCCGTAACGCGCAAGTTATCGTACGAATGTCCATCCGATGATTGATGATGTCGCGAACGAGCGAGTTAGAAATCGACTTCATCAAGCGATCGTATTCCATTTCAACTTCGTCATCTGTGCGTTCTGGCAGTTGCCGATCCCACAGCAAAAAACTCTGCACTTGCTCAACAATGTTCTTGTCGCGATCGCCGAGCAACTTGAGCCGCTGCTGAAGTTGAATTCGTGAGATCGGTACTCGTTCAATTTCAAACGAGCGGGGCATATGCGGCAGGCTTGCGACGAGGGAGTAGTAATTGGTGGTAGCGGTCACTGGATGATTCCTTCCATAATGGCTCGAAATCGCGGTACCAAATGTCGTAGCAACAGCTCCGCAATGGCTTCGTCGGTTAATTCAATCTCGATATCCTCTTCGAGCAGTTGGATGCGGATGCCTGCCGAGGCGTCGTTTCGTGTTCCAATCTCCAGTCCGTCTCGCAGCATTTCCTTCGTGATTGAAGCAACGAAGTGGCTAAGATTGCCTTCTTTAACTTCCTCGGGGTGCTGCGCAGGTGCTCCAAGCCGACGGCATTCTCAGGCAGCAGAAGCTTGGCGGATTGAGCGGGAGAGGGAGCTGACCGGCCACCGACTTCAAGAATCAACTGCTTGAGGAAGTCGCCGTCATCCAATTCACGCCTTACCAGCCGTCGAACTCGGTCGGCGAACTGTTCCACCAAATTGGATTTGAGTCTCAGCATCGCATCACGCACCGCTAATTGCACAGCTTCTTCACCTGCCCGCTTGGTTTGCTCGGCCTCCTCGCGTGCATTCCGCAGTAACGCATCGGCTTCCTGTCTCGCATCGTCAAGACGTTGCTCGGCTTTCCGTCGTGTTTGCTCCATGAGGGCATCCGCCTGCGCTCTGCCTTCCTCGACGCCCTGCTCGCGCAAGCGACCAATCAGTTCTTCAACGCCGGACGATTCCTTCGAGTTTTTCATAATGCCAATTTCCTTAGCCTGCCGTGCTGCCGGGAATGTTACCACCGACGATCATCGCGAAGATGAAAGCGAAGACTGCGAAACCCTCCACGATGGCTGCTGGTGCAATCGCCAGTCCAAAAACTTCGGGTTTGGACTTTGTTGTATTGATTGCCGATGCACAGCAAGAGCCTTGCACCATCGCACTGAACAGCAACGCCAGTCCGACCAACAGGCCGATGGAAAACAATCCCGGTGCGGAGTCTAACGAAACGGTTCGATTGAACTGCATGGTCACCACGATTCCGTAGATGGTTTGTGAGGAGGGCAACGCTGAGACGCCAACCAATCGTCCGTATCCACTGTCAACGTCCAACAACGCTCCCGATGCTGCTTGCCCCGCGCGTCCGCAGCCGATGATACTGCCGATGGCTCCGAGTGCGGTGGGTAGGAAAACTCCTGCCCAGCCCAATAGAAGTATGTAACTATCCATTTCTAGGTTGCCTTCTTGTTGAATGGTTCAAATGCGTATCCTTCGTCTGGAAGACTCCAGCTAAAGAACTCGATGCAATTCAGCCGCAATCCATGCACGACACCGCTCATGATTGCCAAGATGAAATTCAGGCCATGTCCGAAAACCACGGCCACTACCGCCAGCAGACTGCCAATCCCCACGCAGCAGCTAGCTTTGTAAGTCAGGTCGTTGAACGTCCCCGCCAGTTGAGCACTAGCAAGGCCGAGTGCGAACAGTCGCAAGTAACTCAACACGTCCCCAAATGCACGAGAGACGCCAGTTAGCGAAACGACCCCGTCGATCAATCGCTTGCCGTGTTCTTTGAAGCTGAAAGTCGTCAGTGGTCGTTCGCTACTGAAAAGCAAAACAGAGGCAATCCCGATTCCGAGCATCCAGCTTCCGAATTGAATCAGCGGTTGCTCCGGCTGCGTCCCGCTTTTGCCGAACCCCAGGGCCAAGCCACCAAATAGTGCCGCGACCCAACCGAAAGACGCCAGCATCATGGGCGACCAACGACGACTCCAAGCCAAAGCTAGATTCGCAATCGCAAGATGCACCACGCCGATCGCAATAGAAATCTGCATCATCAGCGTCGTATTGGTCGCGTCGATGACGTGCATTCTGGCTAGCACTGAACCGGCTGGCGGTGAAAATCCAAAGTAGCTGCCAACCGCGATGCCATAGGCAACGGACGCGACGGCAATGGCGACGAACAATGTTCGCATTCGCCGTATATTTTCGGACCTTCCAAAACGTCGCCAGAACAGCAACAGGAAAAACGCCAGCAACATCGCGTAACCCGCATCCGCCATGATCATGGCAAAGAAAACGCTGAACGAAAAAAACACGATGCCTGACGGGTCATACGCTCGATAGGCGGGTGTCGTATAGAACGTGACAGCGTTTTCCCCACCTGCGGCCAGCCCGCGATTGGACAGCAAAGTCGGCGGCGAATCCTCCGCAGTCGGAATTTCGATGGTCAGTCCTAAATCGTGGCTTCTCGCGAAGGAAGCGATTTGTTCACGTTGCGATTGAGGTGCCCAACCTCGAACAGCGAACATGCGCGGATCATCGAAGGTTCGTCCTGCTGCTCGCTCGCGTGCAACTAGGTCTTCTGCAAGTCCAAGCATTCGAGACAGTGGGTCGATCCAGCGAGTCAATCGGACTCGCTGCCAATGCAACTCCTCCAACTCGGTTTCGACAGTTTCAAGCCGATCCTGCAATTCGCTCAGAGGACGCTCGTCCAATTGCGTTTGCGGAACAGGCATGTCCATCGGTTTGGTATCACTGATCACGACAACGTAAGCGAAGCGGTGTTCTCTGGCGACGACTTGCCAATCGTCCGTCAACGATTCCAGCGAGCTCAATTTGTAGTGAGGGACAGCGTAGAACCAGAAACGTAAGCCACCAAGTTCGTCTTTCGATGGAAGCTGGAAATCACCCCAAGGAAAGAGCGTTGCAATCGCTTGCTTCAATTCGTCCAATTCGGCCTGCAATTGCTGTCGTTGCTGCTGGATGGACAACACTTGGCCAACTACGTCATCCGATTGAA
Source organism: Rhodopirellula europaea 6C (assembly GCF_000338295.1). GTDB lineage: Bacteria > Planctomycetota > Planctomycetia > Pirellulales > Pirellulaceae > Rhodopirellula > Rhodopirellula europaea. The sequence continues at coordinate 137,578 of NZ_ANMO01000120.1, forward strand.
ACTCGGAATTGTCCTTGACGGCGCGGCGGTGAATCGGACAAGCTCGCAGGTACTTCAGTGCTTGTGCGGCATCGGGTGAGCACGGGCTGCTTTGCGATTGGTGGTCACGACTGTCGTTCAAGTCGAGAAGATGCAGGCAGCCCAGTTCCTGTAGGCCATCGAGCACGACGTGTTTCTGGTCGGCCGTACCATAGAGAGTCACTTTGGCGACGGGAACGATTGCCATTACACCGTCCTCATTGTCAGTTCACCGCGATTTTGCTTTGCTTTGGCGATCTTGGAACGCACAACGGCGGCCCGTTCCGTGTCAGCCAAATGAATTTTGATACGGTGGATATCTTTTTCCGCTTGCGGAATCAGCACCTTGTCAAAAAGGTTGACTCGCTGCGTGATCCGGCGCACCGCATCATTCAGGCGACTCACTCGCGTCCGCTCATTCTGTAAGCGTAGCTGCAACAAGGCCATCTTCTGCAACAGCTCGACCAAGAAATCGACCCAGAACGGCTTGGCCAGCATCGAGTATTCCTTGACCCGAAAACGAACTTCGCCCAGCAGAGGTAACCGCACCCCAAGTACGTTTTCCTCGGTGACCGTCCGTTCCTCGATGGTTACTAAATCGCTCAAGTCCTGCTCGCTCGCACCCAGGAGCGAAAACAGTCCTCGCTGGGAATCCAGTAGCGTTTCAATCTCGTTCTCTGTTTCAGACTGGATGCGTTTGGATCGTTGCAAGTCGGCGATCAACTGTTGCCGTTTCAAGTCCAGCGATGGCAGGAATCGCTCAAACATCGCAAGTTGATCGCGGCGTTGCTTCAGTGACGTTTTGTTGAGTGCCAATGCCATTGCTCAACTCTCCGCTTGCTTGAAGTATTTCTCAACCAAAGCCTGTTTCATCAGCAATTCTTCCGCCTGGAAACACTCGGCCAGAGTCTGCCAACTCAGATCGAGCGCGTCGTTCAAAGGCATCGCAATCCGAATGTCCATGAAACGTTTCGCAAACAGATCACCAAACTTCAACAGCTTCTGGTCAAACGGCGAAAGATCGAACGCCATCGCTTGCTTTTTTTCGGCTTCCTTGGCTCCCGCGTAAAATCGAATCATCGTGTTCATGATCTGCGAATGGTCTTCCCGAGTGACCTTGCCGATGACTTGCTGCTTGAGCCGCGAAAGTGAACCGAACGGGTCAATAACGCCATTGTGTAAATACAATTGCCCTTCAGTGATGTAGCCCGTGTTGTCAGGAACCGGATGCGTTACATCATCACCTGGCATCGTCGTCACGGTCAGGATGGTGACGGAACCAGCGCCTTTGTAGTCGCAAGCTCGTTCGTAGCGTTGTGCAAGCTGCGTGTAGAGATCACCCATGTAGCCGCGATTCGATGGAACTCGCTCCATCGCGATGCCGATCTCTTTCAGGGCATCTGCATAGGCCGTCATATCGGTCAAGAGCACAAGCACCCGTTTGCCTTCCTCGACCGCAAATCGCTCCGCGACCTTCAACGCCATGTCGGGAACCAGCAGTCGCTCCACGATCGGGTCCGACGCTTGATTCACGAACATCACCGTGCGACCAAGAATTCCTTCGCTTTCAAACGTCGAGCGGAAGAAGTGGTAGTCGTCAAAGATCAGCCCCAGCCCGCCGAAAATGATGATGTCCGCATCGGCTTGAATCCCGATGCGAGCAAGCAACTGGTTGTACGGCTCACCTGCGACCGAAAAGATGGGAATCTTTTGGCTCTCGACCAAGCAATTGAACACGTCAATCATCGGAACTTTGGTGTGAATCATGTTCTTGGGCACGATTCGCATCTTAGGATTGACTGATGGCCCGCCGATTGGAATCGAAGGTTCGTTGGACAAATCAGGCCCGCCATCCAAAGGAATCCCCGATCCACGAAAGACGCGCCCCAAAATGTTTGGCGAGTAGGTGACCTGTGTTGGATGCCCCAGAAACCGGACCTTCGCTTGCGTGGAAAGTCCTTTGCCACCGGAAAACACCTGCAATGAGACCACGCCGCGTTCCAACTCGATAACCTGTCCCAGTGAACGACGCCGATCCCAATTCTCAACGACGGCCAAGTCACCGAATCCAACTCCGGTGGCACGCACCTTGAGGATATCACCGACAATCGCGACCACGCTTGTGTGTCTGACAAGATCAGGGATCATTCTGTGGTGGACTCCAGATAGCGACGTGGCCGCTCATCGAATTTCTCTGCACAGCGCAGAGAACAGAATACGTATTCAACCTCTTCCCGTTTACGTCTTGCCGCTGCCTGACCCGGCGGAACGGTCATGCCACAAACCGCGTCTCGTTTTCCCTCGGCACCGCTGAGCATTGGTTCGTGCTCGTTGCCACGACAAAACACCGACGGATGGCGAAAATGTTCGGTCCGATAGACTTCAAGCAAGTCGGTCACCAACTGCTGTGGATCGTCGCTGTAGAGGACACGCGCGCCGGTCGCTTTTTGACACGTCTCCAGAATGGTCTTGACCATATCGCTAATGCCGCCGGTTCCCGTCAGCACGCCGATCAGTTTGCCCTCGTCGTAAGCGATCGCCAATTCACCGAGCGTGCCGCTGCTCCCGCCGACGATGATGACGATGTCGCTGCTGCGAATGTTGACGACTTCTCGCCCCATCAACCCGCTACCAGTAAAGATCAGAACATCGTGGGCTAGTGTCGGCGAACCATAGTGATAGGCGTGTTCGTCCAAACTCAAGGCTGGAGAAATTCCAATGACCATGCCGCCTCGTTCGCTGGCACCACGGGCTGCCGCGAGAGGCAATCCAGGACACGCCCCAGTTACCAGGATGCAGTCCGCTTCGGCAATCCGTTCGCCCAGCAAAGCCGCAAGCCGAAGAAAGTTGTCTGGGACGTCATTTCCGGCACCACCCATCACGCCGATTTTGAGCTGCATCTTTTCCTCCAGTCTTGCTACGTGCATCACGAGTCAGATAGCCGTGACGCTCGTTTCGCAAACATGCTCAAACGACACACGAGCTATGTCTTGGATGCAATGGCCGCTGGATTTCTTCACGGAATAGACAATGTATTTTTGTAAGTTTCCTGCATCAGCGAGCCTTGATGTACCGGCTGACTTCACGATTGGGGACGGCATCCGAGGCTGGGCGTTTAGCGGGCAATGGACGACATTGCCAATTCAAGAGCTTGAATTAAGACGCAACAAACATCAAAGATGGCGGGCGGAGGATTTCTCCTTCGATTCTGTCTTAGAAGGCATTCACAAACAGAATCGCCGACCGGCAAGTTTACCGATCGCCGCCCACCGTATTCATTGTCGATTTTCACTTCAAGAACTGAAAAACACGTGACGTTTGATGCGAGCACCATCAGTCGGCAATCTTCATTCGACAATCACTCATGTCCGTGTGCTTCTTCTGAAAAATCGCCAGAGTAGGGTGTGCCGTCGATGACGCCGGTCATGGTGCCAGCGTATTCTTGGACCACACCCAACTTTTCGTGCGTACCAATGAAGCGTGACGACTTGCCTGGCGGGTCCGACTCTTCGGGAACCGCTTCCAGCATGATAGACATCTGAGGATCGGTGATTGCCAAGTCGATCGTCTCCGCGTCGATTGGAGTCGCTGTCTTTTCGTCGGCTCCCAACACGTAAACAGTTGCTTGTGTCTTGTCGTGATCGACCGTGAACTCGACGTGGTACTTTCCGCCGCCCCAATCGGCGATCGTTCCGTCGTGTGGCCCAGCACCGTGGCCGTGACCGGCGACGGTGTGGTCGTCGCCCTCTTCGCCATCAGCGTGTTCGTGGCCGTGGTCGTCAGTTTCGACGGTTGGCGTTGGTGTTGTTGACGCGGTTTCTTGTTTGCAGCCGACGAAGCCAAAAAGGCAAGCGAGAACGACTGCAGATCGGAGGTTGTCGATTGCAGGTTTTTGAATTGCGGTTTTCAGGACCATCATTTTGTTTCTTTCGGAAGAGAGATATTGAGTGGGAGCTAGTTGGTTGCAGAGTTTCAATCTGCAATTTTCAATCGTCATTCTTCATTTACATCAGTTCGTCCTCCTCATTTTCGAGTTTTGCAAGTCGGGCGGCGTCTTTACCGCTAAACTGCCAGAACAGCCCTGGGTGAATCAAAAACTCACAGAACGTCGATGTGATCAGGCCACCAAGAATGACCGTCGCAACGGGGTAAAGAATTTCACGACCCGGTTCTTGTCCGCCCAGCACAAGTGGAATCAACCCGATGCCAGCAGTCAGAGCCGTCATCAACACTGGTGCGAGTCGCTCCAGGCTGCCACGCAGTACCATCTCTTGAGTGAAGTCCTCGCCTTCCTCTTTCATCAGGTGGAAGTAGTGTGTGACCAACAAGATGCCGTTACGAACCGCTATTCCACCGAGCGAGATGAATCCGACAAGACTGGCAACGGTGAGACTTTGCTGCGTGATGACCAGTGCCATCACGCCGCCGATAAACGCGGTCGGAAGCGCGTTGAGGATTTGCAGAGCGATGCGGATCGACGGAAACAACACCAACAAGACCACGAACATTCCGATCACGGAAATTCCGGCCAGCACGATGATCAGTTGCGTCGCCCGCTGTTGACTCTCGAATTGTCCGCCATATTCAATGAAGTATCCAACTGGCATTTCAACTTGATCGCCGATGCGCTGCTCGATGTCACCCACTGCTCCGGCCAAATCGCGTCCTTCGGTATTGCAGCGAATGACAATCCGGCGGCGGGCGTTCTCGCGGTTGATGGAGTTCGGTCCGGTGCCGACGCCCACGTCCGCGACCTCACGGAGTTCGATCTGCCCGCGGTCGGGTTGCCCCTCACGATCAGGCAGGTCGATGCGGAGTCGATCGAGGTTGGCATAGTCGGTGCGGCATTCCTCTTCGAGACGCACAAGCAAATCGAAACGTCGTTGACCTTCGAGAACTTGTGAAACGACTTCACCCTGCAATGCCGTTTGCAATACATCAGCAACATATTCGCGAGTCAGTCCATGCAATGCCAAATCATCGGCTCGCAGTTCGATATGCAACTCCGCCGTCTCTTGAATCGGCTCGACCACAGGCGGTGTGATTCCAGGCACGTCTTGAATGGTTGCCTTCACCTGCTCGGCTACTCGCTGCAACGTGTCCAATTCGTCGCCGTGAATCTTGATCGCGATTTGAGCGTAAACGCCCGAGATCATGTGGCTAATCAAATGCGCAAGCGGTTGCTCGACTTCGATATCTACGCCGGGAGCTTCATTGCTGATCCGTTCCCGTAATCGAGCCAAGATTTTCTCTCGTTCTGTCGGCGATTCCGGATTCATGCTCAGGATGTATTCGCCGAAATTGACTGGCGAAGCGTGCTCGTCCATCTCCGCACGTCCCGTTCTGCGAACAAAATGCAAGATTTCGCCATCAGGGTTTTCGTCGTTCTTTCGCATCGACAGAAACACGGAATCAATCGAACGAGAAACCTGGTTTGATGCGTCAAGCGACGAACCCGGCGGCAACGTCACGTTCACTTGAATACTGCCTTCGTCGAACGGAGGCAGGAAGTTACGTCCCAACATTGACATCTGCCATGCGGCGACGGCGACAGCAAGCCACGTCAAAATCAGTAGCGTGCGCGGCATCGCCATGCTCAGACGAATCAAGTAGGTCACGAGCTTCTTCAATCCGTGCAGCAGAAACCCGTCGCCTTCGTGGTGAGTTGCTCGCGAGTTCGGAAGGAGGTAGTAGGACAGCACTGGCGTCACAGTCATGGATACGACGAACGACGAAAGTATCGACACGATGTACGCGAAACCGAGTGGCGTGAACAACCGACCTTCGACACCCGACAACGCAAACAGCGGCATGAAGGACAGAATCACGACCGCCGTTCCGAATACGATCGAGCTGCGAATCTCCTTGCTCGCCTCAAAAGTGATGAGGATGGAGGGTTTCTGCTGTTCGATGGGCAACAGATTGTTCTGCTTCAAACGCCGAAAGATGTTTTCGACATCGACGATGGCGTCATCGACAAGCTCTCCCATGGCGACGGCAATCCCGCCCAGCGTCATCACGTTGATGGAAAGCTCGGTGCCGCTAAGCCATCCCATAATGCGAAACGTCAGCGTCGTAAGCACTAGTGAAAGCGGGATCGCAGTGAGTGTGATGAATGTCGTGCGAAAATTCAGTAGGAATAGAAACAGGACGATGATGACTAGCACCGCACCGATCACGAGTGCTTCAGCGACATTGAAGATGCCACGATCGATGAAGTTCCGCAGTCGAAACAATTCTGAATTGACAATGATGTCCGCTGGCAAGGATGCTTCGACTTCGACAAACGCCTCCGCGACCGCGTCGCTCAGATCGCGAGTGTCAACGTGAGGTTGTTTGACGGTCGTGAATACGATCCCCGGTTTGCCATTGACGCTGCCGTCGCCGCGTTTGAACTGTGGTCCTTCGGTCACGCGAGCGACTTGCTCCAGTAAAACGGCGCGTTTGGCGTGATTTCCAACGGGAACCTTTTTCAAATCCTCGATCACGACACGCGACTCTGGTCCCAACCGGCCAAGAACACGGATGGGTCGCTCCGTTTCCCCGGTCACAGCAAACCCGCCACTGGTATTGATGTTGCTTGCCCGCAGCGCTTGTTCAACGTCTTGAACGGTGACGCCGTATTCGAGTAGCGCCGTGGGGTCAATCAGAATTTGATATTGCTTGCGATCGCCGCCGAGCATGAAGACTTCCGCAACACCAGTCACTTTCAACAGTCGTGGACGAATGATCCAGTCGGCGACCGTTCGTAGTTCGAGTTGCTGCTTTTCAACCGTAAAGAAGTTTGCGTCGTATGACTTACCGCCAATTTGAATTGTGGCGGTGCCGACAGAAATGCTCTGCAGATGCGAGTCAGAATCCGGGTCATCTTGCCACTGAGTTTTCTCTGGACTAATTTTCTCCCACGTTGAAAAGTCATGCCGATCACCCGGCCGCCAAACACCAATTTGAAAGTTTCCGTTTGGCCCGACAACCATCTCGGCCATCATTTCCGTATTACCGACCTGGGCTAGTCGTCCTCCGCTGGGGCCGTTTTGGCGATAGATGCCTGCGACGATGATTTGACCCATGATCGACGATGGCGGCGTCATCTGCGGCCGAATCCCGTCGGGTAAAATTCCTTCGAGCGTCGACAGACGCTCTTGCACGGTTTGTCTCGCAGCCCGAATTTCTGTTGACCAATCGAATTCGATGTAAATGACGTTCAGCCCGGCGGTCGACTGACTACGAACGGCTTGAACTCCGTTGGCCCCCATCAGGGCAATTTCGATCGGCTGAGTCACCAGCGTCTCGACTTCTTCGGTCGCCAGCCCAGGAGCTTCGGTGATGATGACGACTCGAGGTCGGTCGAGGTCGGGAAAGACGTCGATCGACATCTGTGCGGCCAAGTACGAACCGTAGACCAGCACAAACAGGCTGACGACGACGACCAGCATTCGGTATCGAAGCGAGAACTTTATTATTGAATCGAGCATGTTGAGTCTTTTAGTGGGCCGCGTGAGTAGTGCCGTCGGCATGGACATGGACGCCTGGTTGCTTGCCGCTAGCCGATTGCGACTTCAAGACTCGATTGAGCGATGCCGCTGAACCTTGCGCCAAGAAGGCTCCCGCTGTGATGTTGCCGTCGTTTGCGATGACAACTGATCTTCGATCCTCGTGAAGCACGTGAACCGGAATCTGCTTGAACAAGTCGCCGTTTTGCCGAAACACGTAGGCTTCGGGGCCTTCCCGAACGACCGCTTCGGATGGCAATACAAACACATCATCAAACTTTTCAACCGGGACGTGGATGCGCGCACGTTGCCCTGGTCGGAAACGCCATACAAGGAAGGCACGCCCTTGCTCGCCATACAATCGCGACTGGTTGGTCAGCGGAACAAAGAAATCAAACGTACGGCTGTTCGTGTCGATGGAATTCGCCAGATGGCGAATGTTGAAAGTCTGATTCAGCTCCGGCCAACGACCTTCTTCGTCCTCGGCGAACTCGACCTCGATGGGACGCTTTTCCTGAGCTGCCTGCTCAAGATACGCGGCCTCTCGTTTGAAGGCGTGGCCGACAACGTACAGCATTTGATGATTCGACAGATTCGCGAGCAACTGCCCCGCTTGAACTTGTTGCCCAAGTTCCACCGACAGTTCTTGTACCTCATAAGCAAGACCTTGGTCCTGTCCCGCTTCGTTGATGTAGGTGACCTGCTGAACCTCCTGTGGCGGTGCCCGTCTCGAAACGGATGACAAATCGCGAACCGGCGGAGCGACGACATCGACAGTCGAAACGAACGTCCCCGATTCAATCTGCTGCACTTGATCAGGCATTAACCCGCGAGTGAGCAATTCCTGTCGCGCCGCTTGGATTAACGTGTTTTGACGGCTAACCTCACTCTGCAATTCGATCATCTTGGAACGCGAAACCGCACCGGTGTTGACGGCACCTGAAAGTCGATCAATCTCCGCTTGTACGATCGCCGTTTCTTGCCGGGCCTTGAACAATGATGTTTGAGTCGCTTGCAGGTATTCACTGAAAAGCCGCAGCGTGAATAACGTTTCGCCGGGACGCATGGTGTCGCCGGGAAACGCATGAATTGCGGTAACAACACCGACGGCCGGTGATGTGACACCCCGGTCGGACAACCCTGGACGGTCGGCGACTTCACCGGGAATCACAACGGTTCGCCAATACGACTGTGGCCGAGCCGCCTTGGACGTGAGCGACAAGTTCTTACGAGCTTGCTCGCTGATCTCCAGTACTGTTTGCTTCTCGGCGGACTCCGCTGACGGTTTGTCGTCGGAAGCGGCAGCCGTCTCCTGTTGCGGAAACAACTGCTTGCGGAACGTCCAACCCGCAAACAACACGGCTACCAAGATCGCAGGACCAGCCAGCGACCTAGCAATCGAAACCAATCGGTTCATAGAAGTATCTCGTTAAAAATCCACAGAGCAGCACCGAGCGCAGCAACTTTCCGAGCGCGCACGCGCAAGCAAATAGGCTGTCGCAATCAAAAGAAAAAGATGGCTAAATCACCGAGGAAGAAGTCTGGCGTACAAGACGCCGAGATTCGGTGATGTGCGTCCGCTACAGCCGAAGCGAAGCGATAAGAAGATAGATCGGAAGCTCCGCAGGTCGATCAGGCAACGGTTTCGCAAAACCGAATGCTGTCCGATTCGGACAATCACCACAAAACTCAACAAGACCGCAGGAGATGGGAGTGTCGATCTGCTTGGCCGCTGAAAGTCGGTTCAGCGAAGCATCCGCATGGGTCAGGTAGACCGCGTCCGAATCGTGATCGTCGGGTGTCGACAGAACGTCGCCCCCGTCCGAATCGACGTCACCTTCATGGTCATGACCGTGACACTCTTTATCGTGATCGCAGTGATCCGATGAGTGTCCGCCAAACAGATGCCAATGCGGACGTGCCGCGTGATCGTCCGGCTCCGCCATGCCGCTACCCGCGTGCGAATGAGGCAACGCATGCCCCAGCACAAACAGCGGAATTAGCAGAATGGAAAGAAGTCGGTTCAAATGAATCGTCCTGTCACGTTGAAATACCCGGTGTAAGTATAGGTAGCCGGTCGAAATCCGCCTAGCCCAATCTCAGCCCGCTCGCCCTATCAGTCCGCCGCTCGAAACCAATCGAAGACGTGATCGTGGCCTTCCATTCCCACGACGCGGTGGCGTGCCGGGAGGATACCGAACTCTTTGTGTTCAAAGCGGGCGAGGATCGTTTCGTTCTCCAATGGGTCGGGAGTTGCATCCGCGTCCCAACCCAGCATCATGTATCCGCCGGGAACCAGAGAGCGATGCACGACTTCGACCATGCGTTTGATATCGTCGTCTGTGTCGATTCCGAAACCAAGCAGCCCGTTGATGTGAACAACATCAAACCGTATGCCGCTGAAGACACGATCTATCTCGCGGATGTCGCAAGTTCGGTGAAGGTGCCCGTTTCCGAATCGGGCTGCCCGCGGATCAAAATCGAGTGTCCATACCGCAGTGGTTTGCTGATCAAAAAGCTTCGGGTAGCCGGTATTGTAGCGACGAGTCCCCGCCAGCATCACGTTGGACGGCTCCGCCTCTGCCATCGCAGGAAGCATGACCTCACGGAGGTACTTACGGTCGGCGAAGCCATGGACCCGCAAATTGAAGGCGACGGAATCAGCGAATCGTTTCGTTTTGGCGACGATATTCATTTGGTAGGATCAGGGTGCATGTCAAGTGATGAGATTGGAAGTAATGATTTAAGCGTTCGCTGCAAATTTCTCGTCCTTGATTCCAAGTTTGAGTTTCCATTCCATGGCGGCGCAATACAGCACCGGGACGACTAGCATCGTCATGATCTCGATTGTCATTCCACCGAAACTGGGGATCGCCATCGGAACCATGATGTCGCTGCCGCGTCCCGTGGATGTCAGCACCGGAATGAGCGCCAACAGTGTGGTTGCCGTCGTCATCAAGCATGGGCGGCAACGTCGCATGCCCGCCGTCACGGTTGCTTCACGAGCATGTTTCGCATTCGTAATCTTGTCTTTGCGGAAACTCTCGTCTAGGTAAGACGCGATCACCACACCGTCGTCGCTGGCGATCCCAAAGAGCGCCAGAAAACCAACCCAGACGGCAACACTAAGGTTGATCGTGTGGACCTGGAACAGCTCACGCATATTCGTCCCGAGCAAGTTGAAGTCCAGGAACCAATCGGTCCCGTAGAGCCACAGCATGATGAACCCACCCGACCATGCGATCATGATTCCACTGAACACGAGCGACGTGGTGATGACCGACTTGAATTGCATGTACAGAATCAGAAAGATGATTCCTAGTGCTAAGGGCAAGACGACCATCAACGTCTTTTGTGAACGAATCTGATTTTCATAGTTGCCAGCGAAGGTATAGCTAACACCTGCCGGGAGCACGAATTCACCAGTGTCGATCTTCTCCTGCAAGAATGCTTGGGCATCTTCGACAACGTCGACTTCGGCGTTGCCAGCCTTCATATCAAACAGAACGTAGCCAAGCAAAAACGTATCTTCGCTCTTGATCACTTGCGGCCCGCGAACGTACTTGATCGTCGCAAGTTGGGTGAGGGGGATTTGTTGCCCCATCGCCGTCGGAACCAAGATCTTCTCCAGCGACTCAGCTTCGTCTCGAAGCTCCCGTGCATATCGCACACGCACCGGATATCGCTCGCGTCCCTCGACGGTCGTTGTGATCTTTCGGCCGCCAATGGCGACTTCGATCACGTCCTGCACGGTTCGTATGTGCAAGCCGTATCGTTTGATGGCGTCGCGGTCGATGTCGATTTCGAGATACGGCTTTCCGACAATTCGGTCCGCGATCACAGCAGACGCCTGAATGGTCGGCACCTGTTTCAAGAGACCTTCGATTTGCAACGCAACCCTTTCGATGGTTTCTAGGTCTGGGCCTTTCACCTTCATGCCCATCGGGGCACGCATCCCACTTTGCAGCATGACGATACGAGCGGCAATCGGCTGCAGCTTCGGTGCCGATGTTGTTCCGGGTATATCCGCGGCCTCGGTGATCTTCTCCCAGATGTCGTTGGGTGATTTGATTTCGTCACGCCACTGTCGAAACGGTTTGCCATGAGCCTCTTCGATCAAATCTCCATTCTCATCGCGGACAAAATCACCGGTTTCATCGTCATAGCGAAACTTCAGACGGTTACCGTTGGCGTCCGTTTTGTACTCAGATTTGTACGAAATGAAGGTTTCGATCATGGAAATGGGAGCCGGATCGAGGGGGCTTTCCGCACGCCCGATCTTCCCGACGACGGAGTCGACTTCAGGAATCGAAATCAAAAACTTGTTCTGCAGTTGCAGGACGTCCATCGCTTCGCCGATCGAAGCGTGAGGCATCGTTGTCGGCATGTACAGGAACGATCCTTCATCCAGCGGCGGCATGAACTCTTTGCCAAGGCCGGGCAGGGTGGCTGTCGCAGCAGCCCAGGGTTTCGATTCACGAACGGTTGATTCATCCACGCCAACGACAGAGGCTGTTCGAGGAATAAACGAAAAGACTTTGTCGAACCCGAGCCAAGCACACGCACCGAACAGCAGTAGTGTGACAGGCAGCGAAAGAAACATCAGCTTGTGGTTCAGGCACCACCTCAGCAGAGGCTCGTACAGAAAACGCTGAAAGATCGTAAAGAAGCCGAGCAGTCCGCCGATCAAAAGACCGACGAACGTCAAGTTGCGGATCATTCCCTTCTCCGGCCCAAGCGGAAGCCAATGCTCGGTCAATAAGAAGGCGACAACAAGCACGGCGATCGCACTGGCTGCGTAGGGTCCATGCTTTTGCCACTTCTCGGGAATTCGTGTCTCAACGAGCTTGTATGCTCCAAGACCGATCAAGATTGTCCCAACCCACCAGGAGATCATGAACATCGCGAGCACGCCGGCGGCGATCAGCGATAGCATCGTGATTCGTCTCAACGAACCGGCTTTCATCCGACCACCCATCAACACGTGTGCAGCCGGTGGGATGATCGTGAGAGCCACGATCACTGAGGCGACCAATGCAAACGTTTTGGTGAACGCCAAAGGCCGAAACAACTTTCCTTCCGCAGCAATCATCGTGAACACGGGCAGAAAGCTGACGACCGTGGTCGATACTGCGGTGAGAACTGCACTCGCGACTTCGTGGGATGCACGAAATATCACATGCGCCCGATTCTCTGACGGATCAGCCTCGTCCAAATGTTTCAATATGTTTTCACAGAGGATGATCCCCATATCGACCATCGTCCCAATTGCGATCGCAATGCCCGACAACGCAACGATGTTTGCGTCAACGCCAAAGGTTTTCATGGCGATAAAACACATCAGTACTGCCAGCGGCAGCAATGCGCTAATGAGAAACGAACTTCTCAGGTGCAGCACCATGACGAGGATCACGATGATCGTGACCAGAATTTCCTCGGAGAGCGCCGTGTTGAGCGTTCCGAGCGTTTCGTAAATCACGCCCGTTCGGTCGTAAAACGGCACAACTCGAACTTGGCTAGTCGTGATCCATGTCGGCCATTGCTCGCGTGGTTTGCTTCGTAAATGCTGTACCCAAGGATCGAAGTCGGGCTTGGCACCGCTGATTTCGCCAAGGTCGTACCGATCAGCATAGGCGTCGACTTGTTCTTTAGTCGTCCGCGTGTAGTCGACCACGACCTTCGTCGGTAGCCCGGGAGAAATCTCGGTGATTTTCTGTTTGACGTTCTTGATGGACTCAAGAGGATTGAATCCGTATCGAACGGTAACCACTCCGCCCACTGCCTCAGCGCCAGCTTTGTCGAGTGCTCCACGTCTCAACGCGGGACCAAGCCGCACCTCGGCGACATCCTTGATCGTGATCGGGACGTTGTCGGAGACTTTGACGACTGTACTTTCGATGTCTTCGACTTGTTCGATGAATCCCAAGCCACGGATCACGTACTCAGCTTTATTCAGCTCGATCGTTCTCGCCCCAACATCAACATTGGTCATACGAACCGACTGAAACACGTCGGCCAACGACACATTCGCGGCCCGCATCGCGTCTGGGTCCACGTCGATCTGGTATTCCTGGACAAAACCACCAATGGACGCGACTTCACTGACGCCTTCTGCCGACGTCAACGCATAGCGAACGTACCAATCTTGAAGAGTCCTTAGTTCATCGAGGTCCCATCCGCCGGTCGGGTTGCCATCGGGATCATGACCTTCGAGTGTGTACCAGAGAATCTGCCCCAGCGCAGTTGCGTCTGGCCCCAATGCGGGCTGGACTCCTTCGGGCAGCGTTCCCGCAGGCAGACTGTTGAGTTTTTCCAACACCCGCGAACGTGACCAATAGAATTCGGCGTTCTCGTTGAAAATGATGTAAATGCTGGAGAAACCAAACATCGAGTAGCTGCGGATCGTCTTCACTTCAGGGATGCCGAGCAGCGCAACCGTCAGAGGATATCCGATCTGGTCTTCAACATCTTCCGGACTGCGCCCCATCCACTCGGTAAAGACGATCTGCTGGTTTTCGCCAATGTCTGGAATCGCATCAACTGGAACCGGATTGCGCGGAAGGTCACCAACCTTCCAATCGAAAGGAGCAACCATGACACCCCAAGTCATGATCGCCAACACAAGCAGGGTCACCACCAGCTTGTTGTGGATGCAGAACCAAATGATGCCACCGAGAAGCGTTCGACGGTTCGTGTCTACATCTGGAGCAATCGCGTTGAGCGAATCGGATTCCGTCTCGGAGGCGACGGTATTATCAGGGGTTCGTGACATTCGCTGTGCAGTGTCTTCTAGTTGACGTTTCTACCCCGATACCTCCATGCAAATTCGGTTGGCTCGGGCCGGGTTGCTGTTGCTTCGTTCATCATCAAGTTGAAAACTCGAAGACCGACATTAGCCGTGGTTGTGTTTGTCGTGTTCGCCGCCACGGGGCGGTGGAGCAGTAATCAACGGCGCGACTTTGTCGGCGCATTTGAGCATCGACCCTCCGTAATAGGGATTACGAACAGTGTCATTGCTCTGCAGCCAGGTCGCTCCGCGCCCATCAAACGCCATCGGGCAATGCAGCTCAAACAACTGACTGCCGCTATGGAATCCAAACATGCGTTGGATAGTGATCAACTCATCAGATAGCAGTGCAAACGCGGAACGCATTGCTTCCAAATCAGTCGCCTTTGCTAACCGAGCAGTGATGGACGAAAGGCTTCGCGTCTCCGATGCCCATCGCTTTGCGACCACGTCATCAAGACCGCTTGTGTCGATCGAATTGAGGCTCTGATGCAGTTGATCGACACCACTGGCAGCCGTAGCGACTTTGTCCGATGCCAACCCATCGCCGATCGCCAAATACGCGGGCAACAAACGGTCTAGCTGTTGTCGAAAAGCCATCGGCACATCCAGAGTCTCTTCGGGCATCTCATGCCCAGCATGTGAAATCCCGAACATTTTCTGTAGCCGCATCGCATGCTCCTTGGTCACCAAAGTGACGCGATCCGCATCTTGCAAGCTCTGAATGTCTTGCCCCTCGACCGAGTCGTTTCTCAGCAACATGGCAAACTCTCGCCATTGGGCTCCCATATCACCCGATAACGCGTTTCCGTCCACGGCTGCAACTCGCTGCCCCACCATTGCAAAGGCGTCACGGATCTTGCTCAGCTCTGCCTCCTCGATGGCGGCTTCGACTGACTTAACGGATTCAAGAACTGCCAGCATCTGTTGGCTCACCTTGGGCGGCAGCGACATTTGCGAGTGGTCGGTCATTGCGTCGCCATCACCCTTCGGCATCGCGTCGCCGCCATGGTTGTGACCGCCGCCACCTCCACCGCCTGAGGGCGTCATCATGGATGGTTTGGCGGAGATTTGCAGAGCGCTGTCGAGCTTGAAGTTGCCATTGGTCACGACCAATTCACCTTCCTTCAAACCGGATTTGACAAGGTAGTAATCTCCGGCGCGAGGGCCTAAAACGATCTCGCGCCCTTCGTAGGTTGGTTCTTCCGCGTCAGGAACCTGGACGTAAACAATCGCACGAGTCCCGGTCAAAAGGGCGGCCGACACGGGAATCACAAGCGGCTTCGCCGTATCGCTTGGTTCTGCAGTCACGTATCCAAGCGATTCTGCACGCACCAACGGCATCCCGCAAATATCGCAATCTCCCGGTTCGTCTTTGACAATTTCCGGGTGCATTGGGCTGATCCACTTGCCAGCCAACGATGCATCCAACACGCGGCCACCGGCTGCAATTTTGGATCGAACAATCGCCCGCACGAACATTTCTGGCTTCAGTCTTCCATCCTCGTTCGACACGTTCACGCGAACCTTAACGGTTCGGGTGTCCTTGTTCAAAACTGGATCGATAAACGCGATCTGTCCCTTAAAGACTTCACCCGGGTAAGCCTCTGTCGTGAATTCAACTTCCTGCCCATATCGAAGCCAAGCGAGGTCTGACTCGTACGCATCCATTTGCACCCACAGATGACTTAAATCTGCAACGGTATAGATGCGATCGCCCGTACGAACGCGGTCACCTTCCTGGCGAAGTTTCTCTACGACGATTCCGCTAGCTGGTGAGTAGATCGTTAGGTGCTCAGTTGGCTTGCCACGTTGTTCGATTCCCTGGATTTGCCCTTCGGTAATTCCAAGCAGCCGCAGTTTCTCGCGCGCGGATTCTGCTAGGTCGATCGGTTTGACGAAACGAGACGACGAACGGCCCGCGTTCGACTCTAGCGCCGCGATCAATTCCTGTTGGGCCGTGTACAACTCTTCGCTGTAGATGTACGCCATGTGATCACCCTTGTTGACTTCAACCCCCGTAAAGTCGACATAGAGACGATCCAATCGTCCGGAAACCCATGCAGTGATGTGCGCCAATCGCGTTTCGTCATATTCAATCTTTCCGACCATCCGCACATCAGCAGTCACATACCGACGTCCTACCGGAACCGTCTGAATGTTCATCAGCTTCTTAACGTCCGCGTTGATCGAAACAGTACGAACGCCGCTCGCCGACTTCTTCACAGGCACCAAATCCATGCCGCAAATGGGACAGCTACCGGGGCCGTCGCGTCGAATTTGAGGATGCATCGAGCAAGTCCAGATTGCCGGCGCATTCGAGGCGTGCTCAGCCACAACGCCTTGGGAACCCGCTGACGAGTCCGACGCCGATGGTCCTCGCAGCCACCAAGCAAACGCAAAGCCGATCGCAAGAAATGCGATCGCTTGCAGGAACCAGGCCTGTGAGAACAGTCGTTTTAGATGTTGTTTCATTGTTTTCTTTGTGAGTCTTATTCTGGGTCTGGGAGACGGGAGTTGAAGCAGTCAACCTCCTTCACTCCCCATCAGCTCCTCTTAAACCAATCGACCAGTGCCGTGACTTCTTCTTGGTCCCTTACACCGACAGCCGTCACACTCCGCGAGCCCTCTCGCCATGTCGCTGCGATGCTTGAATCGAGATCGACTAGACAGCACTCCTTATCGCCGCACATCGCCATGCTGGAGGCTCGGTCCCCAAACCAGTCAACCTCTTCGTCGTCGTGTTCAAACAGTACCAACGTCGAACCATCCTGACGTTTGCACACCGCCTTCACACAAGTGCAGCACGGCATCTTCAAAACACTTGTCGATGCGAGGGAATAGCCCTGTGGCAAGCCGTCAGCAACGGCCGGCCGATAACCGACCAGGTGGACAGCCTCTTCCGGAGCGACCACTTTGCCGTCGTATTTGTCCAGCAAGAATTGTTCCGCTTCATCAGGGTTGTCCGGAAGCGCCCGCAGGTAGTGATCCATCGTCGCGACGAATTCTTTACTGTGCCCATGATCAATTTCGGATATCGAATCGTGACGCGATATCCAAACGCTTAAGCCGAGCACCAGGAGCATCGAAGCGGCGATCGCGAGACGCTGATACGTCGCCCGACCCCAACGTCGATTCGGCGAGCGATTTGCATTTGCACCGGAGGCCAACTCATCAGCAGGGGCAACAATTGACAAGGGCTTTACCTTGCCAACGCTCTCTGTCGCGTTGTCCGCGTCGAGCTCTCGAACAATTTGCCCCCAAACGTTCGGCGGAACCAGTGGGGCGGCGGCACCTGAGAAAGCACCACTAAGCTGCTCGTACTCGGTCAAAGCCCTCGCGCATGACTGACAGCCCTGCAAATGTTCCGCAACAGCAGCGCGCACATCAACCGACAGCTCGTCGTCGTAAAACGCCGAGAGCAAATCTTGAGTTTCGTTACAGTTCATAAACCATGCCTGCGACCTTTCGTGGTCCGTGCGTGAAAACGAGTTCCGCGCGGTCTGCCGTGTTGCATCGAGAACTCGTCAAGTGTTGGATACCTCTAAACTGCGGTTCCTTCACGATTTTCAGCGATTTCGCACGAAACGTCGATGCTGGCCCCATCTTTTTCAGAATTCCGCTGGAAATCGTGAAGAATGGCACGACGCAAAGCATCTGAATCGGCATAAGCATCTTTCCGACGCCTTTTTCGACGAGGAACCCAGAGTCATGACTTTTCTGAAGTGGATGTTACCCATCGCAGCAGTCGCCATGCTCACAATCGGATTCGCAGGCTGTGATTCGTCGCAGGTTCAACCAGCCGACGATGCCGCACCCGCAATCGAGATGGAGGGCGGAATGGACCACGATTCCTTGGACCATGACGCGATGGACCACGACGTGATGGACCACGACGAGCACGCGATGCACGACCACACATCCCACGCGGGGGGAGACGCAACTGAAGAGATTCCGGCTCCCGAGGCGAAGTCCGACATGGACAAGATGTTGGAAACGCTGGCCAGTTTCTCGGAAGAGGACAAAGCTTCGGCGATGAAGCAGCACTTCTGCCCCGTGAGCGGAGAAATGCTTGGCGTGATGGGCAAGCCTGAAAAGATGGAAGTCGAAGGCCAAACCGTCTGGATCTGCTGCGATGGCTGCAAAGACAAACTCCTCGCCGACCCCGAAAAATACATCGCCAAAATCAGCAAGTAGATTCACGCACTCGAAGACCTTCTTTAGGAGTCTCCGTTTTGGACTTAAAGAACACTGGTTATGACGTCGCATACGACCATATTGGAATTCCAACTATCCATCCCAGCGAAGGCGAGGTTTATCAAGCCGACATTTCTGCGCATGTCTACCGAGTCGGAACGGATGGGTTGCGGATCGAAAAGATTCGATTCGATACCGACGCACCGTTTCCCCAGGACGTCAAGACACGCCCCCACATTGCTTTCAAGGTAGACGATTTAGCTGAAGCAATTTTCGGAAAGCAAATCGTAATGCCGCCAACGGAATTCAAGCCCGGAATCCAGTTTGCTTTTGTCGATATCGAGGGAACACTGATCGAGTTTTTCAAGATCGGCTAGCAAACGAACGTATGTCCGTGCACGTTGCTTCAAATCACTTCGTTTGTTTTCTCCAGATCAGTTGGCTCGCAGCCGTGAGCCCTCAAGGGCGATGTGGAGCATCGGAAACGACTGAACTTCGTGGTCAATTCTAAGTTCCACATCGCCCTTGTCGCTTGCGAAGCCGTTTCCATGGAACCATTTCCAATATCAATCGAAAAACGCATAAGCCGCGGACTGCAGCGTTTGAATTTCCACGGCATCTACGCGACGCATCTCGGTGCCGGCAAGATTACGCTAGTTTGCACCAACAAGGATGCAAACGAACGTGCTCTAGCGGTTGCTGCGGCGAAGACAGTTCCAGGTGTCACCGAAGTAAGTATGCAGAACGGGAAGCCTTCCTGACGAGCAAGATACTGTGCCTGAATGCGACACAGCAGAACTTTTTGTTCGAGTCCCTTTCGATGCCGATCAAGAAACTCATCCATTTTTTGTAGAAAAACTTCCGAGACTTCGGGTCAAATGCGGCACAAGAATCGAGGCTGGTGAGCGATCGAATCGTGTTCTGAAACTTTCGTCGTGGATTGACGCCTAGCAGCAAATACTTACAGTGCAACTCTGGATGATGGTTGAGCGCGACGTTCAAGATGCATTCCATGCAACCTTGCGACTGTTCATTGACGACGTGCGTGCTGAGCCCTGGACGCCACCATACGACGTTCGAGGGTGCTGTTTCAACATTAACGGACAATACGACATCGCGATTGAGTCGGCTTCTACACAGAGATTCGTTCCACGATGTTGCGGGTGACTTTACGATTCCGTCTGTCGTAAAGCCTCGTGGTCCGTGGATCGGCGTGACCTGCAAGGTTTTGAACGTCTTCAAGGGGGACGCCCTGACTGAGTAAATCGGTAATGGTTGCAACTCTGAATGAGTGCGGGGACAGGCGTGCCGGTAGGCAAGCGTCTCGCATTCGTCGTTTTACCATTCGTGTTATGTCGCCCGCGGTCATCCCATTATGCGTGAGCTTTTTGGTCTTTCCGATCGTCGTACGAAACAGCGGATTAGATTTGTTGGCGTATTCCATCTCGCCTGCGGAGAGATAGGCTCGGACGAACTGCTGCAGGTCGTGGCGAACGGGGATTTCTCGCGACTTGCCGCCTTTCTCGGCGAATCGCAGGCAATACTGATCGCCGACATCGTAAAGGTCACCGCGCCGAAGTGAGGCAACTGCTCCAACCCTAGCCGCCGTGTAAATCATGATGGCGATAATGGCACGATCTCGTAGGCCGACAGCGTGGCTTGAATCGAGCGATTGCATCAGCCTACGAGCCTGCGGAATGGTTATTTCTGGAGTCTTTCCTTCCATGACTTGCAGTCGATCACCGCGAACTGAGTGGGCTGGGTTCAGCATCGTGACGTGTCGCGTCACAAGCGTGTCGAAGAAGTGACGGATGGCAGAAAGATGTAGCTTCTTCGTCGCCGGTGCATAGTCTAACCCATCAAGGTAGGTTCCCACGTCGCGGGGCGAAATAGACGGAAGCG
The DNA here is from genome assembly GCF_000338295.1 of Rhodopirellula europaea 6C. Lineage (GTDB taxonomy): Bacteria > Planctomycetota > Planctomycetia > Pirellulales > Pirellulaceae > Rhodopirellula > Rhodopirellula europaea. Next base: position 157,975 of record NZ_ANMO01000120.1, read on the forward strand.
GCGTGCTTAGGCCTTGACAGTGATCAAGGAATCGCCGAATTGCTCTTTCATAGGCCGCTCGCGTGTGTGGATTGCGAATCTTTCCGTAGATGAACTCTTCCCATGCAAACTGGGCCGCTGATCCGGCTCTCTCGACGAGAACGGGCAGTGTGCTTTCCCGTTTTGTTGCAGTTTTCGGGGCCGATATTCGTGCAGGTAGATACTCGGTGCTAAAAGCATCTGCTTTGTCAACTATTTTCTTCAATGTCTTTTCATGCCGATGGTCGCTATATCTAACAACCCGTTGGCTCATGATTCTCGTCAGTAGTTCAGTCGTTGGTGAGTAGTCACCGGCTTCCAACTTAGCGCACAATAACGTCCTTTGTCACGCACTAAACGTTGTCGGCATATCAGCGAAGGAAGTGGGCTAGGCAACACACTGAAAGGCTTGCTCCATCACATTCGTCGCGTGATTGGACGCGAGCGATTTCGGTGTCGATATTCGGATGACTCCTTGGGGGTAGCTGCTGAACGCAACGCCGTGCTTCCGGAACCGATCTCCGAGCGATTGACCATCCGATTCTCGGTGCAGCGGGTTTTGCGACTGGAGCAACAGAATCCCGCTGCGCAGTGATTCATCAATGTCCAGCACGTTCCAAGGCGTGCCGTCGACGCATTGCTCTAAGGTATTGAGGTTCTTTTGTTGACGCTCGAGTTGTTCTTGCAGATGCTTGCTTTTCGTTCGCTGTTCTTGGATTGCCGCATTCACATTGAAGAGTGGAGTGATATTCACGGTCTCCAAGTACCGACTCACGGAGTTTCCGCCGATCTGTTGGCTGAATCTAAGCAAGGGATCTTCGAGTTCAGGAAAATGCCCTGATTCAAGAATTCGGCGAAGCTGCTCAGCCACGATAGGACGTCCGCAGATCGCTACGCCAAGTGGATTCCCGCCTCCGAGCCACTTATGGCATCCCGTAATCGTCACATCAACGTGTTTCGTTGGTGATGGTTCAGGGAGCTGGCAAAAGCTTTGAGCTGCATCAACGAGAACGAAACGAAGTCGACCGCTCGGTTGTAATCGTGAAAGAAGCTCCGAAATTGGCAGGCGAATTCCTAGATTGGTCACTGCCGGCAGAAAGATACCGTCGCAGTCTCGATCAAGAAATTCGACGGCGAGCGTTTCTACTAGTGATTCAGCCGTAAGCCCTTTATCGAAAACCGCCGAATGGACTTCCGCGACAGACACTCTCTGCCCACTCCGGGCAGCTTCGTCGGCGACGACATGTTGCCAGTGAGGCCAATTCATGTCGCAGGTCAGCACGTTACGGCACGCTCGAAACATGATGCGAGAAGCAATCCTTACGAGCTGAACTGATCGGCTCGCAAGAAAGACGTTCTCCGGGTCGGAGATCGAAAAGTGTTTGGCGAATTCACGCTGAAGCGACTGGATCCCATGCCAATGCTGAAACGAGGGATACTGCGTAAGGCGTTCCTCCGGCCAGGCATCAGCGCCATTTCTGAAGAGATTCTCGCAGTACAGCGACGGATCGTCGACCAGAAGCCGATTTACGTCGAGCTGAGCCTGAGATGCGGCCGCACACGTCCTGCCCAGCCTCGCGGTGTCTAAGTAAAGAACTGACACAGAGAGTACCTTTGAGTTGCGGTCTTTAGATCCTACTCTCCCAGGCTGAATCGATCCAGTATTTCCGCGTAAGGGGTCGCGTAGACGTTTAACCTGTTCCAGTTCGACTCCGCAGCGCGAACAGAATCAAAATCGAAGTCGAGCGTGAACTTGCTTGTTCGACGATCGGAATCGTCGAATTCCTGGGTTCCTGTGGCCGTGAAACCATAGATACCGATGTCGCGCAGTAACTCCGGCTCGTCTAGCAAATCAGACTTGCGCACCAATCGAATATAGACTCCGTTGACCGATTGCTCGTGAATCCATTGCCTGAGCATTTCCGTAGGCAGATCATCATCAGGTGGCCAAAGCTCATTCGTCACGATGACTGTTCGCTCGATCGTGACAACGGAACGAGCAATGAGGTCGAAGTTCAGTTGCATGCTCTGCAATCCAGCTCCGTCTTGCCAGTACGACGTATTCTTTACCAGAGCAACCGACCGATAGACGAGCACGCTCGGATCACGCAGCAATTGCTCGTAAACAAGCCGCCACGCCTCAGTACCCTGGAAAACGATTTTACCGTCTCCTATCTCAGTGAGTTTTTCCACAGCGACATCCAATTCTCGCAGCGCCGACTTTCGGTAGTTGGGCTCGACCCGTCCGCTGACACGAAGCATCTGACGCGATATCGCCCGATAACGCTTAAACACTTCTGCGTCATGCGCAAGGAAAAACGGAGTCTCAAGCAGTGTGGGATCACGAGATCTGTTCTCTCGCCACCGCATCAGCAGCAGGCCCAAACAGAGACTTGCAATTGTTCCGAAAAATGTCAGCGTTAGCACCCGTGAGTTCAGCCATGCAACGCCCACCGACACCAGGCAGCCTGCAATGGCCACACTGGCGGGCAACCACCATTGAGAAGGGCTGATTTGAGCGGGTTTTTCCATGTGGCCAACCGTACGACAGTTTGGCACCGATGACAAGCGTCGAAAGTAGCTGTGATCAGGTGCCGACCTATGATCATCGTTGCCTGAACCAGTCCATCACCAACTGATTACATTTCTTGACGTGAATTTGATCTTGTTCACGATCAGGCTGTCGTTGCTCCCATTCGCCTGGCGTTTTGGTGCTACGCACCCAGCGGAAGTAGCTTGTTCTGGTCCAGCGAAAACCGATTTCGGGGCCGTGTACGGTTGCGCGAACCGGGCCGCTCTTACATTGAAAAAGTAGAATTGGTTTTCCTGAACTTGTATTTGCCACGAGATCCTTCACAGGCGATTGATTTGCAAGTCAAACAGAGTGTCACAGTTCCACATAGACCGGAAGCGATGCGATATGACAAACCTTGGCTGATGATGCCGGAGTGCAGGGTGATCGCGACCGGACAACCAGTCTGAAACCGTTCGATTCTATTCAGCAGTCGAATAGCCTCAAACTGCCAGGAGTGTCTGTAGACACACTATTCTCCGATGACCGTCTCGTCCGCCGAACTTTTAAACCAGACCAGCACGGACCATCTTTGAGAGCATCTGTTTGGCAGCACAGATTCTGATCGGCAAAGCATGAAACCGATTGTTGATTACGTTATCGACTCTCCGTATGGAACAGCGAGGGCGTCCCAATATGCTACTTGCGAACTTTACGCAAATCCCAAAGCATCGTTTTGCCGTCACGACTGGCCGAGGCGAGAATTGATGCCTTGGGGTAAAAGTCCAGCGACTCGACAGAACCTTGGTGACCTTTCAGGTTGACTAGTAGCCGGTGGTTGTTGGCGTCCCAGACTCGAATGATCCCGTCTCTGCAACCAGCAGCAAGCAAAGATCCATCTTTGCTCAATCCGAGACTCGCTACCGGGCTCTCCGTGCGCAATTCGGATAGTTCAAGGGTTTGCAGATCCCAACGTTGGATGCGAGTGCGCAAATATCTCGCCGAAAATGCACATTGGCCATTGCCAACAAAGCAATCCGGGATCGTATCTGGCCCCTGAACTAAGAGCTTCAATGGGTTAGCATTCCAAATCGAGAAACCCGAAAGCACTTCACTCTTGCTAAGAACCGTTAATGCTGCGCCAAAGTCTCCTTTCACAACGCCGGTGCGCATCCCGGTCTGCGCATCATACAAATGGCAGCGCCTTTTGGCCGATAGAACGAGGGTCTTTCCACTCTTGGAAAAAGCGAAATCGGATGGATATGGCCAGTCGGGCTGCGTTTCATCCGAGATGGTGACAAGTCGCTTTTCTTTGTCATCCCAGAGTGCGAATATGTTCTCGCCCTTGATTAGGATCCCCAGCTTGCTTCCGTCACCATTGAAAAGCAGTTTGTCGGCGTGATCATCGCGAAGTGCTGGCAAAGCCTCGACTGAAATTGTTTGGGTTCTCTTTGCGGTCTTAGGGTCAATCATCACAACCCGATACTCGTAGCGAACGTACTTTTGGGTTCGCTGGTCACTGCGGTTGACAGTGCCGACAACACTGTCTCTCGTGCTGCCTGTAATTCCCATCGCAAGAGAATTTCCCTGAGCGGTCGCCTCCGAAGTTATCGGTTGTCGGAAAGCCATTGCCAATTGGGAACCGTCAGGCTTCCAGACGAGGTGTAGATGTCGCTTAGTTTCCGAAGACTCTTTGTCGTCGTACTCCGGATGCGTCGTATGCTCAGTCCGTGGACCGAGAAACCTGGTAGTCGCCGCCCCGTCCCAGATCTTCGGGCCTCCCTTGTAATGAGTCGTGCCAATCAAACCTCCACCAATGTCAAAAACCTTGTGGGCATAGATTTTAGGAACGACAACATGGAAATCAAAAGTTGCTGGATCAACGAACTGGATGTCCTCACCTAACAACACCAAATGGCCACCATCCGTTGACCAGAAGACGTGTTTCGCATAGTCGCGTGCGAACATCTTTCGCTGGATTGGCAGCAACGTATCCGCATTGAAGACCCCAACTCCTTCACGTCCAAGCACGCTTCCTACGATCGCCAAGCGTTCTTCATCGGGCGAGAACGCTGCGCTCTCTACATGTGATACGTGTGCTCCCGATCTGGCGACACGCTTTCCCGTCGCAACGCTCCATGTCTCAACATTGCCATTTCGGATAAAAGCAACGAAGTTGCCCTGAGGTGAAAAGACGACTTCGTTTGCTCGTTTATCAACGACAATTCGCGACTTCAGTAACGCTGTCATCTTCGGATACTGAAAGATTTGGTACCCACCGTCAGCGTGTTCGCAAAGGAGTCGCTTTCCGTTAGTTGAAAACTGGATTGGTTTCCAACTGAATGCAATTTCAGTTTGCTTTAGTGTCTGACTTCCGATATCGAACCGTTCTAGTACGTTGAGACCGTTTCGGTTGTTGTTCCTAAGAAGTATGTGGGCATCAGCGGTGTTAATCGCCAAGTTATCAGCTGAATAATCGAGGCGTTCCGCTACTTCTCCGGTTGAGGTATCCCAAACGTAGATCTCGTCGTATCTAGCGCCGACAATCCACTTACCGTCGGATGTCGCGGCCAACGTCCGAAGCTCATCTTCTTCATCCTCAATGCGAAGCTTGTGGTGCAATTGAGCCTGAACCAGATTAACTGCAAAGACAACAATCAAGAAAACGCGTAACCAAACTGCCATTAGTGTTTCCCTCAGTGAGTAGTCTATCGATGAAGATAAGCTTGAGCGGTCGCATCGTGCAAACAGAGCCAGCATAGATTGCGAAAGAATAACAGATGGTAACGGTGAAGGCTCTTTCTGTGAGGTTGGAACTCTGGTGAATTGGCAATCATCGACAATCGGCGGAAGCGGGGCTAAACGTTTGTTACGGAAAAAGCCGCACGGTTCGCATCAAGATTGCGTTTGTCCAGCGAAGTCGCGGGGATTTCATTTCATTCCGTTGTATTTGCTTGACTCACTTGGGGAGTCATGGGGTTGACCGGAAGCGATGCGGTATGACGAACCTTGGCTGATGATGCCGGGTTGCAAGGTGATCGCGACCGGACAACATGTTTCAACCCGTTCGTTAGATTTCAGTGGGTGAATCGGCTCACACTGTCAAGAATGTCTGTAGGCCCACTATTCCCCGTCGGCCGTACGGGCCGTCTTGTCCGCCGCTCTCTAAAGCCAAAGCAGGACAGTCAGGTTCGCACGGCGAAGCAGGATGGTAACTCGATAAAACCTTTTTCGATCGCATCGCTTCCGTGTGGCATAGAAAGCCAAACGAAACCGTCGATGGTTCGTAACTCTCGCAAATAGGAAGGATCATCGTTGTGAAATTGTGGTGGCCGGCGGTCTTGAACCTGAGTAAGAACCGTGGTCACCATCCGTTCTGTTCAGCGAGAGCTGTTGGAACGCGGTTTTCATTCACCTTTGAGTGCAAACGAATTTTCTAGAAGGACGCTTTATCGTTGCTTCCTTCATCGGACTCAGTGTTGCCGCTCTCGGAAAAGATCCAAGTGTGGCACTGGTCAAGGACCTTGGCGACAAGCGGTAGGTCGTCTCGTCCAAACGAACTGGAGTCCTTCCAATTCTCACCGTCCTTGTACAAGCGACTGACGGTCACGTTGAATCGTGTTCCATTAGCCGTTTCGTTTTCCCAGATGGCGGATCGAATTCGTCCCAGACGAATCTCGTGGACCGGACGTACGGGCGACTTCTTCGACTGATTTCGTTGTGTGGCAGTAGCCATAACAAACTTCTCCAAACAGGAACAAAAGAAACTTTGCTGACGAACATCGTCAGGCAGGTCACGAATCCAAATCTCTCTTGCGACAGACTGGACAGTAACCAAGAAAATTTTCAGACATCCCCGCGGGAACATATTGAAAATGAGACCAGCCCTCTTCGAGAGCATCGCAGACAGTTAACGGTCCTTCGTTGTTGCAATTCGCGCAAGTGAGCGTGAACGGGACCGAATCGGGAATACCGGCCGGGTTGTCCAGGACCTCGTTGGCTCGTTTGAGTGCAAACTTCGCAGCAGCAAGGCCAATCATTTGATTCCAGTCGGCTCCGAGTCGAAGTGTTCCCATCGTTTCCGGCGGGAATCCGTCGTTCGACAGCCACTCAAGCAGTGCCTCGGCAAGCTCGAAAACATCAAGCCAGTTGCCATCAGACCACTCTCGTATCAAAGCGTTCCAGGTCACTTGCGGGTCCATGATCGAGCCATCGCTCTTTCCTTTTGTTAGTGCGTGAAAATAGCGCCGAGTACAACGCTCACGAGAGCGAAATTGCACTTGGCTCAAGAAGGGGAATGCCAGCATCAAGTCGGCATTGTTGACAATCGTCGCTACCCGCTTCGTAGACCACGCAAGCCGAAGGACGCGTCGTGTAGATACCGCACCGATTATCGTCGCGAAGAAAAACGCACCCGCCATTGCTCACGCAATTCAGGTAGCCGACTTCGCCATCGAAACCTGGTTCACGCAGCGGATTCATTTGCTCCGCAATGCGAGGGTTCCTAAGTGTGTCGACCTCGTAGATGTCGACCAGCTTGCTGCGACAACACGCACCGCAGCCATCGCACTCATACACTTCAGTTAATGTCGCCATCGTTCAAGCCGCCAGTGCGAGAAGTTGACCGATCTTGGAATCCAGCTCCACACGGTCGCCCGCATAGTTGACTCGTTGGCTCACCTTCGTGAGTGCATCGACCAAAGCAAAGATTGTGAAGGCACCGCGTTTGCTGGCGATCTCCATCGCTTCGCCAATCAGGCCGCGGGGGATGTTTTCCGCCGAAAGCACTTTGGAAACTTCATCTGCGTCATTCCCAAGTCGCTCGCTCATTGCCTTCTTCATCACGGTTGCGAACGAATCTCGACGCTCATCACGACGAGCGACCAACCGTTCCAGAATCGACCGAATCTCGTTGAGACCTTCACGAACATTCGCCGTGTGCTTGCGGCTGAAATCTACGACTTCGGTTGCATCCCACACAATGTGGTTCTGGCAAATTCGCTGAAACCAGAACGTCTGAATTCCGAGTGAACGTTTGCCGACTTCGCTATTCCAGACGAAGAATCCAGGCGCGAACGCCTCTCCATCAATTTCCGCCCATCCAGTCGGATCGATGAGGAACGCGAACATGTCCTGCTCTCCGCAATACAGTCCGCTCCCGGCACCGTCCATCGCCGTCTGCGGTGGAGTGAAATCCGAAGCGAATTCGTTGACTACGTCAAGCAGTTCCGAATTCCAAAGTCGCGTGTATGCCGCACCGTGAATGGAGCGTACCATCTCACCCGTTTTGAGGAACTGAAGTGGCTTGCCGGATGAAGGAAGAGTCTCTTCCAACGCTCGGCTCGCTGTTTTGCGACTCAGTCGGTTAATCGTGTCTTTACTCACACTTGCCATGCGACAAAGCTGCGAGAAGGACCAATCAACCATGGAAAGTTCACCGCCGTCATCGCCCTTCAGGATCGTCAAATCATGAGACAGCGAAAATTCACCGGGTCTTTTCCAAAGCTCGGTTGATTGCTGTCGCTGCTGGTTGCAGTGAGCGTAGAGTTCTTCATAAGTCGCAAAGACTTCGTCTGGACCTCGCCGGAACAGTTCATTGTGGGCCGTGTTAAGTGTGGCCATTGCTAAGCACCTCTGACGTGAGAGAAAATATCGCCGGGCTACAGTGGCCCAGCATTGGGAACGCCCCATCGAGCGATCGCTGGACCGGTAACCACGCGGTTACTCAGCAGAATTTCAAAAACCTTTTTGACCACCGACCTCTCTTAACGAACGGATTGCATGAACAACCTTCGTCAAGTGAGAAGCGGTAACGCACACCCCGTGCAGTTGAGTTGAGAGAACAGCTAGATCAACTATTCGATTCAATATCACGTTCGTCAGGAATTGTCACGTACTCGTAGATCCAATCTGGATGGCAAACTTCAGGGTGCGAGATTCGTCCAAGATCGGAAGCCAGCCGGTCGAGCCAAGCAAGTGCTTCAACTTGGTCGCCTTCGCGAAGCTTTTGCTGAATGAAGCGTGCATGGTGTGGGGCAAGAACCGCCCAGAAACAAAGGGCATTTTCGCGACCAGCTCGTCGATGCATGAAAGGCAGTGCATGCTTTTCCTCTAGCACGAGTGCCTTCAATCCTGATAAATTTGCAAGTGCGATCCATGAATCATTCATTCAAGAGTCGTACCACGATTCGACTACGCGATGCAAAAAAAGTTTCTGCACAAACTGCGAGTTGAGATGATGGCTTGTTTCGACAAGCAGAAAAACTACGTTTCGTGCTGTCAATTTGAGGCTGCTTTCCTCGGAGCCGGTCATCGTTGGGTTCACCCGCTCCGCGCCCGACGATGACGGGCGCAGAGGACAGCAGCTATCGCGCCGAGTAATCCGGAACTCGATCAAGGTTCGTTGCTTTCCTTGGTGAGCGTTGGAAGCTTGGGTTTGGCACCTATTGGGGAAGAGTCTATTTGGCAGCGAGAGCGAAGCCGCACAGGACTGCGATTCTGATGACGGGTGATTCATGCGACTCCGCCCAAGATTGTAGTTGCTCGTGGGACGAGCTCGCTTTTCGTCGGGCACGGGCAACGGCCTCCCATGCATCGGCACGATAGATGGGAAATTTCACTGGAATCTGCTGGGCTTGCTTCATCGCTTGTTCCCACTGTCCATCGTTCGCTAAGGCTCTGGCAAGCTCAGTTCGGGGCCGGCTCGCATCACCAAACCATTGCACGCTTCCCGTAGCTAGGCTTGACTCTGCGAGTGCCAACTCTCCGGCTTTGGCGTCCGCAAGTGCGAGCATCAGCTTAATTGCGTTGGGCGCTCTGCCCGAATTGATCTCACTAACCGCCGTTCGCCGAGCAGTTCGATAATCGTCGATGCTTGCTCGTTCCGCGTACAGGATCGCCAGCTCACCGTAGGCGCGAGCGATATGCCATGATTGAGTGCGATCAACTATCCTTCCTCTTTCGCCGAGCTTGATGATCTCCGCTTTCAATCCTGGAATATCGTCACTCCATGCGGCAATGACAGAGCGAGCGAATGCTTTTGGCGCGTCATGAGACGGCTTGAACGAATCTGCTCCAACCCCCGTGCGGTCGCGAAGTCGATTGGCAGTCGCCTCGAGGTGAAGGAAATTCAAGTTTAGATAGGTGGAATTGCCGCCGCTAAATCCTGCTGCGTTCGCAAGGTAGAGCGACGTATCCATTGCTCCCGTTGCGTCACCAAGGTCCGCTTGCAATTCTGACAAATGACGTAGGCAGGCAACAATCCTCCCAACGAGATAGGTTTCTTGCTTTCGGTGGTTGCTAGAGGACGAATAGTAGTACGTTCCGTCGTATGACCGTTTTGCAGCGGGCCTAGCGTCCCAAATCCTAGTCCAGGTTTGAAAGCAGCGGTTGTGAATCTGCTTCACCGCGTTGCGATAGTTCGCTGTCTGACCAAGATAGTGCGATGTGCGAGCTATTTGAAGCCACGCAAATGCCGCCTCCGCTGAGTCTTCGATTCGCGAAGCGACTTTCTCCGCAGCCTGTACAAGTTCATCAGATGATTCCAGATTTGGTCGTTCCGTTTTGAGTTGATCTCCCTCGTCCTTAACAACGTTCGTTGGAGCGACTAACGCGCGAGCAATCCCTGCCATTGCCGAGGCACGCTGAGACGCATGAGGCAACTCGTGAATCCAATTCAATAAATCCAACAGACTTTCACCCAAACGCAATTGATGTTCGACGTAGCCAGCAACCGCTGTGACGCCATAACGAACTTGACCACCAGCGGCCAATACTGACCGTACGTTTGCCGCGGGCACATCTTGTGGCGAATTTGAAAGCACGCGAAAGAGGATTGGTGCCCGGATTTTAGGATCAGGGATATTGTTTCCCACGATTAACGCCGCGCGGTATCGTCGTCGAAGAATGTTGGCGGTCGCGAGGTGTCCGGTGTAACGATAATTGGGTGAGCTTTGGTGATCGACGGACGCAAGAATCGTTTCCGCTTCAAACATGGCGTTGAGAAATGCGCGTTCGTCGGCGTGTCTCGCGGCAGCCATTGCGGCGTGCATGTAGCCCAAACAAATCGTGAGTTTGTTGTTTCGATTGTATCCAATTCGTTCCATTTGTTCGCACATCGCGATGATCTGAGCAGGTGGAGCTGTCCAGGCTGCTGCACGACACCGCTGAACCAATATGTATCGCTCGCGGTCTTTGGAGTTGTCGTTAACAATCAGGGAAGTGGACTGGTCAATCAAGGTCGACGCCAGCGATTCACTTCCCAGCTGTCTGGCAAGCCCCGACAGATTCGCGAGGTACGAACTACGTGACCAAGGGTGGGAGACTTGACCGCAAAGCTGTTGGGCTTCAGTGATTAGCCGCTGAGAATCATCAGAAGCAAAGCTCTCATGCTGGCAAACGTCAATCGTTGACTCGATCGCTCGTTCGACCGTTGTCATTCGAGCAATCGAGTCCTTGGCCTGGCGAATCGCTTCTCGTGCCTCGGCATCGTTGCCTGTGAGTTGCCATGCTCCGGCAATTGGTAGCCAGCCTTCGGTGAAACCCGATTCATCTGGCGATGCAGACCTCATTTTCTCAGCAGCTAGGTTAAGCCATTTCTCTTGTGGAAGCTTCCGGAGCGATTCTTCCAACTTCGATAATTCCGTATGATCGGGATTCTTCCGACGGAAAGCGATAAGCGAATCCAATTGATCGCTCAGGCTTCGACCTTTCGCAGTTTGCCGGAACTTCTGATACCGAATATCGGGTATCTGCTTTTGCAAGAGCGACTCGGCTTCGCTGGTCGTTGCAATAATGGCTTGCGGGTCATCTGTGGCACGTGCGGACTCAAGAAGCGATTGAAATTCTGTCCACTGCGGACTGCTGTATCCCGCTGGGAAATCGGTTTCCACTAACACTTTGAGTTTGCGTTCCAGAGACTCCAACACCCTCTTTGCTTGTAACGATACTTCGGCGGATGGTTCCTCAATCTCTTCCGGGAGTGGAGCGGGTGTGCCTTTTGGCATCGCCGGAGCCATCCCCATGATGGCTTTGACTTGCTCGCGAACTTCGGTGTACTCGCCGCCTGACGCGACGTCTTCTTCCTCGACTTCGACGACGTCTTCGAGAAGTTTTTCATTCGCCGCGTTAGATGAGTCATTCTTGACTCCCGGCTCGAGCTTCTGCACTGGACGTTCCGTTTCGGAAGAGTCCGAGTGCGAATCGTCAGCAGTCGCGTGAAGATCGATTGGTGGGGGCGCATCGTCACGCTTCAACATTCCATAGGTATGGAAAATGAACCAAGCAATCGCGATGCAAGTTACCGCTTTTGCAATTGTACGTTTGCGCCGGTTCTTCGTCTGTTTTTCAACCCAGTCCCAAGAGTCCGACATTGTTGAAAGCCGCCGATAACGTGAAGAGTGATATTGAGCCGCATGTGGTTTCGGCTATGGGCTGAGCAACTTGGCTTCGACAAGTGCTTCGCCATGGTCGCGAATGAGCGATTGGGCACGCTTGACCGTATTGAGAACGTCCGGCGTCGCCAGCGCGTTCCAGTTTTTGTATGCAGGGAATGAACCAAGGGGTCGCCTGTTCGCATGAACGGGGCCTCTGCCACCACCAAAAACAAGCAAACACTTTAAGCCTTCCATGGTCCGTTCCAATGCACCAAGCTTTCGTAGCGCGTCAAGCGAGACAGGTTTTGCATCGACTGTTCGCTCGATGTTGTGCGAAATGGAGTTGCCGGCAGGTTGCACATAACCAGGTGTCGTGAATGGTGTCAGGTAGCGCTGAACATCATTCATGTGCGGCTTCAATGCAGCGGCACGTTCCTCCTTTTGCCTTATCTGTTCCTGCTCACTCTGAAGTGTTGCGATGCGTTTTCGGAGCATGGTTACTTCGTCCTGCCGCTGTCGCAACGCGAGCTTAACGGGACGCATCATTCGCTCGGATATTTGACGTTTTTCGTCAAGTGCGGATTTCACGGCAAGTGCGATCGTAGTTGACTCAAAACTCGTTAACTTGGTGGCCTCATCGGAAATTCGTCGAAAGGACTCTGCTTGGCTGGACACGACTTTAGGAATCTCCGGTGACGCAAGTTCCTCAGCTTGCAGGTTGAGATCGTGCAAAAGATCAGAAAAAGTTGGCGCGAAGTGTGAATCAACTGCGAGCTTAGGCTCTAATTCGGCTAGCTCGCTTGCAGCCTGGTCAAATTGCGCATCGATATCAGGAACAAATGCAAACCGCCGATTCTGAATTGTGCGCTTTATCGAATTGAGTTGCGGGACGAGTTTTGCGATGTGCGATGTAGCTGTTTCGGCTGACCTATTGGATGTGGTGGCCGATTCATAATCAGTCGTCTTCTTGTTGTCATCAACCTCGTTGCTGCGCGTCGAGCCACCGAATAGCCAAATCGCACTACCAACGAATGCTGCCATAACCAAAACCATGGCTATGTTCGCAATTCGGTGATTGCCGCGTTCTTTCAGGGAGCGTTGAGCTGGTGAGATTCTGGTCATGTGCGATTCCTAAGGGGCAAGTAATCCATTATCTACCAATCTTTGTCCATGAATCTGAAGCAGAAGCTGGGCTTCGGAGACGCGGGCGGAAATATCTTCAGAGTTACTCAATTCGGTAATTGCGTTCATCCTTGGGAAACCTCCAAGCGGTCGATCATTGTTCTGCGTTGCCGACTTCGACCCTCCGATGAAAAACAGGGTTATCAATCCTTGCGGCTCCGCGGCGAGGGCACCAGACCGCGTTAAGGCTGAATGTGACATTGGTGTCTTGTTGATTGCGTAGGCGAATTCATCAGCGGACTTGGGCTGCATGTAGCCAGGCGTAATGAAGGGCTGAAGAAGCGAGCGAATTTTTGGGAGATCTCGCTGATACTCTTCGAGCGATGCCTGATGTGGAGCATCTGACTGGGCGGGTGAATTCGTCGGTTGCCCACCACTTTCCAGGCTGCGAATCTGCTGCCTTAGACGGGCGACCGCCTTGTCCTGATTTTTCAACTCGTCTTCCACCAATGTGCGATCTTCGCTCAAACGCTGACTCTCAGCGTTCAACGCCTCCTGAATTTGCCGATTCTTTTTTTCGACGAGACTTTGTGAGCGGGATTGGAGGGCCTCTGCAAGAGTGATCGAGGCCGGAGCGTTTGATATGGATCGTCGGATCAGTTCATCCAGCGTTTGACGACGCTTGACGTATTCGACGGTCCAATGGTGTGCCTGCTCGCATGCATTCGCCAATTCGATAATTATAGAATTGACAACCATTTGATCGCTCTCTGTGCGGTTGTCGGCGACAGCCTGACGGAGCACCGATTGGAGTTCCTCGGGCGTTACTCCCTTGTCCAGTAATTGCAGGACATAAAACTGCGCAAGGTGCTGTTCATTCGCAGCAATTCTCCGGCCTGATTCATCCTTCAGTGTCGAGGATCGTAAGTCGCGAAGAGCGTCAAACGAAGCCTTCAACTCAGGGATTTTCGTTTCCAGCGTTGCGGCTTCGAGCGAGACCGAGACCTTGGCCAGGCTTAGCACAGCGCGCTGAATTTCGGCCGTGGGAACCGGTCCCAGCTCGTCATCGATCGGCGGGAGGACAATGGGAGGTGTCGGGAGTGGCTTGGGCGGTGGCTTCGGTTGATGCAAGTAGAGCGAAAGGAGCAGGCCACCGAAAAAGATCAACGCAAACAATGAGAGAACGAACATATTGGACCAAAGCCATGCTCTCTTAGCGGCTTTTGCTCGTTGCTCGGCGGAAAATTCTGGTGCAGTTTCACCATCTCGAATTGAGCCCAAATCAGTCGACACGGTTTCCGCCAAGCTCCTTGTCACTACTCTTCATCGAAAACGCAAGCCAAACGACAACCGCGCAGAAAGCGGCAACAATTAGAGCCGGTATCGACCAGCGTACGGCTGCAAAAACGATGGCTTGAGTTGCGAATACAATTCCCCCGATCAGCGTGCTGTGCATGAGAACTCGCTGAGTCGTCAAAAGTCCGCTGGCAAAATACTCGTTCTTGGCTGCGAGCGAAGCGAGGTACATCGCGCTCAGTCCCAGTGCGATCGCAACCAACGTCAACAATGCGGGAGACCAGGCTACAGAGCCAATCATTGCAATCGAAAGCACTGCAAGTGCCATTGAGCCGGCATGAAATCTTTTTGCAACCGAAGAAGCGATTGCTTTAGACCGTTCAATGTCGCCGTCTCGTGCGCGGCTTTCCTCTCCGACGATCACATCTTCGCCCCATCCAGCCAACACGAAATCGCCGAACACGATTGCCGGATCGCGCTGCCAGCGAATCGACACCGTTTCTTCCTGCGGACGAATCTCCACCATCGTGTCCCACTCCACGCATTCCTCGCGAAATAGCTCACCTTCCAGCACGCGAATAGACGGACTTAGCCAGTCGGGAAGACTGCTAACAAATCGCTGATACTTTTCGGGAAGCGGGTGTACGTTGTCGCCGAGTTCGCTAAGCATGGGCCCACGAACATGGTGGACGTGCATTGCATTGCGGTGCTGGATGTTTGTCGAGAAATGATCGTAGGTTTCGATCTTGTCACCGATGTTGCGCTGTGATCTTTGCCGTGCGGTTTCTTCTATGATTGCTACGCGACGAAAGAACGTGAATCGGCACGTGTCATCGCCACTTTCAATGCCGCCAACAAGGTGATGCTGTTGCATCCGGCCCAGTAAGGCGAAGAATTCATTTGCGAAATCAAGACAGTGTTGTTCAAGTTGACGTTCCGCCTTGTCCATGGCGATCGCTGGGTCAAGGTCGGCAAACTTGTAATCGACGAATGATCGTGGCGGCATCGAGAACAGATTCCCTTTGCTCACTCGTTCGACGATTTCGTCGCGCAGCTGCGTTTGAAATGCCTGGTCCTCTTGCTTGTCGCCGCGAATTTCGATCGCAGCTAGACAGACGGCTTCGACAAACTCTCGCAATTCCCGATGCCAGGAAACTATTTGGGCGTGGCTGGCGGAGGCGGCGCTGACAATGTGCTCGATACCGTTGTGCCCAGACTCGTCAGCCAGCCGTGAAAAGATTAGACGCGACCAGAGTTCGCTGGCCACCCCATTGGCGAGTTCTTGATTGGAATTCGCGTCTTCCAGCCGAATCGGCACTGGACGCTCGTATCGGGGTGAGGTCTTTTTCCGTCGACCAGACGATACAGATGGCCTAGCAAGTTCAACCATGGATTAGACCTCTGAGAGTAGCGGAACGGTGCCTATTGCAGTAAATCATACTGTTTGCCAGTGACCGATACCAACAACCGGTCGCTGACTGTGAGCTGGGCGCGACGATAAGGGAATCCGCGAGCGACTCGACTCGCTTACCCCTTTGCAAATGCAAGACACGCAAAACCATGATAAACCCCGACAAAGGACGACAAGGGTTGCCGAGGCACAAAAGGGTAAGTACATTGCAAAAAGCAACGGTTTTGGGTGGTTTTTGCAGTGTTTTCGAGGTTGCCTCATAACCTCGAGGTCGTCGGTTCGAATCCGGCTCCCGCAACTTTTTGGTGTTCGCCTGTTCAGTGCGACCGCCGAGTACAGAGATTGGCCGGCGTTGATCATCATGATCGACGCCGGCCTTTTTTCGTTTTAGACGGCGTTTTTTGCCTTCTCAAACGAATTTGCCGGACAGCTGCAAGTCTCTTTGGCTCTCGAGTTAGAGTGTCTCCGTTTTCGGTTGACGGCCTCGGCGGACGACACCGCGACCGAAACTCTCGGCACTCTCTTGTCTCTGTGACCTCTGGCTTATTTGAATTTCCCGGTTTTAGAGACTCTCTGATTTCGCCCGCTTTCACGAACCACAATTGATTGAGCGGGATCCAATACCAGCTGTTTCATTGCTGGTTCGATGCGATAGCCAAACGGAACCCGCCCGGCGACACGTTTGCCGCGACGTTTGTACGCCGCCCGCATGTCAGCCATCCGCTCCCGAGTCAGATCCTGCTGAAACTCGCTGGCGGCGGCGACGATGTTGGTCATCAATCGGTCGGCCGCGGTATCGCTATAGTGCGGGTCGTTCACCACAACCAATTCAACGGCGTGCCGTTCAAACAGTGCGAGTATCTTCGCAAAGTCACAAGCCGCCGTGACAACCGATCCATGCTGTATACGATCAAGCGACGAATTTGGCCTGCCTCCACCGCGGCAATCAATCGCGAAAGTTGGGGGCGATCGAGCGTTTCACTGGATTGACCTTCATCCGAGAAAACGTCGCCAACGATCCAGTCTCTTTTCAATGCAAGATCCCGGCACAAATCGATCTGGGGATCGCAAGAACTGTATTCCAGTCTACGTGTCCGTGACTGACAGGCATAAATAGCCGTCGAATGGTGAGACGCCTCGCCAGAATCGTTCCTTGGGATATCGCCAATTTCCAAAGAATCCGGAGCACTCACAAAACATTGCCCTGTATATCGTTGTGCAGTACAATTGGGTGGATGAAATTCCACCGCTAACGCAAGAGTTCAACACGTCATGCAAAAGAATAGTTCATTGATGGTCCGACTCGATGAAGAGTCCAAGGCGTTGTTGAGTGCCGCCGCGGAGATGAGGCGGGTAAGCGTTAGTGACTACGTCCGCAGCGTCGTTGTTGGACAAGCCGAACGAGAAGTCGCCGCTGCTAAATCTCAAACGATCGCCATGACGGCTGATGAGCAACTGCAGTTTTGGACTGCGCTCGCCAAACCACCCAAGCTGACCAAGTCGCAAAGAGCTTTGGGAGCGATGATGCGAGGCGAAGCGTGAGCGGTGTCCGCTATCCCGACGGATGGCGAATCGAGCTGTTGACCAAATCGCACAACCGAAGGGCGTTTCAATCCGGCCAAGAACAAGTCGACGGCTGGCTCAAGCGATCCGCGTTGCAAAGCCAAAAGAAGCACCTCAGTTCGACGAAAGTATTGCTCGACGAGGATGGCCAAATCATCGGCTACTACACATTGGCGTCGTCGCAGGTCGATTTTTCTGACTTACCAACTGAGGTAGCCAAGTCACTCCCACAACGACAATTGCCCGTCGCCGTGCTGGCGTGGCTCGGCGTCGACAGCAGTGTTCAAGGAAGAGGCATTGGCTCACGGCTGCTTGCAACGGCGCTGCGAGATTGTCACGAAGCCTCGAAGACTTTCGCGTTCATCGCCGTCATCCTCGACTGCGTCGACGAATCCTCCAAAGCTTTCTATGGGCGCTACGATTTCGCCGAGCTCCCCGGCTACCCCATGCGGCTCTACCTACCCTTCAAGCTCCTCGAAAAGCTTGCGAGCAACGGCCGCGGAACGAAATAACCCCACGGTCGAAATCGTCTCAATTTGACCGTCAAGCCAAACTCAACGGATTACGAAAACGGCCGATTTAGCCAGTTCCCATCACCTCTCAGTCGCTCATGAGTCAGCCCAAATTTACGCCGAATTCGCCGGCGGGTGATACGGATTGTCCGACGTGGGGAGATCCGGTGTGACTTTGGCTTCGAGTTCTAGCGCGGTCTCCGCGGGTGGTTTGACGGGCCGTTTGCGGACGGCGAGTCGGAGGACGAACAGGACTGCTGCGACGCCGACGAAAATCAGGCCGGCTTGGACGCCGTAGATCAGTGGGCCGAGAGCTCGGTTGGCTCCGTCAACGGTCAGAGCTTCGTAGCCTTGCTCGGTCATCTCGGCCGGATGCGTGTCTGCCCACTCGGCTCGGATCCGCCACTTCTCTTCGATCTCCGATGACGACCACTGCGTCGCTGTCATCGCCAAGCCACCGATCGCGACGAGTTTTAAAATCCGGCGAAGCACATCGTGCCGGATCAGCGACAACAGGACGAGCACGCCAACGCCAGCCCACACGACGGCTGGGTATCCCCACGAGTAATCGTTGGTCCGCGACGATTCCCAGATTTGCTCAAACGCGTCCACTGTTAGCTTTGGTCTCCGAAACTTTTTTGACCTGAGTTTCTATTATCCACAATTTTTCTCGCGCCGTTTGCATAAGTAACCCTGATCTATTCCGGCAATATCATCCGCCACACGCGTCCCGTGGGCGTCGACGCGATTCATCAATGGATGATTCACCACGGCATCCGAGTGCGAAACCATGCCCCCAACGCAACCGCAACGCTTGCGACTCTGGCAAGCCATCTGTCGAGTCCCAAGTCTGCGAGCGCCACGCCAGTTGTGGCAAGGCGAGTTAGCTGACCATTGGGAGCCGTGCCACCCGTTCCTCCGCGCGACGTCGACGCTGGCAACATGGACGTTCGCCAGTATCGGTGCGTCGACTTGCGAAGTGGTTGAGCATGACGACGGCACGTTGGTCGCAGTCGATCGACTTCGCGGCGAAACGTTCGAGGTTGATCGCAATGATTTGGTGGTCTACCGACTCGACGTCAACGCATTGTTCACGCACCTGATGAATCTGATCGGCGGACGAACGCGATTCGATGCCGCAATGCAAAACGATTCGGTGCGACGTATTGGGCAACTGCCCGCACGGCTCGGTGCCAAGACGCTTCACTTCAGCGTCCGCATTGACGATGCATCGTTGCTGGCCGCTGCTACCGAACTGTCTGGCAAACAAACCATCGTGTTGATGGTGCCAACGCTGCGCGGATGCAACTGTGACATCGACGCGATCGCCGACCGCTTCCAAGTCATCATCACCGCCGCAGACGAGTTGTTCGTCGCCACGTCCAACGGCATCACGTTCGACACCGCAGAGATCAGCTCGCTACGTTTCCGTCTGGGCCTAGGCGAAGATTCCCAAGTCAACTACTTCCGCGTGGTCGGACAAACCCGCGAGATCCAGTTCAACGGCAAACGCATCTCATTGCCCGATTCGATTGGACTTTGGTACCTCGCCGAGTTCCTGTCGCGTCCGCACAAGACGCTCGACCCAGTCGAACTCGAACAAGCGCGCACCGGCATCACCGCCCGCTCATCCAACAGCGGCACCGGGGAACGACTCGACGACGAAACGAAGCGTGACTACGAAGCTGAACTGATCGAACTTCGCGAAGACATCGCCGAAGCCGAACGTTTCAACGACCCCGGCCGCCTCGAGCAACTTCAAACCGAATTCCAAAAGATCGCCGACGAGCTGACCAAGTCCAAAGGCAGGGATGGTCAATCGCGAATCACCACCGACGCCGGCAAGTCCCGCCGCAACGTCCGCCAACAAATGCAACGCGACATCAACAAGAAGATCGCCCCACAACACCCGGAGCTAGCCAACCATCTTCTCAAGGCGTTCAAACGCAGTTGGATGTGCTACCAACCCGATGAAGATGCGGGTTGGGAATCCTGACTAGAAATGATGCGTTGCGAACTGATCTTGTGCCGTTTCCGATTACGGGCGTAAACTGTTTACATCTGTCATCGGGAAAGGAGAAACTCATGCAGCTTTCAGACGCGGAATGGATCGTCATGAATCTCATTTGGGATTCGGGTCCAACGGAAGCAAGCGACGTCATCGCGGCCCTCGGAGCTGACAACGGTTGGTCCGACGCGACGGTCAAAACCATGCTTCACCGATTGGTGAAGAAGGGTGCATTGACGACCGAACAGATCGGCAAGAAATACCGCTACACCGTCGCGGTGCGTCGCAGTGCCTGTGTTCGTAAAGCAAGTCGCTCGTTCTTAGACGTTGTCTTCGGTGGCGATGCCGCGCCGGCACTGCTGCACCTCGTGAAGACTTCGAAGTTGAGCGAAGACGATCTGGATCAGCTTCGCGAACTACTCGACTCCAAATCCGGAGCCAAAACCAAGAACTCGAAGAACAAGGGATCAAAGGAATGATTGACCAAATTGGTGAGCAATGCGCTCAGTGCAATTATTTCGCGATGCTGGCCAGTTGGCGAGCGTTGCCCGTGTTTGCCATTGTTGCCGTTCTGGCGATCGTGCTTCGCAAACGAGTGCCAGCTCGATACCTGTGTTGGCTTTGGCTGATCGTGGTCGCGAGATTGTTGTTGCCGTTCTCGATCGAATCCAGTGTCGCGATCAGTTCGGTCGCTGATAAGCCCGCAATCTCTCTGGTTTCGGGCGAGGAAGAACCACAAACTGAATCGAGCGATTTTGATACTTTCACGTATGAAAACGAAGAGGGGGAATCCGTGACGGCCGCACTCTTGCCACCGGGCGCAACCCCAGAAGAACAGGCGGCAGCGGACGCGATCGTTGCGGAAATCGCGGAGGCCGAGATTGCGGCTAAAGCAGCGTCTGCCGCCCTCCCGCAGTTCAATCAGGTCGATAGTGCTGAGTCGTTTATCGACAAGATCGAACCCGCTCTTGAGGTACTAGCGTATGCCGTCGCCTTCGGCATTCCCGCCGTTACCATTTTCATGCTGTTGCGCGGTCTCCTTGCCCATTTACGCTTTGCTCGCAAACTATCGGCTTCTCCGTCGATCACGGACCAAGCTACGGTTGATCGGTTGCTTCGCATCTGTGACGACCTTCAAGTTGGTCGAAGACCGCAAGTTAAGGAAGTGCCAGCGCTTCATGCACCGGCAATGTTTGGTTTGCTTCGACCCGTCATCTGCCTGCCCCAGCGATGGCAAGAAGAACTGACGGCTGACCAGCTTGACTGGGTGCTGCGTCATGAGGTCGCTCACGTCAAGGGACGCGATGGCTTGCTTCTTTCGATAGCGACGTTGGCCCGATCGTGTCAGTGGTTCAATCCTTTGTCATGGGTCGCTGTTTCAAAGTTGAAGCAAAACATGGAGCGAGCCGCTGATGAACTTGCCACTCGTCACTTGGATGAGATGCAGGTACGTGAATATGGCAAGCTTCTGCTCAGATTTGCTGCGGGACAACCGTCAAAGCGTCCGCGGCCGACGATCGGATTGTTGGCGATGGCTGCACCGAAGGGGTTGCAGCAACGAATCGAGTCGTTGGGTATGCCGGTCAAAAGACGTGGATGGTTACGCGGCCTGATGGCCTTGATCGTGGTCGGTATGGTTGGCGTTTGTGGATTGACGGATGCTCGGCCTATCACGCAAGACGCGGAACCGCCTCAACCCGTTCCAAACTTCGAGGTTGCAGTGGCGGAGTGGAAGCAACAAAGGGCAACAAATGCGAAGCCGGCACGCTCGGTCGAGTTGTTTTCAGCGAGCGTCGACGAAGCTGAGCCCACGCACAGTGTTTCAATCGACGTGAGCGATGTCCTTTCCAAAGCACGCGAGCTGCAGCCAGGAATTGATGGGGAAAAGTTTGCCTCAATGTACTTCACCTCTTACCCGTTCGCTGTTGCGGAACGGGGCGCGAGCAAGATCGAGAAGGGTGTCCTCACCGTTGAAGTGACGAAGCGTCAGGAGCAGAGCTTGAGGCAAAGGCTATCGGCGTTTGAAGATTTCGGCCCGTGGCAAATTGCTGTTGAACTTCGGGTCATTGATACAGATGTTCGACTTCTTGACCAATTCGATTGGTCGACATCAGCGTCGGACACACGGTTCGCGCGGGTCGCACGATCGCCGGTTTCGGCAGGACTTGACGCTTGGGACGATGCAAGGCTCTCGCTCGCCTCGTCAGATGCAATGGCGGCAGACTCGGAGCCGTTTTCCATTGAACAATCCGTGTCCGTTCCGATTCGGGCCGCCAAAATTGGACATTTGCAAACCACGAGATTCATTCACCAAGTGCAACGTGACAATCGGTCAAACATTATGCAAGCTCCAAAGGTGACCATGTTCAATGGTCAATCCGCATTGATCACCGATGTTGTTCAGCGTCCGTTCGTGACAGATGTGGTCGAGATCACTGGCGAGAAGGCAACGGCATTCCAGCCGAAAATCTCTGTTTTCGAGGACGGCTGGAGATTCTTTTTCAAACCAGAGGTAGCCGGAGACGACCGGGTCCATCTGCAAATGGTCTTCTCAAAATCGAGCATCGACGATGTCAAGCGTGCAAGCCTGCCCTACCGACCTGACCCAACGTCAGAAGACCGAGTGACGATCGAGGTACCAACCGTCATTTCTAATTCGATTGCAGTTGAAAGCTATCTGCGAACATCAGAATCTTTACTCGTGTTTTCGCCAACACTGTTCTCAAATCGATCGGTCGATGATTCCGAAAGGAGCAATCATCGCATCGGTCAAGTCTTTCTGATTCGCACTCAACTCATCCCAGACAATGAGTTCCTGGAAAGTTTCGTTCCCAAACAAGATGACGAATGACGCGTTGAATATCACTTCCTGCATCTCAGAAGATGCAGAGCTGATAGAACGCCAGCGATCCGATGGCGGCTGTCAGCATTGCGAGCAGCGAGAACGCGATCGTGCGTTTCGGGCCGAGGCGGATCAGCCAGATGCCGACGGCCAGCTCGGCCGTGGTCAGCAACATCGCGATCCATCCTGAGTCATGAAACGGTTGCCCGAACCATCCGCCGACGATGGCTGCTGGGTAGAACGTCGGCATGCCTGGGAACATCGAAATCAACGCCGGCAGGATTCGATCGAGCTCTTCGTGTCGCACGACCCACGCGTACGGCAGGATCATGCATGCCAACAACGCGGTGGCCGGCAATCGCGCGTTTGCGGGTTTCACCGCAAACCGAATGAAGCTTGCAAACGCCAAGCAACTTCAGCGAGAAAAAATCGCGTACAAGAAGACGATGGCCAGCAACATCGCCGCCACCATCCCGACGACGAATAGGGATTTTCCGAGTCGGCTGCCGAGTGCGAGGCCAATACCGCCGAATACGACCATCACGGCCGTTGCGCAAGCGATGATAACAATGCTTTGAAACCCGTGACCAATCTCCTCGACATATTGTTCAACACCATCAAGCCTCAGGCCTGAGCCGGGGCCAGGTCTGGCGACAAAGTAGAACGCAAACAACAACGTCAGCCCAAACCCAAGGACAGAGATCGCAAACCCGATGTCACGTTTGACACTAAACTGTGGTCGGGCCTCGTTCGATTCAAAGGATGACTTCAAGAGTTATTTCCACAAGTGACCAAGCTGCCAGGATGCAAGGCAACGTTGCGATCAAGACCAACGCAAATTGAACGACGCGACGGATGCCGGAACCCGAAGAGAGCATTGATTTTCGGTGCAGAACCACTGCCAGCACAAGCGACGTCACAGCCATCGTAAAGCATGCTGAAAACGCGGCCATCTCGGCGGCTGGCTTTGCGGTGTTGTAGATGCGTTCTAATGCAAACCAGACCCAGACTCCGCCGGTGGCCAGAACTCCGATCGCGAGTGTAGCGAACACGTAAAGCGGCCAGCCCGGTTCGATGCTTTTCGGTGTTCTCCCCGGTTCTGTCGCGGATTTCGTGCTCGTCGTTGGCGGCGAGTAGGGGTTGGTCATTAGCGTTATCCGGGTCCAGGGTTCTGAATGCCCGATAGATTGAAGAGCCAGTGCATGAACGCGACAACAGCCATCAGAAAGGCGTACGTAGCGACCGAGACACCGCAAGCGATGCGAGCGAAAACGAAACGTTTGGTAATCTTCATGGACACCACCGAGCAGACAAATCCAACCGGAAGCAGAGCGAGCCAGCCAACGATCGTGTCGTCTTGACCCGAAGCTTGCGTTCTCCGTGGATCCAGTAGGAAGTGCAGACCAAGAAGAGGAACCCACGATGCCACCGCAATTAGCCACGCAAAGCGACGAGACTTCGTTGGTGGAAGCATCATCTATCGGTTGATCGAGGGATCATGATGATCAATCGCACCGACATTGCGAGGCTGATCGATTCGTCATGGGCCTCCGTTAACCAGTCGCATCGGCAGTCAGGAGGAACGGCGGCGGCGTAGCGTCGTTGGTCCTTGTACCCGAGGTAACAGTCCGGCTGATCGCTGCATTCCGCGTCGTTGTTGTTAAGGCCGAAAATGCCAAACTTGTTTGTGCAAACACCGTCGGTGGTCGCTGGTCCCCAGTCCTTGTCGAACTCAGGGCACTGTTGGTCATAGCCATCCTTGCAGGCGAACCTCCATTCTTTGACGTTTGGCAGGCGGTAGTCGTAATCGGAATCGAATTCAGAAAGTGCGTGGGTGTATTGATCGGCGATTTGCCAACTCGATGACGGGAGCCCACTGTTAAATCCCCAGTCGATCCCTCCGTCAAACCCCGAAGCAAGGGCAGCATCCCGAAACCGATGGTGATCTTCGTACTGGATCTCAGTCTGCTGCAAGTAGAACGATTTGGATGGATAAGACGAATCGTGGTCAGATCTGGAGGGGTCAACCGGAACCAAGCAAAAGGTCATGCCGAATTGATTGGTGATACGAGGTGGTAAGTCGTCTGCGACGATTGCGGTAGGCTCCACGTCCGCGGCAATCGTTGGTTCGGTCTGCACGATCGCTTCGTCCGTCCGGCTCTGGCAACCATTGAGGAAGATGAGAGAAATTAAAACGAGGAACCAACCGCTCAACCTATTCACGATGTTCAGCTCCCTCGATTCGCAATTCGATGTTGTCATTCGTCAGGTCGAGCCAAATTGCCGACTTGCTATTCTCGACCTTCTCCCCGTTCGCCCAAATCTCGGCGTCACCGAAATCGTAGTCGGGATGAATAACCACCAACTTCTGACGGCCAATTGGCCATTGGCTGAGTGTCGCGTAGCCGTCTTCGTCAGTGACAGCGACGTTGCCATGATCCGTCACGGCCAAGTAGCCGTGTTCATCGTCGTGGATGTTGCATTGGATGGGCATCAACGCGGGTTCATCGCGAGACACCTTTCTCTGATAGATCAATGGCAGATCTAATCGCGATCTAAAACCTCGAACCTCGTTTCTAAACCATTCCACATTGATGTTGTGATCGACAACCGGTCGCGATCCGGCAGCTTCGATCTCGAGCGTATCCCCCGCTCGTAGCACGGTAATTCTCGGTTCAAAACCGTTATCGCCAAGCTTCGTCCGCACGGTGCGAGGCTTCGTTGGTCGCGGTGGCCCTTGGATTGGCGGACTACCACGCTTCTTCCATAGCAGGACGAGGTCGCTGAGCGGTACGGGTTCAACCTCGTCGTCAAGAACGATGGTGGCGTGAATCCTTGATCGTACACGATGCAGCCCCCAGCCTTCCGAGATCATGTAGAACGGATGGATGTGCGGGTGATCATGGACACGTAATGGTTCGTTCATTCGGGAAAACACCTTCCCATCGGCGAGCCGAATTCGATCTTTGTTGACTTCAACAACTCGACTGCTAGGAAGCTTTGGTTCGTAAACAAATGACCATTCGGGGTATTTTCCGAAGCGATAGTCAATTTGCGAGATTGATCCAAGGCGCAGATAGCCACGGTGAACGTGCCATCTTCCTGCACCAAAGCACACGCCGCCAAAGCTCTCCAACCTTGGATCGCTCGCACCCGGTTTCAGCTCGATTCGATAGAGACACGTTAGTCGATGGTAAAACGTGATCGTCAGAATCCTGTCATCGGACTCGCTTCTCCAAGTCCCGATCAATTCGGACTTGTTGTCCAACGGGTTTCCTCGACGCACGAAATCGCCTGTGGCCCCATCAAACATGAAATTGAAGTGGTAAGTGTCGGGTAGGGTCTCAAGAGAGAGCTCCTTGTACGCCGATCCGAGGGGGACATCAAGCGGCACCAGTAGCGGAGTGACCACCGTGTCGTGATCTTCGCCGAACTCGTTCTTTTCATCCCAAAGCATGATGTTGGTATCGAGCAACTTCCCACCAAACCAAGCGGCAAGCGGGATGTGCTGCGTTCTTTTGGCATACAGTTGATCAGTGAGATCCGGGATGCAATCCACCGGCAACGGCTTGGCCAATCGAATCCGCTCCTTGACTCGCTCGATGATGACCTGAGGGTCACGCAAAACGCGAGCGTTCCCTTTCCCAAAGCCAGAAATCGCAGCACCACCCCAAGACGCGGTTGGATGCGTCAAATTAATTACATCCGCCACTCGTGCTTGGTCGCCGTTTCCACGAACAAAAAGCAACCATCTCGTCCCCAACTTTTCATCTCGCGGTCGGTACCGAAGGGCGCGACCGAGGATGCAGTGGTGGACCGATTCATGAGGGAACGTACTTAGTTCGCGGCCAGCCTTCAGCGTTTCGAGCGGCTCGAACCGAAGGCCGTACCTGCTTTTACCGTCTTCAACGATCTCGGCGAGGTAAATCTCGTCCGCTGCGTCGACCTTCCATTCCAGTGAAGCCGCACCCTCGGCGTAAAGGTCAGCACGTCCATCTGAAGGCAACGCGAGAATTAGGCCAATCGCCGCGAGAAAGCAAACGGTCAATCGCAAACGTTTCATTGTTTCGTTTGCCTGCGGCATTTTCCTTCACCAAATGTCACTACGGATGTCACGCATTGAGATGCTTGGGGCTCTCGATCGGTTCCATTCTACGGGTACCAAATCGTCGTTTCATCACAAAATTCCCAAACGACTCACCCAATGAGTCGACGACTCACGTTTTGAGCCGCCGTGTTTCCAGCTGACGGATTCGACCTCGAGTCCGATCGGGCTGGCCCGCGTTTTTCCGCGAACGATTGGTGTTCGCGGCGTGGTTCTGTCGCCCGGTCGCGCGCTCGGGACAGTTCGACAGCCGGAGGATACCGGTTTGACGACTCAGGATGGCAATGGCCTCAAGGATCACGATGGTGGGGAAAAGGATCGCGGCAAGCAGGCGGCCGTGGACTGGGACGCGATCAACGCGTCAATCCGCGTCAAAGCTTGGCGCGGCTACAAAGCGGGGCTGTACCCGCAGCAGGACTTGCGTGACATCGAGCAGGACTTGGCGGTCTGGGTGCTCGAACGACTCGACGGCTTCGACCCCGAACGCGGAACGCTGGCGACGTTCTTGAAGCACGCGTTGCGAAGCGGCTTGAGTCTGATCGTTCGGCGAGCGAACGCGGCGCGTCGATCGCTGCCCGAGGACGCCGAAATGGATTCGCTCGGCGAGATGATCGACAGCAGCGAAGGACCGCCGGTCGCGTTGTCCGAAACGCTGACCAAATACGATTTGCACCGACGCATCGGAACATCCCCGCGCGGTGCGATCGAACAGTTCGAGTTCGTTCATGACATCGACACGTTGATCGCGTTGCTGCCCGAAAGCAAAGCAGCGGTCGCGCGGGCATTGATGACCGACGGGCCGACGAAGGCTCAGTCGGAATCGGGACTGACGGTCGCTCATTTCGAGGCGACCGTCGCGGACATCGCTCGGCATTTTGCGGCCAACGACTACGACCTGTTCGACATCGTGGCGGACATCTGAAGAACGATTTTTGAGTTTCTGTTCATTTTCCACAATTCGAGCGACTCGCTTTGCATAAGTAACCCAGGAGGGAGCGTCGCATTTGACGACTTC
This sequence comes from Rhodopirellula europaea 6C, assembly GCF_000338295.1. Taxonomy (GTDB): domain Bacteria; phylum Planctomycetota; class Planctomycetia; order Pirellulales; family Pirellulaceae; genus Rhodopirellula; species Rhodopirellula europaea. Next base: position 185,753 of record NZ_ANMO01000120.1, read on the forward strand.
GTTCCAACCACCCAGCGAGGCCACATGAACGGACTGGACATTGAAAAGCGAGTGGGACTCTCACTCGCTGTCGGTCGCTATCTGCGATCAGCCGAACGTTTCAACGAAGCGTGACGGGAATTCACTGGAGCGTGCCGATCGCTCCGCAAACAACTCGGCAGCAAGCAACGTTTCGTCGTCCAGGTCGACTGGAAGCATTACCTCGTGACATCCGATCGCGACGGCAATTTCGACATTGAACCGATCGCGTCTCTCTAAACCAACCACTTACTCAATCAAGGAATCATCGAACCAATGACCAACCTACTTGAAACGATCCAATCCGGCCGGCAATCGAAGCCGCCCCGTGTCTTGCTCTACGGGGTTGAAGGCATCGGCAAGTCGACCTTCGGCAGTGAAGCTCCCAACCCGATCTTCATTCAAACCGAAGACGGGCTGGATGAGATCAACTGTGATCGCTTTCCGCTAGCGACGACGTTTGATGATGTCGTTGCGGCGTTGAAGACGCTCGCTAATGAAAAGCATGATTACGAATCTGTCGTGATTGATTCGCTTGATTGGCTCGAGCGTCTTATCTGGGACAAGCTCTGTCAGCAGTATGCCGTTGAGTCGATTGAAAAGGTCGACGGCGGATACGCACGCGGTTACATGCACGCCCTCTCTTTGTGGCGTGACGTGCTGGACCTGCTCGGGACGCTTCGATCTCGCGGAATGGTGATCGTGCTGATCGCTCATTCCAAGGTCGAGCGTTTCGAGGATCCGGAGTCTTCGCCCTACGACCGCTACTCGTCAGGAACTGTACGACGAAGTCTGGTCAATGGCCGGTTCCAAGCTGGCTCCAAAGTACAACCTCTCAGATGTCGGATTCGCAAAGTTTTGTAAACGATGTGACATCCCACGACCGCCTCGCGGGTATTGGGCGAAACTTGAGGCGGGAAAAAAGGTCAAGAAAACGCCGCTTCCCGAGCATGACGAGGAAGACGAGATTCGCGTTTATGTGCCGGAGCCCGGGGAAGTCGCCTGTTGGATCAATTCCTCGGCAGGTGTTCCTAGCACAATCCAAGGATTCTCGGTTTCTCCGTTCCCGGCCCGCAACACAATCATGTTTGACTTCAAGATATTGCTCTCGCCCTCGGGCCGAGACTGATAAATTGGGTCAAACGGATTGTTCGTTTCGATCAAACGCGCTTCTCGCGGACCGGCTCCTTCGCGAGAGAAGACGAACGCGGTGCCGCTGTTACCGAAATCGACGATCAGGCTTCCGATCTCGTTTCGAGCCTTCAAGTGCTCTTCGACAAACACATCCGCCAAATGATAGTTCGTGCCGAATGCCTTTCCGAGTTTGGGCACGCCCGTCTGCAGTGAGATTGGAACTTTGTTAAGCGCCATTGCCCCGGCACCGCTCATGGTGTCGACAATCAAGTCGAGTTGGGTTTCGTTTCCAACCTGTGTGAGACGAAAAAAATGTAATCTTGCACATCAACGGCAACCCATCGCGTGTGCGTGATACTGCGGTCGCATGCGGCATGTTCTTCAACCAAGCCGACGATTTCATGTTCTGACTGTGCCTTGGCTAGTTTCTCTACGGACTGGCTAAGTTGAGCATATTGCCCCTGCATTGCGGGAGGCAATGAGAAGCTTCGGCAAACCTGTGTTCCGGTCTTTGGAAGCACGATAAACTGATAAACATTACTAGCTGAAGTTTGGTTAGTGCTCATAGACTCACTCCATGGGAAGCGCATAGCGAAGCCTTTGCAAACGACATCACCACTGCAAACCTATCTCGACTTGATGGCGATGGGCGGACGTGGTGAGGAAGCTGCGAATTCCATCTACGACAAGTATTTTCGATCCTTGTTCGACCAAGCCGAAGGCGATGCAAAGGCATTTACATGAAACAAGAGGAAGCAGCTTATCGTGTGATGTTAGAAGCCACAGCGTTGTTGAACGAATGCGGTGAGCTTGTCGTGGTTGGCGGCTGGGTTCCAGAAATTCATTTCCCGAAGCAAAGCCATATTGGTTCCATCGACGTGGATGTCGTTCTTGATCCGTCGACGTTCGATAAAAAACGTTCTTTGCATGATCACTTGGTTGCTGCGGGCTACCGATTGGATTCATTGCAGCATATAAACCGCATTGCTGATCTAGAGAATCGTCGCTGGCCAACGGTCATTAAAAAACCTATTCGTAATGTACGACCAACGTATTGATGGAGAAGACTCTCTGACGATTCGCCCTGTTCCAATTTGAACGACGCATTTTTCCCTGTTCCACATCAATGAAACATTTTAAACACCCCGTTTCACTTGCGCTGATCGCTCTGGTCTTCTGCAATTTGAGTAAGGCTCAAACTCTTTCGCAAGAAACGCAACGAGAAGAGTCGGCTACCCCGCAGAAGGCTGCTTGGGGCGACCTCGGAAATGGCACATTTAAGAACCCGTTCTTGTTGGCCGACTACAACAACCTGGATGTCATTCGAGTCGGCCAGGACTTCTACATGATTTCCGCATCGCACCATTTCATGGGCATGCCGGTGCTGCATTCCAGGGACATGGTCAACTGGACGCTGATCGCTCGGATCAGCCGCAAGTTGAAAATCAATGAACGATACAACACGCCCGGACAGGCCTACCAACATGGAACATGGGCACCCGCCATTCGATTTTATGAGGGCAAATTCTTTGTTTACGTCTGCACGCCTCAGGAAGGCCTGCTGCTTTCAACAGCAACGAATCCGGCCGGCCCGTGGAGTCCCTGGCAACTCATACGTAACGAGAAAAACTGGGAAGACCCGTGTCCCTTGTGGGATGATGTGAAGGACGCGGGAGGTGATGGCCCGGATGGAAGACAGGCCTATTTGATCCGAAGTCGCCTGGGAGCAGGACCGCTGATCGTTCACAAGATGAGCTGGGATGGGACGAAGGTTGCCGGTAAAGGAAAGATCGTTGCAAGAGGCCCAGTGCTCGAAGGTCCCAAGTTCCACAAACGGAACGGTGAGTACTACATCTTTTCGCCAGAAGGTGGCATCGACAAAGGCTATCAGGTCGTGCTCCGTTCTCGCAATATTTGGGGACCTTACGAGAAACGAAAAACGCTTGAACAGGGTTCGACCAACATCAATGGTCCGCATCAGGGATCATGGATCGATCTGGATAGCGGAGAGTCCTGGTTTTATCACTTTCAACAACATATGGCCTGGGGACGCATCGGACATTTGCAACCGGCGGGTTGGGATGAAAATGGGTGGCCGTGGATGGGAAAGGATCACGACGGGAACGGCATCGGTGAACCCGTGTCGCGTTCTCCAAAGCCCGATGTTGGAAAAGCGTTCCCCGTTTTGCTTCCACAAAGCTCGGATGAATTTGCAAGTGATTCGCTTGGTCTGCAATGGCTCTGGAATCACAATCCGGACGACTCGTTCTGGTCATTGAAAGAGCGGCCCGGTTGGCTCCGGCTCAAAGCCAAACCGATTTCCTCCAAGCCCGGGATCGCCGGAGTTCGCAATCTGCAAATCCCGTTTGTCGAAGACAGCATTCACTTCGCCTACAACACGCTCGTCCAACTAGCGATGGGAAAGGAATGTTCGGCAACCATCAAGATGGATGCAAGTCAGATGACTGAGGGCCAGCGGGCTGGTGCAACGCTGTTCGGAAAAAACTACGGCTGGATTGGATTGGTGAAAGAGAATGGGAAGCTGAAGATTCGAGCCAACATCAAAGGCAAGTATTTCAATGGGCCCGAACTTCAGGGAGATACGATTTATCTGAAGCTCGCCATCAACGCTCCGTCCAATCCTTGCTTCTATTTCAGCACCGATGGTTCAAAATTCCAGCGGCTTGGGGACAACTATTCGGTCGGGCGCGACTGGTTCGAGGGAATCAAATTCGGCCTGTTTACCTACCACCTGAGTCAGGCTTCGGCGGCAGGTCATGTAGATTTCGACTACTTTCGATACAAAAGTGATTGGGGAAGAACAAGAGGGCAGTAGCCGTTAGTGTTGGGCTGCTCAGTTGTTTAGTAACTCGTAAACGGCATCGAACGCCGGTTTGGGATTTCGCTGGCGATCAAACAGTAGCGGGTGATTGACCCGCTCCCATGGGAAGTAATTCAGCCAACTTTGGCCATCGTGAAGGTTCCAAAAAGAGACTCGCGCGATGATGTCGCGGTACTCGTGAAACAGCTTGAACAGTTCGACGTACTGCTGGACCATCTGCTGTTCGATTTCTGGCGGCATGCCGTCCTTGTAAGGATCGAACGTTTTTAGTTCGTCGCGATACTTGTTTCCGTCCGCCCACCAGCGGCCTCGCTTGACCACGTCGATGTCGAGTTCGGAAACCACGACCTGGATGTCGAGCTTGCGAAGCTCATCGAAGGTCGTGCGGAGTTCTGACAATGAGTTGTCGCCCAGTTCAAAATGCCCCTGCATGCCGTAAGCGTCGACAGGGGCTCCGGCGGCTTTCAATTTCGTCAGCAGTTCAATCAGCTTCTCACGTTTGCCGGGTTTGTGTCCGTTGTAGTCGTTGTAAATCAGCAGAGCGTCGGGATCGTGTGCACGGGCGGTCTTGAACGCAGTGACGATGAAGTCCATTCCGGTCGTTCGCGAGTACACCGAATCACGCAGCAAGCCATCGTTGCTGTCGCCGATGGCTTCGTTGACGACATCCCAGTGAGTGGCCACGTCGGCGTAACGGCTGACGACGGTCTTGACGTGATTTTGAATTCGCTGCAACAGCTTCTCTCGCGAGACGGGCTTTTCACCCTCGTTCATCATCCATTGGTCCGTCCGGTCATCCTTGGCCCAAACAAGGCAATGGCCAACCATTTCCAGGTTGTGTTTTCGGGCGAAGTCGGCGAACGCATCACTCGGCTCAAACTTCCATTCATTTTCCTGCGGATGAATGCCCTGCGGCTTCATGCAGTTTTCGGGAGTCACAATTTGAAAGTGCCTGCGAATCAGTGCTGCGTCTTCCGCGTTCTGGACAACGCGATGTCCGACACCGACACCGATCTTGAACCGCTTGCCGACCGCATCTTTGAGGCTTGGCTCTGCTTTGGCAGCGTCGAGGGCGTCTGCGCCGAACGGGTAGGTTGTGATTCCGATGCGATCGAGCAAGGCTCCGTTTTCGCGGTACTTGATGGTCAGCGTGTGCTTGCCGACGGTTGGCTTGAACGCGTGGAGCTTGACCCATTGCCAGCCTTTGGTTCCCAGGCCGTTGGCCGCAACGAAATCACCGTCGTCGACCTGAACCCAAAACGAATCGTCGTCCGCCGATGGACAGTTCACCCGAGCGTGGATGTAGTACTTCGCGTCTTTGGTGGTTGTGAACGGAATCGTCACTGCTCCACTGTCGCCAGCGGGTACGGCTTGAGGGCTTTCGAGGCTGGGCTTGATCGTGATGTACTTTCCGGCAGAAGCGTCCTCAGCGGATTTGATCTGCCAGTCCGAACCGGGCTCCATCGCTTCGGCTTCGAACGTGAAGGTCTCGATGTTCTCGCCATCCAAGGTTGGGAACGTCGACTTTCCTTTCGTCCAACCGTCGTACCAGAACTCGTGCTCGACCAAATCGAACGGATGCTTGGTGACGTCTGTCTTGGCGTCGGACTTGCCCAGCAGGAATCTATCGACGAACGCTTCGACTTCCGGTCGCTGGCTGGCAGGAAGCTGACAGTGCGGATGTCCAGCGACGATCGAGAAACCAAACCGATCGCCGATGCCGAACGTCTTCCAAACTTCATGAGCGGCGCGGCATGAAACGTATCCGGATTCATCGGCGAGCCATTCGTAATCTGGATTACCGAGTACCAACAAGGCTCGCGGAGCCACCATCGCCATCAATTCGTGATGGTCGTACGGCAGTTTGTCGACGGCGGCTGAGAATTGAAACATGTCTTCCCGAAACCACGCTCGACTGGTTTTGCCGAGCGTTTCCACATTGCCAAGTGTTTCGGAAACTCGCCACGCCGCCGCGCCGCCACCGCCGGATTCCTGGGCGATCGTCAAAGCGATGCGTTCGTCGAATGCTCCGGCAAACAGTGCCATCTTTCCAGCGAACGAACAGCCCGTCACGGCCAGTCGTTTGCGGTCGATCGGCAGATCTTTTTCGACCAACTCGAGGCCGTCGATGATACGGCTGATTCCCCATGGCCAAGCTGCGTAGGCGCCGATGTGTGTGAGATCGGGGTAAAGCCGATTGATCGGTTCGTTGCCGCGCTTCTGCTGGTGAGCCATCACCTGAGCGAAGTTGAACGAGATCGTCGCAACGTTGCGACTGGTGAAGATATCGGCAGGCAAACTTCCCGTGCCGCCACCAAAGCCGATTCCAATCACGGCGGGGAACGGGCCGTCGCCTTTTGGAAGACGCACTCGCGCAGTGAGCGTCAGGGTCTCGCCATTTTCGGTCGCCTTTACGGTGAGATTGCCGTCTTTGAAGGTGGCCGCAATGTCTTTCGGACGCCCGGGTTTTTCTCCGACGCCGTACCGTTCGATTTCTGCTTTGATTTCTGAGCGGCGACGAGCCCAGTTTTTAAATTCCGTGGAACGTCCGCTTCCGTCCGACCAGGCAAACGGATCAGGAAGGGGCCGAACCGGTGGCAACTGATCGAATTCGGGCAACACGGGCTTCGGGAATTCCGAACCCGTGTGCTCAACGTGATAAACAAGCGGAATGTCCTGTGCGAGGCAATCAACCGGGGCGAAGATGGAAAGTGTGATCATGGAGATGATCACGGGCAGTGGCGTGGGTTTAGGCATGCTATTGAGGCTCCGGGGGCGACGCTGTTGCTAATGCGTTCGCGGGTAGCCTGAAAATCCTTCGCTCCTTTCGGAAGAAAGCTGCAACTCTCGCGAAGGATTCGCTTTGGTGACGCGAACGTAGTTATGCCGCGGTGATTTGGAGCGGCAAGTTCGCGTTCAGAATACAGGAAAAGCAGAAGTGATTCTTTCTGGTGACGACATCCGTCATGCCGCTGTTCGATTTGCTGCCGTGGTGTGCTGGATTGTGTTAAGTGTTGCATCTCAGGCCAACGGACAAGAGCCGTCTCCCAGTTTGATGGGACAGCTTAGCGACGATGTTTGGAAGCTTCGGGTCAATCTTTCCGATGCCGAATACAAAACGCTCGAACCGGCTGTACCTCAGGCGGGATTCGGTGGGCCAGCCGCTCCTCCGAGCGGGCAGAATCGAGGAGACTCGCGTCGGGAGAAGGCTGGGAACCTGTTCGGAGTTCAGTTTCCGTGGGTGGCCCCTTATCGAACTGTCATTTTGGCTGGGTTATTTGATTCGCGTCTCCGATCTCCTCTTTTGCTGTGCCGAACGAAAACTGCAGACCGGCACGGAGACATTAGCCGACGGTCGTAGAGACTTTCTTGATTTGCTTTCTGCGATGATGGGGGCCTTGGGCATCCGAACGACGTCTTTAGCAGAAACGAGAGGTGCGTCGCATCACATTTCGACGGACCCTGTCGCGTTCGTCGGAAGTCATTTCCTCATAGCCTTGCATGGCGTCTCTGAACTTTGGTGATTGTTCTTTTTCGTCCTGAAAGTATGTCTTGGTTTTGTACATGACGTATGCCAAAGCTTCGTTGTTGTTGAGATTGAACAAGAGCCTGACCAAAGCGCTCATCAACTCGTTGAACGCGCCAGGGCGTTTTGATGCCGGCATCGTCTCAAGTTTATAGAGATCGCCCTCGTCCATCACTTCAATATCGAACTTTGCTCTATCGAACCGATTGCCAATCGGACTTTTCCAACTCTTGTCGTAGTGCGTTTGCCAGCTTCCGATTGACCAACCTTCGGTCAGATGCCTGTCGATGTCATCGCCAATGTAGGCAAGTGGCCCTCCGCCACAGTCAGCGACAGTCGTCGCGATGAATCGGTCCCGATCGACATCCCAGGTGATATTTCTTATTCGATATCCAAGCGGTTGGCCGTCGCCTTCTATCGAGCGTCCTGCGATCGCAATCTTGCCGTCGGGCGGAAATGGAAGCTGGAGCGTGCGAGTCATTACGATCCCGTCTCCCCAGTCCTGCATCAGTGGCGTAAAGAAAAGATGCAGGTCCAATTCAACTGTGTACCGAAGGTCTCTACCGCGAGACCCGTTCGCATCTTTGCTATCGCTCATTTGTCTCGGGCCTCAAGGAATCTGCGTGGTTACTCGCTGAACCTCTGGTGCAAGTCAATCAGCGGTCCATAGTTTCGTGAGTCAGCCTCCTTGATTGCGGCAATGTATTCATCGCGAATCGGGCTCTCGGTGTCGCGAAGATGAGTGGCGGGCCAAAGCGTGACTGGTTGTTCATGTTGCATCAGCCACACGTTTGCCAAGAGTCTCGCCCATCGACCATTGCCGTCTTCAAAGGGATGCACCCAAACGGCACGGTGATGGAATTCGGCTGCTGTTGCAAAGACCAACGCACCGACTTCATTGTGTCGCTTATCGGCTTCCATCGCGATGACGCCCAGTTCCGCTGCGATGATGTTGGGACTCACACCGATGTTCTTCTCGGTGGATCGGATCTCGCCAGCCCAACTCCAAATCGAACCAAGCATCTCACGATGTAGTCCTAGCAGCCACTCAAAATTGAACGGTGCGATCTTTCGAGATGGTTTCGAGAGCAAGTACTTTTCGGTCACTCGCAGAATCGACGCGAACTCGGCCTCGTTGAGTTCGCGACGTGTTTTCACTGTCTTGAGTTTGAGACCTGCCCCATCAAAAGGCGTATCGTCATCTTTTCCGCTCGAACCAAAACCGAGCTTTGCATCCTTGCCACTGCCCGCATTCATGACGCCCACAGTTTTCGGCTGGAGGATGCAATCCGAGCTTTTGTTTCTTCGAGGTGGGTCCGGGCTGAGGAACGCGAGACAGCCTGAGCCTCCAACGCGACGTTACCTTGGGTCAGCGCGATCAATCGCTTCGCTTTTTCAGTCGCGATTTGATCTCGGAATTTCTCAGCCGGGATCTCTGTCAGGTCGAACGAGACTCCGAGAGCTAGGAGAATCGCTTGCAGGTTTGCGAACGAAAATTCGTGGTCCTCGCCACCAAGAATCCGGATCACTGTTGCCCTCGAAACGCCACTTCGGCGCGCAAGATCGGAGACAGAGATATCGAGCTCTCGCCTTCGTTCTTGGATGCGGGTGAGTATTTCAGAAAGTGGCATGACAGTAGGGCCGGGTTAATTAGGGCGGCAAATTCGCAGATCGGGCAGAGAGTCGCCAGACTTCACCCGCACAAATATTGTTGCACGCATGAGACAAAAGTCAACTTGCGATTTGACCGGCGCGAACGATCGGCACCGCGATTTACGGGCAGAAAGCTGAGTTTTGTGACCAGAGCGTAAACTTGGCCCGAAGGAAGAAAGTCTTCACGGGCACGAAAACCAAACCCCTCACAAGATCTATCAAGAGCTAGCTTGGGCAGTGTGCGGTCACCTCTCGTGTCTCTGTACTATTTAACCTCAAGGTTATAAAGTCCCAGAGTGCTATCGGAAAAAAGTGGTCAATCGTCGGCGGTGGCCACTAGCTGCTGGGGAGTATCGTTTGCCAGTAAATCAAATTTGGAAAGTCGGGAGCCCAAGATTGGAGACGCTCTCGAACCCGACTGCACGCTCAGAGATTGCGAAGCGAATCGCAGGACTTGCGTAGAGACCGCGAAAATCTGGCCAATGTGCTCCAGTCGGAACAGCCGAACGTTTCATTCCCGCACTGAATCAGTTTTGATGTCCCGACTCCTGATAAATGCCAACGGCGACAGTATCGCGGCAACCGGTACACCGAAGGCAGCACCGTAGAGCCCGCCTTGGAACATCCACTGCAAGCTTCCTGGCGGAAGAATCTCCGCGGTCGCAATAGCAGAGAAGCACGCGACGAGCGCTCCAATGCCGCTGGCGGCGATCGAAATCGGCTGCACAAGCTTCTTGCGCAGCAGCAATGCAAATACGGTCGATGCGATCAATCCGATCGCAATTCCGCTCAGACCTCTAGCGAGTGGCCATGAAAGCAGTCCGACCGACAGCATGGTTAGCAAACCAACGACTGTCGCCAGCATTGTTCCCAAAGTGACTTGAAACATTGTTCTCATGGTGCTCTTCGTCATGCCACAATAGAGCCCACCGGTGGCGACTTGGAGTTCTTTGACCATCCAGGCGTCAGCGTTCACGGTCTTTGCGCTGGATCGTTGGGGCTGAGGGCTACGCAGCAATGGGTGTCGGTTCTTCATTGACCGGTGCGGGAACAACACAGCGCAATGCGGGCCGCAAGTACCACGACGCCATGCCAAGAGTGAGGATCACCAGCGGAATGATCGGCTCGGGCATCGCATCCTTGACAAACAGGTGCGCCGCCGAGGCGCCGGTCAAGTCGAAGAAGAAACCAGCATAGGCCCACTCTTTCAGCAGCCCAAACCCTGGAAGCAAGAGGGCAACGACGCCCGCAATTTTCCAAAAGCCCAGAATGGTTGCCACGTAGTCGGGGAACCCGAGCCTTGTCATCGACTCCATGATGTCTGGACTGTGCATCAAATCCGCGACGCCACCGCCGGCCATCGCGAGGCAGAATAAAGCCAACGTCACCCAATAACCAATTCGTTTCGCTTTCATCAATTTCACTTTCTAGGGGGCTCTTGGAATTGACGGAAGTCAATTCACATTCTTAAGTTCATAGAGCATTCGGTGCTTCTGAAGCTTGAATCATCACTCAGAGGATGGTTCGGGATTGCGTGCCAACCACAGTAGATCACTGAGTTGTTTCACTTGTTCTCGACTGAGATGCTTCAGCTGCTCGCGGTGAAGCTCGTCCAGAGGTTCATCTAACCGCTTCAATAGGGCCTTCCCCTTGCGCGTCAGAGTGACCCACATGACTCGGCGATCTTCCTCGCAACGTTTTTTTTCGGCGAACCCGAGTGCAACGATTCGATCAACCAGTCGAGGTAGATCCGATTGTCGCGTCACCATATTCTCGCCGATTTGATACACCGAAACCGGCTTCCCGTGCCCACGCAGAATTCTCAGCGCGTTGTATTGCACCGGAGTGATACCGTGCTCTTTGAACATCTCGTCGAACGGCTGACTCAGAGCAGAAAACGTTTTGGCCAGATTCAGCATGACTTCCCGCTCGGGAAGGAGCTGATCTGGATCACGCATTCCAATTTCCGAGGCAATTCCGGTCGTTTGGGAGGTCTTCTTCATTTGATCGTCACCATTTTTAGGTCGCACTCTGCAAGCAACCCGTTGCTTGCCTATCCATCGCTTTTTGGCTTTACCTGGTCCTCGACGGGCGGTTCTGGGCAATGTCGGATGTGACGTAGGCAAGGACTGCCTCGTATTGTTCTGGGCTGTTGTCCGGCTAACCCAGCCGAACGGAAGTCATACTGATACTGCCCGCGACCAACTCGTTGTTAAACAACTGCAGTTGATCTGGCTGGTGCTGCAAGCCAAGCACGTACAGCAAAGGTAAATAATGATCCGGGGTTGGGACGGCCAAGCTGATCGCCCTCCCGCGTCTGGAATAGTCGATCAGCTTCTCGTAATCACCATTGGCAAGCTGTTGATTGACAAAGTTCTGAGCCTCGACCGCCCAGTCAAATCCATGGTTAGGACGCTCCATGTTTTGAAAATCGACCAGCCTCAGGTTGTGCACAATGTTCCCGCTGCCAACGATTAAAATTCCACGCTGTCGCAGCACCTCCAGCTGCTTACCCAATTCGAAGTGAAACTCGGGCGTTTGGGTGCGATCAAGACTCATCTGTACCACTGGGATATCCGCGTTTGGATAGAGATGCGTCAGCACCGCCCATGCTCCATGATCGAGCCCCCAAGACTGGTCGAGGGCCACAGGAGTTTTGGGAACCAGGCTTGCTGTTGCCTTGGCAAGTTCTGGACTCCCGGGAGCCGGGTATTGGAATTCATGTAACGCCTGCGGAAAACCGCCAAAATCGTGGATTGTTTTTGGCTGGCTCATCGCGGTGACCTTGGTCCCACGCGTGTACCAGTGCGCTGAAATGCACAAGATTGCCTTCGGCTTTGGGATCGTTTTCACGATCGAACGGAATCCTTGCACGAAGCGATTGTCCTCCAGTGCATTCATCGGGCTGCCGTGCCCAACGAACAAAGCTGGCATTCGCTCGGAACGCGGTAGCTCCTGGGCGAATGCGTCAAGCTGATTCAAACTGCTAATTGACAAGGCAGTACCTGCAGTCATTTTCCAGAAATTCCGCCGATCCATGGTGAAGAAGCCCTCTTGGTTTCCGAATGTCTCTCAACGCCTCGCGAAGACATGTGTGTTGCAACATACATTAACCATGTTGCAACAGATACTTCGACCGGGGCAACACGAGAATTGAGCATTAGCGAAAACTTTCGAGCGGAAAACGCGATCGGGTCGTTTGTTCCTCGTGCAGCTGACGGCTCAAGAGTTGAGGCACCAAGCACCGTACTAAACTTGCGAATCGCTGGCCTAGCGATTCGCCCGGGGCCGCCCACGTCATGTATCCGGCGGAGGAAGACACACACGTTGAATATCTATTGGGGAAGGAGCAACTCCTCGGGGCCGAGCGAATGGATGCTCACAATTCTTTTGGCCATCTGGAGGAGGTCAAATGTCGCCCGACTTCTTGTCTGAGTTCTTGTCTGAGTTCGTCTGCGAGCAAGGTTATGCTTTCACTTCCTCCGGCAAGTGCCTCAACGGTGACTATCCGATGAGCCGCGACAAAATCGCGCATCCTGCAATTGCATCCGGGCAATCCTCGGTCAATCAGGAATGGCTATAACAATAGAACAATGCGACCAACACTGTTTTCCTAGTTGCAGTGCAAATCATCGCTAGCAACAGTTAATATTTTCAAGATCGCGAGAAGGATTAGAAATTGGTGCGCAAATGCACTCGAAACTCAAGTCTACGAAGGAGCCCCGTAAAATGCCAAATACCAACGTACAACTCATGATCGCCTGCCTGCTCGTCGCGCAGATCGACATGCTGTCCGGCCAGGAAGTGCGGCAGCCAAAACGCGGAAGTGACACTGCCGACTTTGTTGCCGGTGATCTTATCACATTGAATGACAACGGGGCCTGGTCGTGGTTTATGGACGAGCGAGCTGTTGTTGACCGAGACAAATTAATCGTTGGTTCGGTCCGCGCAGTGAAAGACTACAACTCAGGAAAAGGCGACCCAAACTGGGGCAATGTGGAAGTCGCGGTCCACGATCTTGCGAGCGGCGAGACACGTTCGGTGATCCTCCACAAGCATTTTGAACAAGATGACCATGATAACCCTGCGTTCCTCGCCTTGCCGGACGGGAGATACCTATGCGTCTACACTAAGCACGGGGCTGAGCTGAGTATCTACTATCGCTTTTCCGCACCGGGGAATCCGCTTGTCTGGAGTAAACCGCTGATTTTCGATTCCCCCGGTCACGCCGAACACCTGGGAGGCGACAGCGTCACCTACTCCAACCTATTTCGATTCCCGTCTGGGCGAATCTTCAACTTCTACCGTGGAGTCGGTCACGACCCCAACTACATGTTTTCTGACGACGGCGGTAAAAGTTGGACCCACGGCGGCCGCGTTATGAAGGGACGCGATGGTTATAGCCCCTATCTAAAGTACACCCAGGACGGCGATACCATCCACTTCGTCGCGACAGAGGATCACCCTCGGAATTATGACAACAGCCTTTACCATGGTTTCCTGCGTGAAGGTCAACTTTGCAAGTCGGACGGTTCAGTGGTTGGCAAGTTAAGTACCGACGTAGAGACCAGCGTCCGGACATGGGACTTTACACGCGTCTTTCAGGGTGATCCCGACAACGTAGCCTGGATGACCGACATCGAGCTGGATGACGAGAAAAGACCAGTGATCTTGTTCTCCGTTCAAAAGGATGGCCGCGGCTTGCCGCCCAAGCAAGGAGGCGATGACCTCCGCTACCACTACGCCCGATGGGACGGTCACGCATGGCAGCAGCGAGAAATCGCTTACGCTGGATCACGACTCTATCCATTTGAAGATGACTACACCGGCTTGGCAGCCATCGACCCCTCGGATCCAACTACCGTTTACATTTCTACCAACGCAGATCCGACGAATGGATCGCCGCTGATCAGTCAGGCCGACCAAAAGCGGCACCACGAAATCTTCTGCGGCCGATCGAATGATGGCGGCCAAACTTGGCGGTGGAATCCAATCACAGCAAACTCCACGATGGACAATCTTCGGCCAATTGTCCCAAAGTGGCACGATGACCGTACCGCACTCGTGTGGATGCGTGGTCGGTACATACACAACCACGGTGAGTGGACAACCAGTGTTGTCGCGACGTTTTTGCCGCCGCCGGAATGAATTGAACTGCTTACCCGCCCTGGAGCAAAAGATGAAAAGAATATGCCAGACTTGAAGCCGCTCTACCAAATCGCTTGCCTGCTAATTTCACAGATCGGAACGTTGGTTGTTCTGGAAAAACAGCAGCCAACCAACGACCCCAAGGCTACCAGTCATGCCCCATGATCGGATTCGACATCGAAGCCGTCGCCAAGCTGATCAACCTCCCCGACGACCACGTCATGGGACCAATGGTTACGATCGGCAAAGGAACCAAAGAAGCCTGGCCCAAGCCTGGGCAACTGACGCTCGATGAAGTCTCCGTTAACAATGGGTTTTAGCGGGTTCAAATCGTGACCTAGACTTCATCGACCTGCGGTCGTTACCGCGAAAGGTGTGCGCCGATCGTCGCGGTATCGAATCCATCATGCGTAAATTTGGCAACATTGTTTTAACCCTCACAGGCGTCACCGCCGCGATGGCGCTCTGTTGCCCGATGCTGGTCGTGCTTGGCTTCGTTGCACTCATCGTTCCGGGCTTGGTGCTTCTCGCGGCTCCCACCGTGTTTGTCTATCTTGCGACGACGCTCGGTATTCAGCGAATACTACCAACCAAGATCGGTTGGGCCGCGTTCCCGATCGCGCCCTTACTTGCGCTCGGACTGGGCTGGTTGGTCATGCAACCCATTCGCTCGTCAGCGATATCGGCCTTCCGCGCGGAAGTCTCACCCGACGTCCTGCCTAGCCAACCAGTCACCTTGAGCGGAAATGTGTACGTCGAGAACGGCGAACTCTACCGGTCTCCCGAATGTGACTACTTATGCACAATGCTTCTAGATTTACCGGGCGTCGAAAGTGTCACCGTCGAAAGCACCGGCCCAGCCGGCCGAAAACGCGATCCTTCGGTTGCGGCGTTCGCTTTGGTCCGGACGGGTGAGGATGCAGAACCAGGCGTATTCCCGTCGAATCCTGGACAATTGATTCGCAAACATCCGGGACTCATGCGACGAGTGAAAGGCAACGAGTTGCGGCAGGTTGAGATATCACTCGAAGCCGATTGGGCTCTCCGTCTTTCCGGTGTGGAACGAATTGTTCAGGTTGAGCCTACACCCGCCGAAGAAGCGGATTGGGTCGTGCGTTTGGTTTCGACCCACAATAAAGAAATTCCACGAGTCGAACGAGTCGAGATTTCTCGCACCGGCAATGACGTTCAATTTCGCAGGAGTGAAGTTCGACACTTTGTTCCTGGCAACGTCTTCTACCTCGGCTTTGATCTTCAGATGGCTGTCGGAACAATCTCGGGTGCATCCTTTGGTATTGGCGGAAGTGATTGGAAGTCGTCGGACCAACGGATTGATTTGGAGCCGACGTTTTTGCAAGCCATCGAGGTGCCGCTTCTCGCAGAGCTTGATGACACCCGCGAACGATTGCGCCGGGAAGTCCAACGCGCGATCGACGATCCCGACGCGAGTCCGGCCAGGCTGGAATTAGCGAGACGCTGGCTTTCGCTCTTTTTCTTCGACGCAGGCCCCGACGACCATCAATTGATCGCCCGCGTTGTCGATGACCAGCGAGTGAAAGATATTGCCGGCCCGATCGAGAACGTTTTTTCTAAGGGCGAAACGCCGATCGAACTCAGCACCGCCTACGCACGACGGATTGGGTTCGATGATGCGACCGAAACAGAACGATCGCAGTTAGCGAAAGCCTTATCTTTGATGCCACCGGGCACGTTCGCCAAACCCGATCCAGCTCACCTCGCCATTTGGACAAGACCCGAACTCTACGAACAGGCTGGGCATTTTCTTTCAAGGCTTGCTGACCTCGATGCTGAGCGTGCAATGCCCATTCTGCGCGACGCACTCGATCACGTTTCGACCAAAGACAACTGGAGCCAACGACGAGCGATGGTTGAAGGGATTCGAGACGCTTACGCGTCACTCGGGCCGGCCGCAAAGCAGGATGCCACGAGGATCAGCACTCTGGTTTTGCAGCGTCCGTCACCGATCACGTCTGGTTTCAATGATGTGCAAGCGTGGCGTTTGACTTTGGCAAGGATGGGGGTTTCCCTCGATGACTTACCGTTCTTTCCCCATTCAAGCCAGCAACAGATCAACCGGACCAAGACCCAAATCCGCGATCGGCTGCAACGCATTCAATCCGAGATCTAGAAACGATCGCTCAAAGAAACCACTCGCCATGTCTCAAGAAGAATTCGATCTTTCTGCTACCGATCCTTTCGATTGTCATGCCAAAGAACGTCCATTCGTCGCCTCGGTTGTATCGAGCGGCTGGGTGCTGTTTCGGACACACACGCCCTTGTTGCTGCTATTCGGAATCCCGTTGATTGCCATTCAAACCGATGCTGTGTGGTTTAACTTTCCACTTGGAAAGGGAGCTACCATTCCAGGACCATGGGAGAGAAGTGTCATGAGTTACATTTTTCTCGCCTTGCTCGGCATGTGTCTGGTAGAAGCGCTGCTCAATACAATCAGGCTGGCTCTCGATCCCACGGCAATTGTGATCACTGAGGAAGGCGTTCAAGGCTACCACGCGTGGCTTCGCAGGTCATTCAGGTGGTGTGATGTCTCGCACGTTCGCAGGTCAGGAAACCGTCTTTTGATCCATAAGCGAGCGACATCCAAGCTGCTAAGAGAATGGAATCGCCACTCGCGACCGGGCGGACGCTACCACTGGTCGAAGCTACTTGTCGTCGAACTCAACTGCGTCGACCAAAGTGCAGACTCTATTTCCTCCGAGATCAATCGCCATTGGAAACCTTCGTAATGCTCAACCTCGTTCAGTCACTTGGATCGCAAGTCACCCAAGGTTGAACGGGTGCCACAGTGGATCCTCTCTGTTGTGCAAGAATCATCTCAGGCACGTTCCGCAAGAAGGCGCCCAATCGAGGCGAAAGCCCACCGATCTCGGAGACTGCAACAATGCCGATCGCCGAGATCAGCGTTTTAGAAATCAATGAATACATCGCGTCGACTCAGTGCTCGTGGTCATCGTGAGCTTCTTCGCTAAAGTCGCCCGAATAGGGTGTTCCATCGACAACTCCCGTCATTGTCCCCGCATACTCTTGCACAACGCCAAGACTTTCGTGCATGCCAACAAAACGAGATGACTTTCCCTCAGGATCGCCTTCTTGCGGATCAGCTGACAGGACAACTTGCATTTCGGGATCGGTGATGGCCAACTCGATGGACTCTGCGTCGATCGGTGTCGCGGTCTTCTCGTCGCTGCCTAACACATAAACAGTTGCTTGTTGCTTGTCGTGGTTGACGGTGAACTCGACATGGAACTTTCCTCCGCCCCAATCGGCGATCGTTCCATCGTGCGGGCCGACTCCATGCCCGTGGCCTTCAACACTGTGGTCCTTCTCTCCGTCGTGCGGATGGTCGTGGCCATGGTCATCGGTCGCGGAACTGTCGGCTGTATCAGACGCCTGGCCGGTTGTCGGACTGGACTGATTGCACCCCATTACGGAAGCAAGCAGGCACATCACAGCAACCAAACTGAACTTTTTCATCTTTCGATCCTTCAAATCGAGGTAACTTCCTCAGCGTCCAAGATCCGTTTGGTGTCTTGACCGCTGAACTTCCAAAAGAGTCCCGGGTGTATCAGGAACTCACAAAACGTCGAGGTAATCAGGCCACCAAGAATCACAGTCGCCACGGGATAGAGAATTTCTCGACCAGGCTCCTGTCCTCCGATGACCAGTGGGATCAATCCGATGCCGGCCGTCAGTGCCGTCATCAGAACGGGAGCCAGTCGTTCCAGGCTGCCACGCATGATCATGTCTGTGCCGAACCCTTCTCCTTCTTCCTTCATCAAGTGGAAGTAGTGCGTGACTAGCAGAATTCCATTGCGAACGGCGATGCCACCCAGGGAGATGAAGCCGACCAGGCTCGCGACCGTCAGGTTTTGGTTTGTCAGCACCAACGCGATCACCCCACCGATGAACGCTGTCGGTAGTGCATTCAAGATTTGCAGAACCACACGAACGGACGGGAACAGAATCATCAGCACACCGAACATGCCGATGACCGAAACTCCCGCCAGCACCATGATCAAGCGGGTCGCATTCTGCTGGCTCTCGAATTGACCGCCGTACTCGACGTAGTAGCCGACGGGCAGTTCGAGATCCTGGTTCAGTCGACCTTTGATCGCTTCGACGGCACTCGCCAAGTCCCGACCTTGCGTGTTGCATCGAATGACAATCCGGCGTCGCGAGTTTTCTCGGTTGACGGAGTTCGGTCCGGTCCCCTCGCCGATCGTCGCGACCTCGTGTAATTCAATTTGCCCGCGTTCCGCTTGGCCTTCAGCGTGCGGCAGGTCGATTCGCAATCGGCCAAGATTGGCGTAGTCCGTGCGATACTCTTCTTCCAATCGCACCAGTAAGTCAAAACGCCGTTGTCCTTCAAGTACTTGCGAGACGACTTCGCCTTGCAACGCCGTTTGCAGCACATCAGCGACGTACTCGCGAGTCAATCCATAAAGAGCAAGATCATCACCACGTAGCTGAATGTGCAGCTCGGGCGTCATTCGGATCGGTTCAATGATCGGCGACGTGATACCCGGAATGTCTTGGATGGACGACTTCACCTGTTCGGCCTGTGACAGCAACTTGTCCAAGTCATCTCCGTGAATTTTGATGGCAATCTGAGCGTAGACACCGGACACCATGTGACTGATCAGGTGCGCGAGCGGTTGTTCGACTTCGATGTCAACGCCCGGCACCTCGTCCTTGATCCGCTCCAGCAACTCCGCCAACATCTCCTCGCGATCCTGATCCACCTCGGGATTCATGCTCAGGATGTATTCGCCGAAGTTGACCGGCGACGCGTGCTCGTCCATCTCCGCTCGACCGGTGCGCCGGACGAAGTTGAGGATCTCGCCGTCGGGGTTGGACGGGCTACGCTGCATCGACAAGAACACGTCGTCGATGTTTCCGGACACTTGATTGGAGGCTTGCAATGAAGACCCGGGTGGCATCGTGACGTTGACCTGCACGCTGCCTTCATCGAAGGCCGGTAGAAAGTTCTTTCCGAGCTGCGATAACTGCCATGCCGCGATTGCAACGACGATCCAGGTGATGGCAAGCAGGCTTCCGGGCATCGCCATGCTCAAACGGATCAGCGGCGTGGCCAGTGCCTTCATCGCTCGCAAGACGAATCCGTCTTGGTCCCGGTGAGTCGCACTTGAGTTGGGCAGCAGGTAGTACGACAGGACCGGAGTCACGGTCAGCGAAACGAGAAACGATGAAAGAATGGAGACGATGTAGGCGAATCCGAGCGGAGCGAACAACCGTCCTTCCACTCCCGAGAGTGCGAATAACGGCAGGAAGACCAAGATGACGACCACCGTGCCAAATAGAATCGCGCTGCGAATTTCTTTGCTCGCTTCGTAAACGACATGAAGCGGCGGTTTCGGCTCAGGCCGGTGGTTGTTTTCCCTCAGTCGGCGAAAGATGTTCTCGACGTCGACAATCGCATCGTCGACAAGCTCGCCCATCGCGACGGCAATGCCACCGAGCGTCATGACGTTGATAGACAGCTCGGTGCCGCTAAACCAGCTGACCCAGCGAAACACCAGCGTCGTCATCACCAACGACATCGGAATGGCGGTCAGCGTGATGAAGGTCGTTCGAAAGTTCAGCAGGAACAGAAACAGCACGATGATGACCAACACCGCTCCGATGACCAACGCTTCGGCCACATTGAAGATTCCGCGGTCGATGAAATTCTTCAAACGAAAGAGTTCGGAATTGATGATGATGTCCGGCGGCAGCGAAGCTTCGACCTCGTCAAACGCCGCGGCAATATCGTCTGTCAGTTTTCGTGTGTCCACATGCGGCTGTTTAACGACCGTGAAAACGATCCCGCTGTGACCGTTCACGCTGCCGTCACCACGCTTCAATTCGGGGCCTTCGACCACGCGGGCGACTTGCTCCAGCAGCACACTCCGTTTGGTTCGTCGAACGACGGGTATCTTCCGCAGGTCGTCCATGACGCTCCGTGCACCGGTACCTAAACGTCCGAGGATACGAATCGGGCGCTCCGTTTCGCCGGTGGTTGCGAATCCGCCGCTGGTGTTGATATTGCTTTCGCGAAGAGCTTGTTCGACTTCTTGGACGGTGACGTCGTACTCCAGAAGCGCAGTCGGGTCCAGCAAGATTTGATACTGCTTACGATCACCGCCTTGCATGAAGACTTCGGCGACGCCAGAGACCTTCAGCAAACGAGGCCGAATGATCCAGTCGGCGACGGTGCGTAGTTCCAGCAACTGTTTCGCTTCGGTCGGAAACGGCATCGCGTATCGCTGGCCGTCGATTTGAAGCGTGGCTTCGGCCGCCAGTGATTCATCGCTAGGATTGCGATCGAGCCTGACGACTTGGAAATCGACTTGCTGCCATTGATCGACTTGATGTCGATCGCCGGCGTTCCAAACGTAGATTTGATCCTCACCCTCGGCATCGACCCGTTCGGCAACGTACTTGGTTCGCTGGATCGGCGCCAATTGTCCTCCTTTCGGACCCGCTTGTCGGTAGATCCCTGCGACCACAATTTGCCCCATGATCGATGACGGTGGTGTCATCTGAGGTCGGATGCCTTCGGGAAGAACACCTTCCAATGTCGATAGACGTTCGCTGACCGTTTGCCGAGCGGTTTTGATTTCGGTCGACCAATCGAATTCGATGTACAGAACGTTGAGGCCTGCCGTGGTTTGGCTGCGGACTGCCTGCACGCCACTAGCGCCCATCAACGCGATCTCGATCGGCTGAGTAACGAGTGTTTCAACCTCTTCTGTCGCAAGCCCTGGTGCCTCGGTGATGATCACCACGCGAGGTCGATCGAGGTCGGGAAAGACATCAATCGACATCTGCGTCGCGAGGTAAGAACCGTACGCCAGCAGCACCAGGCTGGCGATCATCACCAACATCCGGTAGCGGAGAGCAAAACGAATGATTGCGTTTAACATGGCACCAACACTTAATGGGCTGCGTGGACGGTGCCGTCGGCGTGGACGTGCAGGCCAGGCTGCTGGCCACTGGCCGATTGCGATTTCAAGACGCGACGAAGTGAAGCACCAGAGTTCTGGGCGATGAAGGTCCCCGGCGTGATACTTCCATCATTGGCGATGACGACTGAGCGGCGGTCTTCATGCAA
Organism: Rhodopirellula europaea 6C; assembly: GCF_000338295.1. Classification (GTDB taxonomy): domain Bacteria; phylum Planctomycetota; class Planctomycetia; order Pirellulales; family Pirellulaceae; genus Rhodopirellula; species Rhodopirellula europaea. The sequence continues at coordinate 207,227 of NZ_ANMO01000120.1, forward strand.
AACGTTGACTGCGATTTGATTGAACAGGTCCCCGTTTTGTCGGTAGACGAAGGCATCGGGGCCTTCCCTTACTAATGCTTCTGACGGAAGAACGAAGACTTCTTCGAGTTTCTCAACGGGCACATGAATCCGTGCTCGCTGGCCCGGCCGGAATCGCCAAATCAAGAACGTCTCGCGGTTCTTGTCGTAGCTTCGTGATTGGTTTTCGAGAGGAACGAAGAAATCGAAGGTACGGCTCTCGACGTCAATTGAATTTGACAGGTGCCGGATTTGAAACGACTGATCCAGGGGCGACCAAAGTTCCGCATTATCATCGGAGAACTCGATCTCGATCTCTCGTGCCTCTTGGGCTGCCGTTTCAAGAAGCCCCGCTTCTCGCTTAAACGCGTGGCCGACAACATAGAGATGCCGGTGGTTCGCGAGGCCAGTGATCAATTGGCCCGCTTGAACGGTTTGCCCGAGTTCCACTTCGAGTGACTGAACTTCATAGGCGATCAGCTGTTCACTTCCGCTCGCAACGACAAAGCTTGCTTGGGAAACGGGTGACGGGTCATTATTTCGTTCGGCTGCTGGAAGCTCTCTCGGTGGCGGAGCATTGACTTCAATTGTCGACACGAAATTGCCTTGCACAACTTGTTCGACTTGAGATGGTGAGAGTCCGCGGCTGAGCAATTCTTGTTTTGCCGCTTGCGTGAGTATTTCTTGCCGCTGAATGTCGTCTTCCATCTGAATCACCTTCGATCCCGCCATGCCGCCCGAACTGGCGATTCCGGAGAGGCGATTGATTTCTTTTTGAAGAAGCGATATTTCTCGCGTCGCCTTGAAGAGTTGCGTTTGAGTCGCTTGCAGGTATTCGCTGAACAGTGCGATCGTTACCAAACGCTCGCCAGGACGAACCGTATCGCCAGGGAAGACATGAATGTCGGCGATGGAGCCAACAGCCGGCGAAGTGACTCCGCGATCAGATATCCCAGGCCGATCTTCTACCTTTCCAGGAATCGTGATCGTCCGCCAATACTCGGTTGGCCGGGCTGCCTTGGAGCGTAAGTTCAGATTTTTGCGAGCTTGCGTGCTTAGCTCCAAAATCTCCAGTTCGCTACTGCCCGATGCTGCTTCGGAACTAGCATCGTCTTCCGACGCAGTCGTCTTAATCAGGCGATCTCGATATGCCCAAAGGCCTGCAACAACGGCAATCACCAGCAGTGGTCCTACGAGGGATTTCACCCACTTCAGATTCTTCATTGATTGGTCTCGGACTCTCACCGACAAAGTGCGCAAGCGGCAATTTACCGGGTCAGTCGATGGAGGAGTCAGCCTCGAACCGATCGCACTATTCGACGATCAGTGTTAGGCCAGAAACTAGAAGGAAAGCCGGAAGGCGAAGTCAATTTTCGCCTAGCGATTCCTATAGCCTCAGCGCAGCATGCAACAGAAAGAGTGGTAGACGCTTCTCGATGGGTATCGGATGCCCATTCACAAGAGGTCTTTGTTCGACGCTTAAGAGCTCGCGATCGGGCCTGGAAAATACCGTGATGTCAACCTCAACATGACTTCGTGCATTGTCCGTGTGCGGCAGGAAGAATTGGCCGCCGCCAACGTAAATGGCATCAGCATCATGGTCGATCGGCAGGTCACTGGTCGTGCCGTCGGACTCACCGCCATGATGATCGTGGTGATGATGGTCGCCGTGATCATGTGTCCCGTGTCCAACATGGACGTGGGGCCGAGCAGCATGGTCACCTTGCGCAAACGATCCTCCGTGCGAGTGGGGACATGGCTGCCCCACCGCGAGAAACGGAATGATCAGTAGTGCGATAAGTCGATGCAAAGTGAAGCTCCAGAACAATTTCCTTTAGTGTAACTAACAAAGCAGATTGTGAGTAGTTCAGTATTCCGCTTGTTAGCGGAGGACACCTCCAGAGCCAGATTGCCATGAATTCTAAGATTCGACTCAGAACACTCGCAATCTTGTTCTTCATCGAATGCTCGGGTTCCAAACGCATCGAAGCTTCGGACGACTCGGGCGACGGATTAGACGTCGAAAATGCTGCCGGTGGCGGAAGTGGCTTGCGCAGCGATCGCGGATCTGAATTCGAAAGCGGCGAAGACTCCAGCGACGGAAGCGAAGACGCCGGCGCCCCACCTTCCTCGTCTCGTTCTTATGAAGGTGAAGTAATCACGATATCGACTTAGTTCGCTTTGCGTGAGATTGTGTTAAAAACCATGCTCACGCAGCCAAGCGTCGAAACCCACAGGAGCCGCGGTGCCCCACCAGGAATGATGCAAATCCCACCGAATTCGAATCAGAAACGTAATGAAGAACGCAACGCCGAGACCGATACAGCGATCTGATTTGACATTCAAGAATTTGAATGAGGCCTGCGATGAGGTTCGGCATCTCCGTGAGTATGGTTATCAACTGGCCGGGACATGGAGCCTGGCTCAGATACTCGACCATTTGAATCGCTCGATGCAAATGACCGTCGATGGAGCTGACTTCACTTTTCCCGCGATTCTGCGACCAATTTTCAGGCTGCTCATGATGCCGACGCTTCGGAAAGGAAAACCCTCCAAGCTTCGTGGCAAGGCTCCCCAACCATTGATCCCAGACCCGCATGCTGACGAAGAAACCGTCGCCAAGCGATTCTACGAGCTCGCGGAAAGGCTGATGCACCCTGACACCGAGTTTGCAGCGTCCTATCCGATGCTCGGTCGCCTTTCACGCGAAGAATGGTTGCTCCTGCAGAGATGGCACATCGCACATCACTTGAGTTTCGTTGTGCCGGAAGTTTCTCGCACAACCACAACGTCAAAGCATTGAAAGTCATCTGGCGACTTGAGTTCCGGTAGACAAATGGATTGGACTGGCAAGAGCAAACTTCTTTACGCGGCTCTGCTCTCGCAGTCGATGGCGTTTTTCTAACGCGGACAATTGGGCTTCTATTGCGATCTTGCAAGCAATGGTCAATCGAACTGCACAAGCCACGCCACGATGGTTCATCGCACGCGCCTTGCTGGCGACAACCAATGCACAGTTGCCGCCGGCAGAGCCGTTAGCAACGGTGCGGCCTTCGCAGGCCGCTTACAACACTTGCCAAAATGAATCCACCCCGCGTGCGATTGACGTCGTCACGATCGGGCTGCGTTATTCAACATGAAACGCAGCAAGACATGCACCAACTACACGTGATGCTTCGCAGCTATCCGGTCGTCCATCCGGCGGATCATGGCACCAGAGGTTCCGGTGATGCGGGGTCCGGCTCGAGTTAGTGACGCTTCTTGCTTTTCCAGGTGCCGCCATATTAATAGTGCGGGTTGCCTGGTTTGACTTGGTCGAGGCATCCAGAACAAACAAAAATCCACTCGCCGTCTTCACCGACGCGGACTCGGTAAAGCACGTCGTTCGTCTTTTCGCAGCGGCTGCAGGGCTTGGTGCGGCCGCGTTTAATCTTCGCCATCGGCTTCAGCCGCGTTGTGATTTGGCTCGGAAACGTCTTGGCTGATCTCCGGCATCGGTTTCAACAAACCTGGCTTCGTGTTTCGTTGTTCGCCCTTGCGTTCGCTTTCGCCACATCTTGAACGAACTCGGTTTCATCTCACGTCGCATCAGCTTAATGACCTCACCGGGCGAGAGCCCGAACTGATCGCGGATCGCGTCAAAGCTGGTCCGGTCTTCCCACGCCATCATGATGACGCGGTCGATCTCGCCGCGGGTTAATTCTTGCTCCCGATCGCTCATTTTAGTTTGCCTCGCCATCGCAAGCTGTCTCGGTTCCATGCTTCGAGGCTTTCGGTGTCTCCGGCCAAAAGTTGTTCGGCCATCGCGACGCAACGGCTGAGCTGTTCATTGCCCAACTGCTTGTAAGCTGTCAGCCGGCGATCCAGGTGGTTGTACCAACAGTCGCCAAACAATCGATCAAGAATGATTCTCATGAAGCAATGGTCTGCAGTGACCACCCAGCGGTTCTTTCGGCCCTCGGCTGGCAGCAACGTCCGCGTCAATTCGAGGTAGCGGTCCTGCAACTCGTAACGATGCGGAACCGCCTCGCAAAGCTCTTCGAATTTCTGTTTTGACATCCCCTATGGTTGCCCCGTGTCAAACCCAGCCCTGCGTTTGCTTCCCACGCTCCTAGAATTAGACGGATTGCAATTACCAAGAGAATCAGACTCATGAAACGCAAAATGCTATGCCGCGGACTGATCACTGGTTTCGCGGTGATCGGAACGGTCGCCTGGACGATAACAGCGAGAGCCGGATACGAGTCCGATGGCGACATCGAAATCCGCGAGAACCCGGACCTGATGCTGGCGGCCACGAACTCAAAGATGGATACGCGAGGTCATGACGGCAATTTCATACGTTTGTTCCGCTTGATCAGCGGCAACAATGACAGCGACCAAAAGATTGCGATGACCACGCCGGTTTTCATGCAGGCGAAAACGGCCTGTCGGACGTTTCAATGGGCTTCGTGATGCCCAAGGAAGTGGCCGTCGAAGGCGTGCCGGACCCTAAGAGTGACGGTGTTCCAGTCCGCAAACGCGACGGCGGCCGGTTCGCCGTGATTCGATTCTCAGGTCAGATGGATTCAAAACTCTCTAAGAAGCAAGAAGCGAAGTTGCGGCAGTGGATCATGGCCTGTGGACTCGAAGGAGAAACGAAAGCCGAAGCAGCCGGATATGCCCCGCAGTCCACGCCCGGTCCGCTTCGCCGAAATGAGACCCTAATACGCCTGAAGCAACCGAGCGACGAATCTCAAACCAAACAGGTATCCGATGAGTGAAACCACCCAACAAAATTGGCAGGTCGAAGTGTTCTACGACGGCGATTGCCCGTTGTGTGTTCGTGAGATCAAGATGCTTCGCTGGATGGATCGCAAGAACCGAATTCGGTTCACTGATATCGCTGATGCGATCTTCAATCCGGCCGACTACGGCAAGACAATGCAGGAGTTCATGGAGGAGATCCAAGGAAGACTGCCGGATGGATCTTGGATCATCGGCGTTGAGGTTTTTCGTCGTCTGTATGCGGCCGTGGGACTTTCTCCGCTTGTATCGCTCACTCGACTTCCCGGCGTTTCGCAGGGACTCGATCGCGGGTACCGCGTCTTCGCAAAGAATCGACTCCGACTAACCGGTCGATGCAACGCAGGAACTTGTGAGGTCAACTGACTCTTCACGGTTATTCCCAGCATTTGCTGCCTGTTGAATTGGTCGCATACCGAATGACAACAATTAGCCGACGGACGTTAGCCCCGGCAGGCGTCTGGTTAACCGCCGCCAACGCGGTACAGCTCAGCAAATGAACAGCCTATGAGGTCATGCAGCGCACGACGACGAACCAAACAGCCATTCAATTTCGTGTACGGCTTCATCGATCACTTCTTCAACAATCCTTGATGGAAGGCATCAGCCATGTTTGGAAATAGCAAAGATAAACTTCAAACCAAGTACAACAAGCTCATGCAGGAATCATTCGATCTTTCAACCGTGAATCGGAAAAAGAGCGACCAGAAGCGTGCCGAGGCCGAAGAGATTGGTCGACAACTCGATGAACTCGAAAAGCAGACCTAAAGCCAGCAGGTCCTAGACAAATAACCGCCATTCACGATTGGGATCCAACGATGACGTACGCCCGTGCTCGTCTGCTGCTTGGCATATTCGGCGTTGGGTCGATTGTCGTGCTTAGCGCCGTCCTGCTTCTGACACAGTACCCACTTGAAATTCTCCCCGACTCCGAGTCATGGACAACTGGTGACTTCACTGCTCTCGTGTTGCTCCTTGGTAGCTTGGCTGCTTTGCTCTTTCCAATGGATCTGCTCGGCGGCTTCTTGCTTCCGAAGCGCTGGAGATCAGAGAGCATCTCGCTGAGAACCTTTCTTTCAGGATGGTTCCGCGGTGTTCTCATTCAGAGCTTGCTATACCTAGCGACCAGCCTGTCGATCCTTTTCATGGGACGCTGGCTTGGCGTCCCCGGTGCCATTCTTGCTATCGCAGGCGCCGGGATCATTCTTGTCGGATCACAGCTTCAGATGGCCAAGCTCGTAGGGGCGTTGCAGAATCACGAGTCACCAAATCCAGAGATTATCGCGGCAATGGAGCAGGCTCAAGCTATCGTTTCTGCGTGGGGTTGGACGCCGCGTCGGATCATGACTCTTGAGCATCACGACACCGGCTTCACGGGCGGCATTGCAGGTTTCCCCGGAATGGAGACTGTTGTGCTACCGGCGGACATGCTCGCGAAACTTTCCCCGGAGCAGCTAGCGATCGTGATCGCACGAAGACTTGAAGCGATTCAAGGTGGTAGCCGAACACGTGGCTTGCTGCTTGCAATCGTCTGGGTGATCGTGGGTTTCTCGTTGTCGACCATGTTGCCGGGAGCGGATGTTACGAGCGTGGCGGGGCTTTCGATGACATGTTTAGCCTTCTCTCTTTGGACTTTCTTCGGCTTGCTCACATTGCCGACGCTCAGTCGCCAAGCCTCTTACGCGATTGACGGAAAGATTCTGCAGTCCGGTGCATCACCAGAGGCTTTTCAGCAAACGATTAAGACTCTCGATGCTTTGCAGGACGATGAGCCGCGACGTTCCGCTTTCATTGAAACAGTCTTTCATCCCGTCCCGAGCGTTGAAAATCGCCGTACCCTGACCTCCAGTAACACGGCAATTACGTGGCATGCCGCACGAATCACGCTGTTCGTCTCCTGGGCCTGCATGGGAATGCTCGTCCGAGCGGTGCACTGCAACGTCGGCCGTCCCGAGTTGTGGGTGATGTTGCCGACCGATTGAGTCCGGCGCGGCCAACCAGAAGACGCCGGCTGTCACTCTCGCCAATACTGGGGATGGTCCAGAGCTTTCGAGCAGCGAACGATGCCTTTGTGCTGTTCAATTGCCCCCGAAACCAACTCACGCACCATCCACGCGTCAGCATGCTCGTCTGCAATCGGGTAGGGAGCCTGAAAGCCACAAGGTCCAGCAGGCTGGAAGCCGAAACGCAAATAGTAGTCCGGGTAGCCAAGTACGAAAATAAGTCCCGCCTCGTCGTTAGAGTGCCGCCGAAAACCCTCGCGAACCAAACGAGCGCCGATGCCCAGGCTTTGTTTTTCGGTGACAACCGCCAATGGCGCGAGAATCAGATGTCTCACCTGGGCTTCGTCGGGCTCAACCGTGACAGCAGTGAACAACACATGACCAACAAGATGCCCATCAGATTCAGCAACCAGCGAATCGATGGGTCGAGAGGTCGGGTCATCCAAAAGCTCACCGACGAGCTTAGCGATCACCGGACCTTCCTCATCCCCGAAGGCGTCGAGGTGAACCGAAAGAATCTCGTCGCGTTCGTGTTCGCGGGCTGCGCGGATCGTAACGTCGCAAGCGTTCATGATTGACGAGCGAGAAGTACGAGGATGCAACTCCCGTCATCGATCACGTTGACGCCGACTTCTCGAGCCAATTGACTGGCCTGTTTATGCTCCGCTCCGGGCTGCATCCAGATGTGCTTCACTCCCGCCTCGATTGCATCGGTGATGACTTGTTGAGTCACCTCAGGCGGTGTGATGATCGACAACGCCTCCGGCACGATCGGTAGATCCGCGATCTTCGGATATGCCCTGTGCCCCTCGATCTCTTCGGTGATTGGATTGAGCGGATAGGTTTCTCGGCCGGCGTCCAGCAAAGCTTTGAAGACTTTGTAACCGTACTTGTGCGTGCGAGCCGATGCACCGGCGACTGCGAAGGTTTCGGCGGAAAGAAATTGTTGAATGGAATCCATCTTTGTGAGCACCTTTGAAGTTGCACAGTAATTGGCTGGACGTGGACGGCGGAGATATATTTTGAACTGTTTTGCTTCGTTCGCGAACCCGAGCAAACCTGATGCGCCAATTACCTAAGAACCGACCGACGTTAGTCCACGCGAGTCACAACCCAATCGAGACCCAAAAGGCTAGCAAGTGCTTTCTGATGTCTACCAAACAGCAGGCAAGTCGACTCGAACGGATACACGAAAGGAATTTCTTCGCCTCCCTTGGAATCCATTGCGAGCCGTCGAATGGCAATGCCCCGGCATTCCCACGTCTGATGTGACACTCGCTTTCAAAAGCGAACTACCTTCTACTTGAAGGCTCAGTGTCACGCAGACATCGAGCCTTTCTTCGTTTCCGCATCAAATCGCGGGTCACGACAACGAACCCAATTTGAGCTGGTAACTGAATCACCGGGGCTGCTCAGTTGGGTAGCGTGGGCGGCGGTCTGAAGTTCCGCAGACGAGGATTCGAGCGTCTCCTGCCCACTGACAGACAAGTGATGTGCCGACGGAATCGGCATTCGCGAAACGAACACATGCTAGTCGATGGCGGGTTGTTCAGGCCTTTCCGATATCCAGGTTGTGCCGAGTTCGATCCTCGGAGCTGCTGCCTTGCCTTAGCGGAAGTGTGGGTTCGACTTCGAATGGCAATCCAACGACAAAGCATAGCGTTTGTCGTGCGTTGTTCGGATGGCCGACCGACTAGCCAGTCAAAAAGTGGGCTCCGGCTGGTGAGGCTGACTTGCCGGCAGCGGTTCAGTCACTCGAAGTGTTCCCCACTTTGGAGACCCAAGAGGCTCAGACGCTGAGTGCTGGCGACTCGCAGGTTCGGTCGGACTTACTGCCGACTAGAATAGAGGAGGATTCGTTTGGAAGGTGATTGACCGACGACTCGGACCGCAGGCTCTGCCTGCATGAACCTGAACACGCTGTTGCGTCACCAAGTTTTCAGTGAAGTCCGAGAATCCGTGCCGGATTCCACCGGGTCGGAGCACCACCGCGTCGGAAATTTCGTTCGGCCGGGATCATCCCGTATCCCTCCCGATGGTTTGAACATTGCCTCAAGCGTTGACGCTGGAACTTCATTCTCGGTTCTGCGGTCCAATATACTGCCTCGGGCTAGGCCAAAACGTCGTGGATCACTTCACCGTGAACGTCGGTCAGGCGGCGTTGGATTCCGTTGTGGTAGAACGTCAGCCGCTTGTGATCTAATCCCATCAAATGAAGGATCGTGGCGTGAAAATCGTGCACGGTCATCACGTTTTCCTGAGCCCGGAAACCAAATTCGTCGGTCGCACCGTAGCTGAATCCCGGCTTCACTCCGGCGCCCGCCAACCAACACGTGAACCCGTTGGGATTGTGGTCGCGACCGTACGTTCCGGCTTGGAACATTGGCATTCGACCAAACTCCGTGGCGAAGACGACCAGTGTTGATTCCAATAGCCCACGCTGCTTCAAATCCTTGAGCAATCCAGCCACCGGCTGATCTAAGATTTCACCGTGGACGTCGTACTGTTCCTTGAGCTTGCTGTGGCCGTCCCAGTTGATCTTGCCGCCCGATGCGTATGCTCCGTTGAACAGCTGCACGAACCGAACGCCCCGCTCAATCATTCGCCGAGCGAGAATGCAGTTGTTTGCAAAATCGGCTTTGGTCTTGTTGGAACTGTCAGCACCATACAACTCGAGAATGTGTTTTGGTTCCCCTGACAGATCCACCACATCGGGAACCTGCAACTGCATTCGAGCCGCCAATTCATAGCTGGCCATCCGTGCGGCCAGTTGCTGGTCACCGGGAAAACGATCCTGGGTTTGTTGTTCCAAAAACCGGAGTGCTTCGCGTGATGCGAGTTCTGTCTTAGTGGAGATTGAATCGGGACGGTCCAAGTAGCGAATTGGTTTGGTGGTACTGAACGGTGTGCCTTGAAACGCTGCGGGCAGAAACCCATTGGCCCAGTTGTTCGGTCCCGACTGCGGCATGCCACGCGGGTCCTCCATCGCGACGAACGATGGCAGGTCACGGTTTTCGCTGCCCAAGGCAAAGTTGACCCACGCTCCCATGCTGGGAAAACCATCGAATGTAAATCCCGTGTTCATCACATTCTCGGCGGGTCCATGCGTATTGGACTTGTTCGTCAACGAATGAAAGAAGCACAGGTCATCAGCCATCTCGCCGATGTGGGGCACGAGATCAGAGATCATTTTTCCGCTCTCGCCTCGAGGGCGAAACTTCCATAGCGGCCGCGTCAAATTGCCGTTGGGCCCTTGGAACGACACCAGGTTTTCATTGCCAGGCATCGGCTGCCCGTGAAGACGTTCGAGCTCAGGTTTGAAATCGAACGTGTCAACGTGACTCAATGCCCCCGAACAAAAGACGACGATGACATTCTTGGCTTTCGCCGGAAAGTGCGACGGTCGCGGCTCATAGGGATTCGCAGGATCAATCTCGGGAGCGGGACCATGAGATGAATCGGCCAGCGCCGCTGCCACACCGAGCGCCGACAAACCGCCGCCAGCACTCGCGAGAAAATGACGGCGATTGGAAGTGGATTGCAATGCCGAACGAGGGTGCATGTTTGAAAGCTTCATTGGATATACAAGAACTCGCTGGTGTTCATCAGAATTCGGCAAAGCTGTGCGAGACCATGTTCGCTCGCGAAATCATGCATTTTGCTTCGTTCGACTTCGCTCGGTGAACGGGACAAAGCGATCTGAAAAGCGTGATCAATTTGTTCTGACAGACTGTCGCCCACTTCGGCTTGAACTCGATCGGCGAAGTAGGACGCTTGCCGATTCACAAAGGGACTGTTGAGCAAACTGAGGGACTGAATCGGCGTGATCGATCGTGTTCGTTTGGGAGTCATTTGCCCGGCATCGGGACAATCGAACGATCCGAAGATATCGACAGCTTGCATGCGAATCTTGTGAGCGTAGATCATCCGCCGCCACCCCGATTCATCAAACGTTTCCTTTGCGGTGTAGTCCGCCAGCCCACCGCGTCGGTCAAAGAAATCAAACCCGGGGCCGCCCATCTTCAAATTCAACTTGCCGCTGGCCGCCAACATCGAATCGCGAATCGCCTCGGCTTCGAGACGTCGGGCAGGGAACCTCCATAGCAATCGCGAACCGGCGTCGATGGCGATGCCTTCGGAATTGGGTTGACTTGACTGCTGGAACGTCTTGGATGTCACGATCAATCGATGCAATCGCTTGAGAGACCAACCACCGGCAACAAAGTCCGATGCCAACCAATCAAGCAACTCGGGATGCGACGGCGCGGCCCCCATGACTCCAAAGTCTGATGGAGTTTCAACCAATCCGGTTCCAAAGTGCTTTTGCCAAACCCGATTCACAATGACTCGTGCGGTCAACGGGTGATCGGGACGTGTCAGGTGTTCCGCCAGTGCGACACGACGATCCGGCTCGGGTTGATCCACGTTCATTCCCAGATCCCCCAGTACAACGGGAATCGCGGGAGGCAGCTTCTTGGTTGGTTGCATGGCATCGCCGCGACGAAGCAACCAAGTAGGCTCCGGTGAGCTCTTGAAGCTTGCGGCGTAGACTTTGGGACCGCCCGACAAACGGTTCAATTTCTTTTGCGTTTGACGGATTTGGTTGAGCTTGCCAACCAACGCTTGCACTTGAACGGAATCCAAATTCGCGAGCTGGATCAGATCTGCCTTTCGCTGGTCGTCTTCACGCAGCATTCGGTTTCTGGGAGTGGCAACCTTCTGCCACTCAGCGGATCCCGAAAGCTGTACTTCGATCGTGTAGTCCACCGGCACGCTGCTGCCTCGATCCCAGACCACTCGATCGATCATCACTGGCTCTTCAAAGTCGACCTGCAGCCAAGCCGGACCGCCTTTGTCAGAAACCCATGGGAACGCTTGACGACGATCCGTCTGACCATCGACCAGATTGTCAAAGTGCCGAGTTTGATTCGCCAACGCGAAACCGGATGCCGATGGTCGAGCACCGCTTGATGCCAACGCTGCATTGCGAGCGGGCTGCTCATCGGTGGCGACCGTCCAAGCCTCGAACTCGTACAACGATGCGGGAGCCCCATTCGCGGTCGCTTGAATGTTCATCCTGACGGAGGATGCAAGTTGCGGAGAAAACGATTCTGTTTGCAGGTCGACCAAAGCCGGCTGCAGATCATGGTTTTTTCGCAAGGTCTCCAACTCGGACCGCAAGGCTTTCAATTGGTCCCGTACCGCGGGGACTTGTGCGACCATCGCATCGTTTTGTTCTCCGCGAAGACGTCGTTCACCATAAGTCAGCCCAGCAAAAACCGCTTGCATGGAATAGTAGTCGCGTTGCAGGATCGGATCGAACTTGTGGTTGTGACAGCGGGCACAGCCGATGGTCAGTCCAAAGAATCCTTGTGAGACCGTGCGAATCACTTCGTCCAGTTCGTCTTGGCGAGCTTGTCGCATCGCTTCTTCGTCGCGTCCGATTTGGCCCGGCAAGTTGGCCGGACCGGCGACCAAAAAACCGAGTGCGGCGTCTTCGCCCACGGTGTCGCCCGCCAGTTGCTCGAAGAGAAATCGATCGTATGGTTTGTCGTCATTCAGCGACTTGATAATCCAATCGCGGTAGGGCCAAGCGTTGGGGCGAGGTGAATTGGTTTCAAAACCAACCGTCTCCGCCCACCGAATCACATCCAACCAATGCTGGGCCCATCGCACGCCATAACGTGGTGAATCCAACAACCGGGTGACGAGCTCTTCGTAGGCGACTTCCAAACCCTCGGGGTGTTTGACAAACGCACGCACCTCTTCCGGGGTTGGAGGCAACCCGGTCAAGACCAGCGAAACGCGTCGAACCAAGGTTGCGGCATCGGCTTGCGTCGACAACTCAAGTCCACGCTGATTCAGCGTCTCGACAACAAAAGCGTCGATCGGGTGCGACTGCGACGTTTGACTCAGCGACGGTTGGATATCGGCGATGGGTTGCAACGACCAATGGTCGCTTTCGACCTCATCCGCTTCCGCATCCATTTGCCCTGGCCAATTTGCTCCCTCCTGGACCCAGCGTGCCAACAGCGACACTTGGTCCGGTGAGAGCGGCGGTCCCTCCGGAGGCATTTGCATATCGGGCTCATCCCCGTTCACCACACGGAGCAAAAAGCTCGCATCCGGTTCGTTGGGAACGATCGTCGCTTCGCCATAGTCACCGCCGCGAAGCATGTTGCCGCGTTGATCGAGTCGCAATCCGGACTCGTGTGCGTCTGGACCATGACATTCCAAACAATGAGCAGCGAAGATGGGCTGAATCTGTTTTTCGAAATCCACCGGTTCCGCATGGATTGATTCGATGTTGAAAACAACGAGTACTAGCGCGAAAAACACGAGCGTCGTTTGTCGATGATTCATGTCGATCCGCCTGCACCTGGAGTCACTCGGTCAACTTATCCTGCCGCCAACGCAGGTTTGTGAGCAACTACTTCAACCATACAAAACCATCTACGTCGAAGGTCGCGAACGCATTGTAGTCGTTCACGAGGGCGCATCGAGGCATGGCTCGTCGCGAAAGGCGAGATACAACCAATCGCTTATGAAACGGTTGTACACGGCTGCACCGCAGCACTTTCGACCCATCGCATGACCAGCAATGACAGAGCCCCCAAGACCGCGAAACCACCTATCAAAGGCAGAATGGTTCCGTTGTAGCTATGACCGATCAGGATACCCAGCGGCACTGAGATCAACGTTGAAATAGAACCCACCAGCGCTGAGCCTATCCCGGCGACATGCCCGAGCGGTTCCATCGCCAACGAATTCAAGTTTCCAAACAGGATTCCGATAGCAAAGAATATCGCTAGCAGATAAGCCATCGTGCTCCACAAAGGAGGACTTCCGGCGTAGAGAAATGCGAATCCCAAAAAGCCAACCGAGGTGACGGCGAGCGATAGCATTGCGCGACCGATCAAGGCTCTCATACCAAATCGCATCACCAAGTTGGCATTCATGAGTGAGGCGACACCGGCGGCCGATGCCAACACGGCGAAGTAGATCGGAAACCACGAACCGAGATCGTATTGTTGCTGAAAGATCTGAGCCGCCGAACTCAGAAACCCAAGAAACGCCCCCGAAACTAAACCGGCGACCAGCGTGTAGCCAAACGCGATTCGATTGGTACAAACCTCTCGCGAGACGAGAAGGATTCGCTGGAGCGAGAACGGCATTCGATGCGCGGGCAAGAGTGTTTCCGGCTGTCGCAGTGCGAACCAACCAAACAGCATCAACGCCATGACGGCGAGCACCGCAAAGATCGCTCGCCAATTCGCCACCATCAGAATGGCTTGGCCCAACGTCGGCGCGATCACTGGCACCAGGATAAAAATAGTCATCACGAATGACATCACCCGTGCCATGGCCCGCCCTTCGTATTGATCACGAATCAACGCCAGCGAAACGCTGCGAGGACCGGCGACGCCGAGTCCCTGAACAAAACGCCCCACCAACACCAACGTGAAGGTCTCGGCAAACAGTGAGATCATCGAACCAACAACAAACAGCCCGAGTCCAGCACTCAGCGCCGACTTTCGTCCGATGCTGTCTGAAAGCGGGCCGAAGAACAGTTGCCCCAGAGCCATTCCGAGGAAAAGCAATGACACGATGAGTTGGCTGTCGTTTTCATGCGTGGCCCCGAGCTCCTCACCGATGATCGGCAAAGCGGGCAACATCGCATCGATCGCCAGCGCAACCAGAGCTATCATCAACGCCATCAGCGTCACGAACTCACCCAACGGCAAGGCAGGCTTTTGTTTCAAATCCATTCCAATCCCAACCTATCTCACCACCATAAAAGTCATCTTCTCAGTCTCGCTTTGATGCACTCGGCCGCTTTGATGCACTCGCATCCTCAGGCACCACATCCATCCAAACTTCGCGAACGAATGAACCCGTCACGCCCCATTCTTGGTTTGGCCAACCGTACGATGGACTTCCAAGTCCGTCGAATCACAACAACGATCTTTGCTCGATGCAGGAGCTAGACATCACTAAAACGGCCGATCTGAATGAAAATGCTCTCGGTCGCTTCAACAACTAGATCAAAGCATGAGATGGATGACAAAGCGAGAGGCGACCGGGTTCAGTTCGGTGCGAAGTTTGGCCGATTGTGCGAATTCACGTAAGCGGCAATGTCGTATGCTTCTTGGTCGGTCAAATCGGCGTCATCCAGTGGCATCGCGACTTGGAGCCACGACGCCATCTTCTGCACTCCAGCCAATCCGGCACCATCGTTAAAGGATTGATCGCCCCAAACCGGCGGGCCTTCATCGCTTCCCAGACCATCATCGGAATGACACGAAGCACAGCGATCCATGTAAAGCGACTCACCTCGATCAACACTGGGTGGCTTGGGAGGTTCGGTGAGCAACGTCATGTGGTTTGGACCGAGCGGCTTTGCGGGGTTCATCTTCAGCGGCGTGCCCTCTGATAGCCAAGTGATGTACGCGGCGATGGCGACCGGCACTTTCGAACCGTTCGGCGGTCGTGTTCCGTTTTGGCTTCGGATGAAACAATTCAGTATCCGATCTTCGAGCGTGATGACGCTCTTTTCTCTGGGTGAGTAGGCGGGATACGCCGCTGCAACCCCGATGAATGACCCCGCCTTTTTGTGCCGACCGGCGTCCAAGTGACACGAAGTGCACTTCAACGAATTGCCAACGAACGGCTTCGAAAGCGGATGCTCATTGGTTGTGTTGACCAGCGACTCACCCAGCCTCACGATTTCGCCGAGTTCACCTGGAGGGTAGGGCGGGCTCGATGAAGATTGATTCGTTGCAACCAAACGCACGTCGCCGGGATGGCTTCCTGCCGGCGATGCAGTGTTCTCATCCGCCACCGCCATCCAACCCAATGACACCGCGACCATCCCGAACGTCAAGGCAAACAGAACTCGCAACGATCGAAAATCACCAAACCTACGCATTGCACTGTGCCATTGAGGGAACGGAGCCATTGAGGAAACGGAATTGGATAGAAACAGAACTGCCATCAAAAAGTAGCCAACGAACACCTATCGCGGAGACGGTGATTGCCCCCCCAAACGCAACCCATCCTGCGACCGGTCGCTGAGCTAGAGATGGCTTCTCAAAAGCCGGAACCGCCAAGGAACGTGCGGACAAGCACTGACTGGCACTTTCCCAACCGGCGGACTGTGCGGCGGACAGTGCGTTCCAGCACATGGCCGCTCATGTCCCACATACGATCGTCGATTGTTTTGGGAAAATCCACACAGTTCCGGTCTATGCCCTCGTCGACCGAAGCGTTTGCGATCGTTGGTTGGACCCAACGGTCTCAGTCGCTCGCGAATGGTGACTCGGTCGAATCGAAGGCGTCTCCAGGCGACGACCACCTCGGGCAAATTCGTGTCGGCTCAATGGAGCGAACTGGCCCGTTTGATCGTCAAAGATATGGTGGGTCACGATGATCGTTTGATCGGTCACGTCGATCTCGTTGAAGGAGTTTTTCTCTTTCTCGCGTCCTCGACCACGGCGTGACGTCGTTGTTCCACACTGCACGATCACGATGCCATGAGCGCGACCTGCGCCGGGATAGAAATCGAGCGTGTTGCCGATAAAGGCACGGTGCAAATGGCCGCCCATGATCAGTTCGACTCCGAGTTCGACGAACAAGTTGATTGCACGCTTTGCCTTCGGCATCGTTTGATCGTGCAAGTAATCCGGTGCTGGGGCAAAGTGATGATGCGCAACGACAATCTTTGCCAAACCATCCGGAACACTACCAAACGCGTCGCGACAAAAATCGAGCTGGGACGGATGAATGCGTCCATTGCTGATGGCTGATCGCGGAGCGGTGGAATCGAGCCCCACGAAAAGTGCATCCGGAGTTTGCAACACCGTGTTCAATTCGTTACTGATGTATTGACGGTAATAACGATGCGGGTCCGTCAGCCGTTCCACGATCCGGTATAGCGGCACGTCATGGTTGCCTGGAATGACAATTCGAGGAACATCCGGCAATTGATTGATGAACTCGGCGGCCTGCTGAAATTGCTCCGGCTTGGCACGCTGAGTCAGATCGCCACTGACCACGACCACGTCAGGATCAATCGACGGAGCCGTTCGAAGCAACGCCGAACCAACGTTTGGCAGATAAGGTGGTCCGAAGTGAACGTCGGAGATATGCAAGATTTTCATGGCACACGGATTGCTCGATCAAAGGTTCGTGAAGCGGGTACGGAGAAAGGATTTGGCAAACCCATCAACCGTTTGGTCGTTGGCTTTGGTTCCGTGTTGAAACCGTGGCGACCACAAACGGCTGAAGCACCAAAAGATTCCTCGATACCTGCTTCGTTCCGGGCAGCTTGAACTGGCAAAACCAAGGAAGCTTGCCCCACCGCTCCTCATTGTTGCAATTCGCATACCGATGAACTCATCCGTTTCCATCCTCTGCAACCCTCATGCATCCGGCTGGGATCGCTGTCGCGATGACCTTGAGCGTTCAGCAAGCGAGCGGGGACATCGTCTGGTCAAACTCGATCCAGACGACAAGTGGCTTGACCAAATCCGAGACACCCCGCCGCAACGTCTCTGTATCTTCGGAGGCGACGGGACACTTTCCAAGGTGGTCCAGAAACTCGACCTCGAAAAGATGCTGGAGCGATTTGAGCTGGGTTTGATCCCGGGCGGAACGGGAAATGACTTTGCTCGCTCGATTGGGATGCACGGACTACCTTGGCAGGATGCTTATGCCACCGCAACGGAGCAACCAGCAACACCGATTGATTTGATTGACATTCAAAACGGGTCCGCACATCTGATCATCAATGCCGCCACGGCTGGCTTTGGCGGATTGATTTCGGGTGAAGTCAGTTCTGCTGACAAGCAGCGGTGGGGATCGATGGCTTACTGGATCACCGCGGTCACCCATCTGACCTCCCTGCCAAAGTACTCCCTCGAATTGACATTCCAAGATGACACACATGCCAAGTTCGAGGTGTTTGGATTGGCGATCGCGTCAGGTCGGTATGTCGGCGGCGGGTTTCCGGTGGCGCCCGAGGCGACGGTCAACGATGGTTTGCTGGATGTCACCGTCGTGCCGGTGATGCCCGTTTCTGAATTGTTGGCTGCGGGAGTCGATACGACGTTTGGCTGGTATCACGAATCAGGACGAATCGCAACGTTCACCGCCCGCTGGGTTCGCGTCGAGTCCACGCCTCCACTGCCATACAGTTTGGACGGCGAAACCGAACAAAGTGACGGCGTTGAGTTCTCGATCCGCCCCGCTGCGATGCGTGTCGCATGCCATACCGAAGCCGTCGGCGTGCAGTCGCCGGGTGCATTCCAAACCGCTACGCAGTCTCCATGATTGAGGCTCCATGATTGAGGCGGCGATGGAACGAAAAAGTTCGCCGATGGTTTGCTTTCAAATTGGCGCGGCAGTTGCTCGCCTATGGGGCATCCAACCCCAACGAGGTGACACAATGACACGAAACGATTTGATTCGCAGCCTGGTGAACAAACTTCAACGTCGCGCAGCGGAAATCCAGGAAATGGTTCGTACCGAGTTCGATGAGTTTCAACGCGTGAACGATCATACGGTTGGCGATGCCGGCGATCGCGGCATTGAATCTCACGCCAGCGAACTGACCAGTCGCATGGCCGAATCAGAAAGCCGCGAACTGGCGGACATCGAAGAGGCTCTGGATCGATTGCGAGACGGTACGTTTGGTGATTGCGAAGATTGTGGCAAATCGATTCCGATGAATCGGCTGCAAGTCGTACCTCACGCTCGCCGGTGTGTGCGATGTCAAAAGGCAAGTGAAAACAGTCAACTGATGGCCGTGTGATGCGACGATGGCTGATCTTGGTGCTGGTCGTGGCACTCCTCGCGACGCTTTGGTATTTCTCGGGTGCTTCCATGCATCACGACACCATCGCGGAAAACGAGAAGTGGCTTCGATCCCTGATCAATGACCATCCGATTCTTTCGGTCGCCGCCGCCACGGGCATCTACATTCTGACATCTTTGATCCCCGGAACGACAGGCAAATCCATCCTCTACGGATGGCTCTTCGGACTGTGGATTGGCCTGGCAATTGTCAGTATCTCACTAACAGTCGCCGCCTGCATTGCGTTGTTATCCGTTCGACTGATGTTTCGCGAATGGGCACTGCGCAAGGTCCCGCGGCTGGTTCGAAAGATTGAGTCAGCTCTCAACGTGGGAGGCCAAGCGACGTGCCTGCTAACACTTCGGTTGCTGCATGCACCCTACACGGGAGTGAACTATTCGGCCGGAGCAACCAATGTACGGATTTCGACGTTCGCATGGACCACGTTGATTGGCATGATCCCCAGCAACGTCGTCTTCGTGCTAGCTGGTTCGCGGCTCCCCAGCGTTGATCGCTTGGGACGGCTCGATCTGTGGACCGTGGTGGATTGGAAAATTCTCCTGGTCAGTTCGGTCGTGATTGCGATTCCGTTGGTCATCACGCATTCGTCGCGACGATTTCGTGGGATGGGCGATGAAGCGACTCCCGTCGAAGGAGGCTCGTGATGACCAATGTTGCGATCTCTGTGTTTGGATTGCTGTTGGTAGGAACTGTCTATCGATTGGCAACGCTGAAAGATTGGACCAGCGACCTTGCTCGCAAACGCTTGGGCAGCTTGCTTTCGTGGTGGATCGTTTCCACTTGGGTTCTGCTCTGTGCAGTTGGCGGAACGATCATCGCCTCGCTGTTATTTGCGACGGTGAGCACGCTTGCATTCCGAGAGTATGCAAGACTTGCTTTTCATCACGACAATGAGAGCAGCCAACCCAACATTCAACGCCACTCAGAGAACAAGACACACGCTCTGCCGGCCATGCCAATCATGGCGGTTGGTTACGTCTGCATCGCATCGCTGTACGCGGGGCTCGCCGCGGGCGCGGACCACACACTCATCCTTTGCCTTCCACTGGCTTGCGTCATCATCGCAGGCAGCGTGCTGATGATGACGACATCTACGAAACGATTCACCAGCGATGTTGGTGGACTTGTTTATGGTGTCACGCTAACGGGGTGTCTTCCCGCAGCATCGATTTTGCTGCTTCCGCCTGACGCAACTCCGTCGCTCGAAATCCCGGGTTGGTTTTTGCTGTTGATTTGCTTAACCGAAGTCAACGACATCACCGCCGCTTGGTTCGGCAGAGCATTGGGACGGCACAAACTCGCCCCGACCCTTTCGCCCAACAAAACGATGGAAGGATTCATCGGCGGGACTCTCACCACCATCACGCTAGCCATCCTCATCGGCCCACATGTCACCGCCATGTCACACGCGACGAGCGGCATTTTGGGTCTGGCAATCGCGATTGTGGGAACTCTCGGCGATCTCAACATGTCCGCGATCAAACGTTCCGCAGGCGTGAAAGACAGCGGCGATGTCTTGCCCGGGCAAGGCGGCATTCTTGATCGCATCGATTCCCTAACATTCACCGCCCCGGTCGCGTTGCTGCTAATGAAGGTCCTTTCATGAACAACGCAGAACAGATCGCGCCGCCTCCCGCCAACCGTGGCCCTAACATGCCAAGCGGCGATGGAAAACCCAATTCCACTGCGCCCGAGCATGTCACGTCCAATCCAGTCATATCCAACCTCACAGTGCCCAACATCATCTGCGTCCTGCGAGCGTTGCTTTCGCCGTTCATGGTTTTGTTGGCTTGGAACGATCAAGCTCAAGCCACGCTGATCTTGTTCATCGTTTTGACCTTATCAGACACCGTCGATGGGAAGATCGCTCGATGGCTCGACCAACGCACTGAGATTGGCCCGAAACTCGACAGCATCGCGGATGCGGCCATGTACGTCTGCCTAGCATTGTCGCTGTTGTTCTTACGAGCTGACCTATTGGCGAACGAAGCAATTTGGATTGCCGCGGCGATCGGCAGCTTCATCGCGGCGGAATGCTTTGC
The DNA here is from genome assembly GCF_000338295.1 of Rhodopirellula europaea 6C. Classification (GTDB taxonomy): domain Bacteria; phylum Planctomycetota; class Planctomycetia; order Pirellulales; family Pirellulaceae; genus Rhodopirellula; species Rhodopirellula europaea. The sequence goes on from NZ_ANMO01000120.1 coordinate 227,950, forward strand.
TCTGCTCAAGTTTGGCAAGCTACCGACCTACCACACGCGAACCGCAAAGACCGCCTGGTTGCTAGTCGGGATTGCCGCGGTCAACCTTTTGATCGGCGGACCAGCTTGGCCACTTCATATTGCCATGGCGAGCGTCATCGTTGCCAATATCGAAAGCGGATTGTTGACCTATTCTTTGAAGAAACCGGTCAGCGACGTGACGTCAATCTTTCATGTCCGTGGCAAACAAAACCTGACATAGCGTTCGCCGCAGGCAGTCAAATTTGCCTGGCCGCCGCTCCAGCTCATGGCGAACGAAGCGACATGCAAACGCGGGTTCCATCGGCGGGTTTGGTGGAGACACCCGCGCGGGCAGGATTCTGTGGCAATTCCGACCGGAAACGGAACGTTTTCACCAATGCCCCAACGGTCAACCCGACCTCCAATTCACCCAGGTGTTTGCCGGGACAAACTCTCGGGCCGTGCCCAAAACCGAAATGCAACGTGTCCTTTGCTGCCCGACCCGACTCAGCAAGAATTCGCCAGCGATCGGGTTCAAACACGTTCGCCGGATAGCCAGACACCTCCACGCCCCAGTGGTCCTCATGACGATTGGCATGCCACACGTCCAGTAACAAATGGGTGCCCCAGGGAATGAACATTTTTCGACCGTCGGCCGACGTCACCCAAGTATCGGCGGTGGCTCGTCGCGGCAAAAAGTATAACGAAGGTGTCAACCGCAATGTCTCGTCCAACACCGCTCGCAGGTATTTCGCCCCCGCCAAGATCTCCGGTGTGTAAACATCGATGTCCTTCACTTCTTCGAAGACTTTCTCTTGCGCATCAGGATGACGTGCCAAATGAGAGATCGCCCAAGTCGCGTAGGACGTCGTCGCTTCCAAAGCTCCCGCCAAGAAGACCTTGAGGTTGCTGATCAACTTCGCATCGGGTGCATCTGACTTGAATTGCTTCCACAAAGCTTTCTTTTCGCCGCGAGGAGCCAAAATTCGCTGTGTCAGTTCCTCGAACGTGGCATCATCTGCTTTCGCTCGAACAATCCGATCGCTCAAGCTCGGAAACTTCCGCCATGGAACCCCAAGCCGATTCTTCACCGTGTCTGAGACAATATGGTCGATCACACGCTCCAAAGCAGGAACATACTTTTCACGCAGCTCTTCATAGCTAATTTCGGCACCGAAAAAGTTGTTGGTGAGCATTTCCAGCATCACCACCTTGACTTCGGGTTCCAACGGAATGTCCACCGTCTCTTGACCACTGGCCGCTAGATGCTGTCGCAGCACATCGATCCGTCCCCGAACAGTTTCTCGAAAGGTGTCGGCGAACTCGCAAAACTGTTCCGGTTGAAACAAGGTCGTTTTGCCGAATGGACATGCCGCGATTTTCCGCTGTTTTTTCCACTCCGCTCCGTTGGCGTATAGCAACGTATCGGTGCCGGTCGCTCGAGCAATGCCGACCGAGGGAAGCGTGTCTCGATCGAATTGCCCCTCTCGATCTCCAGTCGCTGTCGCGATGGCTCGGATCATGCCCGGATCACGAGTCACCAGCACAGGTGCAAACCCGGGAACATCGAGGTACCGATTGTGGCGGCCCGGACCTTGTTCTTCTTCAGCATTCCAAAAGTACGTTTCGAGAATTCGAACTGGATCTTCGAAATTCCAGCGGTGCGGAAACGGCTGGGTGGGCCGACCTGATCTCGGATCAAACAAACGCACGCGTGACGGCATGCAATCCCCATCAAACGGACTGATCGCCAAGAATTGCTTTGGCAATCGCGAAAGACGTCGATAGCCAGGAAGGTGATCTTTCAAGTTGCTCGTTCCGTTCTGCATGAATCAGCTTCCTTCCTCAACCTATCGAAACCAAACTGCGGTCCGAACCAAAAACTCAAATCACCTCGCAATCGCAGTTACAATCGCGATTCCCGCCGGCAAAGCTCACGCACTCTCGCAGGATTGTAGCACCAGCGACGGCCATCAATCTCTCCCACCCCAAACGCCTCCCTCTCACCGATCTCCATTCATGCACCGACCTTCAAGCAAGCTTTGCTGTCTGATCTTTTGTTTGCTCACCTCGCATCAAGCTCACGGCGAGTTTGAACTTCGAGATGCGGTGGAATGCCATCCTCGCGCCGGACTGCCTCACTTCACCGCCAAGGTTGAATCAGGCGAAACCGTTCGCGTTGCCTATCTCGGCGGCAGCATCACTGCCGCACCGGGCTGGCGGATCCAGTCACGCCAGTGGTTACAACAGCAATATCCCGCGGCAACCATCGAAGAAATTCATGCGGCGATTGGTGGCACCGGGTCAGGCCTCGGTGTGTTTCGTCTTCAGCGTGATGCGTTGCAACACGATCCGGATTTGTTGTTTGTGGAATTCGCTGTCAACGATGGCGGAACCGCCCCCGAACGCATCCATCAATCCATGGAAGGGATCGTGCGTCAAACCTGGGCCGCGAATCCGAACACTGACATTTGCTTTGTCTACACCCTGACGCAGCAGATGCTACCCGACTTGCAGTCCGGCAAGATGCCTCGCGCAGCCAGCGCGATGGAAGTGTTGGCCGATCACTATTCGATTCCCTCCATCCACTTTGGCGTCGAAGTCGCACGCTTGGAATCCGCTGGCAAGCTGGTTTTCAAAGCTCCCATGCCTGCGGACATGACCACCGAGCCGATGGTTTTCTCAACCGATGGAGTCCACCCCCACGTCGAAACCGGACACCGCGTCTACACCGAAACGATTGCACGATCATGGCCGAAGATCATCGATGCAAACCAAACCACACAGCCGCATTCGCTTGGAAAGCCACTCCGAGATGACAACTGGGAACAAGCCAAGATGGTCGCCATTGAGCCCGAGATGTTAAGCGGGGACTGGACCAAGCTCCCCTCGGATCATTCGTTGGCCAAGCGGTTTCAACGGAACATGTCCGAGCTCTATCAAGCCAACGGCTCTGGTGCCAGCTTGGAGTTCACGTTCGAAGGTACCAACGCGGGAGTGTTCGACATCCTTGGCCCGGATGGTGGCGAAGTGCGTGTCCAAATCGACGGGAATGAATTCACTCGCAATCGAATTGATGGTTATTGCACCTACCACCGAATGGCAACACTGAAAGTTGGCGGGGAATTGGAACCGGGACGACACACCGTCAAAATTGAATTGACGCCCACACAACTGGACAAGCGAGAGATTCTCTTTGAACGAAATCAAGCGGATTTCGATGCGAAGCCAGAAAAGTACAAAGACCAAACATGGTACGCCTCCTCGTTGATGCTGATTGGCGACTTGAAGTGAGCGGTGCCCCGCTGAGATCCGAGAAGGAAAAGATGCTTGCCGGTGAGCTTTATGATGCGAGTGATCCGGAACTGGCGGAAGCACGCTTGGTCGCTCGCGAACGTTGTCACGAACTCAATCACAGTTCACCTCGTGATGAAGAAAATCGACGACGCATTTTGAAAGGACTGTTCGCCAGCGGTGGCGACTCCGTTTGGTTGGAACCGCCGTTTCGCTGCGACTATGGAACCAACATCCATCTCGGCGAACACGTCTACTTCAACTTTGATTGCGTGGTCCTGGACGTTTGCGATGTGCGAATTGGAGACTCCGTCTTCATTGCCCCCGGCGTCCACATCTACACAGCCACGCATCCCCTTGAATCCCACCTGCGTCGCACCCAGGAGTATGGAAAACCGGTCACCATCGGAAACGATGTTTGGATCGGCGGCAAAGCGATCATTTGCGCGGGCGTCACGATCGGTGACCGCAGCGTGATTGGTGCGGGCAGCGTGGTGACCAAGGACGTGCCTGCAGGATCTCTCGTCGTCGGAAATCCAGGCAAAGTGATACGACAAATCGACTGACGGCGGGTTTGTTGTGACAGCGACCTACGTTGGTCATTGCATTTGTTACAGACAAAAGCAGAGAAAATCATTTTCATTTTCGAAGCAACTCGATCCAGGGCCACACGTGACAAACACTCGTGAATGGTAGCTTTGCTGGCTCCGCCGGTGCGTGGGAAGACCACCTGATCGAGGAGTGTTGTCGCCCCAGAAAAACACAAGAACTTCGACATCACACACGACTTCGTGGCGGATACAAGCCCAGAATCCGCATCAGGTTGGATCACGGGACATGGAGCTGTGTCCCAATCGAACCTTTGTCGATGAGAAACCAAGATGAAATTTGGATGGAAGGACTCTGTAGTCGCGTTCGCCGCTGTATTGGTGGTTGCCATGAGCAGTGATGCCAGCGCACAAAGCGGTTCATGCGGAGCGGCTTGTGCAGCCGCTCAAGCGGTGTCGCCGCAAGTGACTTATTCCGCACCCCCGGTGCATTCCACGACCAGCATGTACACGTCGACTCAAGCGGCACCGATTGCAGTTGGATCAGGTTGTGCATCCGGCAACTGCGGCGGAACCGTCGCCTCGCCCCACCCCATTGCCCAGCCAACAATCCGCTACTCGACACCCGTCTCGACTCTGACCAGATCGAGCTACACCAGCTACGCTCCGAGTTATCAGTCCACCCAAGGTGTGCCTGTCTCGTCCGTGCCCGCCAGTTCATGGCAAGGCGCCCGATACCAGACGTACTCGGCACCGACTTGCTCCGGTGGCACCTGCTCGGCAAATCGAGTTTATCGCCAGCGCCGCTAATCGCGATCTAGAAGAAACCGCCAAAGACACGTGCCTTGGAAAAGGACAACGTGTCTGCTGATCCGCTGGCAGACGACGACTGAGTGATTCCGTCGTATCATGGAGTCTTTTCGAAGCAGTCGGACTCAGTGTGACCAACCGCCACGCGCAGCAAACGCCAAGCAACGAGACCGCGACCAGCGACACTCCCGTTCGGATTGTCTCGGCCTATCTCGCGGTGCAAGCCTTTGGCACGCTGGCGTGGTGGGTGCTGCTGTTCGCTATTCCATCCAGCATCGATTGGTTTCAGCCGAAGGTTTGGCCCGACGGTGCACTGCTTTCGTTTTGGATGGCGGACTTCGTGTTGATCATCGCTGGCTCACTCTTGGCCGCGATTTGCGTGTGGCGCCGAGCGTCTTCAGCCGCCACGTTGGTCTGGGTCCTTGCCGCGGTCACTTGGTACCCGACCTTGGTTTGCATCGCGACCAGTCTTCAAACCGGAGAAGCTTGGATCGCATCGGCGATGATGGTTTGCATGGCTGGGTTGTCGCTGTCCATGGCAACGATCCATGGAAACACGTCGCAATCTCCCGCCACGATTCGCGTTGCTTCGATGAGCCCCGCTGTTGCAACCGCGTTGACTCTGGGGCAAACCGTGATCTTCTGGGGGACGTTTCTGTGGGTGCTGCCGATGGGAATCGTTGAACTGCAACTTCGACTCGGATGGCAAGTGTTTCAACATCCGCTGCAGTCACCATTGTCCGGTGGCTTGTTTCTCGTTGCATCGTCGCTTGGGCTATGGAGCGGCATCACGATGGCGATTCGCGGCGATGGCACGCCTCTGCCCACGGCCACCGCACCTCGTTTGGTGATCGCTGGTCCGTACCGCTACGTTCGCAACCCGATGGCACTCGCGGGCATCGTTCAGGGCATCGCAGTGGGATGGTTCCTCGGCAGCCTTCCTGTCATTGCTTACGCCCTGTGCGGGGCAGTGGTCTGGCACGTCTTTGTGCGTCCCGTCGAAGAACGCGATCTTCAGTTTCGGTTCGGCGAAGACTATCATCGCTACCAGAAACACGTCCGACTCTGGATCCCCACGGTGCCTTTCTCTTGATCCACCGCATTGCAATCGCCGGCTACCGTTCGATTCGCTCGCTGACCGTGCGACTGGGTGAGTTGACGGTGGTCACCGGTCCAAATGGCAGCGGTAAAACCAATCTGTATCGTTCGCTGCGTTTGATCGCTTCCGCGGCCAATGGCAACCTGAACCAATCGTTGGCGGAAGAAGGTGGGTTTGAATCTGTGCTTTGGGCTGGCCCAGAAACGATCCCCAACGAAATGAAACGCGGTGAGGTTCCCGTGCAAGGAACCTTGCGTCGAAAACCAATCGCATTGAAGCTCGCCTTCTCCGCCGATCCGATGAGCTACTGCATCGACCTGGGTCGCCCCGTTCCATCCAACTCCATGTTCGATGCTGATCCGGAGATCAAACGCGAATGCATTTGGACGGGGCCGACGCCGGATGCGAGATCGCTGTGTGTTGATCGCAAAGGAGCGAACTTGCGATGCCGATCGGGGAAAGGCAAATGGCAAGACATCGACTTGCATTTGTCTCGCGGGACAAGCCTGATGACCGAGTACGCCGATCCTTTCGCTGCTCCCGAGATCATCGTGATGAAGGAGCAATTGCGGGGCTGGAGGTTCTACGACACGTTCCGATGTGACTCGCACGCGCCCGCTCGATTGCCATCGCCTCAGACGTTCACTCCGGTGATGGCCAACGATGGATCCAACTTGGCCGCGGCACTGCAAACGATCCGTGAAATCGGCGACAGTCACATCGTCGAACAAGCGATTGAAGAAGCCTTCCCTGGATCGCAACTTTACGTGCAATCCGGCGAAAGCGGCATGCAAGTCGTGCTGACTCAACCCGGCATGCTGCGTGGTCTCACGGCGAGAGAATTGTCCGATGGGACGCTTCGGTATTTGCTGTTACTGGCCGCGTTGTTCTCACCTCGACCACCGGAGTTGTTGGTGTTGAACGAACCCGAAACCAGCTTGCACCCGGACCTGATCGGACCGCTGGCAAACATGATCTGCCGTGCCGCCGAGCGAAGCCAAGTCATTGTCGTCAGTCACAATCAACATCTCGTTGCCCAACTGGAACGGGACGAGATCTGTGAGCCGGTGCGTCTGAACAAAGAAACGGGTGAAACCATCGTCGAAGGAACCGACTTGCTGAGCCAGCACGGATGGAAGTGGCCGGCGCGGTAGGCGTTGCTTTCGTGAGTAGATGACGCGGAAGAACGATTTGTTGATTCGGTGAGTATCAAGTGATCTCACTCAAGTCGCCCATTGGGTTGAGTTGACGAATGCAAGAGTTCGAAATTCAAATTGGCCGGATTGGGGTGCATTCGACCTAGCAACTGTCCTCGATTTGGCTGAACTCTCTGGGTCGGCGCCTCCAACGGATGCTGAGTCGGATGACGATCCGATCCGACGAGGGTCAGGGACAAATCATCCACCCACAACTGACCTATTTCAAAAAGAATCGCACCATATGTCAGCACGGTTGCATCCTCGGGAACATCCAAAACAATCTCTAGCTCTTGCCATTCGTTTGCTCCGGCTATCCGTGGGACTGCACATTGTCGAGCAAAACCATTTCACCGTCACCAGAGTCAATTCGCAACCACAAACCCGCCTTTTCAACTTCTCTGGTCCTTAAGAAACCGCTAAAACGAATTCTATGTCCTCGATAAACATAGGCATTAACCGTTTGAATCAAGGTTCCAAATCGCGGCAACCGAAATTCAGTCGTGCGTTCTAGCAACGCACTAAACTCACCCGAGTGTTTAAGGGAATCATCAAGCGTCACGCGGTGTCCATAGGGCTGAACAAACCAGTACTCTGGGCACCGATTCCCATAGGAATCCATTCCCGTAAATACATCCAAAGCAATGCTTTCATCCTCCATCTGATTGTGCTCATTGTCCTGATACAGTTCGTTTCGATTTGCCTCGGTCATTTCCGCATCTCCGATTTTCCGGACCTCACCTGTCTTGGGATCCTTCAGGAGAAGATGCACTGTGTTTCCAGGAAAATGGTTGATCCCCCAGAGCACCTCGACCAAATCCTCACTCAATCGTTTCTTCCATTTGCGACCATGATGCATCTGAGCTATCCGCATGACTTCTCCTATCGGGAAGTAGTCCACAGCCAACAACTCGTACCGATTGGACTCGAACCGCACGAAGATCCTTCCACCTAAAAAATCCATGCGAGTGAACGGAGAAATCTTGGGCGGTTTCTCACCGCGTTCGATTCGCCATTCACGTTTGCCGACGGGATCGGGTGCTTCTGATTCAATCAAAGCGATCCTTGCCACCTGTGTCTGGCCACGTCGAATGACGACGGACTGGTCCAACACCTCGAACCCGTCCGCTTCACCGGCGATCTCGATCACGTACTCGCCCGCCTTCACTTCAACAGAGGCACCGTCACTGGTCACCGTCAATTCCTCGACGACTTCGCCTCCTTTGCGAATCACAATCGGCACGTTTGCGTCTGCGGAGCTTTCGATCCGGAGTGTTCCCTGGTCGGTCTGCAGAATGATGACGGTCGCTGCCCAAGCGAAGAAACCAAACATCCCGGCGGCAAGAACCCAAGGCAGCTTGCCATTGAAACGCCCGCCGATGCCGGAACGACTTGCCAGCGGTTTCGCTTGCGATGCGGACTCAGGTGCTTTGGCGTTGGCCGGATCCAGCAGATGAGCCTGCCAAGCTGTCAGCAACTCAGCGACTTCCGAAGAACTTTGGTAGCGAAGGTCGGGATCTTTGCTCAGCAATCTCGCCACAATCGCATCAAGCCACTCGGGAACATCCGGGTTGATCTGTCGAAGCGATCTTGGTTGGTCATTGCCAATCCGGTTGAGAACTCCCATCGTCGTTTCCGCTCGGAACGGGCTGCGACCGGACAATATGAAGTGGATCACACTGCCCAGCGAGAACAGATCGCTGCGATGATCGATCGAATTCCCGTGGGCTTGTTCGGGAGACATGTACTGCGGCGTTCCCGCGATCACGCCACTGCGAGTCATGCTGGCGTCGTCCACCGCTAGAGCCAAACCGAAGTCCGTGATCTGGACTCGCTCGACGCCGTTTTCGAGCAGCACGTTGGCGGGTTTGATATCGCGATGCACCAAACCTTGCTCGTGTGCAGCGGCCAAGCCATCGGCGATCTGCGACGCGATGCGGACCGTTTCGATCAAGGACAAAGGCCCGTCTCGCTCGACTCGCTGTTGCAGGCTCGGGCCATCCACAACCGGCATGACCAAGTAGGGCAGTCCCTCGTGTTCGTCGACCGTTTGAATTGGAACCACATGCGGATGAACCACCGCCGCGGCACTTTTGGCTTCTCGCGAAAAACGTTTGCGGGCGGCGGCGGACGTGGCCAATTCAGGTGCGAGAACCTTCACTGCGCAGCGACGGCCGAGTGACGTGTCCGTCGCTTCCATCACGATTCCCATCCCGCCGCGGCCAAGGATTTGATGAATCTCATAGCGTGCAAAACGGCCGATGGATCCGGGGGCTTCGGAAGGCTGAAGGAACTGGATCCAACTCGAGCGATCCTTGGCTTCGGATTCGAATGCAAAGTCGTCCGAGCGGTGTTCGCCGCCGTTCGCGATCGGCTCCCGAAGCAACTCGCCGACTTCCTCCCACGTCACGTCATCGGTGACCAAACGTTCCACGTGAGCCTGACATTGCTCGCACACCTCGATGTGCTGGGTGACTTCTTGCGTGTCCGCGTCCAAGCGATCGTGCAGGTAGTCGTTGAGCGTTTCTCGATCGTAGTGAAGTCCACCGTCGTGCTTCTCATCTCGAATGCGTGCGATCATGCTTCCGTCTCCCACTGACCAGAAATTGCTTGAGCTTCTTGTTGCAAACGAGCCAACACGCGGCACTTTGCCATTCGCACGGATCCCTCGGACTTCCCGAGCGATTCCGCGACACAGGAGATGGATTTGCCCTCGACGGCCGTCATCCAAAAGGATTGCCACGTCGCGGGTTCCACATGCGGTTGCACACGATCGGCGGCGAGTTGGAATTGCTGACGACGCAGTTCGTGGTCGAACAGGGTGGCCGTTTCGTTCTCTCGTTCGGGTTGCTGCATCAACCACTGTTGAACGTGACTGTCACCCGATCCGACCGGTCCCTTGGAACGCGTCAAATGATTGACGACCAAGTTGCGAGTGATTTGGAACAACCAAGCACGAAACGAACCGCTGCCACGCGATTCAAACTTTGTCAGCGACCGTCGCACCACCGCGAAAACGTCTTGCGTCAAATCTTCCGCATCCGCGTGCTGCAACCCTTTCGCCAAGGCGACCCGAACCACCAGCGGCCGATAGATCGTGACAAACTCAGTCCAAACCTCTTCCGAAGTCGGCTCATTCAGCTTGCCAATCAGCGACGCTCGTGTTTCCGGACCTTGCGACATTCGTTTCTCCTACCAGCCAAACACAGCGTTTCGAGATTTGTCACACAGGAAAACGGAAAATCGATCGAAAGATCAATCATCAATCGACGCCGGCGGCGGTCCCGATGAAAACCAGGGGTAAATCGCGGGGATGACGACGCAAGTTAGCAGTGTGCTGGTGATCAGGCCACCAATGACGACCGTAGCGAGTGGGCGTTGCAGTTCCGCACCGTCGCTGGTGGACAGTGCCATCGGCAGGAATCCCAAACTGGCAACCATCGCGGTCATCAGCACCGGACGCAATCGATCGTCGGCTGCCCTTCGCGCTGCTTCCCGAGCTCCCGTGCCAGCGACGCGGTGATGCTCGGCATCACTCACCCATACCAATCCGTTCAAGACCGCCACACCAAACAGTGCGATGAACCCCACTCCTGCTGCAATGCTGAATGGCATGTCACGAAGCATCAACGCGAACACGCCACCACTGGCGGCGATGGGCACACACAAAAAGATTAGCGAGGCCAACGAAGCGGAATTGAAGGACGTGAAGAGCAATAAGAAGATCACAATCAAGATGATTGGTGTGATGATGGCCAAACGACGACTGGCGGATTGAAGGTTCTCAAAATCACCTCCCCACCGCAGTTCGTATCCTGTCGGCAAAGTCACATCGCGAGCCACGATGGACTGTGCTTCGGTAACAAACGAAGCGACATCGCGTCCCCGCACGTTCGCTGAAACAAACGTACGTCGGCGGCCGTCTTCGTGCTCCACCGTTGGTGGCGTTTGTTCCAACTGAATGCTGGCAACCTCATACATCGGCACCGGCTTTCCTCCCGCCAAAGCAACGGGCAACTGTTTGAGCAACTCAACATCGCTCCGCCAATTTTCCGGAAGACGCACCTGGATCGGGAATCTCGCTCGGCCGTCGATCACTTCGCCCACCGGACGGCCGCCCAATGCATCCACCACATCCATGACTTGCTGAGCGTCGATACCATACCTGGCCAACGCTTCTCTGTCAGGTTCGATCGTCAACGTCGCGAGTGTCGATTGAATATCGGCCTTCACATCGGCTGATCCTGGGACACTGCGAAGCGCACGTTCGATTTGCTTGGCTTTCGTTGAAAGAGTCTCCAGGTCGTCTCCATACAAAAGCACCGCCACATCCGCCTTCACTCCCGCAACCAACTCGTCAACACGCATCTCGATGGGCTGCGTGAATCCAAAGGCGACGCCAGGAACGCTCTCGGAAAGCATCGCTTCCATCTCCGTGATCAGCTCTTCCCGCGATTTAGCCGTCGGCCATGTATCCGGCGGATTCAACATCACCCACACATCGCTTTGGTGAACCCCCATGACATCATTGGCTATTTCAGGTCGGCCGGTTTTTGTGAACACCGTTTTGACTTCCGGCAACTTCAACAATTCTGTTTCGACTCGCCGTGCCATGATCTCGGCACCTTCCAATGATGCACTGGGCAACCGGACCGCTTCGACCAACAGATCGCCTTCGTTGAGTCGCGGCATGAACTCGGCACCCAGATTCAGAGCCACGGGAATGCTGATCGCAAAAACACATGCGGCGACCAATGCGGTGACTGCGGGCGACTCGATCGCACGACCGACCAAAGGCAAGTAGACCTTCTTCAACATCCGAATCGGCCACAGATCGTGATCATGCGGATTCTTTGGAAGTGCCAACGACGCGAGCGCAGGCATCAACGTCATCGACAAAATGAAGGAGCCGAAAAGAGCCAAGAGGACAGTCATCGCCATCGGACGAAACATTTTCCCTTCGGTTCCTTCGAGCAACAGCACGGGGACATAGACCACCGCGATGATCAGTTCACCAAACATTGTTGGCCCGCGAACTTCCATGCAGGCATCTCGGATCGTCGCCAATCGCGTCGTGGCTTTTCCTATCAATTGCGAATGTCTCGGCGGGCTGCCAGCCTCCGCTTCGCCGGAGGCCTCCTCATCACCCGATTCTCTTTGCGATAGTCGTCGAACACAGTTTTCGACCATAATGACGGAGGAATCCACGATCAATCCAAAGTCGATCGCACCCAAACTCATCAAACTCGCGGAGATCCCCATAGCCAACATCATGTTGGACGCAAACAACATCGACAGCGGAATGGCCAACGCAACGATGATTCCAGCTCGAAGACTGCCCAACGTGATCAGCAAAACGATCGCAACCAACGCCCCGCCTTCGAGCAGGTTCTTCATCACAGTGTGAAGCGTCCGATTGATCAAATCTTCCCGGTCATAAATCACGTCCAAGGTCACATCGTCGGGAAGCGTCGCCTGCACCTCTGCAATCCGTTCTTTGATGCGTCCAACGACTTCGCGAGAATTCTCGCCGATGCGCATCATCACCATTCCCGTCACCGCTTCGCCCCTGCCGTCTCGACTGACCGCCCCCTGGCGCGACATTGGTTCGATGATGACGTCGGCGACGTCAGACAACAGCAACGGCGACCCGTTCTCTCCCCGCCGTAAAACGATGCTCTTCAGATCATCCACGCTGGTGAGCAATGCCTGCCCGCGAATGAATCGCTGCTCGTCATGGTGAATGACATAGCCACCACCGGCGTTCGCATTGGCCGCTTCGATTCGCGAATAAAGTTCCTCCAGAGTCAAACCTTGATCCATCAAGCCATCTGGGTCAGGCCGCACCTCGAACGTTTTGTAGAAACCTCCCATCACATTGATCTCGGTCACACCGCTGACTTCCTTCAACTTCGGTGCGATTTCCCAATCGAGCAACGTCCGCAGCTCCATCGGCGTTTTTAGTTCGCTACGAACTTCAAACTGCAGGATCTCTCCCAGCGCGGTGGTCATTGGTCCAACTTCAGGCGGGCCGTAGCCTTCCGGCAAACTCGCCGCGGCTGCCGACAACCTCGAACCAACTTGTTGGTTGGCGAAGTACACATCGGTTCCTTCATTGAAAACGATCGTGATGACCGACAATCCAAATTTAGAAACGCTGCGAACTTCGTCGACGTCAGGCAGTCCGCCCATCGACCATTCAATTGGATAGGTCACTTGCCGTTCGACCTCGACCGGCGGCAATGACCCGGCCGACGTGATGACAGTGACTTGCGTGTTGGTCAAATCGGGAACCGCGTCAATCGGAAGCAACAATGCGCTGCGGATCCCCAAACCTGCCATCAACAGAGTGCCGATGATGACCAAGAAACGATTCTGGAGCGAAAACTCAATCAGTCGCTGAAGCATGATCACTCCTCTCCTTCCAGCAGCAGTTCGCTCTTGAGAGCAAATGCACCGGAGACAACGACCGACTGCCCCTCCGTCAAACCTTTTCGGATTTCGACCATGCCGCCGCTCTGCGAACCAGCCTCGACGGAGACCGATTCAAAACCGTCTTCACTGACAACAAACACACTCGTCTGCCCATCCAGATCCACCACGGCGGTCTCAGCAACAAGAATCACATCGTGCAGCGTTTCCATTGGCACAGCCATGCGAGCGAACAAGCCCGGTCGAAAGTTGCCCTTGGAGTTGTCGATCTTTGCGATCAAAGGAATCGCCCCCGACGCCGGATCCACTTGTCGACCGATGGTGTAAACCGTGGCGGGCTGCGGAGGCATGTTCATGGCGGGAGTGCTCACCATCACAACGTCCCCTTCGCTGACATGAATGGACTCCCAATCGCGTCCGCGAATGTCCGCTTCGACCCACAAGCTCGATGTGTCGGCTATCACGAACAACTCGTCCTGGGCCGTTACTCGCTCCGAAGCCGAGAACGTCTTGCTTTCGACGGTGCCATCCAGTGGAGACTGAAGTGTTAGCCGAGATACATCGGTTTCGTTGGGCGAAACATCCAACCCACCCATCGAATCCGCCAGTGTCCCCAGCAAGGTGCCAAGCGTTTGTTTCGCGATCCGCAGTCGACGTTCCGCTTCGTTCCGTTTGGCTTCGGCTTGAATCATCGATTGGCGAGTTTGGAACAGCGATTGTTCGATGGCCGCCTCAAGCGCCGCTTCGCTTTGCTGCCGATCACTTTGCCGTTCCTGAACGACTCGACCACTGATCGCACCGCTGTCACCAAGATTACCAACCGAACGCGAAAGCTGGTTGGCAAGGTTTGATTTGCTGTACATCGTCAGCAATTGACCGCCAAATTCGCCGATCGTTTTGTCTTTCAATGATTGCTTGATCGCATCAATCGCTTCCCCGGCGCGAATCCGTTTGGCCAGATCCGAGACGCCAGCATGGATGTCGGCTTCCCAGCGATAGGTTTCTTGGGCGAGGTCCAACTTTGCCTTCTCGCTCAAAATTTGGTTTCGAGCCGTTCCGATGGACGGACTGCGAAGCACCGCGACGGGTTGCCCACGATCAACCGAATCTCCAGGTTTGACCAAGATGGATTCCAACACACCATCTGTTGGCGTCCGCAATGAAACGTGACGCGTGTCGTCGTAAGCGAATCGAGCCGGCAAAGTCCGTGTGACGACGAGCGTCCCACGCTGAACTTCTTCCCAACGAATTCCAGCGACGTCGATCTTTCGATCGCTCAGACGAATTCGTTGTGCGTCGTCGAAGTTACTCGTCGGCGACGCCTCGCGGTCAGCTTCGTCACTTGCGGAAGCATCGACCTGAATTGTTCCCAATTCGCGGTTCTTTAAATTCCAGGCAGCGGCGACCACGACGAGTAGCGCAACGAGCGCGCTCAACCAATATTTTGATTTCATGTTGATGTTGATATAGAAAGGTTCTCGGGTTGCTCACGAACAACAAGGATCGTGAGCAAACAATCAAACGAGAACCAAAATCAACAACGCATCACGCAAGAAAGCGTGCAACGGTCGCGCTGCCATGACGCGGATGCAATCGGGATCCTTGGGTCGCAAACTGACCGCGTCGACGCCAACGTCGATTCATGATCAATGGAGACCAGCAACCACGAAAGGCTGGTCAATTGCTCCACCACCGAAACCAAACTTACCCCCGACTCACCAGCCGAACCGACATAGTCCCGGGGCGGAATCGGTAAACCATCGTGGGTTCCATCGTCATCGCAACGATGTGAAGGAAGCACCAAATGCCAATGGGCTTCGTCCGGCTCGAGACACTGAAGTTGCGACTCGGAATGCAACTGGCCCAAGTGGTTTTCCAAAGCCTGAGGAGCTTCGATGCAATCATGGCGGTGCATCATCGGCACCGGCAACGGAAGCAACATCAAGCATCCCAACCACACCAAACAAACACGCGCGGTCAAGCGGCTTTGAAATTTCGGGTGTGGTAAACTGGCAAACATAGCGATTGATTTTAGTCCAACCCAAAATGAACGAAAAGTCCGATGTCCAGCAATTGGCAAATTTGAGCTGGTCAATTCGCTCCACGCCATTGGCTCGCCCACCGTCGACAATTTCGGGCTTGCACGAACAACGAGATGACGAGGCAGCATCCTCCTTTGCACCGAAAGCAATTTCATGAGCCGACTGGTCTATCTGGGTTTTGCGATTTGCTGCGTTGTTGTGGCCGCCGCTTTATGGACGAAGATGCCATCCAAGACGACGGTTTCCGACATCGAAATCCTGGAACAAACCTCGAACTTTGTCTTAGTCCGACACCAAGAAGAAACGGGCAAAATGTACCGTTCCTTTTTCGACGACTTCTCGGAGCCTCAGTTCCGAAACTGGTTTGGCGAAGACCGCTGGACAACAATCGATACTCTCTCGCCCGCCTCACCGTCGCTGGAAGCCTACGTCAGTCTGCGTCGAAAGATCTTTTCGGGCGAAAGCGATTTCTTGGACAACCGGATCGAGTCAGCGAACGGGATCGCAAAATTCACAGCGGTCGCGCCAACCGAATCGATGGTGACATCGAAGTCCATGTTGGAAAACAATCGACTTTGGTTCGTTGAAGGCGACGACCTTTGGTTCCGAGGCAGATACAAACTTCAATCCGGTGTCCCATTCACGATCGCCGACTTCCAAGAACGTGGACGGTACAACAGCCCCGGTCCAAGGATCACGATTTGGGATCAAAAGTATCTTGGCTATGAACTCAAATCAGGTTGGAAACCCAAGCTGCGTCAGTCCAAGGTGGAAGTACCAATCGGTGAGTGGTTCTTCTTAACAGTGCACCTCGTTTTGGATCATAAAAATGGACAAGTGCAAATCTGGCAGAACGATCAACTTTTGATCGACGAAGAGATTGCAACTTTGCCCGCATCGGACTCCTTGCTCAATGCCTTGGAAGTTGGAATCACCGCAACCGATCATGCGGCGGAAGTCTGGATTGACGAAGTTCAGATTTCTCACGAGCCCATCGAAATCAAAACGAGTCCCACGACGCAAACGAATTGAAGCGTCCTAAACGCTAAACCTGTCAAACACCACGTCCCTCATCGGCTGACGGGAACGTAGGCGAAGCCATCCGACTGCAAGTTGACGACGGCAGTCAAAGCTGAAACCGCCGTGTCGACAAACACGACCACTTCATCCGGTTTTGCTCCCGATGCAATCAACGATTGGCCACACACATACAAATCCACTCCGGCCTCGTGCAATTGATGCATCAGTTCCAGGTTCGGGTTGGTCTCTGTGCCAAACTTCGCCGCGTAGGCGTCGGAGTTCAGTACAGCCAACGTCGCTCCACCATGGAGGACCACCGCAATTTGAACTTCCGTCGGAAGTTCACCCGCACCCGCGTAGATGTTCAGATACTTCGCAACTTTCTCCAGCCCGGGATTGAGTTTGCCGGGCTCGGCACTGCTGGTTAAATCCACCAACAACTTCGCCCCAACCTTCGGTTGTTGAACCGCGTGGGGCAGTCTCACGACCTTTCCAACACCGTCGATCACCGGTGTGGTTGCTTCAAACGTCTGCTTTTCATCACCCGCTGCGTCGCTGGACTTCTCGGGGACCGGATGATTCTTCATGGCTTCGGCGAATCCCCGCTCGACAAAACCAGAAACAGCTTTCGCGTGAGCTTGAATCAACTTCACCACGTAGGCGTCGTCGGAGGTTTCTGTCACACGAACACCTTTGTCGGTGTTCTCGTGAACCATTTTGATCTTGTCAGTGTGACGAAAGATCTCCACAAACAACGGATCTCGCATGCGAATCGGATTGGTCTCTTCGATCCGATATTCCATCCACTCGACGTGCTCCTGAATCGCCTCAGCAATCTTCGGATCATCCGATTCGGTCACCGTTTCGACGCCGGCAGGCAACTCTTTGACCGTTCGCCGAATCGCTTCATGGTTTTGAAGCAGGAACTGAAACACTTCATGATCAGCATCGTGCCGGTCATCATGGACAACCTGTTCGGCCGTCGGTCCGTTTCCTCCCGCTCCATTGTCTTCCACCCCATGTCGCTGGCCGTTCCTCATCCCACGGCCTCGACCAAAGCCCCGACCACCTTCTGGTCCACGTCCGGCTCGCGGCCCACGGCCAAATCCTGACCCTCGCTGGACTTCTGACTGAGCATCCCTGGAATTCTCTTGCGCGAACCCTGGCAGGCCCACTAGGAACGACAAACACCCAAACGTCATCAAGCCAATCATTCGGTTCATTGAATCGTTCCTATTTCAAAGTTCGTGCCGGAAAAAACATCTCAGTCAAAAGCCAACAGCAGCCTATTCGTCTGAATTCGCGGGCATGTGCTTCGCGATGTAGGCGGGTTCGCCCATTCGTTCCAGCAAGTCCAATTGCAGCTCCAACCAACCGGCGTGACCTTCTTCATCCACGGCAATGCGTTCGAACAACTGGCGAGTCCCGATGTCTCGGTCTTCGCTCGCTTGAATCGATGCGGTGGTGTAGAAGTCGATGGCTTCTTGCTCATCCGCCAAGTCAGATTCGAACATCTCTTTGAGAGTCCTTGCCTGAACAGGCGTTTTCTGCATCGTCAAGTTGGGATTTCCTTTCAAGAACAAGATTCGGTTCAAGAAGTCTTCCGAGTGCCCCAATTCCTCGTGCAATTCTTCACGCATTTTGGAAGCCAACAGGCCCATGCCCCAATCGTCCAGCACGCAAGCGTGCAACTGGTATTGGTGCGTTGCCGTCAATTCCATGGCCAACGCTTTTTGCAAGTTCTCAATCGTTTGCGTTTTACTCATCGTTTGACTCCTGATGTCTCAAAAAATGTGAATCGTATTGCCGTGCCGATCGCGTCGGCCACGGATGTCATATGACCAAATGGCCTTCTCATCAACCAACCGGGGTTCATCGCTGATGGTCGATCTACTCAGCTCGACAGAGCCACCGTCTCTTTCTGCTTCGGCAAATCCGCTTGTACCCAAGCCTTGTAGCCGCCCTCCATGTTGATGACGTCTTTCACGCCATTCGCTTGAAGAACGCTGGCCGCAATCGATGATCGGGCACCGCTCAAGCAATGGACGACGACCGTTTTGTCCTTGGGCAGTTCACTCAAACGACTTGGCAAGCGACCAAGGAAGTGGTGGCTGGCATTTTGAATGTGCCCCTCGTTCCACTCTTCGTTCGATCGAACATCAACCAGCGTCACTTGGCCCGATTCGATGCGAGGCAGCAACTCGGCCGGTTTGGCCGTCGAGTAGACCTCATTAGCTTGACCTGACGACCGCACGCGATCCGCATCAAAAGCACCGACGATCTCTTCGACACCAATTTTGTGAAGCACGCGAGCGGCTTCTTCCAGCTGTTCTGGCTTGCAGATCAAGTACGTCGGTTTGTCATAGTCGACCAACCAACCCGCCCAAGTCGCTAGCATCCCAATCGGAATGTTGATCGCCCCCGGCACATGCCCTTTCGCAAATTCGGAAGAGGGTGCTAAATCGACGACGGTCCCTGATTTCAAAGCACCATGTAGTTCTGCTAGCTCGAGCATCTGATGATGGTGCCCTTCACCCAACACTCGAGGGCCTTCTTTGTTGACGCGTTTCATAACCGCAAAGTACTTCGGTGCCTCCGGTTGATCGGCGAGGATGTAACGAACGAAGGATTCCTCGTCGTTGTATTGCAGTGCGGGATTATTGAGTTTCTCGTAACCAACCGTCGACGAGGGAATCGCCCCCAGTCCTTTCCCACAGGCACTGCCTGCTCCGTGAGCTGGCCAAACTTGCAGGTGATCCGGCAAGGCTCGAAACCGCTTCATCGATGCAAACAGATCCCTTGCTCCTGGCTCGGATGTTCCGGCAATCCCGGCTGCCTCTTCCAGCAAATCGGGGCGACCGATGGAACCAACGAAGACGAAGTCGCCTGTAAAAATCCCCATCGGACTGGTGGCTCCACCGCCTTGGTCAGTCAAAACAAACGACAAACTCTCAGGGGTGTGACCAGGCGTGTGCATCACGTCGAACTTGATCTTACCAATCGAAAACGAATCGCCATCGTGAAGCAATTGATTGGCGTATCCGTCGAGGTACAGATACTTCCACTCCGCGGGTCCTTCATCGGAGACGTACAGTTTGGCCCCCAGGCGATCAGCAAGCTCCCGAGCACCGGATACATAATCCGCATGAATATGTGTCTCCGCGACAGCCGTGATTTTGAGACCTTCCCGCTCCGCTAACGCCAAATAGCCGGCGATGTCGCGACCTGGATCGATCACGATGGCTTCGCGGGCACGCTGGCATCCGACCAGATAGGACGCGTGAGCGAGTTTGTCATCATAGAAATACTTGAGCAACATGATTGTCTCCTCTCGAAAGTGACTGTGAGCTACAAAACCGTGGATTTAACAAGAACGAACGTCGCGACCAACACAACCGCGATTGAGAAAACTTTCTGAAGCGTGGGACCTTCCAAACGTTTCGCAACGATCCCGCCCAACCACATCCCCACGAATCCGCCCGTCGTGAACAACAACGCAGTTGAGATGGAAAGTTCATTACCACTGAGCAGATGAGAAGCGACTCCAGAGACGCTGACCAAGACAATGACAAACAACGACGTCCCGACCGCTCGGTGAATCGCCATGCCGCTGAACAAGACCAATGCGGGCACGATGACAAACCCTCCACCGACACCAAACAAACCTGAAAGCACTCCCGTCATCAGTCCCACCAGAACGAGCAACCGTGCACACCTCGATGTCAAACGAAGTGTGCCATCTTCGTCACGCTGACAGGCACTGCGGTCGCGTCCCGTGCTGGTTTCGCTGTTGCACACGCCGCTGGCAATGCTTGGATCTTTTGTTTTGGCCCACATTCGGTACGCAACAACAAGCATCAACACCGCGAACATCAACAACAACGCCGTCTCCGGCACCAACGACGACAAATACGATCCGATCGGGGCACCCACCATTCCAGCAACCGCGAATAACAACCCGGTCCGCAATTCCACTTCGCCATGAATCAATCTTGGGACCGCACCAAACAGCGCGGTACCACCAACCGATGCCAATGAGATCCCAACGGCTTCACGTGGCGCGATCGACATGCCATAGACCAACAAGGGCACCGCAAAAACCCCGCCGCCCCCGCCGGTAAGCCCGAGAGCAAAACCGACGACGCAGCCGAACAAGATTGCTAGACCGAACATGACCCTGAATCTCCGCATCGATTCCAGGGCATCTTGGAAAGCATCATGCCCATCCCGCACGTATCAGTGATTCCGGCAAACATTAAACCGGCACCGATGAAGGCAGACAGCCCGATAAAGTAGGGATGAACGAAGAAGCCCAGGACCGCACCCAGCAACGCCAGAAACCCCGCCAAGATCCGAACCTGACGTTCGAGTGACATTGCCTTCTGACCTCGGACGACCGGCAACCCAGCGGACACCCATGCGTTGGTCCCACCATCCACGTTCACAACATTCTGCACGCCCGCCTGCATGAACTTCTGCACGGCTTTGCTCGATCGATTTCCACTCTTGCAAATGACATAGATCGGCTCGCCGCTTCCGCTTTGCATGCTCTGCGCCACCGCCTTTGGATCCAATGAATCCAGAGGAACACTGACCGCCCCGGAGGCATGCACTTCGCGATACTCCGTTGGCATCCGAACATCGACCAAATCGACGCTGGTGCTGTTCTGCTTTTGGGCGAGTTCTTGAACTGTGATTGACTGCATGAGAAGACTCCGTTGTAGGATCGCACCACAAAAAGATCGAAACCTCGAGATGCGACGATATGTCAAGTTAAAAAAAGGACGACCATTCGTCCCGTCAATTTGTATTGCTTCTAAGACGCCTGGAAACGTCCTTCGATGCAGGCCATCAGTTGCTCCAAATGAGACTCAGCGACTTGATAATACACTTTGCGTCCGTCTCGCTCGCTGGTCAGAAAGCCACAACGCTGCAACAACCGCAAATGGTCCGAGCCAACGTTGTTCTGGATCTCGCAATCCGAAGCCAGTTCGCCAACCGTGTATCGACCGTGCAACAACATCTGAACGATTCGCAAACGAACCGGATGAGCGAGGACCTTCAAACATTCCGCGGCTTGTGCAAAGTCACTCACCGTGCCGGGCGGTTTTGACGGAAGCTCGTTCCTGGGTTTTGATTTACTGTTCAACTTTGTTCTCCCCTGTTTCTTACTTACTCAAACATATCGTCACATCACGAGGTGTCAACCATTCAATCTTGAGATTTTCCCAACAACGATGGCTTCAGCAACAAATCCATCGCGAGACCTGGGCCCACGTGCCCGGAAACTCCCGTTTTTCAAGCCACAAGACGCTTCACCGACGGTCAATGTATTTGGGGTTTCCCCACATTTCCGCGACCGATTCTGCAATCATTCGTGCCTCTGAACCTGACACTTTCGAAACAGCAATCTGAAACCTGAATTGGCCATGGCCCAGCAATCATCCAAGAGCGAACTGCCCGACCACCACTGCCCAGTTTGTGGCAGCAAGCAACGCGTGTTCCTTCGCTATCCCTGGTATATCTGCAAGGAGTGCGTGGCTCTGGCGGAAGACGGTGATGGCCGCCGATTGAACTTTGGAAACGTGAGCTTTTCAGGCGGTTTTTGCTTTGGCTACGTGGACGAGCCTGACACCGCGTCCAGGGTATGCGGCTCCGTGGTATGTCTGATCCATCACCGCCCGGTGTACGTGACCGAAGCCCGCTTTGGTGGCATCGTTGCTCAACCGTTGATGTCATCGCGCACCGAAGGAATGCACCTCTACGACAACGTTGATTTGACGCGACGTACCACTTCGTAACATCAACCCTGTCTTCCAATAGAATCATCGCGATGAAAGCAGACAAACGACTTGTGTCGACGAGCAAATTCCTGAGTCTCGTCCTCCGACACCAACCCGATGTCATCGGCATGTCGCTGGACGAGCAAGGCTGGCTCGAAATTGATGGACTGATTGAAAATGCAAACACGCGCGGCAAGAAGCTGACGTTGGATTTGATTCACGAAGTGGTCGCGACCAACGATAAAAAACGTTTTGTCCTGAGCGACGACGGTCTTCGCATCCGCGCCAGCCAAGGACATTCTGTTTCTGGAGTGAACCTGAACCTGACCGCCGCAAGTCCACCCGAGACGCTATACCACGGAACGGTGGATGCATTCCTTCCACGCATCCGTGAACAAGGATTGCAAAAGCGATCTCGAAACCACGTTCACCTTTCCGCCGACCAAGCCACGGCAACCAATGTTGGTTCCCGACGTGGCAAACCCAGACTCCTTCTCATCGCCGCACAGCGAATGCAGCAAGCAGGCCACGCTTTCTATCTCTCTGAGAATGAAGTCTGGTTGGTCGATTCAGTTCCACCGGCCTACCTCACTTTCCCAACGTGATCCGCTGTTTGATTTTCAAACTCGACTGACCGGAACACACCGTTTCATCCAGGAGCAGCTTTCTTGAACCGCGAATCCATTGTCGGCTGCATGCTGGGCACTGCCGTCGGTGACGCTCTTGGACTACCTTACGAAGGCTTGCCTCCCGATCGAGCCGCACGGCTTCTCGGCCAGCCAACAAGGCATCGCTTTTTCTTTGGCCACGGGATGATTTCCGATGACACGGAGCACACCTGCATGGTGGCTCAATCATTGATGGAATCTCCATCCGACGTCGATCAATTTACAAAAACCTTCGCATGGCGTTTGCGATGGTGGATCTTGGGATTTCCCGCGGGAGTCGGCAAAGCAACCGCTCGATCCGGCATCAAACTTTGGTTGGGTGCGAAACCACAAACCGCAGGCGTGTTTTCCGCTGGCAACGGCCCGGCGATGCGCGCACCCATCTTTGGTGCGGCGATCGACAATCTTCCGTTGATGCTGGACTTCGTTCGTGCTTCATCGCGACTGACTCATTCCGATCCAAAAGCCGAACAGGGTGCGATCGCGGTCGCACTTGCCGCCCGGCATGCTCGAACCTCTTCCACGATCGATGCCAATCTCTGGTTCAACGACGTCGCTAGGGCGATCAACGACGAGCAATCAGAGTTACTGAATCGAATACGAGCCGCGATCGCCAGCGTTGGGTCAGGAGAGTCAACGCGAGACTTTGCCGATTCACAGGGACTTTCGCGAGGCGTGACCGGCTACACCCTTCACACGGTTCCGGTCGCCATTCACGCTTGGCTCTGCAGCCCAAACGACTACCGACAATCGGTCACCTCGATCATCAACTGCGGCGGCGATGCTGACACCACCGCCGCGATTGTTGGCGGAATCGTCGGTGCCGGAGTGGGACGCGATGGCATTCCACAGGAATGGCTAGACGGTATCCGAGACTGGCCGCGTAGCTTCACGTGGATCGAACAACTCGCTCAAGAACTCGCTGACACTTTGCTGCCGCAGGCACTCGTAACAACATCTAACAAGGCACCTCGGATCAATCCAATCGGAGTCGTCCTTCGCAATCTCGCGTTCCTTGCCATCGTTCTCTTCCACGGCTTTCGCCGACTCGCGCCGCCATACTGATCCACTAACGCGAACTACCCATCGGCCGGCGGGCACTCATTCACCTTGATTGCGTTCAAGGCAATGTAGTCATTCCATTGCTCCGGTACGTCGTCCTCGCCAAAGATGGCTTCGGTGGGGCATTCGGGAATGCATGCTTCGCAATCAACGCAGTCGTCGGGATTGATGTAAACCATCCGCTCGTCTTCGTGAAAGCACTCCGCCGGGCACACGGCCAAGCAAGCTTTGTCTTTGCAGCCGATGCACGGTTCTGTCACCACCATCGCCATCTTGGGTCCCTCTCAAAAGAACGAGGTTCGTATCATTCAACTTGGTCCACAGCGGCCAAACCATGAGACGTCTATCAATGGGACACGAATGCTAGACAATGGTTCGCCGTTACGACCAAGACAAATGCCTGTTTGCGATCAAGCGAATCGGTCTTGCCGACCAAACACGCTGGAGTAAACGAGCCGACCATTCGCGAAGTGACCTGGAAACGTTTTCTGTAGACTCTGCAAGAAGAACACGTCGTCAGGCATTCCTTCAAAACAGTGTTGAACGCCAAAATCCAAACTCGGTTGAAAGCCAAACCGAGTGTAAAACTCCGGGTGCCCAGCCACCGCCAGAAAAGACTCTCCAGCCGCTTCCGCTCGCTCAATGATCACGCGAACAAGTTGCGAAGCAACGCCTTGCCGCTGAAACGACGGCATCACCGCCATCGGACCAATCGCCAAGCTGCACGTCTCACGCTGGTCAGAACGAACGACGACTGACAATGCAATGCTGATTGCAGTCTGCCAAAGCATCATGATCAGGAACGCAAACCTCCAAACTGGTCACGTTGCTAAAATTGCACCGACGTTCACGGTGCCGTCCATCGTCTCACCTGTTTCCAGTATGAGATCCCCTTCGCAACGTCAGCCAATGAGATCACTTCATGCCAGCCGAGAACACCCTTGCGAAACTCAATCAGTACGTCCGCTGGGGATCCATCGCGGTCATCCTGGTCGGCATGCTAGTCATCATCCGCACGCTCCCTTTTGACCTCGTCACATCGGCGATGAATGAATGGATCGGCAGCTTGGGATGGCGGGGGCCGGTGGTTCTGGTGTTGCTGTACATCGTCGCGACAGTTCTGTTCGTGCCGGGCACCATTTTGACTCTCGCCGCCGGAGCGATCTTTGGATTGGTCATTGGCACCATCGTGGTTTCGATTGGCTCGACCGTCGGTGCCGCATTGGCGTTCTTGATATCGCGTTATGTCGCTCGGGAAAAAGTCGCCGAACTTGCCAAAGACAATCGTCGCTTCGCCGCGATCGATCGGGCCATCGAAGAAGGCGGATGGAAGATCGTTGGGTTGCTGCGGTTGTCGCCAGCCTTGCCATTCAACTTGCAGAACTACCTGTACGGCCTGACTCCGGTTCGCTTCTGGCCGTACGTTCTCACCAGTTGGTTGGCGATGCTGCCCGCAACATTCCTCTACGTGTATCTTGGGCACATCACCGGAGAAGCAGTGAGCGCGGATCGCGAACGCACCACCGCGGAATGGGCGATGCTGGCGGTGGGATTGCTGGCAACCATCGCGGTCACCGTCTATGTCACGCGACTGGCCAGCCAAAAGTTGGATGAACAAGTCGACCAAGATGAACGCGAGGATGCTGACACATCGAATCAATCCGGTTCAGTGGCGACTCCCAACACGCGTCGCACGGTGCTTCTGGCCGCGACTGCCGTGACATTTGCCTTGATTGCCGGTTATGCCTCGATGAACTCCGATCGCATTGAAAGAACGGTCACCAGTTGGCTTGGGCAACCGACGGTCGACGCGAGCGAAACAGGTTCGTTCAATCCGAGCGGCCCAAACATCGATCACTCGCTGCCGAATCGGCACCCGAGATAGTTCGATTGGATCGAACGGCAATCACTCTCTTCGACGCTTTCTACTTTCTGGCCACCTCATGAACGCTCTGCTTCCCCACGACGAACACAACCAACAACTTGAAGCGAACGTTCACCCGACCGATTGGACCAATCCAAGTCCGAAACAACCGTATCACTTGGTTGTCATTGGTGCCGGCACAGCGGGCTTGGTCACCGCGGCGGGAGCCGCTGGGCTGGGAGCCCGAGTCGCCCTCATTGAACGTGACTTAATGGGCGGTGATTGCCTAAACGTTGGATGCGTACCGTCCAAAGGAGTCATCAGTGCGGCTCGAGTGGCCGCAACCATCAAGAACGCGTCGGACTTTTCTGTCCACGTACCGAGCGGAACCGAGATCGATTTCGGCGGGGTCATGAGTCGCATGCGGGAACTCCGCGCAAAGATCAGCAAAAACGACTCCGCCAAACGTTTCCAGGACTTGGGCGTCGACGTCTACTTTGGGCAAGCCAGCTTCACGGGCTCGCAAACAATCGATGTTCAAGGGACCGAACTTGCGTTCAAACGAGCGGTGATCGCAACCGGAGCGAGAGCGGCGGCTCCACCGATCAAAGGCTTGGATCAAGTCGACTACCTGACCAACGAAACCGTTTTCTCTCTGACAAAACTTCCAAAGCGAATAGGCATCATTGGTGCCGGCCCGATCGGCTGCGAAATGGCTCAAACGTTTGCCCAGCTAGGATCGGAAGTCTTCCTGATTGAGTCCCAGCATGGAATTCTCCCCAAAGAAGATCGCGAAGCCGCTGATATCGTTCAAAAAGCGATGTTGGCGGATGGCGTGCAACTGCTTTGCTGCGGGCACGATCTCGAAATCAAAAACGATGATGGGATCCGTTTGACGGTCGACTCACATGGCCAGCACTACGACCAACCGGTCGATCAATTGCTCGTCGCCGTGGGACGGGCACCGAACGTGGAGAAGCTCAACCTCGAAGCCGTCGGCGTGAAATTCGACAAGAACGGTGTGGAGGTCAACGACAACCTTCAAACCACCAACCCCAACATTTTCGCGGCGGGTGACGTTGCATCCAAGTATCAATTCACTCATGTGGCAGACTTCTTGGCACGCATCGTGATCCAAAACTCGCTTTTCGCGATCGGACCGTTCGGTAAGAAGAAGGCAAGCGACTTGATCATCCCTTGGGCAACCTACACCAGCCCCGAGATTGCTCATGTCGGCATGCACGAACAAGACGCCAAGGACGCCGGCATCGATATCGACACGTACATCCAACACTTCGACGAAGTTGATCGGGCGATCCTCGAGGGCGAAGAAGAGGGATTCGTCAGGATTCACACGAAAAAGGGCACTGACAAAATCATTGGCGCAACGATCGTCGCCAAAAACGCCGGCGACATGATCTCGGAAATCACCGTTGCAATGAACAACAACGTGGGGCTGGGTGCGATCGCCAACTCGATCCACCCCTATCCAACACAAGCCGAGGCGATCCGCAAACTTGGCGATCAATACAACCGCACTCGCCTGACTGCTTTCAACAAGACCATGTTGAACGCATTGATGCGATGGAACGTCGGTCGCTGACCAGCCCCACTGCGATTGCCCACAAATGCGCTAACCAAAGCCATGCACCAACCCGAACTGCGGACACCCGCAATCACAAGGGCAGTCAGATTCACATTGGCCGCCGACAAATTAGCGTTCTCACGGCGAGTCAATCAGTGAACGGTTATTTTAGCGAAATTGTTCACTTTATTTTCTTGACAACCCCCAAAACCAGGTTGATAAACGCAATCAATCGGGTGAGTTGTGAGCAAAGGACTGCCTCACGTCGCGTTTGCAGACGTTCGGCAAGATGCCGAACGCTCGCCCATTTCGGACGCGGAGTTCGAATTAAGTGCGCAAAAAAATGTTCGGGAAGGAGACCTCCCATGCTTGTACTGACGAGAAAAGTGAAACAAGAATTCTCATTCGTGAATCTTGGAATCACGATTGAAATTTTGCGAGTTAGTGGGAAAAAGGTGCAGGTCGGAGTCGTTGCCCCCGAACATGTTCGAGTGTTGCGAAGCGAGTTGTTACGAGACGACGCTGACGCGCGGATTCACGAAGCCGCTCAAGAACAACGGCATACATTCCGGAACAAGTTGAACACGGTTTCGCTGGCCATGTCGATCCTTCAGGCGCACCTTCAAGCGGGTCGAATTGAAGAAGCGGAGCAGTCTCTCAACACCACCTTGAGCCAGCTCTCCGACCTGGACGGGTTCGTAGGCACCTTCGAACCCGTCAGCGACGAGCCAGCACCAACCAAGCGAAAACGGAGAGCTTTGGTAGTGGAGGATAACGCGCAGGAACGTGAACTGCTGGCAGAATACCTCCGAGTTCATGGCTTCGATGTCAGCGTCGCTGAAGACGGTGAACAAGCACTTGACCACCTTGCCCAACACCATGCCCCCGATGTGGTCCTGCTGGACATGAACATGCCAAAGATGAATGGCTCCAACACCGCAAAAGCCATACGCTGCGACCCGAGATTCCAAGAGCTGAAACTTTTCGTCATCAGTGGCAGCGAACCTGCACAGACAGACGAAGAAGCGAACCTTCCATACGACCAATGGTTTTCCAAACCGATTCGACCGCAAGAGTTTGTGCTCGAACTCGAGACTCAGCTCGGATCAGCTTGCTGACCCGTCAAACTCCGTTTCCGCCCATTCAGGAAGCAACTTTCTAACGAATGCCTCAGTGCCAATGCGTTCTAACTAAAAGTAACCAATGAAAGAGTCAGTTCCTGGAATTGCCATGCCTTCCAAAGTGGTCGGCATTGGTGCGTCGGCCGGCGGCCTTCAATCCCTGGAAGCTCTCTTTGACGAACTGAACTCTGAAACCGGACTGGCAATCATTGTCATCCAGCATCTGTCGCCGGACTTCGACAGCATGATGGATCAACTTCTTTCTCGACATTCAGACATGCCGGTCTGTTTGATCCAAGACGGGATGTACGTCGAACCCAATCACATTTACCTGTTGCCACCCGGCCAGCATGTGATCATCTCAAACCGCCGGCTTCTGCTCGCGGAAAGAGCCAAAGGACAAAACCTCTCGTTTCAAATTGACGAATTCCTGCGCACGCTTGCTCAGGACGCTGGCCCCGATTCGGTTGGCATCATTCTGTCGGGCACCGGAACGGATGGCAGCCGAGGTGTCTGCGACATCGCGGCCGCTGGAGGGATGGTGATCGTCGAATCAATCGAGACAGCGGCATTTGATGGAATGCCTCGCAGTGCTTACGAGACCGGTGTCGCTGATTTGGTACTCAGTCCACCCGAGATCGCGAAAGCGTTGCACCGAATTGCGGGCGACGACCCCACGATCCTCAGTGGCCTTGCCGCGAGAGAAACGCTGGATCCCGGTCAATACTTGGAGTCGCCGAACCGGCTTATCTTTGGATTGCTGCACAACACATTCAACATTGACTTCGCGCAATACAAAACTGAGATATTCAGCCGGCACATCGAACGCAGATTGAGGCTGGCCCAAAAAGACAGCATTCACGATTACATCGAGCTCCTTCGAACAGACACGGACGAACTCAATCAGCTCTATTCAGACATGCTGATTGGGCCCACCGACTTCTTTCGAGACAGCAAAGCGTTCGACCGGTTGGAACTGGATGTGTTCCCACAACTCGTCGACGACCTCAACCCACAAGAGGACTTTCGATGCTGGGTTGCGGGAACAGCAACCGGCGAAGAAGCCTACACGCTGGCGATTCAACTGGCAGAAGAGTTCGATCGTCGCGGCATCGAGAAACGAATTCGCATTTTCGCCTCCGATGTACACGACCCGTCCCTGCTGAAAGCGGGCCGCGGCGTCTTCACTCATGACAGGCTGGCTTCCATCACACCAGAGCGTCGCGAGAAATACTTTATTGAGCGACAAGATGGATTCCACGTCACACCCGAAATTCGGAAGTTGGTGGTTTTCACTCCACACAACGTCATTCGTGACGCACCGTTCACAAGATTGGACCTGATCTCGTGTCGCAACCTCCTCGTTTATCTCACGCCCGCCACGCAACAACGCGTGCTGTCTCTTTTTCACTTTGGCCTGAAAACGGGAGGTGTCGTTTGCCTCGGCAACAGCGAATCGCTTGGGGATCTGCGAAAAGAATTCCAACCGCTTGATGAATCGCTTCGGATCTATCGAAAACATCGCGAGATCAGCTCAGCGGCGCCGACCGGTGCGGCTGTGCGACGTCCCTGGCCCACAAATCCGCCTGCGGGTTCGGAGGTCGCCCGAGAAAGAACGGCGACACGACAGCTTCTCAAAACCTACGACAAGCTGCTTGAGAAATTCCTATCTCCCGCCATTCTGATCAACGCGCAAAAAGAAATCCTTCACGTATTTGGCGGTGCGGGAGCCTACCTTTCCTATGGCGACGGACGCCCCCACAACCACCTTCTGAACGTCATCCTGCCCGAACTGCGTTCCGCACTCTCGATTGCTCTGGTGCAACTGAACCGAGATGGCAACCCGGTGGCGATCGAGCAGATTCGGTGCAGCTTGGACGGCCAAGAACGTTTCGTCAAACTCACGGTCGACAAATTCACGGTTGGCGACGACCAAGACGGCACCGCACTCGTCCAAATCGAAACGCAATCACTGAAAGAAGACCGGAAAGAAATTGATGTTCTGACGGCTGAGCAAGTGATTGCCGTTGAATACCTTGAACGCGAGCTTCAGTTCACCCAAAGCCACCTGCAATCAACGATCGAAGAACATCAATCCACCAACGAAGAACTGCAATCAACTAACGAACAACTGACAGCCTCCAACGAGGAACTTCAAAGCACCAACGAAGAACTGCA
Organism: Rhodopirellula europaea 6C; assembly: GCF_000338295.1. Lineage (GTDB taxonomy): Bacteria > Planctomycetota > Planctomycetia > Pirellulales > Pirellulaceae > Rhodopirellula > Rhodopirellula europaea. The sequence continues at coordinate 258,652 of NZ_ANMO01000120.1, forward strand.
TTCGGTCAACGAAGAACTCTACACCGTCAACGCGGAACACCAACGCAAGATCGACGAGTTAACGGAACTGAACGATGACATCGACAATCTCTTGACGACAACCAACGTGCACACGTTGTTCCTCGATTCACGTTTGAGGTTACGAAGGTTCACGCCACGCATTGCGGAACTTTTCAATCTAATTCCTCAGGACATCGGTCGCCCGATCAACGCATTCACGCACCGCCTGCAGGATCCATTCCTCACCGAGAGCATCAAAGAAGTCATTCAAACAGAACAGTTTGTCCAGCGCGAAATCAAAGACGAAAACGGGCAATGGTACTTGCTCCGAATCTTCCCCTACCTTTCGCGTGGGACCGTCGAAGGGGCCGTCGTCACGCTAGTTGATGTCACGATGCTGCAAGCCGCCACCGAAGCCTTGCAAAAGAGCGAAGAACGCTTTGATCTCGCAGTCCGAGGCAGCAATGCCGGCATCTGGGACTGGAAAGATGTCACAAAGGAGGCCATCTGGTGCTCTCGCCGAATGTACGCGCTATTGGGTCGAACGCCGACAGATGAGATGACCGTCTCATTGTGGGAGGAACTGATTCACCCGGATGACCACGCTCGAGTGATGGCGGCACTCAACAGCCACCTGGAAAGCAACACACCGTTCGACATCGAATACCGTATGGAATACGGAGCCACCAACGAATACCGGTGGTTCCACATGCGAGGTTCCGCGGAACGCAAATCCGGACGCAGCGAAACACGAATGGCCGGATCATTCGAAGACGTCACCCAGCGTCGCGAGGCGCAACAGGAGGTCAAACAAGGCGTGGCAAGACGCGATCAATTCCTTGCCATGCTATCGCACGAACTCCGCAATCCATTGGGTGCGGTGACGAACGCCATCGCGATCATGTCTTCCGAAGAAACCAAACCAGACGGGACCAATCGTGCACTTGGCGTTGTCAAAAGACAACTTGGCCAAATGTCACGTTTGCTCGATGACCTGCTTGATGTTTCGCGCATCACCCATGGAAAAATTGAGCTTCGCAAGCAGCAAACTGACCTGACAAAGATGATCGAACAGGCGATCATCACCACGCAGAGCCGCGCCGACGCTGCCAAGTTGGAACTAACCGTCGCCTTGCCATCCACACCACTGATCGTTGACGGTGACCCAGCACGCCTGGAACAAGTCACCATGAATCTTCTTACCAACGCGGTGAAATACACGGCACCTGGTGGGCAAATACGACTTGATCTATACCACGATGGAAAGAACGTCTACCTGGAGGTGCAAGACACCGGGGCGGGAATTAGCAGGGACAAGCTGAATGAAATCTTCTCGCTTTTCTATCAATCCGATGAAACACTCGACCGTTCCAACGGTGGGATGGGCGTCGGACTGACTCTCGTCAAAGCGGTGGTGGAACTGCACAACGGAACCGTCACCGCCAAGAGCGATGGGATTGGATTCGGCAGCACCTTCACCGTCTCGCTTCCGCTTTCCCGCCACGAAGTCATTGATGCAACTGAGGAACCGCAAAACCATGCCTCCGAATTGCAATCGGTCGTGCTCGTGGAAGACATCGACGACGCTCGAGAGATGCTGTCGGGATTGCTGGAACTTCGCGGTCTGAATGTTTACGAAGCCAGCGACGGAGCAGCAGGGTGGGACAAAATCCGTGAGATCAATCCGCATGCCGCGATCATCGATATCGGTTTGCCTGTCATGGACGGGCACGAACTTGCCAAACGCATCCGATCCGATCCAGCTCACTCCTCGATCAAGTTGGTTGCACTCACTGGGTATGGGCAAGACAAAGATCGCGAGGCAGTTCGTGAATCCGGTTTCGACCTACACCTAGTGAAACCACTCGACCCGGAAAAACTCGATCAGATTTTGACAGAGCTTTCCGAGATGCCACCTCGCTCAAATCCTGCATGCGAGGTGACATGAGGCAAAGCCGAAGTGCGCTTCGGAACGGCCGAACCAAGCCAGTCCGCTGAATCCTGCCAAGCGTAGCATTGCGCAAGAATTGCGCATCTGTTTCAGGAATGAAGTGCAGGCAACTCGCGATCCAGCGTGAGAGCAACGAAAGACACGACCACCGCCCAATCTCGCGTCTGCAACAATCCCTTGCGTCCGCCCGCAATTAGCAGCAAAATGCCACTGTTC
>NZ_ANMO01000121.1 GCF_000338295.1 Rhodopirellula europaea 6C
CGCCGAATTAAACAATGTCACGTTGGCTTTTCACCCTTCGCGGACGACTTACACCCTCTATGGCCGATCGGTGGAATGGCTACCGCAGATTCTCTGGCTTTGACGACATCACGGAACTAGTCACCCTGGATTCGATGATGTGCCCCGATGTCATCACGGACCTCTGCGACGATGACTGGCAACACAACATCCACGAAGACTTCCGCACTGGGTTGTTTCGCGATGCTGACTACTTGTTGCATCGGCAACCTCTTGATCCCTCACTACACCAGCTGATTGCTACTTGTGAACGCCCGGACGGATCGGAGTCCATTCCTCATGGATTCGCTTTTTGCGGCTACGACATCATGGACTCGTATTTTGGCAATAGCACTCTTACCAACTGCGGACCAATCCCCGAGGCGTTCACCCCGCGTGACGTCAATCGTTACGGACTAGTCGAGAAACTCGATGCCGCGTTGAAGATTCGTGATACAATGCGACGACTGCAACCGGACGACCCGCACCTAGGCGAATGCGATGTCTGGCTTCTCGCACAGCACCTCCCTCGCAGCGACGAACCATGAAATGCACGGGAGGACGGGAGTCGCGTTTGTTGGTTTGCTTGCAAGTCTTTCGCCCGTCCCCCGTGATTTCTACCGTTATCCAATTCAGATTCGCATACGCTTTGCACAACAAACAAACCTGTAACGGTGTCACGCTCGTTGAGCTACTTGTCGTGTTCACGATCATTTCGATTTGTATTGCTCTACTAATGCCAGCGGTGCAATCCGCACGAGCGTCGGCGCGCAGAACGGAATGCGCGAGCAACTTGCGGCAATTTCACTTTGGTCATGAGCAGTCCCCCGATCGCCCCCGCGTAAACATCTGCCCGGATTCACCAGAGTCACTCGGATTCTTCCGCAATGTCTCAATCAACAACGATCCGCTTGTTTACAACTCTACGCACTCAACGATGGAGTTCTTTGAGCACAATGGCGCTCCCCTCGTTGAGGCCCCGGATTCTCCGCCTGACATGAATTCCAACACCTGGTTCACACAGGCGAATATTGACGCGGACCTTGTCCTTCCGATTGTCGATTCTTACATTGCTAGAGGTCGCCATATTGGAAGTACAGCAAACTACTTGTTTCTCGATGGCCACATTGAGGTTATCGAATCGAAGGTAATCGAAGACTGGGCGACATCCGGCTACAATTTCGCACGTGCTGGTGCTGGATTGCCGCCACACTAATGCTTGGATAACAATCCCGTGAACCGGAGTCGCGTGTGAAACGTTTTGACGATGGTAAACTTTTTCGACGCGACCCGGTTACGGGTGGCGTTCTGTCGCAGACCCAACGAGACACACGTGGTTGGTCTCCATCGTCAATACGCTTGGGCAGTTGTGAGACGCGTTCTATTTGTGTCAGTCTTACTTTTGATCGGTGTGGTCACCGTTAGTCTCTTCCATTATGCCCAGACTCCGAATACTCCGGGGCTGTCGCCAGTGGGAATATTCGCCTGGGGCATGGACTCAATCGGTACGGTGCTCGCCATATGGCTTGTGACGCGAGCCGACATATGGCGATCGTGCAACGGATTGCTTCGCGTGGTAACTTACATCGTCGCGTTCGCATACGGTCGAATGCTATTTTCAGCTACGCAGGACTGGTCGAATGCTTCAGAAGCGATCTTTCGGTTTCCCGGATCCAAACTCGAAGACTATGCCAGACCAGCACTCGATTTGCTGTCGCTAATGATGTTCACGTGGCTGTTGACGCCTGTTGTGATTTTCTCTGAAGCTGTACTTTCACATTCAGATGAGGAATCGAAACGTGGTAAACGTAGTGGACGGTTTTCGATTTCTGGGCTAATTGGATTTACAACGGCTGCGGCATTGGCGATCGTTTGGATCAGATTTCTCACGTCAAATCTCGCGCCGCAAACGGCCTACAGTCATCTATCACCAACAGACGCGATCAGGGAGTGGATCGGGACCTACCTACCATTTACGATTCCTCCACTGATTGCTGCAACTGTGATACTTTACGGATTGACGAAACGCTGGTGGTTGGCGTTGCTTGCGTTCGGCTGCGCTATTGTATTGGATGGTGTTGGAACCAACATTGTTGCATTTGCTGTACAGAATATAACAGGCGAGCAACAAGGCGGCATTCTTGGAGGATCTCACATTGACCGTTGGCTGTACGTTTGCGGACGTTCGCTAACAACTTGCTGTGCGTTCTCGACCGCAAGACTCATGGGTGTAAGGCCCATATTTGGAAACTGCGAGGCTCAAAACATTGCGACAGAACCAAGTGTTGCACCAAAGCCGCGGAGCCGAGCGATTTGACTATTGAAAATCGTTCGCCGCGGCTTGGTGAACACCGCCGTTCGCACACCGACGACATGACTGACACGTGCCGACATTGCGGGGTTTCGTATGGTGAACTCCAGCGTGCCGACGAGACACATTTGCTAACCTGCAATAACTGCCACGGCGAGTTTTGCCAACGTTGCATTGGATCGCATTACGAAGGACACTCCGTTTGGACCTGGTATTGCCCAACTTGCAAATCACAATCGCTAGAAATGTGCGATCTGACAGCACGATTCACAATGTACTCAACCATCGAAGATTGCTTGCATGCCGAACATTGTTTCGTTCTCCCGTTTGTAACGTGGTCGGTTTTCCCTAAACGCACTGAGCGTTTAGTCTTGAATGCCATTCCAAAGCTATCGGCTTTCCATCCTGAGCTACATTTGGTGTGCGAGGACACACCCAATATTCGAGGCGAACTTACGGATTGGTTCCCCCAGCATTTCGACGTTGACACGCCTAAAGGTGACGGCTCATTGATCTGGTTACAGGCTGGAAAACCTATCCACATTAGTGACACGGGGCCGCACCTGACTGAGTACGAAATTTTGGTAGACTCTAGGTGTCGCTGGTCGTGACCATTCCAGCTGTGGACGGTGCGAACCATGGCATGCACGGGAGGACGGCTTGCGCGGTTTTTGAAGTGGAGAGTCTTTCGTCCGCCCCCCGTGATGCCTACCGTTATCGCATGCAAGACGTGAGCCCATACCAGCCGCCAGAAACGGCAGTTGATCGTCAACCCGAACTCCATACTTCGGGCAACAAGCGTATTGCTGCGAAAACTGCTCGAGCCGCCTCGGTTGCGTTTCTTGCTGTACTCGGTGGTGGCTTCGGGCTGGTCACTGGCGTACTGGCCGGATTTTATGGCGGGTTCGCGATCTTTGGCCACGCGGGCGACTTCACAATGATGTTTGTTGCGCCTTGCATTCTGATCGGTGCGTCCGTTGGTGCCGCGTTGGGTACTGTGGGTGGTGCACTCGTCGGTCGATCGATTGCTTCAAATACTCAACGCGGTTAGCTCGGATCGAAGAGCCTGACGTTTTCCCTTCAATGCCGTTCGACTTCTCAACGCGTTTCGGTGTAGGCTATTGCGATAACCATGGCATTCACACGGAGCGGGGCTTGCGGCCGAGTTTGCAATGGAAGATTTTACTCTCCCCGCCCGGTGATGCCCG
>NZ_ANMO01000122.1 GCF_000338295.1 Rhodopirellula europaea 6C
GTGGAATCAAAAAATTTAAGATTTTTGATCGCTCACACTTGCCAGATTCATTACGGTCGCTCTCCCCCGGCTGCGCCGGGGGAGAGGTGACCGAAGACAGAAACCGTCTCAAGAATCTATGCCAATTCCGGTATCAATACCAAAGATCGGACAGCCCAGCGTTAGTCCCGGCGGGCGCCGGATCAGCCGCCGCTAACGAGATACGGCTCATTGAATCAACAGCCCGCTAGCGGTCCACCCAACTCGCGAAGGCCGGCCTCGCGAGGTGCAGATAGGACGGCGGGTAACTTTCGCTCAGGCGTCCTTGTACACCACCTTGGAAGACCCTTCGACAATTCGGCCGATGGGTGAGCATTCAATGCCGGCCTTGGCCACTTGGCTGGCGACACTGGCGGCATAGTACTCGTTGATCACCACAGCCATGCCGATGCCCATATTGAAGACGCGTCGCATTTCCGACGTTGCCACGTCGCCGGTTTGTTGCAGCCACTGGAAGATCGGATTGGGAGTCCAAGCGTTTGGATCGATTTCCGCATTCACGCCCGGTGGCAAAATTCGGTCCAGGTTTTCCTCGATGCCGCCGCCGGTGATGTGGGCGATGCCATGCAGGACTTGCTTGACTCGGTAGTGCGACTGGATCGAACGAATTGCCGAAACATAGATCTTCGTCGGACGCAGGCAGACTTGTGCCAGCGTTTCAGGAGACTTCGTGTCTTGGTTCAGTTCGTCGATCACATCGCTCCATTGATGCCCATGATCGGCGATGATCTTTCGAACCAGTGAAAAACCGTTGCTGTGCAGTCCAGACGCTTGCAGTCCCAACACGACGTCGCCGGGAGCAATCAGATGCCCATCAACCAATCGCTTGCGTTCGACGACGCCCACTGCGAATCCAGCCAAGTCGTAGTCGTCGGTGCCATACATGTCGGGCATGATCGCGGTTTCGCCGCCCAGCAGTGCCAGGTCGCCGTCGACGCAGCCATCGCTGATGCCTTGGACGATGCGTTCCAAACGTGCGGGGTCGTCTCGCCCCATCGCCACATAATCGAGGAAAAACAGAGGCTCGGCACCGGTGCAGATCAAATCGTTGACGCACATGGCGACCAAATCGATGCCGACCGTTTCGTGCTGGTTCATCGTCTGAGCGATTTTCAGCTTGGTCCCGACCCCATCGGTGCCGCTGACCAGGACCGGTTCTTCGTAGTTGCGAGCGAACAGTTTGCCGGGAAAGTCCAAGCGAAACAGTCCGGCAAAACCACCGTCACTGGGCATGACGCGGGGGCTGAACGTGCGGTGCATCAGCCGAGGCAAGCGGCTCATCGATTCAGCGTAGACATCCAGATCGACGCCGGCGTCTTTGTAGGTCGAAGCCATGAACGAGAAATTTGACGGGGAGGACGGGCTTGGAAACGCCCAATCATGACCGGCGAACCTCGAAATGACGAGACCGGGCCCCGAATTCGCGTGTCTCGATCGGATTCCTGCCTGATTTTCGGATTTCCTTGCACGGATTCGCTGCCGCGACGTCACTAACAAGGGTGGAGGACATCTCGATCGCGGTGTCTTTCGACCGAATCGCTTGTTTTGACTGATATCTGCCGCTCCGCCGGCCCGCTTTTTTCACCGGAATTGTCCGATGCGTTTGACCCTTCGAACCTTGCTGGCCTACCTCGACGACATGCTCGACGACCAAGACGAGAAGTTGTTGAAGCAGAAAATTGACGAAAGCAGCTACGCCACGTCGCTGGTCGCACGAATCCAAGCCGCGATGGACCACCCTGATTTGGGGGCCATGTCACCGGATGCGGTCGGCCCACTGGAAAACGCCAACGTCATCAGCGAGTACCTGGACAGCACTCTGTCGGCGGAACAAATCGCCGAGGTCGAACGAGTGTGCTTGGAATCCGACACGACGCTGGCTGAAGCCGCAGCGTGCCACCAAATTTTGACGATGGTGTTGGGCCAACCCGCACGAGTCGGCGATGGGTTGAAGGAACGGATCTATGCGTTGCCCTCCAGCGAGGCGCTCCGCAACATGGAACAACAAATCGAGCGAGCCCCCGACGCGAGTCCATCCAAGACGATCGCGAGTGCGGAAACGGCTTCCTATTCTTCGCTGGACATTCCCGGCGACGAAAAAGGTGCGACGGAAGTCCCCGGCGAAGTGGCTTCCGTCGATGCGGTCACCATCGGGCAAGACGACACGCATTCGGGACAACCAATCTCTCCGGTCGGCCCGAGCGATTCCGGTGTGGCCGATGCTCCCACTCGGCTTCGCAACCCGGTCGGTCATTCCGCAACGCCCTCCTCGTCGCGATCCGAAGCCGAGTTGGTGGCTCGGACCACGCGAGCGATGATGCGAGAGGATGGTTATGGCGGCATGGTGCGTCCGTCACGAATCACACCTTGGTTGGTTTCGTTGGCCTTGGTTGCCGTCCTGTTGTTTGCACTCGGCAAGATCTTCGCTCCGCTGAGCGACCGTCAAATCGCGGATCGAGACAAGTTGAACGACGAAACCGTCAACAACACTGACTTGGACGAAACGCCGACGGCTCCAACGCCCGAACCTAAGAACCAACAAGCGACCTCGCCGACAGCTCCCGAATCAGCGACTCCAAAACCGAGCACCACCAAAGAACCCGATGCCGGTTCAGACAACACCGACACGGCAGCATCTCTCGATCCAGAAACCTCGACTGGCGATGCTCCCATGACGGAAACGGAGACTCCCGCAACGACAGAACCCGAGCCGAAGACCGAACCCGCCGGCCCCACTTCGAACGAAACACCAACAACAGCAGAAGACGTGGCGGACGCTGCCATCGCGGATATGCCTGAAGCGGTCGATGCGGCTCCGCCGATCCCGCCTGGCATGACTCCACCTGAAACAACGCCAACCGAATCGGTCGCGGCCATCGAAGAAGTCAGCCCGCCGGAATCGCCGGCATCCGAAAGCGTTGCCGACGGAACGCAGGTGGCTTATTTGGTGAACGAGCAAGCCGTCGTGTTGGCGCAAGACCCGCAAGCCGACGCAGCCGAAAACGATGAGGAAACCACTTCGGCAAATACGGCCGGCTGGCGTCGCCTATGGCCTGCCGAGAAGAAAGCAGCTGATGACAGCGCAGAAGAAAATGCTGACGCTCCAGCGGACGACCGCCTGCGATTCGTATCGGCCGGTCAAACCGTCTTGGCCCCATCGTTGTACCGCCCAATCCTGGCGGGCGACCAAGGTCTCGAATGGACACTCGCTGGACCGACACGATTGTCGATCTCGCAAGTGCCAGCGACGCAGCCCGCTGCATCGGAAGAAGCAACCGAATCCGAAGAAATGGAAGAAGACGCCGCCCCCGAAGCGGCCACGCTTGCGAAGACCATCACACGATTGCATGACGGCCGATTGCTGTTGGCATCGACGCAAGAGAACGTGACGGCGGTTTGGGAATTGGGACCTCGCACAATCGAGATGACCATGCCTGAGTCGCAAACGGTCTTGGCAATCGAAGTGACTCATCTTCGACCGCTGGGAATGGACCCACGCGTGCCGGCCAACCGAATGCCCATTTACCGAGTCATTGCGGTCCAAGGCACCGTCGAACTGAAGGAGCAACCGCTGGAAGGAGAAAACGACGCAGAAGCCAGCACTGAGCCAGTGACGCTTGAGTCCGGGCAACAATGGCGAGGACGGGGCAAATCGGCCGCCGAGGTGAGCGACGTGGAACGATTGCCCAACTGGATCGACCCTCCCGAAAAAGCGGACTTGTTGGTCACCTCCGCCCGCGAAGGATTGCTTGAATTCGTCAGCCGTGACGGTTCGTTCGACGACAAAGAACTCGAGAAAGAATTGCGTGAAGCGATGGCGTTTCGCCGCGTCGAAGTATCTGCCTTGGCCGCACAAACATTGCTGCTGATCGGTCGAGCCGATGTTTACTTCGGTGCGACGGGTATCCTCAGCACGCCGCGGCACCGGTTGTACTTCACCGAGCACTTTCGACAACTCCGCCAGCACATGGCATCGGATGCTCAGGCCGCGAAAGCAATCGACGACGCCATTCAACAGGCCGAACAAGCAGACGACGAAATCCTGTTTGAACTATTGGTTGGCTACAACAACGATCAACTCGAAGCGGGTGCGGACGCGAAGCTGATCGAGTATTTGAATTCAAGCTCGATGTCAGTCCGAGTGTTGGCGATTGAAAACTTGCGAGACATCGTGGGTGAAACGCTGGGATATCGTCCCGACCAAGAAAACGTGGCTCGTCGAAACAGCGACATCAAAAAGTGGCAAGCTCGATTGCGCCGAGGCGACATCCGGTACACCGCCGAATAGTGATGCCCTCGTAATAAGTTCGCGAAGGTTCGAACCCGCGAGTGCATGACGGATGCCTCGCGTCTGCGCTGACTCGATCGCAAAATTTGTATCGCGCCGGCGTCGTGGATAAGATGCTTCGCCACCCATCCTTCCATCCCCGCCTCCCAATCGAGATCCCCAACATGAAGTCATTTTCGCTTTGTCATCGTCGCGTCGCGTTCGCCGCGATGGCTGCTTCCCTGATGTCCTTGATGACCTGCTGCGGTGCGATTGCTCAAACGCCATCGACCATCGGCAACGTCGAACGTCTGGATGACTCGCTCGATCAATACATCGCGAAGGGCACCAAGATCGAAGTGCTTGCCGCTGGCTTCACTTGGACCGAAGGCCCCGTTTGGGTTCCCGCAAAAGAAGACGGCGGGGAAGGCTCCTTGTTGTTCAGTGACATTCCTCGCAACAGCATTTTCCGTTGGAGTGAAAACAAAGGCATTGAGCTGTTCTTGCAACCCAGTGGTTACACCGGCAACACGTACTATGGTTTGGAACCCGGCAGCAACGGATTGATGCTGGACGCGAAAGGTCGCTTGGTGATGTGCGAACATGGTGACCGCCGCGTGTCGGTTCTGACCACCGATGGTGGCAAACGAACAATCGTCGACAACTATCAAGGCAAACGACTCAACAGCCCCAACGACTTGGTGTTTGACCAGGATGGCAACCTGTACTTCACCGACCCGCCTTATGGATTGCCCGAGCGAGCAGAAGACAAGCGACGTGAACTTGATTTCTGCGGTGTGTACCGGGTCACCAAAACGGGCGACATGACTCTGCTGACGGATTCCATCGCTCGCCCCAACGGCATCGGATTGTCACCAGATGAGCAGACGCTGTATGTCGCCCAGAGCGATCCTCAAGAACCGATTTGGATGGCGTTCCCACTGAAGTCGGACGGAACGCTGGGTCAGCGCCGTGTACTTGGCAACGCGAGCGAAGCGATGAAAGAGTTCCCTGGCCTTCCCGATGGGATGGCGATTCACAGTGACGGAACTTTGTTCGCCAGCGGCCCCGGTGGAATCTATGTGATGACTCCGGAAGGCAAATTGCTGGGACGAATCATCACTGGCGGACGCACCAGCAATTGCACTTTCGACAGCGACGAAAAGTGGCTGTACATGACCGCCGATGACAAGCTCTGCCGAATTCGCATTTCAAACTGAGCGAATCGCGACAGCGATCATGAACATATAAGCAGACTTCGCTCGCCGACTCCTTCAAGATTCCGTTCGCGAGCGAAGATGTTCATCATGAAATCGCGAAGAGATCGAGGCGGACCGGCTGATCGCCACTCCGCCAACGTGGCAGTCGCTCCCCCCGGAAAATCGAAACATCCGGCCACGCCAACACGTCCAGAACCGCGTTTTCTCCGTCCCCCAGACGAGTTCGGCCCGGTTCGGAGCCCGATTGGATTAAGATGAGTGGTGGTCGACAACACGCTCAACGCCGGTGGGTACATCGTTAGAACGCATTCGTTCTATCTTTACTGGCCCAGAACGCACTGCCGTTTGCGGAACGCACTGAGCCGGTGATTCCACCTGGCGGCATCCAGCAGCGATTGGTGTCTGACCACTCCCCGGTTTGCTTTTTCGGCCGGCAGATTGGTCCAATCTTTTCTTCGATTCTCGAGCGTCTTCATGAAATCACTCGTTCTGCCTTTCAACGGGCTGCCCTGCAAAGGGTTACTGTTCGCGGGATTCTTCGCGTGTCTATCGGCGATGACGGCTCCCGCCGTGAATGCCGCCGGTCCAGCGGCCCCACCTCAGGTGGCGATGATCAACGACTCGATCGAACAGGTATGGCGAGATTTCTCGATCCGCCCTGCTGCGGAAGTCGACGACGCGACTTGGTGCCGCAGGGTGTATTTGGATGTCATCGGGCGAATCCCATCGCTCGAAGAATTGTCCGAATTCGTGAGCGATCGCGATTCGAATAAACGAGCCAACTTGGTCGACCGTTTGCTCAACGACGACCGCTACACCGAAGAATATGCGAACCATTGGTCGACCGTTTGGACCAACCTGTTGATTGGTCGCAGTGGCGGCACGGACCGTCGAGATTTGACCAACCGAACCGGCATGCAGAAGTATCTTCGCGACAGCTTCGCGGGAAACAAAACTTATGACCAAATGATGTATGAGTTGGTGACGGCCGAAGGTTCCACGACACCTGGCAACGCCAACTTCAACGGAGCGGTCAATTTCCTGGTCGACAAAGTCAACGCCGAAAAAGGCACGCTCGCAACCAGCAGCGTTTCGCGGATTTTCTTGGGACAACAAGTCCAGTGCACCCAGTGCCACAACCACCCGTTCAACCAGTGGAAGCAACAGAAGTTTTGGGAGTTCAACGCGTTCTTCCGCCAAACCCGTGCTCTGCGCCGGTTCGTTGACGGAACGCGAGACATCGAGTCGGCCGAACTGGTCAGCCAAGACTTTGCCGGTGAAGCCAACGACCCCGAAGACGCGCTCGTGTTTTACGAACTGCGAAACGGTTTGCAGAAGGTCGCTTACCCGGTCTTCACCGATGGCACCGAAATCGAAAAAAGTGGCTTTGTCGAAGACGTCAACCGCCGAGAAGAACTCGGACGACTGATGCTGCAAAGCGAGTACTTGGACAAGATGATCGTCAACCGAATGTGGTCGATGTTCCTCGGCTATGGATTCACTCGTCCGATCGATGACTTGGGGCCACACAACCCATCGTCGCATCCTGAGTTGCTGGAAAACCTTGGCAAAGAATTCCGAGCCAACAGTTATGACCTGAAGAAGCTGATCACCTGGATCACGCTCAGCCGTCCTTACCAATTGGCATCCACGCTGAGTGCCAGCAACGAGATCGACGATCCAACGATCGGTGAGTCCCCGAAATTCTCACGGTTCTATTTGCGTCAGATGAGTGCTGAACAGCTCTACGCGTCGATGGTCACCGCCAGCAACGCGCAGTCCAAAGGCAGCTACGAACAACAAGAAGCCGAACGTCGTCGTTGGTTATCACAGTTCGTCGTCGCCTTTGGAAACGACGAGGGAACCGAAACGACCACGTTCAACGGTTCAATTCCACAAGCGTTGATGTTGTTCAACGGTGACCTCACTAAGAACGCGATCAGCCTGGAAGCGGGATCGTTCCTCGATCAGCTCAGCCAAACCGGTCGTTCACCCAAAGATCGCGTGACGCGATTGTTCCTTAGCGGTTTGGCACGTCGTCCGACCAAGAACGAAGTGTCGATCGCCAGCAAGCTGCTGGTCGCCCGCAAAGGCAACGAGCCCGAGATGTTGCAAGACATGTGGTGGGCGATCCTGAACAGCAACGAATTCATTATGCAGCATTGACGCTGCGTTGAATCGACCTCGAGCCCCGTCACCTCGGCGAGTCTCTTCTCAAAACAAACCCGCGGCGGTTCATCCACCGCCTCAAACCGACCACCTTTTCTTTCCCGGAGTTCACCATGGATCTTTCCACACCAAACGGCATGACGCGTCGCCACTTCATGAGCCACTTGGCAGGGTCATCTGCCGCAGCTGCTGCCGCGTGGACTCTAGGTGGCAACATCGCCGCGCAAGCCGATGAGATGCGACGCAATCGCAAGTCGGCCATTTTACTTTGGATGGGTGGCGGTCCGGCAACGATCGACATTTGGGATCTGAAACCCGGTGCTCCGACCGGCGGTCCATTCCGTCCGATCTCAACGACGGGCAACGCTCAGATCTGTGAGCACATGCCGATGGTCGCTCAACAAATGAAGCACCTGTCGGTCGTTCGCAGCATGTCGACTCGCGAAGCCGACCACAGTCGCGGCAGTTACTACATGCACACGGGTTACGTTCCCAACCCCAACATCGAACACCCCAGCTACGGCAGCGTGATCGCTCACGAACTGATTGAGCAACGCCCCGAGTTGGAAATTCCTCCGTTCGTTTCGGTCGGCGGTGCGGGCGCCGGACCTGGTTTCCTGGGGATGGCTTGGTCGCCGTTTTCCGTCACCAGCAACGGTCGCGTTCGCAACTTGAAAATGAACTTGGACGATCAACGACTGCTGCAACGCATGGCGGCACTGAACATGATCGAGAGCGGATTTGCCAAGCGGACCCGCGACACGCCCGCTGCTGAACACGCGAAGGTGTTGGGCAAAACGCTGGACCTGATGACCAGCGAGCAAATGGAAGCGTTCCGTGTCGAGAAAGAGCCCGACGAAGTCAAAGAACGCTACGGCACGGATAACTTCGGCCAAGGCTGTCTGCTGGCGCGTCGTTTGGTCGAAGCTGGGGTGCCGTTCATCGAAGTCGATCTGGGCGGCTGGGACATGCACAACAACATTCACGCAACGCTGAAGGACACCAAGTTGCCCAACCTGGACCGAGCCATGAGTGCTCTGGTCGAGGATCTGGCACAGCGAGAATTGCTGCAGGACACCGTCGTGATGTGGATGGGCGAATTCGGCCGAACACCTCGAATCAACGCCAACGCGGGTCGAGATCACTTTGCTCGGGCGTGGTCCTGCGTCGTTGGTGGAGCGGGAATCAAGGGCGGTTTGGCCGTTGGAGAGACCAATTTCGACGGAACTGCGGTTGAGACGGAACCCTATAGCAGCGAAGATCTGATGACGACGGTCTGCAAAGGCTTGGGAATTTCAACCGAAACCACCTTCACCAGTAACAACGGACGACCGATGAAAATTGCTGGCGGCGGAAAGCTCATTCGTGAATTGGTGGCCTGAGACCCAGGCCAATGGATGTGTGAGTGAACTTTCACCAGCTGAATTGGTTGTCCGCCACCAAGATGGAATTTGGCGGTATTTGCGACTGCTCGGATGTGACGCCGCCACGGCGGACGATTTGACGCAGGAGACGTTTCTGCGTGTACTTCGACGAGACAACTTCGTTCAACATTCAGACGAAGCCACCTCAGAATACCTGCGACGGACGGCCTACAACCTCCTCGTTTCCTATCACCGAAAGTTTGGACGGATCCACCTTTCTGATTCACCTGAGTTGCTGGACGAGAGTTGGCAACGTTGGGCGGGCAAGGATTTGACGGGCAATGAAACCGTCGAAGCCCTCCGAGAATGCATGGAGAGCCTGACCGAACGTGCTCGTGACGCCTTGGCGATGCGTTTCGTTCACAACACACCGCGAGTGAAAATCGGGGAAAACCTCGGCATCTCCGACCACGGGGCCCGAAACCTGATGCAGCGAGCGAAAGCACAACTTCGAGATTGCGTGGAAGAAAAACTCCGCGCTATAACCCAACCGTCATGAATACCAATCCATCTCCCGCTGATCCGCACAACGAAGGACCTGAGAACCAGGGTTCCGACTCGTTGCGTGATGACGCCATGTTGGACCTGTTATTGCAGGAAGCATTCGGTGGTCCAACACCTCCCGATCAAACCGGAATCATTCTGCAACGTTTGGCGGATGAAGACGAAGGCTCGCACACCAAACGCACCGGATCCAAGAACGGATCCGTCAGTGCGACTTCGCAACCATCGAAGTACACCTCCAAGCTATCAATCGTCACGCTCCTGATCGGAACCGCCGCCGCGTTGTTGCTGAGTGTGGGAATCGCCGTTGGGTTGAAGTATCGATCCGATTTGGCGTTGCAAGCTCAGGCAGAAGAAGCTGCCCAAAACGCTCCCACGGTTCCGGGACCAGCTCCACTCGTCGAGAATGAGGGCAACGGCACCTCGCCACAACCCAAATCGGCTCCTCGAGAACGTCGTCAACCAATTGAATTGGCCGGCAATCCGTCGAGCAACAACGCCGACGATCCTGGTTCCCTGACAGATGCCTCGCCGGAATCGCTGGATCAACCAACGATCCAACACGATCGCAATTCAGGTTCGCCTCCGCCGATCACCTTGGTTTCCAAAACGGTTGATACGCGTTGGCAATCGCACTGGAAGCGGCTCGGGATCAGCCCGACTCCATCGCGAGACAACGAATCGATCCGACAAGAGCTTGCCGATCGTTTGGGAATCGAAGTTCCTGCCGATGCAATCGGCGACGCCGCAGCCATTCGAGTTGCCATCCAAAAGCCTTCCAACAGACAAGCGATCTCCAACCGTCTGCTGGCCTCGTTCCTTGGAAAGAACTCACAGAACGAAAACGCTACCAAGTCACTCAGCGAAGTGCTGAAGTCAGGAACAGGCGCGGACCGATTGATCGCATCGTGGATGCGTCCTTCGCAAACGACGCCAAAGGCTGGCGATCAAGCCTCCGACTCCAAGACATCCGCTGCGACGCCTTGGATTCGCATGCTGCAACCGGCGGACTTGCACGAAGTCACGGTCAAGACAGCCGCTTTGACGAATCACCAAGACTTGCGTTGCCAACGTTGCCACGATGTTCCCAACGCGGGCGATGAGGTTCCGACTCAAGCCGATTACTGGTCCGTCGCTGCTGGATTGGCACCGTTGTTGAATCCTTCGCGTGCCGGGAAAGATTTGTTTTACGACACGTTGGATGGTCGCCGTCAATTGGCCAGTCCTCCTACCGAAGAACAATCGAAGGCCTGGTCCAAAGATTTAGTCGGTTCGCGTGAGCTAGCGAAGGGCATCGTGTCCACGTTGTTCACGATGGTCCATGATTCCCCGTCCACGACCAGCCCGTTTGATCTGTCCGTTGCGTCGGCAGCCTCTGTGCCGCCCGAGACGCTGCGTCCTTTGGTCGATGATTTGATTGCCAGTGATTTCGACGTCCTGCGTTGCCTTTCGATCCTGCTGTCCGATGCCGTGATGACTCGCTCGGTACCCGAGGCGATGTCGCCACAGGGCATTGTGGTCGCGGACGATGAGCAGTGGTCCAACGCCGTTTCCGCTGTCCACGCGATGGCGGCTCGATCGCCGTTTCGTCGGCCTGAATCCGTCCAACGTCGATTGCAGGTCGCTCAACTGGACGCCAAACCGAATTGGCCCGCCGGCAGCGGTCGCGATGCACTGCTGGCTCAGCCACTCGGCAGTGAAATGACCACCGACGGATCCGCATCCGGATCGGGCGACCGCCGTCCTGACAAGAACCGAGATCGCAAAACCGTGGTCGCTTCGACTGGTTACCCAATGCGATCGTCAATGATCGTTCCGGCCTGGATTTCCCGGTTGCCGGACTTTGACAGCCGATTGGACCACGTCGCCCATTTGGCGGGTCAATTGAAACTCAACACCGCCCAGCGTGAATTGGCACACCAAGCTCTCGCGTCTGGCGACGATGAGGCGTTGATCTTCGAACGTTTATGGTGGATCATCCGGCCCAACAGTTGATTGTTTGTGGCCCGTGAATGGATCCGAATGTTTTGAAGACTCCCCCTGCGTTCGGACAAATCCACGTTTCAGATTGCGTTGAGGGCATGGCTGAATTGCCAGCCGGCTGCATCGATTTGGTGTTTGCGGACCCGCCTTTTAACATCGGATACACCTACGACGTCTACGACGACTCGCTGGAATCCGATGAATACATCCAGTGGTCCGAGAGCTGGATTCGCGGCGTGCACCGCGTCCTCGCCGATGACGGAGCCTTCTGGTTGGCGATCGGCGACGAGTACGCCGCCGAGCTGAAGGTGCTCGCACAACAGATCGGCTTCCAATGCCGAAGCTGGGTCATCTGGTACTACACCTTTGGCGTGCACTGCAAATACAAATTCACACGTTCGCACGCTCACCTGTTTCATTTCGTCAAAGACGCAAAGCACTTCAAGTTCAACGCGGACGATCCAGCCGTGCGTGTGCCTTCGGCCCGGCAATTGGTCTACAACGACCGCCGAGCCAACAGCAAAGGTCGCATGCCCGACGACACCTGGATTCTGCGACCTCAGGACCTGCCCTACGGCTTCACGGCCGACGAAGACATCTGGTACTTTCCCCGAGTCGCGGGCACGTTCAAAGAGCGAGCTGGATTCCACGGATGCCAAATGCCCGAACAGTTGCTCGGCCGCATCATCCGAGCCTGCAGCGACCCCGGCGACAAAGTGCTGGATCCCTTCAGCGGCAGTGCCACCACCGTCGCCGTTGCCAAAAAGCTCGGTCGCGAATTCATCAGCTTTGAGATGAGCGAAGAATACGTTTCGCTCGGAACCGAACGGCTCGAACAAATTCGCGTTGGCGATCCGCTGACAGGTGCCGCAGACCCTCTTCGTAGTGCCCCCGCCACCAACGGCAAGAAGAACGAAACAAAAGCGGAGAAACTCGCTCGCGAAGAGGAACGACAACGCTGGGCAACCCAACAAGTGGGACCTCAGTTGGAATTCCAGTTTGAAACCCTGCGTTCCATGACCGATGGCGAATTGATCAACGCCTTCCGCGAAATCCATGATGGCCACTCCGTTGATCGAGTGTTGCTCGATCCGGTCCTCAGCGAGCGCCTGGAATCCGCCTGTCGCCGGATCTCCGAACGCGAGCCCGCTGCGTCCCTACGCCAGCGACTGATCGAACTTCGCGCGTCCGGTTCACTCACCGCCGAAGGCATTCACACCGAGCGTCCCACGACGATCCCGACGACCACACTGGAACGGTTCAGCTACGCCGCTGAATTGGCGTGGGCGACCCTGGTGCAACGTTATCCCGAACACAGCTTGGACGATATCTTCACCGATCCCAAGCTGCTATCAGAATTTGATCGAGAAGCAGTGATGCATGCGGCTGACGCCGATCCATTGACACTTCGTTGGTGTGCGACCCAACTGCGATCATGGGCCAACGTTGCGCGTGAGCATCAACCCGGCGCGGACGAACCTGAGCGATCGTCCCCAAAGTTCTCAGCAGCCAAGAAGTGGACGACCACATCCGGCCCGAGTTCCAAAACCGGCTCCGCGAAAGGCGGCCTGTACCAGGTGCTCGCCCAGGACGATTCCGTGTTGTTCGTGGGCGAAACGTCCGACTTCTCCGTTCGTTTTGGCGACCAGCTCGCCAGCGAATCGGCAGAACGCTTTTGGCGTAACGAGGCCGGTGGCCAACCCAAAGTCCGCACCGCATTGATCCAGGACGCGACGGGCCCCGAACGACGCCTCGCGATGTGCCAATGGCTGCAAGAAAATCCGGCAACCTCACGGAACCTCGTTTCCTTATGGAAGGATCTTTTCGAAATTCAGTGACAACGGTCCAGGACGTGAGATTGTTCAGACATTGTCTTGGTTCAGTAGGAACGGGAATCTGCGTTTCTGCGAGTTGAACATTGTGATGGCTTCCTGCCGGTGAACTTGCGATCACGCTATGCAACCTCCGCTGGTTGGAATGGCACGCGATTCTTCGTTACCCGGCTTGTCGATATTGCTGTAGTGTGGCCACTCTCGTCCGACATCCGCAACTTTGACGGGCAAGAGTGCCTCTCCTACACGCGTTAAAACCTCGTTGACGACTCAATCGACAAGCGGTAACGCTTCGGGTTAAGATTAAATCAACAGGCCGCTAAGCAGGTCGGCAGGAATGACCGGGCATAATCATGTGAGCCGTTTGGGCGTTAGCCCCGGTTGTACGTGGGAGCAACGACGTTTACCGAAACAGTCCAAATGCCGAAAGGCTCCTGCCGACCTGCTTCAACGCAAGCGTTCGCAGTGTCTCAAATGCAATCGGCGTAGCGCAGTCGGCTTTGATGGCCCAGCCCACAAATCGACATCAGATTCAGTGGTTCAATCGAAGTAAGAGGTACGCCGGGCTGGCACCTCTTCCTGTGAAAACGAGAGCGTCAAACCAAGCCTCAGTTCATTGCGGCCCGTTACTTTTGACTTGGAGATCGCACCCCACTTAGGTTGCTACAACGAACGAATGAAAAATGTCACAATAGCTTTACTTCTAGCTATCGCTACGATTGCCTCCGCTTTTCTTGTTCGATCGCATCGTGAAAACCTCTTGTTGAAATCTGAGGCTGCTAAATTAGCGGGAACTGTCGAGTCCTACGAATGCTTGGTTGAAAGTCGAAATGAGAACTTGGCTCATTCCCGGCTCGGCACCAGCGTGCTTTGTCGATTGGCTTTGTCCGGAACCAACAACGACGTTTTCAATTTTCTAGACATGACACCAGTAGGATCACTGAATTGCAAGGCGATTGATTTGGCGGAATCGCCAGACATAAAACTGCTCTGGTATAGTCAAAAGCGGGAATATGAAGAGCGCGAACCGATTTCTTTTAGGGAATCCCAAGCTCTCTTAGAAGAAGCCAAATCCGTTTTGTTCATTGTTGATATCAAATCGTTTTCTATCGTTGACCACGTGACGATCAAAAATTTCAGTGGGGCATCAATACAAGGCCCCCCTCCCCATCAATATCGAGTTAGCTGCAATCTACCGAATGGAACGCCGGTAGAATACAAAGTGTTACCGACCGGTTTTGAACGAATTCAGTAGTTGCCCGGGAGTCGTCGGGATTCGTGAGAATTGCTTTGGAGCCTTGTTGACGTACACCGGCTTCAGGTGCCAATCTAAAATGGCTTCGAGTTCACAACCTGCAAGACGACATGCGATTCTGCCTGCATTGCACGGACAATCCAACGATGTTTTGCGGTGCAGTGGTTTTGATCGGGTGATTGCAGTCAAAACGGGAACAGGTAATTGGCCCTCAAGGTGCCAGGCGCCCATCAGGTCACTCGGAAGCGGCGGGCGAGCCACATCGATGGGATCATCAATGCGAAGACGCAGAGCGATGGGATGGCTCCGGCACCGAGCATCGTGATCGCGGCCATCAGTGGAATGATGGCCATGATCGCGGACTTGATCGTCAACTGAATGCGTTTGGGCGACGGTGATTGCCACGCCGTCCAACCTCTCGCAAGCGTCGGGACAACCATGAGTGCGATCGTCGCCGGAAAAATGACAGCCGGGTCAATTTGCCAACCTCGCGTCCAATCGACTGGCACGTCGGCGCCAGAGAAGACACCTGCGACGCGTGGGGCGAGAGCCAGCACGACTCCGCCTAAGGTCATCCCAAACCAACCCAGCGGCAAATGCATGCTGCGGTCACCAATCGCTTCGCGACGCGCGAACGTGGTGACGCCGGTGATGTACAGTCCCATACCGATCGCGAAGGCGAACGTGACGGGTGTGATGTGCATCCAAACGGGTTCGCCCAGGACGGAAACGCGTCCCTGCCACTGCTCGGCGGGGATGACTGAATGTGCCGCAGTGGAACCCAGCAAGGAGCTCAGAACGCGACATCCACCCATCAACACTGACGCGATGCGAGTTCGTTTGAATGGACCGTCATAAGCCACAATGCAAACGCTCAAGAGCATGGCGATCACACCAGAAACCACGCCGACCAATGACGCGAGAATGATCCCAATGACGAGCAAGGTCCAACCGACCAACCGTGCATCGGCCAGTCGAATTTCGCGGCGTGGGAGCGGTCGTTCACTGCGGGCACGGCGATCAGCTCGGATGTCAAAAACATCGTTGAGAACCATGCCGCCCCAATACAACGCAACGCCTGATGCAACCACCAAAGCCATTGAAGGCCAAACCGAACCGGCTGTGGCATCTCCGGATCGCAACCAACCGCTGGCACCAAGCACCAGCAAGAACGAGGCTGACACATCGGCGACGACTGTGAATCCGTTGGGCAGTCGAACGAGCTTTGCCCAAGAAAACAAGCGTGAGGTCAACGTTGTCTCAGACGGAAGCGATGTGCGTGGGTTGTTGGAGTTCATTAGCGACGAAGCAGTCGACTTTGACGTTCCGTGATCGCGATTCCGTAGCGGGACAGATAGCGATCGGTTTCGTTGGAGAAATCAACGTCAAGGTCTTGGTTTTCAAAACGAAAACGCCCGATCGGCGGTGGCGAAATCGGACGCAACGAATACAGCTCAATCAAACTGATCAAAGGACAATTCAGCATTCGCTCGTTGGATGTTCGCGGCTGGGTGGTGGAACCGTCAACCACACTGGCTTCACTGGCACTGGCTTCACTGGCACTGGCATCACTGGCACTGGCATCACCACCGTTGGCGGCATCGGCGTTATCAGATGCCTGTCCGTTTTGTTGGGCATTTTGCTGGTCGGTTGCCTGCTGACGCACGGGGTCTCCCCAATACTCGATTCGCAAAGGCAGTCCTTTGCCAAAATCGGATTCAGGGTCGTTGCTTCGCGCGATCAGCACGACGACCTGGGTGGGACAAAGCTCGGGCCAAGTCGTCGTTCCAAACTCTTGTAGCCGCTGTGCCCGGACATCGTCACGCAACGTCCCTTTGACAATCCAAACGTCTCGGCCTTCGAGCTGTCCGGACTGCAACGTCAGATCATGCTCACTCGCGATCGTGTCCATCATTTCTGTCCAGGCACCCACTCGCACGCTGGGTTTCAGCGTCGCGGGTGAACGTGAATTTTGCGAACCGCGTCCAAACAGCGATGCGAGTGAGTCGTTGACCCACTGGTCCAAGCGTCCAACGTCGACACGGCGTAGAGAGATCTGCTCGCCGATTTGTTCTCGCGTCCAAGCCAGCCGGCCATCGCTGACTTGTTGCAGCGTGTGTTTGCCGTCGCCGTCCAGCATCGTGACTTGCAAATTGAATTGCCCGCTTCCCTGGCCGGCTTGCTCATACGTCCCGACTCCCAAGATTTCGCGACCGCTGACCCAAACCCTTTGGCGAACCTTTGCATCAAAAGCGGGGCCCATCGCAATTCGCTGGACCGTCTGAGTGATCAACCGGTCAGCCGGACCATTTGTTTTGGGCTGAATCGAATTTGATGCAGATGATTGAATTTCGTCCGACGCGACCTTCGCGAGACCTCCGGAAAGCATGCAAATGGCCACACAAAGAATCAGTTTTCCCAATGTTTTGCGGGGTGAATTGCGGTTCATGGCCCACCAGCGCTGCATCCCGGAACCGCACCGGCCATGCAGGTCCAACCAGTCAAGACAGTCATGCGGGTGAATCTTCATGGGGAGGTTATGACGATTTTGCCAAAGAAATGCCCCCTCACGTGCCGATGAGCTGAGCAGTGACTGATCCTGACCGAACAGTCGCGGGGAAGGATGGCCGATCCTAGGTCGTTTTCCCGCTTCGCGTCCAGCCAGATCTGGTCACAACTGAACACCACTGACTTTCCATTTTGATTTGATTCAACGATTGAATCACAACCAGTTCTTGTTCCACGCCGCGTGAAACGCGAACGAGTCGATTGTCGACTTGTCCGATTCATCGCGAGTGTTGGGGGAAGAACCCAGCGACCCAAGACGGGGGAAAAGATGAAACGAATCGTCACTCATTTGGCGCTTGCGGCGGCCACGGCGATCCTCGCCACCGGATGTGTGCCGGTTCGCCACAACCTGCCTCCGGAACAGCGGATGATGCAACCTGGCCCAGGCGTCGGAGGCCCCGGCCCCGGTGTGTTGGGACCACAGGCCTACGGCATGATGGGAGCCAACGCTCCTGCTGCTGCAGCAGACACAGAAGGCATGATCACTGAGGGAGCCATCGACGGCGTCCTCGGCGAAGTGCCTTCGAGCATCGTCAAGGCAGGACAGAACAACCCCGAAATTCAGCAAGTCGGTTTCCGTCAACTCGCCGGTGGCGATTGCGGATGCGGCGGCAGCTGCGGTGGCGGCGGATGTCTCAGTGGCGGATCCAACATTCCTCCTGGCGGCGGCGTGGCAATGATGCCACCACCCGGCATGATGCCTGGGATGGTTTCGACTGCTCAGGTCACGTTCGGCAATCCAGATGGCATGCAAGTTCGCTATGACCAATCCGGTGCCGGCATGTTCGACAGCGAACCCATGGTGGTTCCCGCTCGTCAGAACTTCCCACAAGGCGGTCTGTATCGCTTGAAGTTGACCAACATTCCTAGCCGTCCCGGTGTGGAACTGTACCCAACCGTTGAATTGGCCTACGCCAACCCACGGACCGGTGCTTACTTGGCTCACAACTCGGTGCCGATCCAGTTCACCGAAGAAGACTTCGACCAAGTCTTGACCGGTAACTTCGTCACCAAAGTCATCTACCTACCAGATCCCGAGTTCCAAGGTCCTGCCTTGGCCGGTATCGACACACTCGTCAGCACTCGCCTCGATCCAGGCATCGACCCAATCGTCGAAGCTGACCGTCGCGGTAGCATCTTGGCCATCATCCGCTTGGGTGACAAAGACATCGAGATGGCTGGCGGCAACGGCGGAATGGCAATGGGCGGCATGATGGGTCCTCCTATCGCTGGCCTGCCTGCTCCTTTCGCTCCAGCGATGACCGATGGATGCGGTGGACCAAGTGCTGGCAAGTCTGGCACACCGATGGGATTGCCCGGCATGATCGCTGGTGTCAACGCTCCTCAGTACGGAATGCCACACACCGGCACGCCGATCGGATTGCCTGGACCACCTCACATTCCATTGGGTGCTCCAGCCGGTTTGCAGAAGCATGTGATTCGCAACCACACTCACATGAACATGCCACGACCTGTTGAGAAGATGAAAATCGATGTTCGCCAACAACCTGGCATGAGCTACCCCAACCCGGTCAGCCGTGTTCGGATCACCGAGCAGAACATCAACCCAGGCATTCCAAATGGCCGACCTCACTACGACAAGGCCAGCCAAGGCGTCTACTAATCAGTAACGCTCGAATTGGAAAGTCGGTGACAAACCGAACGCAGTCAGGCTCCCGAGCCTGGCTGCTCTGAACCACGACGCGGTGTTTTGTCTCGGCAAAACGCCGCATCGTCACTGCCCAGAGCAAAGATCAAACCTGCCCAGAGCAACGATAAAACCTGCTCAGAGCAAAGATCAAGCATGCCCAGAGCAAAGACGAAAACTGCCACGAGCATGTTACGTAGCTGCCCGAGAACGAATATCGCAACCGGATTGAGACTCATGGCAATCGCACGCATTACTCCGCCCAGCAAATTGCTGAACGCCGGATGGGCTCTGCCGTCGCTCGCGATTGCCTGCGTGTTGGCAACGAGCACCGCATCCACGGCTGCGGACCCGTCGCAGTATCTTTCGTCCAACGGACAACATCGTTTGTTCAACGGTGCAATGCCACCGGGTGCGATCGCTGCGACTCGCCAGATGGCCGGACCAGGCGGCACGGCGGCGATGGGAGTGCAAGCTCCCTACTATCAACCTGTCCAAATCCGAGGCCCTCAGGGCGTTCGATTTGCCTTGCCTCAAATGGGCAGCTTTCAAGATCCTGAACCTGGATTGATGGCAGGGCTGTTGGTTGGCCAAGTCTACCGCTTTCAAATCAGCGGCATCCGCGGGGCAGAAGGAGCCGAGTTGTTCCCCACGTTGGAAATGGTCGATCGGACCTATCCACCACCGGGACTGGCAACGCGTTATCCAATCATCGTCACGATCGACGAAGAAGACCTGCAGGCGGCTCTCGACGGGCAACTGGTCACACGTGTGATCTACCTCGAAGATCCACAAACCGCCGTACCACTCGCTCAAGAACCCACAACAGACAGCGACACGGGTGGCGAAACGCCAATCGATGTGTCGCAGTTCCAAGACCCACTGCAAGTGGCTGATCGCCTCGGCCGAGTCGTCGCGATCCTGCGAATCGGCTCGCTCGCCCCGCCGCGTTCTCATGAACTGGCACCACAGTTTTTCTTTGGCTATCCCACGTGGGCCCCTATCTTCAAGCCGGAATCATGATGCAACCTGCTCACCTTTCCGAACTCGCGAGTCAGTCTCAAGCAACGAACCACGCACGTCTGTGCTTGGCTTGGTTTGCAACTGGAGTCGTCGCTTTGTTGTTCAGTGGATGCGCCACTCCGGTCGCGTCACCGACCAAATCGCTCACGTCTCAACCAGTGCCAACGAACTCGCCCGCTCATCAAATCGCTCAATCGCCGACGGGTGCGACTCAGCCGGCATTGGATGTTGCGTCGCTGTACGGGTCAACGTCAGTGACATCGAATGTTCCCGGTGCAAACGCAACGATCAATCAACCAGCGATCGCACAAGTTGGCTTTCGAGATCGTGCCGCATGCGGTTGCGGAAACACCGCCTGCGCCGGTCAATGCGGTTCGGCCGCCGGCATGTCTGGCGATTGCGTTGCTTGCCAGCCGATGCCAGCCGCTCCAATGATGCGAGCACCATGGGGCGTCGACCCGCAGGAATTCCTTTGCGACGGCGGCGATCACGATCCGCAAGCTCGATTGACGCGTGGCGATGTCATCGCCGGCCTTCAGCCCGAGGACACAGTAACGCATTACACGACGGAAGCCGGTGACATCGAATTCTCGGCCTCCAACCGGGTTTGTCTCTACTCGCCTCGATTCGCGTCGGTGCGACGCATCACAGGAGCCATCGAAAACGATCGCTCGATCACGGTGGGCGGAACGTTTCAACCTGTCGGCCCGCTTGGAATCGACCTGGACCAACCTGGATTGGTCATGACCGATACCACCAAGATCGCTCGCAGCGAACTGACACGACGTGTCGATGCGATGCGAGATCGCAACCGCGGTGTGCCTGTCGAAAACGTCCAACAGATCGAAGTCGCCGAAGACGTCCTCGCGTTGCTGACCAACATCCGCCGACTCAGCTTGTCTGAATTGGATGAGTCGCAACTGGCTCTCGTTGAACGCTTCGCCAACGCAGCCATCGCTTGGTCGATCGACGAATCGGTGGAAGTCGAAATCCAAGACTTGAAACCACCAACGTTGACACGTGACCAAAAGGTCGATGCGGTGGTCGTTTACGACTTCCCCGAAGCTGGACGCGTCAACCTGATCAAGCTGGCCGACAAACAGCACGCTCCAATTGGCGAGACCGTCACCTTCGCACTGCGACTGCAAAATGTGGGTGACTCGCCAGTCAATGGCGTCGTTGTGACGGACAACTTGACCACGCGATTGGAATACATCGCTGATTCGGAATCAGCAACGATGGACGCGGACTTCAGCATCCAACCGAACCAAGCTGGATCGGATCAACTGATCTGGAAACTCACAGAGGAACTCGCCGTCGGCGAAACGGTGACGATCGAATTCCAATGCAAGGTTCGATGAGTTGGATCAGGTTGAGGCGAGCAAGGCGGCATCGCGATCCCGAAGGATCGGATGTCGTTTCGCCTCAAACAAAACCATCGGGTTCCTGAGACAACGTTGAAACAAAAAAAGAGCGTGACGAAGCAACTGCTTCGCCACGCTCTTTGTATTTAGCGTTGGAACTTCGAGTCGAAGTTAGTTCCAAAGACCAGCGACATCGTCGGCCAACAAGTCGAGCAGATCATCGTCTTCTGAATCGGTGTCCGAGTCGTCGGTAACAACCGCTCCGTTGGCAGATGCATCGGCCGAAGCAACTGCTCCGCCTGTGACTTTGCCTTCTGAAGCCAAATCACCAATCGCTTGGTCGGACACGTCACTTGCAAGCGTCTGAATACCGTTGGACAGAGGCTCACCAGCCGGTGCAACCGCTTCGCCAGCGGAAGCATCGTTGAGGTAGTTGATTACTCGCAATGCATCGAGAGCACTCACACGATTGTCACCGTTGACGTCGTGATAGAACAGCGGCGTGTTGGCGGATCCAGGTTCACCAGCAGCAGCGGCGTCCAATCGCGACAATTCGTTGATCACCAACAGGGCGTCAATAGCGGTGACAAGGTTGTCACCGTTCACGTCAGCAGGCAGGTTGGTGTTCTGCAGTGGCTCACCATTGCCGGTGACCGTGAACGACAGCGAGTCGTAAATGATCTGCGATGGATCGACTCGTTCGTCACGGTCATCCAACAAAGTGTCTTGGAATGGGAAACGATCCGCTGGCGAGCCTGTGATGGTCGCGGTACCCGGAGCAATTGCTTCGAAGTACAACGTTGCCAACAAAGGACTGACGCCGGACATGGGTTGTCCGGTATCGCTTCGCAGCGTTCCAAATTCGTCGATCAAACCTGCTCGCGTGTTGACGCCAACAGCCTTCGATTCGTTGAACTCGTCTGCGAACTCAACATCGAAATCAAAACTATCGTTCGTGATCGTGTCCGATGGAACGACGCGTCCCGCGTCATACAGAACGTCCAAGAAGCCAGCGAAGACGGGATAAGGATCGAATTGCGTCAAGTCATCCGCAACGATTCGAACACCAAAGCGTTGACCAATCGAGACACTGGAAATTGGGTTCCCTGATTCGTCGACCAATTCAAAGTCGAATTCAGCCAATGGGTTTTGGTTGGCTCCGACGACCAAAGTCACTTCAGCGATGCTCGTGACGATTCCAAACGTTGGGCTGGAAACCGTCGTCACATAAGTGAACGAATCAAAGCCGCTGAAACCGATGTCGGCGGTGTACCCGATGTAATCATCGGACAGATCGCCTGGCGTGCCGTTGTCGCGGACGATTGCGACCCCGTTGGCAGCACCTTGGTTGATTTCAAACGAGATAACTTCGCCGTTGGTGCCCAACAAATCATTGTCGAGCACATCGAGTGTCGATTCGCTGGTGCTCGTGATGGACGAACCATTGCTGTCGACGCCTTGAGGGAACGAATCATCCAATGCCGATGGGAAGTCTGGTCCCGCGGGAGCAATCGCAACTTCGACCGAACCGTATCGAATCTGATCAAAGGTGAGTGCCGTGTCCTCTTCGATGAGGACCGTTTCACTCACAGTCGCGTCAGCAGGATCTGCTTGGAAGATCGCGATCCCTGAACCGATTGCCTGAAGCGTGACCGTGAAGAGTTCTTCTGGTCCAACGTGCGAAGCAACATCATTGGGTCCATTGACGGATTCCAGGTTCGAGATGGACTGCGAAGCACCAATCTCATCGAGCAAACCAGGTGTCAGCGTGTTGCCAAGCTGGAAGCTCGAAGATTCGAATTTCGGACCAAACGTGATGTCGAATGGGAATGCATCGCTCGTGTTGGTGTCGACGGTCGTCACCAGTTCACTGGAGTACAACACATCCAGGAATGCCGAGGCGACACCCTGCGGTGCCAACGTGGAGAGATTCCGCAGGTCATCGACGCTGACACGCAATCGGAAGATGTCACCTTGTTGCAAGGTTGGACGTGGTGTGTCGTTGACCGCGTCCAAGATTTCCAGGGTGAAGGATGCTTGATCATCCGCATCCGCATCCGGATTGATCGAAACCGTCACGGTGGCAGTCGAGAAATTGTTCTCGCTGTCTTGAACCGTGTACATGAACTGCTCTGATCCAGTGAAACCAGCGGGAGGCGTGTAACGCACCGATTGGTTGTTCTGGGTCAACACAACCGTTCCGCCGGCGGAACCGTTCGTGACCGACGCCAGCGTCAGTCCACCAGGAGCGTCCGAAGCGATGTCGTTGTCCAAAACGTTCAGTGGGAATCCACCACTACTGTTCGCGTTCGCTGGGATGCGATAGATGTCATCCAAAGCGATTGGATCTTCCGTTTGGAAGGTCACATTGACGCTGACAGTGGCCGTTGCCACGTTGCCTTGCGTGTCGATGACACGGTACTGGATGAAGTCTTGACCGACAAAGTTGTTTGGCGGCGTGTACAGCAATCGTTGTTGACCGGCCCCGCCCGAACTAATCGTTACAACACCTCGTGTAGCGGCCGTTCCTTGGGTGGTGATGGTCAGCGGGTTGGATGCCGAGTTGAAATCGTTCGCCAACACATCGACTGGGAAACCTTGGCTGTTGCGAGGCACCGAGACGCTGTCGTCGTTGGCCAAGTCACCGTTGTTCAGAAGTCGAACGGCATAGTCTTCCACTTCACCCGCATCAACAAATCCGGTGGCCGAGATATTGGTGTCTTGGCTCAGACGGAAACGAGCAAACGTGTCCAACAAGCCGCTGACCGGCAAGGTGAAGCTAGGCAGCGTCAACGCAACCGAATTGACACCAGTCGTAAGGGCTTGGTTCGAGATGTAACGTTCATCCGAATCGAATGTGCCACTACCATCGACGTCGATCCAACCTTGCAGGTAAGCCTGTCCGCCGGTTGTGTTGTTAACAGTGACTTGGATCGAACTGGTCGTCCCAGGCACCAACGGTGCGGTGAACTGGATACCATCTTCGTCGGCACCATCACCGGTGGCATCGGCAGTTGGTTGCCCATCGCTTTCGCGATCCACCGTGGCACCGAGGGTAAGACCACTGAGGATCCCGTGGCTGGCACCATTGGATGCACTGAGCGTTCCGTACGAATCCGGAGCGTCACCAAAATCGCGAGACGATCGGCCACCGAAGTTGAAATTCTCTGCTGGTCCGCTACCGGGTGTAACGGTGTATTCGCCAGACAATGGAACGGTTGCTTCGAATCCAGGCTCCGCGACTTCGCGAATCGCATAGGAGTAGTTCACATCTGGCAAATCGAGTGTATACAGACCGTTCTCGTCGGTGATCGCCGATGGCTCACCAAGGTCAGGTCGATCATCGCCGTCCAAGTCGGCATAGATGAAAGCACCCGCGACACCAGGTTCACCTGGATCGTAGACGCCGTTTTCATTCAGGTCTTCAAACTTCCGACCGGTCACATCCGAAAGCAACTGACGGAAACCAAAGCTTGGCAGGGTGCTGCTGCTACCCAATGTCACCGAACGACTGACCGGAGTCGTGGCCACAAAGTTGGAAGGAGTCATCGCGACAACGTTGTAGGTGCCCGATGCACCGAACAAGCTGTAAGTACCGTCCGCGGCCGTAACCGTCGAAGGATCGGATGGACTCAACACGCCATCGCCATTGACGTCCAAGAACACCGTCACACCACCGAGACCTGAGTCGCCCGTGAACGTGCCGTTTCCATTGACGTCGTTGAAGATTCGACCGGTTGCAGTCGAACCAACCGTACCTGTTGCCAGCGAGAATGCTGCCGCATGTCCGGTGTAGTTCACACCAAAGATTCCTTCGGCAGGAGCGAAGACATCTGTGGCAAATTTCACTTGGACGTCGTCAGTCGTACCAAGAATTTGGTCAGGCCCCGTACCAACTCGACTGTCCAGGACCGTTTGCAGGTTACCGCCCGAGTCCATCAAGTTAGCGGTGAAGTTTGCATTGTCGGTGTGACGCAAACCAAACAAGTGACCAGCTTCGTGGCTCGCCGTAGCAGCAATCGATGCAGCAAACGCGTCGAACTCACTCAGTGCAGGACTACGCTGGAACAAGTTGGCTGTTGCTCGCAGGTTGTCTAGCAACAAGACGCCCGTTTCGCGGAGGTCAAAGTTACCGATGTCAACTGATTCCGCGACCCCGTTCACGGGAAGCACGAAGTTGAAGATCGCTTCGGTACCACCGATGGCCAAACGAGTCACATTTGGATCGCTACCGGGATCGTCGTGATCAAAGCTGTTAAGGATTTCAATGCCGAAATCACCAGGGGCTCCGGTTGAGTCGAAGTCGCCATTGAATCCATCGGACCCGACCGCGTTGAAGTGTGATTCAACGTTGGCAACGATGCTGCGGATCAAGTTCTCATATTCAGCTGCATTGACTTGGATCCCTTGACCGAACAGGGTTTGCTGCAGACTTGGGACGCGATACACACCGCCAATTGGAAGGTTACCGTCACCACCAGCAATAATGTTGAAGCGGTCGATATTGAATGAACCACCATCGAAGTCCAGGTACAACTTCTGAGCCTGGCCAACTGGCAAACTCTCTGTCACTGGACGATAGGTACGAAGCCCCAGGGTGTAATCGACATTGGTCGACTGGGCCGCAACTTCAACGTAGTACGTACCGGTCTGCGGAATCACTTGTGCAAAGTGTGCGTTGCCAAGAGTCTGCAGAGGCGAGTTCGAGGGGTAAGTATCTTCCGGTGTGTCGGCTCCGTACCAGATACTGGCTCGACTACCAAACACAGAGACTTCACCCGGATAGGTAATCGCATTGCCACTCGAATCCAAGCGGGCTTGGCCGTAGACGGTGAACGATGTCGTCCCGCCTAGTGTGGCGATATCAAGAATGTCGCCCGCTTCGAGATCAAAGCGATAGACATCGATATCTGTCTCGAAACTTGTCGACGATGCGGATGTGAACCCTGCCGTTCCCGTGACGTCAATCGTGTCCCTCTTTCCAGCTGCGTTTCCAAGCGGCAAGAATTGAGAGTCGTTCGCGTTGGCAAAGTCGTTCTCGCCAAACTCGCCGCGAGACTCCACTTCCGTGACAGGGAACGAAGCGACGGTTCCAACGTTTCGTGGACCTTCGTATTCATCCAACGCCGGGGTACTGGGGAAAACGCCGCCGGCGGCCAGGAGTTGGCGTGATTCCAACCCTTCCATCATCAAACGGCGTTTCTGTGTTCGTTTACTGCGCCGGTCACTACGGCGTTTCGAGCGTCCTTTGCCCGCATTGGAATCGGAAGGATTTCGCTCCGTAGCGGCTTGAGAAGTCCAATCCGACGACGGTTGAGAAGGCTGACGATGAATCATCGAGGGTCTCTGGCAGGATGGGCCCCTGGGGACCAGAAAAGGGGAAGCAGTGCTGTCACACGTCTCTCGACGTTTCGCGACGGTGCGGAAGTGGCCACAAACAGCAAACCGCGACAGCGAGTCTAGTTAGGGGCGATGCGGTGTCAACGAAATGCCTACTTTGTGACGTCAACACGATCGACAAAGTTCCCCGAAGGAATCATCCACTTCTCATAACCCGCACAACCATCACCCATTGGAACCTCTGAATCACGCGAATAGGGCGTCAGTCGTACCGAATTGGCGGACTTTTCCGGTCGCCGGGAGCCGATTCGACCGGAACCATCGACCTAGTCGATGTCTCTCTCGGTTCCGGACAAATCCGTTCGTCCGCTCCCAGACCTCTTCGCCTCCTGTTTGGATCGCTCATGTTTGGCAAATCCCGCGCGTCATCAAAGCCAACTTCA
The DNA here is from genome assembly GCF_000338295.1 of Rhodopirellula europaea 6C. Taxonomy (GTDB): domain Bacteria; phylum Planctomycetota; class Planctomycetia; order Pirellulales; family Pirellulaceae; genus Rhodopirellula; species Rhodopirellula europaea. The sequence continues at coordinate 27,080 of NZ_ANMO01000122.1, forward strand.
GCCGCCGAGACGCCCACCTGCTCCATGAACAGCCCGTTTTCTCAACGAATTCTGGGGATTTGGCGAGTTGGACGTTCCCTCGCAAAAGGCAACGGGACTGAGCTGTTCCTCGCCCAACCCGCCGACGCAGCCGACAGCCCCCGTTGGGACTACATCCTAAAAACAGTCGCCGCCACCGAAAACCAGGGCGTCCCAGCGGTCCAGTCCACCCGGCGGTTCAACCAGATCATCGCATCATCCAGCGTCAAACACCCCAACCTCGTCCCAATCCTGGATGAATCCGCTGGCGGAACATCTCCCTACGTCGTGATGCCGCGTCTGGACGCTGTGAATCTGAAAAATCGCATTTCACAAATTTCCCAATTTGCTCTGCCCGTCGCTCTGTGGTGGACCAGACAACTTGCGCAAGCAACGGAAGCTCTGCATCAAAATGGTTGGATTCACGGCGACATCACGCCAGACAACGTCTTGGTCGATTCCCAAGGTCACGTGACCCTGATCGACTTGGGCAACGCCGCTCGAGTTCATTCACCCATGCCACCACTTTTCCGTGGCACCGCCGAATACGCAGCCCCCGAACTCGCCGCTGGAAACACCGCTGCACTGGCCGCCATGGACATCCATTCGCTCGGTCGAATCCTGTTGGAAACTCTGGCGTCGACCGAACCGACTCACTCCCGCAGTGTGGAACCGGTCGCGGAATTGATCGAACAGATGATCTCGCCCGACCCGCTCGAACGCCCCAGCACTCGCCAAGTCGTTTCGCGTTTGCTCAAGCTCGAAATAGACACCCTCGGATGCCACATCGTCCCCGAAGGCCAAACCACTCGTCGCGCTGCCTAACTGCACGCAGCCACTACGCATCAGCCAACAAGCTAGCTCGCTGACCGGGGCTCAAACGGATGCAGGTCCGGATTGACTTTCAGGTCCGTGATGCTCGTTCGTTGCGTCAACCTCGTCTGCGGCGATCTTCGGCAAGAAGATTGACCACGCAATCAAGAACGCACCAGTGACCGCGTACCCCGCCACGTATTCCATCACAGCGGGAACATACTGAGCCGGCAATCCCAGTGAGCTTGTTTCGTCAAAGAGGAACGGCACGAACAAGCGATTGCCTTCGATTGGCGAATGCACCACTCCAAAGCAAGTAAGCATCGCAGCGCCCAGCATCACGACGCCGGCCAGGATCAGCTTGCGATCAATCATCGATGCGAGCATCCACGACCACAGCAAACCGGTCACGATGAAGCCGTTGCTGAGCATCCGCAATGTTTGCAAATCGTGCTTCAATGGCCCGCCTTCGAGCGAAGCCATCGTGTACCCGCCTTGGATCATCAACGAGTCGCCAAAAATTCGGTCAGGCAAACTCATAGCCAGATATGCGAGTGCGGGCAGGCAAGCGATCACGACCGCCGCATAGTGTTTTCGAGGTGTCGCCATGAATGTCTGCGAAGTAATCTCCAATCCCACAAAAACCAAAATGGGATAGACCGCCGGCGCGGGTATCCAAGCGTTCAGCAAGGCGAAGTATCCGACAACACCGGCTGATCCAACCAACAACGCCGTCGCCAAAGTGTAAGCGGCGCGACCGCCCATGGCCTTGTACGCCGGGTGTCCGATGTAGGGCGTTGTTTGAATGACACCGCCCGACAATCCAGCCAAAAAGGTCGCGACAGCTTCGACTCCGAGAACAGTTCTTGCGTCGTACTCATCGCCGGCCGATGCCGCTGATTCAGTGCAGTCAATTCCGCCCACCACCGTTGCTAAAGCGAATGGCAATACGAATGGAAGGAAAGGAACCGCATCGGGAAAAGCTCCCCACCAAGTCCCTCGCCAAGACTCCATCCAGTCAGTCGGAAACCATACCGTTGGCTGTGTCGTTGGAAACTCATAACCGGCGACATCAATCCAACACAGTAAGTAGTAAACGCCGCCGGCAACAATCAACGCACCAAGCGTCCCGGGAGTTCGACCGGGCAATGGAACGTGAGCGATCAACGTCCCAAGAACCATGACGAGAGCCAACAACCCGGGAAGCGGTGAACCCAAAATATGCGTCAGCGGAAAAAAACTGATCAACACCAACGCAATCGCAGCCAACGACCCCAGAAGGCCCGCCCGCGGGATCGCATCGCGAACGACTTGTCCGAACGGTGCCAAGATCAGTTTCAAAACCCCACACATCACCGTGCACCAAATCCCGATGTGCCAGGTATGACGAGCGGCTTCCAATTCGGTCATTCCACCGGCTCGCGCCGCCAAAAAAGCGGGCCCCAACACCAGCAAAATCATTCCGAAGGTCGAGGGCGTGTCCAAACCCAACGGCATCGCCGTCACATCATCCCGGTTCTGCTGACGCCCCATTCGCAGGGCAATGAAGAAGAACGCGATGTCGCCCAGCATCACACCGAGCGCCGTTCCAGGAACCATGTGCGTCACGGTGAACTCAGCTGGCAGACCAAACCCGGCCAACAACGCCGTCATCAGCAACAACCCCGCCACGTTGTCGAGCATCAACCCAAAGAAGGCATTGATGTCTCCCGACGTCGCCCACCACACCCCTCGAGAGTTCTGGCCTGTTGTTTGCTCTGCACCAGACATGAAAAACCTGTTGTTGACGAATGGAGCCGGTTGTCTCGCTGACGGTGCAATAGTTCTAACCGGATTCCAAACGGCGTGGAGCCATGCTGCGATATTCAGCCCCGTGCGTCTTTGAATCGATCCTTGTTGCCGATCCAATGGTGTTTGAATCTGGAAACAGCTTCGTCTCCACGACCACGAACCGGGATTGTCTTCCGCCAATTGCGCCGATCAACTGACACCATCCCATCCGATAAGCCAACGGAAGCTCCATGAAGTGCATGATCGTCATTCCAGCTCGCTTGGCCTCCTCTCGCCTCAGTCAAAAACTGTTGTTGCAAGCGGGTGGCAAATCAGTGCTCCAGCACACCTACGAAGCCGCTCTGAAATCGTCCGTCGCGGAAGAAGTGATCGTTGCGGTCGATGATCCACGACTCGCGGCCGAAGTCGACTCGTTCGGCGGACAAGCCCGGTTGACCAGCGCCGACTGCCAAAGCGGAACGGATCGAATCGCTGAAGTCGCTCTGATGCACGAAGACATCAGCATCTTCATCAACGTTCAAGGCGACGAACCTGAGATCGACCCCAAGACGATTGATGCGGTGGCAAAGCTCTTATTGCAGCACCCAGAAGCCGACATCGCCACCGCGGCTTGTGCCATCAACGATCGAGAACGAGTCGAAGACCCCAATTGTGTCAAAGCCGTTTTAGGCGACGACCACCGAGCGATCACCTTCAGTCGCGCCGCCGTTCCGCACCCACGCGATGGTTTGACGGATACCCTGCTCAATGCGGAACCGCCCAACTACTGGCAGCACATCGGACTGTATGCCTATCGTCGCGAATTTTTGCTTTGGTTCGCCACTCAGCCGCCCGGTCGACTCGAGCAAATTGAGAAACTCGAGCAACTCCGAGCCATCGAAGCCGGCAAAACGATTGTCGTCGCACCGGTCGAAGCAGCCGCTCCGGGAATCGATACGCTCGAAGACTTCCGTGCCTTCACCTCGCGAATCGAGTCTCAGTGAACGATCGCGGCCTATCGGCGGCCGAACGGAAGGATGCGACTGGTTCCAGACGGACTCCCGTCAGTGCCGATCACGACGCGGCGAAGCGGGCGATATGTAAGTGGAGTCTGCTCAGCACTATCAACCCAGCGAACCGTGTTCCCATACACGTGGAACAAACGTCCGGGACGTTCCGTGATGGGTGTCGCCTGGATCTGAGCTCGGTATTCGCCGGTCGGCACAACAACGGGACTCCAATCTTCCGCGGCGACATCGGCGGGACCGCTCACCACGGAGGCTCCAAAACTGACTGCTACCAACAAAGCCAATACAGAACCGGACATAGAACGCATCGCTGTTTTTCTCCTGAGGGAATGTCTGAACCTGCAAACATACGTCAGGAAAACAGTTTGCGCTGATTAGGTCAAGCATTCGATCAAATTTCTTGCAGCTGCGCCTTACACACTCTGAAAACTGGGCGAATCCAGCCAACACGGCTGAGTGGCCACGCCGGTTCAGCCAAGAAAAAACCCGGCAATGGATGCCGGGCGTACAGGATGTGCAGCGTCGCCTTTGCAACTCAAATCAACGTTGCCTAGCTACATCTCGTCCTCGTTACATCTCGGCTGCTGCTGCCGGAGGAGCATCATTTGGATTGTTCTCAAACGCTTCAGAGGTCATGTTCGCATCGCTCAGCGTGATAATCACAAATAACGCTACGAAAACAAACGATGAAAGGAATACGATCAAGTTGAAAGGCTTGTCGAACGCCAAGTGCATGAAGAACAATCCGACCAGGACCGCTTTGATCGTTGCAATGAACATCACCACCGCGATGTCGAAACTTCCCAAGTCGTAATTCGCTTGGGCAACAGTGACGATCGTCAAAAACACCAATGCACCAAAAACGCCGAACAACATCGGCAATGGCAATGGGTGAGCGAAGTCGCCCTCAGCATGGCCGTCGTGCGAGTCAGCGGTGGAATGTCCGTGATCAGACATATTGCAACTTTCGAGGGGTCGTAATTTGAGAGAGTGTGCGGAAAAACGAATCGGCGAACGTATCAGCGAATCAAATACAACAGCGGGAACAGGTAAATCCAAATCAAGTCAACCAAGTGCCAGTACAGACCGACGTAGTCTACCGGGCCAAAGTACTGACGATTGAAATCCTGACGAACCGCACGAATCAACAGCCAGACCAGAACTCCAATCCCGGCCAGAATGTGAATCGCGTGAACACCGGTCATGCAGTAATAGATACCGAAGAAAACACCGGCCTGACGGGGTGTGTTCACCTCGCTTTCAACGGTTGAGATACCTACGTCGCTGGCTGCAGGATCAGTCAGCACTTTGCCAGTCGCGATCGACTGCTGCGTTCGCTCTGCCGCAACCAAGTCTTTCAGCCCCGTGTTGGTTTCGTTTTCGGCCAACAACTTCACTGCGGCGTAGTCATCACCCAACGGTGATTCCACCATCGTCGCCCCATCTTCGTCAGCCGATGCCTCTGAGTGGTCCGAAGCAATCGAGTGCGAGTGACCGCTGTCTCCGTGATCATCGCCTGAGTGTTCGCCATGCTCCGCGTCAGAATGATCTCCGGCCGCTGCAACATGTTCGCCTTCGTGGTGCTCACCACCTGATTCCAGAATCATGCCCAGCCCAACGCCGCCAAAGAAGCTCAAGGCAACTACCAACAAAGGCTTTGCACAAGCATATTGAAACGCGTTGCCCGAAACTTTGGCCACAATTAGCCATACGAGTACAGCAACGGCAACCAAAGCAAATGGGGCGCAAATGAAGTACAAGCTGTTCGTCAGGAAGTAAGCCATCGACTCCGAAAAGCCGTGAATTTCAACCAGCTGTTGTGCGGTCGGATGTTCATTGGCGGCACTATAGAAGTACGAGCCAGGAGGAAGCAGACCCATTCCCCATTTGTGAGAGTACTCGATCGACTTCACACCCAAGAAGACCATCGCACAGGAGAGCGTCGTCGCAATCAACGCGACCAACTTCTTGTGCTCTTCCGTTTGCGAGCATCGAACGGCCCACGCCATCGTCAGCGAACTGAACAGCAGAACGCCGGTGTTGATCGCACCCAATTTCGTATTAAGGAACTGACTGCATCCCTCGAAGACTTCCGGGCGAAGCATCCGAAAGATCGCGTAGGCACAGAACATCCCACTGAAGAACAAAATTTCGGTGACCAGAAAAAGCCAGATCCCTAGCTTGCCACTGTCAAATTGCTGCTCGGGGGTATCGAAATGGTGCGCCAACCATGATGGGTGATCGTGATCGTGCCCATGCGAATCATCCGCGTGAGCATCGGTGGAAGTGGTTACTGAGTCGATCGTTGCCATGAGCGGTGGGCCGACGTGTGGACTGGTTCAAAACGGAAAGCGGCACCAAAAGGATGCCGCGGGATTTATAACAACTGCAACCGAACGCCGCACGATCCAAGTAGATGGACAATTCGACGCAGGGCAAATTTGAACTACTTCTGGCCGCCAGCGTGGACGGGAACCTCTTCGGGCGTCGATTCAGGAACCAGTTTGCGTTCTGGCTCCGTTGTCACGTAACGCTCGTTCTCGGCGTCCCATTCCAGATTGTGGAAATCATAGGGGTCGCCAACAACCGGCGGACGCTCGAAGTTGTAATACGGTGGAGGACTAGTGCATTGCCATTCCAAAGTCACGCCACCCCATGGATTGGCAGGTGCGCGTCGGCCTTTGACCAGGGAGACCATCAGCACGACAAAAGCATAGAGCAGCCCAACGCCGAGCAACAACGCACCGAATGTGCTCAGTTGATGCAAGAAAGCGAATTCCGGATCGTAGGTGGCGTAGCGACGAGGCATCCCGCGACTACCCAAAACGAACTGTGGCAAGAATGTGCCATTGAATCCGAGGAACACCAATAACGCGGCGATTCGGCCGTGAGTTTCATTATAAAGCTTCCCGACCATCTTCGGCCACCAGTGGAACACGCCACCGAGGAAAGCGATCAACGTTCCACCGACCATCACATAGTGGAAGTGAGCGACCACAAAGTACGTGTCGTGAAGGTGCAAGTCAGTCGCGAGCGTTCCGAGGAACAACCCGGTCAAACCACCGATCGTGAACAAGAAGATGAACGAAATCGCATAGCACATCGGCGTCGTCAGGCTGATCGAGCCCTTGTACATCGTCGCCAACCAGTTGAACACTTTGATCGCCGACGGCACCGACACGGTGAACGTCAACGCAGAGAACACAATGGTCGTCAGCGAGCTCATGCCCGCGGTGAACATGTGGTGTCCCCAAACCAAAAAGCCCAGCAGAGCGATCGCGATCGAGGAATAGGCGATGAAGCGATAGCCAAAGATGTGTTTGTGACTGTGGACGCTGATCAGCTCACTGATGATGCCGAAGGCTGGCAAAATCATGATGTACACAGCGGGGTGGCTGTAGAACCAGAAAAAGTGCTGGTAAGTGACCGGGTCACCGTTGAACTCCGGATCAAAGATCCCAATGTGCATCGTGCGTTCGGCGATCAACAACAGCAACGTGATACCGAGCACTGGTGTGGCCAAGACTTGGATGATGCTGGTCGCGTAGGTTGCCCACAGGAACAAAGGCATCTTGAACCAAGTCATCCCTGGGGGACGCATGGTGTTGATCGTCACGATGAAGTTCAATCCGGTAAAGATCGAGCTGAAGCCCAGGATGAACGCACCCAAGGTCGCCAAAATCACCGACGTGTCAGTGGTCGTGCTGTAGGGCGTGTAGAACGTCCAACCGGTGTCCAAGCCGCTGCTGAAAAGCGCGGTGACGAAGAACAAAGCTCCGAAAACCCACAAGTAAAAACTACTCAGGTTCAGCCGGGGGAAGCCAACATCCTTTGCCCCCAACATCACCGGAACAAGAAAGTTCCCCAATGCCGCTGGGATACTCGGAATGATGAACAAGAAAACCATGATCGCCCCGTGAAGGGTGAACACTTGGTTATAGATATTGTTCGCTTCAGCACCCGAGAACATCCAACCGTTTGGATCCAGCAAGTGCAAACGAATGGCAAGCGCGAGCAAACCACCGACAGCGAATGCACTCATCACGCCGATCAAATACATCAAACCGATGCGTTTGTGATCCAGCGTGAACATCCAGCTGAGGATGCCCGAGGAGTTGGTCAGGTAGTTTTCGCGTTCGGTTGGATAACCGGGGTCGCGAGCGCCCGCTGGGAGTGTTGCGTTGGACATATTGGCGTCCCTTCTGGAGACCGTAAAACGTGTCGGTGATTGTGTGCTTTTGACAAGGCTTTCAGTCAGTTTACCGAATCAGCCCGCTTTTCTAAACGAATTATTCCGCCGATTCTTCTTCCGATTCAGCCTCGGCACCCGCCGGTTGTGTCGGCGCGTTTGAGCTGATCGATTTTAGGTAAGCGATAATCGAATCAATATCGTCGTCGCTAAGCTGCCCCTTGTAGCTCGGCATGACGGGCTGATACCCAGCCACCACCTTCGCCTTAGGAGCAATGATCGATTCGCGAACGTAGTTCTCGTCCACGAGCTGGTTCTCGCCAGTCGTCAACGCGTGCTGGCTGCCGTAAAGATCCAAGAACGATGGTCCAACCAATTTCGATCCATCGACGGAGTGACAGCCGGAGCAACCGCGGCGGGCGTAGAGCAACTCGCCCCACTCTTCCATCGGAATAGGACCGCGACTGCTGTTCGCTTTGATCCATGCCTCGAGTTCAGCTTGTGTTTCGTGAACCACGACAACCGTTTGCATTTCCGAGTGGTTCTTACCGCAGTACTCGGTGCAGTACAAATCGAAGAACGTGTAACCCTCTGGGGTAACTTGTAGCTCTCGCTCGCCATCCTCGGTCTGGATCGTGTGGACTTTGTCGTAATCCCAGGTGGTTCCTTCGTTTTGCTTTTTCAGCTTGGCGAGTGCCTCGTCGCTGATCTTTTCGCTGGCAACTGTGGGTTTGAACCACATGTAGTTGTACCGGCCTGGCACGATGTCTTTCTTCGCCCGGAACGCAGGGACAAACAGGCTGTGAATGACGTCCGTGCTTCGCATCGAAAGCTTGGTCGGCTCATCCTTGACGATGTGCAATTCAGGATGGAACGTGCCGTTCCCGTAATCCATCGTCCACCCCCATTTGAAGGCTTGGACGCCGATGTCGTAGGAACCTTCCGGCGGTGTCCGCATGTCCAAAAACGAAATCGAGCCTTGGACAAACATCCAAACCAACAACACCGAAGGACCGATCGACCAAGTCAGCTCCAGCGTGGTGTGGTGCGAAATTTGGCTTTCCGCCTTCGTTCCGCGAGCCTTGATGTACTTGAACAGGCACCAAACCATGAACGCCATCATTGGCACGAAGAATGCCAAGCTGATGTATAGGATCAGGTCGTAAACCCAATCAACTTCTTCGGCGAACGATGAACCTTGGATGGGAAACCAAAAGTCCGCGTTCGTGTCAGCCAACAAAGTTGGAAACGTCATAGCGAGCGATTCGATTGCAGGAAACATTTGAGTGAATGATTTTCAGGTCGCAGTGGATTCGGTTGTCTGGTGTCGCGAAATTCGCAAGCGATGGTCAGTCGGCATTTCCGGACAAATGCCACTGCGTTGGTTTCAAAGGTGCTGATCCCGACGCATCATCGGAACCGGCGGTCGAGCTGACGTTTCCGTCGTGTGTTTCTTCGCCAGCTGCATTCGATGGCGAACCTTTCCGGCCCAGCCAGTAAGGCAACAGAGCAAGTCCCAGCAACGTGATGGTGATCAGGCCGCCCGCTCGCATCATCTTCCAAGCTTGTGGCACATAGCTGTTTTCGTTTGGGTCGTAGCTGTAACACCACAGCACAAACTGATCGACGATGTCACCAACGTTGCCTTGGCCAGCCTCGACCAATGCCAACTTCATTTGATCAGGTGGGAACGCAACGCCGAGTGAGTACCGAGTGATCACACCGTCAGGTGAGACGAACGCCAGCATCGCCGGGTGTGCGTATTCTTTGGTGCGAGGGTTGTACTTGTACGAGAAACCAACTTCCTTGGCCAATCGTTTCACATTGGCTTGGGTGGTACGCGTGAACGACCATCCCTCATCGGCTTTCGAATGCGATGGCACTTGTTCAACGTAACGCTGCTTGGTTTCGCGAAGGCGTAAATCGGTTTCAGTCGGATCAATGCTAACGCTGAGCAACTGGAAGTCCTCACCGATCTTCAAATCGTCCATCTTGTCGAGGGACTGCGCCAACTGGTTGAGCTGAACATTGCAAAGCATCGGGCAATTGCTGTAGTTCAGCGTCAAAATCAATGGCCGTTCTCCATCCAAGTAGTGACTGAGCGTCAACTTGCGTCCCTTCGAGTCGATCAGCTTCATATCGCCGGGCAATTGGTTGCCCAAACGCTGTTCGACCGTCACGTTCTCGACTCCCTTCGGAATACCGTCGTTCAACAGAACATCGGCACCTTGGTCGTCCGCACGTGTGCTGGGTTGAGCCCAGGTTTTCGATTCACCACCGACCAAAAGCACCACCCAAGCAACGCCGAGCATCCAACTTGCCGCTGGCAAGTGGCTGGTCGTTCGGCTGGTGAAGTGCGTTTTCATCAAAGTGGTTTTCAAGTGAACGGTGGGAGGATCGGAAATCTCAGGCTTCGTCGTGCGAGCCAGCTTCCTTGACCATTTTTTTCATCGCGTCTTCAACGGGGATAGTCACATTCCCGGTATCTGGATCCACGCCATAACGCGAAATTTCGTCGGATTGCTCCGCCAGCACCGCATTTTGCCGCGTGTACGAAGCCGATTGAACCTTTCGTCCATCGACAATGTCTGCCATCGCGAAATACAGGACCTGGACCGCTAACACGGTAACCGCAGTGACCAAGATCGAGATCACGCTAATGACCGCGATTCGTTTGACATTGAGGTCGTCGTAGGCTGCCATGAGTAAGGATTCAGTAGAAAGGAGATGGGTGGTGTCCGACCAGCGGCAAATTGCCGCAAAACGCAGAACGGTTTAGAAATTTTCGAATGCCAGCGACTCACCCAATCGAGGGTCGCGAACTGCAACAACACGAGTTCCGGCGGCCAATTTGAGCATCAGGCCCAACATCAATGCGACCATTCCGATCACGCAGACCAACGTCGCGATGATCCCGGTTGCGCCGCCCAGCCCCACGCCAGCTTCGGGCATGATGATCCAATACAGATCAATCAGGTGCAAAACCAGAATGTAAGCGGCCCAGCTTGTGATCAACCAAGGGCGGCGACGAACGTGGCGGCTCATCGTGCCGGCAAATGGTAGGCCCCAGTGAAGGACCATCAGCAGGACCGAAACGTTGAACCATCCATCGGTCGAACGGGTGTAGAACCAGTGCGTTTCTTCAGGAATGTTGGCGTACCAGATCAGCATGTATTGGCTGAAGGAGATGTATCCCCAGAAGCAAATGAATCCGAAGATCAGTTTGCCCAAGTCGTGATAGTGTTCCACGGTGACTTCGTCTCGCATCGCACCAGCACGTTGCAGCAAAAAGCTGAACAGGCAGATCGCACAGTGAGCGGACAAAATGCTGCCGGTGAAGATGTAAACGCCGAACATGGTCGAAAACCACATCGGAGCGAGGCTCATCACCCAATCGAAAGCAGCAAATGACGTGCAAAACGCGAATGCGATGACAGCGGGACCGCTGCGAGCCTGCAACTTTTCGGTAATCGTGATTTCGCCGGTTTCATCCTGTCGTTGGCTACCGCGGTAATACCACGCAGCGATTCCACACCAAACGGTCAAATAAATCAGCGAACGAAAAACAAACCAATTCGGGTTCAACCAGAGCGATTTCTCTTTCCAAATTGCATCCGGAATTCCATGGTCGGCTTGGTATCCCTCGACAGACCAAGCGTACAGCGAACCGGTGTATGCCGAGACCGCGATGGGAATGAACAACAAAGCGAGTGGGATGACCATGATCATCATCAGCTCAGCAACTCGTCGAACCACAACGCTCCAACCCGCACGCGTGAGGTGCTGGATCAAGACGAAGAACAGCGACCCAATCGCGAGGGTCAGACAGTACATGTAAGCCACCAAGTACGATGACATCCCAAATCGGCCGCCAATGGCAGAGTTGGAGAAGAACGCACCGCCGACCAGTGCCACGATGCCACCGATGATCATGGGCAGCGACAACCCGGCCAAAGAGGCGGGAAGTTGGAATGCCGGGTCATCGGCAGGCTTGATAGCGACCGCTTTATGTGACATGGGAAATGTGAGGGCTGAGACTAAGTGATGAAATGACTGTTTTCGTTGCCGGATTGTCCGGCGTCGGGCGTTCTTTGTTCTCGGCAAAAGCGGTGCCCCGCCAGCCGACCACAGGAACAACTACTCGGCACTGGCGGCTTCTGCCGCCTTGGCTGCTTCGGCTTCCGCGGCGGCTTTCAATTGAGCCTGAACTTCGGCCTGTTCTCTTTCAATTTTTGTTCGTTCGGATTCAGGAACGTCTTCCAACGATGCGTTTTGACTAACCTGCAATGCTCGCACGTACGCGACGATTGCCCAGCGGTCCTTCGCCTTGATTTGCGACGCGTAACCCGGCATTTTGCGAACACCGTTGGTGATCGTGCTGAACAACTTGCCGTCGGGGTAAACGTCCGAGTACAGCGTCGGGTCGTGCATGTTCGATGGTGGCGTCCAGGTCGTCGCCAAGATCTTCTGAGCACGACGATTGACCAATCCGTTTCCTCGACCGTTCATGCCGTGGCAAACCGAGCAGTAAATATTGAATTGCTGTTGGCCGCGAGCCAAAGCTTCTTCGCTCAGCTCAAGCGGGTTCTCGCTCAACCAAGGTGTGTTGTCAGCGGTGACGGGAGCCGCACTCGTTTCCGCAGTTGGCTCGGATGCCTCGGCTGCTTCACCGTCCTGTTCTTCCGCTGGTTCGTCGGCACCGGCTTCTGAAACCACTTCGTCTTCTCCATCCACGGCGACGTCGGATTGCATGGCAACCAACTGGGCCGCTCGAGGTGGATCGATGCTGGCCAATTTATCCATGTCGATGCCGGTCTTGAAGTTCAAGTCCCAATCCATCTCGCCACGGCGAACCGTTCCCGGAACATCAGGACGCATCGCACGACCATCCGCAAACAAAGTCGTCGTTTGCTGCGCGTCTTTCGAAGGCGAGAAGTCCATGTCGGGGAAGATGTGGAAACGAGGCGAACTACTTTTAGTCACCCGCATCCGCAATACAGCCAGTGCAGGAATCGAAGAAAGGCAAATTACTGTCGCCAACGCGATCAACAATCCCTTTGGAATGACCTTGGACGAATCGTCTTCCAATACCGGCTCGACATATTCGCCACCGAGTTCACCCAGCAACGCTTTCGCTCCGGCTTCGTCGAATCGCGAATCTTTGGCATCCAGGAACAGGAAGAACGTGTCGTCGGTCACACGATCAAAACGTGGACTGGTGAACATCGGGTTGCTGAACCGCGGCAAGCCATTCAACGCCCACATGCCGAAGAACGTTCCGAACGATGCGAGCAGAATCGTCAACTCAAAGGTGACCGGGATAAAGGCCGGCAACGAGATGAAGGGCTTGCCCGAGATGATGTATGGGTACTGAATGCCTTCGAACAAGTCGGTTTGACCATTCAAGCTGATCTGCATCAACAGTGCGATCGTGGTACCGCTCAAACCAGCCGCTAAAGCAATCCACGGCAAAATGGTTGGTTTGATCCCCAGCGCCGTGTCGATCCCGTGAACCGGGAACGGCGTGAACGCATCCGCCTTGGTGTAGCCCGCGTCGCGAACACGACGACAGGCTGCCAACAGCGAATCGACATCCGTGAATTCAGCGACGACACCGTGGACCTTTTTGTCGTCGGCGACCGTCTGCGGTTTGGGTTGGGATTCAGTCATGGGAAAATTTCAATGAACAGTTTTCAGTGATCAGGATTCAGCACGTCAAAGAGGCGTCGACCGCGAGAACGCGGCTAACAAACTCAGTGGTCGCCCTCGTGCGAATGGTCGGCATGAGCCATGTGCAATTCTTTAGCGAGTGTCGCCTTGGTTTCTGCCATGTTGACGATCGGCATCAATCGGCAGAACAACAGGAACAGGGTGAAGAACAATCCAAACGAGCCAATCAACATGCACCAATCGACCCACGTTGGGCTGAAGTAAGCCCAAGCACTTGGCAAGTAGTCACGCGAAAGACTCGTGATCGTGATGACGAAGCGTTCGAACCACATCCCGATGTTCACGAAAATCGAGACTACGAACATGATCCAAGGCGTTGTCCGTGCCTTCTTCGACCAAAAGATATTGGGCGAGATCACGTTGCAGGCGATCATCGTCCAGTAAGCCCACCAGTAGGGGCCGAAGGCTCGGTTGACGAACGCGAATTTTTCCTCAGGGACTTGGCCAAACCAAGCGATGAAGAATTCGGTTCCGTACGCCAAACCGACGATCAGTCCGGTCGTCAGGATGATCTTGCACATGTTTTCCAAGTGCCGGATCGTGATCAACTTTTCGATATTGAAGATCGAGCGAGCAGGGACCATCAGCGTGATCACCATCGCGAAGCCGGAAAAGATAGCCCCGGCAACGAAGTACGGTGGGAAGATCGTCGTGTGCCAGCCAGGAACTTGCGAAACCGCGAAGTCAAAGGACACGATCGTGTGCACCGACAAAACCAGCGGAGCAGCGAAAGCGGCGAGCAAGGCGTAAGCCTTCTCGTATCGCATCCAGTGCCGCGACGATCCACTCCATCCGAGTGCAAGAACACCGTAGGCAGCACGTCGGAAAGGATTTTTGCTGCGGTCACGGAAGGTTGCCAAGTCGGGAACCATCCCCATGTACCAAAACAACAACGAAACGGTCGCGTAGGTCGAAACCGCGAAAACGTCCCACAAAAGTGGACTTCGGAATTGAGGCCACATCCAAAGGTTCAAACTGGGGTAAGGGGCCAACCAAAATGCGAGCCAAGCTCGACCGACGTGAATGCCCGGGAACGTGCCCGCACAAACAACGGCGAAAATCGTCATGGCCTCGGCGGTCCGGTTGATACTTGTTCGCCACTCTTGTCGGAACAAATACAAAATCGCACTGATCAGCGTTCCAGCGTGACCGATACCGACCCAGAACACGAAGTTGACAATCGGCCAACCCCAGAAAATCGGCGCTCGGTTACCCCAAACACCAACCCCGGTGTAAATCAGGTATGCGATGCACAAACCCAACATGGTCGCCAAGTGGACGGATACCAAAAACCCGATCACCCACGCGCGAGACGGCGGTTGCTCGGCGATCTTGCAGACCGCTTCGGTGATCGAGTGATAATTCGTATCGCCTAGGACCAGCGGTGCACGCTGACCGGGCCGATCGTTCGAATTATCCAGTCCGTTTGGGATTGCGAGAGACATGGAAAGGGCTGAAAAAGGAGGGTTGATTTCGGAGTAGGAATGCGGGGCAGGGAGTGAATCCCTAGACGATTGGCAACTGGAACGGACGAGTCATGTTCCTGGTGTGCTCTTCTTCGCCATGAGCGTGATCGTCATGACCGTGTTCGCCTTCGCCATGGCCGTGATCGTCGCTGCCGTGAGCATCGTGACCATGCTCGCCATGGCCGTGATGCGGTTTCTCGAGCGACAAATCGTCAATTTGCGAACGAGTCATCAACGCGAAAGGAGTGTTGCGAATTCGAGCCTTGTAAGTCGTTCGCGGTTTGACGTTGAGCTGGCTCAACATGCCATAACTGCGAGGGTCGTCCTTTGCGATTGAAACAGCGGATTCCGGATCCCCAACGTTGCCAAATTCGATCGCGTTGGTTGGGCAAGCAGCTTGGCAAGCGGTGACGATCTCGCCATCGCGAACCGGACGGCCGCCATCCTTGCGAGCATCGATCTTGGCGTGCTCGATGCGTTGAACACAGTAGGTGCACTTTTCCATGACCCCACGACCGCGAACGGTGACATCGGGGTTGAGCACCAATTGTTGCAATTTGCGGTTGGCGTTTTCGATTGATCCGGGGTAAGCATCGATACCGTAGCCAACACCAACTTCTTTGTTGTAATTGAAGTAGTTGAATCGGCGAACCTTATAGGGACAGTTGTTCCCGCAGTACCGAGTCCCGATGCATCGGTTGTAGGTCATCGCGTTGAGACCTTCGTCGGTGTGAACCGTCGCCGCGACAGGGCAAACCTGTTCGCAAGGTGCGGTTTCGCAATGCATACAAGCGACGGGTTCTTGGACGACATCTGCGACGTCTGGATCGCCTTGGAAATAACGGTCAATCCGCAACCAGTGCATCTCACGACTGTTGCCGACTTGTTCCTTTCCAACGATTGGCACATTGTTTTCGCTTTGGCACGCAATCACGCAACCGTTGCAGCCCAAGCACTTGGTCAAGTCAATCGACATGCCCCACTGGGGAATCTTTTCTTTGGTTTCTTCGATCGTGTTGATCGGTTCTTTCCAAAGCGAACCTTCTTCGCCAACTTTCGGGACGTGGGGTCCCTTGGCTTCCGTGAATTCAGGCAGCTTCTTGAGCAGCTCCAAGGTGCCTTCGCGAATCAGGCTGAAACTGCGGGTTTCAGCTTCGTCACGTCCAAGCTCATCAATCGCCCAGTGATCCTGGGTCGTGACCAATTCATACTCGGTGTATCGAGGACGAGCTTCGACGGGGTGAGCGTACAACATCGAGTCCGTCAACCGGACTGGCGAAACGTTGACGCCGACTGGGTCGACTCCCATTTCGTCCGAACCGCCAACGGCACCCACGCGAGTCCGGCCGTAGCCGATCTGGGTGGTGATCACGCCGGGTGCACAGCCAGGCATTTCGTAAACGGGCAATTCAACGGAAGCATCGTCTCGACGAATCGCGACCATCAAACCGTGTTTGACTCCCAAACTCTTCGCGGTACGAGGGCTCATGACCGCCGCGTTGTCCCAAACCAACTTGGTCAGGGCTTGTGGCAGTTCTTGCAACCAACCGTTGTTTGCGAAACGCCCGTCGTAGAGAGCTTCCGATGCGGTGAAGATCACTTCGATGTCGTCTTGATCGACGTCCAGTGTGATCTCAGGAAGTTCACCTGGCAGCTCGACCGAAACGTCGCCAGCGGAAACTTCTTCAGCGGAAACAACGACGTCTTCTGAGAAACCGTCGTGCAACAGCTTTCGCCATTGACGATCGCTGATAGCCGATCCGGAAACCGAATCCGCGGTGCGGCGGACCAGTTTCTCACCGTCGGTCACTTCTTGGCCCAGCATCAACGCGAGGACTTCTGCGACGGAGCGACCACCGAGAAGTGGCATGATTTGTGGTTGGCAAATGCCGTAGTGACCATCGATTCCGACGCAGTCACCCCAGGATTCCAGAGGGTGGCTCATCGGCAACGACCAACCGCACTTCTCAGCGGTCTCATCGTCGTAAATGCCCAAGTAAATCGAGTGTTCGACTCGCTCAAGAGCCTTGGCGAAGTTCAAATCACCAGGAGCGGTATGAACGACGTTCGTGTCAACAAACAGGACCGTGCTCAAATCGCCGCTGTTGATTCGACCATACGCGTCTTTGAGCGAGATCTGATTCTTCAGTTCCGATCCGGCAATCGGACGGAAGGTTTGGATCGAACTCAGCGAACCGAGTTTTGAGTTCATATCGATGCCCGCGACGATCGCGTCGGCACCCAATGTTTCGCCGACAACCACGACTCCCTTGTCGCCAGCGGCGGCCAAGTCGGCTGCGGCTGCGTTCAGGAATCGATCCAATCGAGCCGCGGCGTCGATTTCGTTGTACGCAGCACCGTCTTCGGGAAGGTTTTCAAGGTCGTACTGTTCGCCCAGTGTTTCGCCGGCTTTCACCTTTTCAACACGGCGTCCGAGCTCCGCCAACACAGCCTTCATCTGGCTGGGACGAATCGCGATGCGAACATCGGCGGCGGCTCCGGTGGTCGTGTACCCGCCTTCGGCGACGTACAGACGACTCATCTCGCCCTTCGTTTCTTCCTGCATCGGATCGCGTTTGGCCGCGAACGTGCGTGAATTGTTTTGACTTCCAGCATCATTGCCCAGGAAATCCGACTGGAACGAAACGATGACTTCCGCTTCGGTGAAATCAAACTTCTGAGCAGCTGGTTTGCCGAAGACACGCTGGGTGGCTTCGTTCATCAAGCCACCATCGATCGGGTCGTAGACGCAAACCGATGCGGCGGGCAATTTCTTTTGCAACTCACCGATCATTCGCAACGTGGTGGGCGAGGTCGTTGGCGACATCATCACGGCGACCGACTGGCCATCGCCAACCGAACGCAGCAACGCTTGACCGTAGTTTGCAAACGAGTCCCAGTCGGTTTCGATGCGACGCTTTTCAGTTTTGTCGAACTGAATCGGCACACCGGCTTCGCCGCGGGCTCGATCCGGATCGTACAACCCGAGGACGCATGCTTGCGCGTAAGTTCCAGCTCCGCCGCCTGCGGGGTGAGTCGTATTGGGCTCGGCTTTGATCGGGCGACCGTCAACGCAAGTGATCAGCAGATGCTGGACCTCACCGGCGAGTTCGAAATTGGTTGCTGCTTGATACGTTTCGCCTGGAACCCGATCAGCGGGACGCAGCACAAATGGCGCAATCAGTTCTTCTGGATAACGACACCCAGCTGCGCCGGCCATGGCCAGCGAAGCACCCATGATTTGCATCCATCGACGACGCGACACACCCTCGGGGAATTCCGACGCCGCGACCGGAAATTCGCGATGCAGAAAATCGTTGACGAACTTGTCGTCTTGACGATATTCCGACAAGCTTCGCCAGTACTGCGGTTTGCCAGCAGCGGACGAGGAGGAGGCTTCGGAGGAATCGAAACCGGCGTCTTGGGTCGAAGTGGTCATGGAGGAAAGTCTTCTCAGTTCAGTTTGCGGTGAGTCAGCCGAATTCAGCGGGCCAGTTGTTCTCGATGGACTATCGGTGACAAACCGCACAATGGACTTGTGGATTGATGTTGTGTTCTTCTCGATGGGCTTTCGCGAATTCTTCCTGGTTGGCGAATTCACCCCAATCGTGGTCTTCCGCTTTCCAATCGAGCTTCGTGACAAACTCAACCGGGCGCAGGTGTTCGTTCGGGTTGCGGTGACAAGTGATACACCATGCCATCGACAGTTGCTCGTGTTGGTACACGACTTCCATTTGGTCGATGCGTCCGTGGCAGGAAACGCAACTGACGCCAGAATTCACGTGTGCGGCGTGATTGAAGTAAACGAATTCAGGCAGGTTGTGAATTCGCTTCCAAGCAACGCTGCGGCCGGTTTTCCAGCTTTCATGGATTGGTGCCAAGCTGGCTTTGTCGGTGTGAACCGCACCCAAAGCGGTTTGACCGTTCTCAGCGGCAGGCGAGTGACAGTTCACGCAGGTTGCCGTTGGAGGCACAGCAGCGTGGGCGGCATCAAAAACGGTGTTATGGCAATACCGACAATCCATTTTCAACTGTCCCGCGTGAATCGCGTGACTAAATGGGACCGGTTGAGTCGGTTGATAGCCCACGTTGAGAGTCTGAGGGTCCGTGACCAATCCACCCATGGCAGCGGCGTACACGCCTCCGCCAACAATGGCCAGTCCTAGAACGCCCAAGAAGGGATTGACCCAACGTGGAAACAAAAAACGTTTCATGATCGATCCAAATCACACGCCAACGGAAACCAAACCCGAACCGCATTTCTCACCTGAGGGATCACCCCGAGTGCAACACGACCGAGCAACGTTGACGAGACAAGAAAAAGTAATAGAGCATCCGCGCAACTCTTCCGAGCGCGGGCCGGGATTATCAGTCGGAAACACCTGCGAGGGCAAGGCCAGCGAACGATCAGCGACATTGTGTCGCACAAAAAACCGAACCTCGGTCGACAATATCGGCCATTGACTGCCCGACTCACCCGTCTACGCATCTGCGCAGCACTCTCCGCAAGCATCCAAACCGAAACCTGGGGCAATGAGGCAATCTCGGGAACTCGCAGAGACAGCCTTTCCGCTACGCAGAATTGATGAGCAGCATCGCTGCACGAGGTGAACGCAGGAGCCCCTTATCCCTGCGATGGAGCCAACTTCTCGCCGAACAGGGGCGCCCGGCGTCTCCCCCCCTAGCCCTTCAGCTGTTCATTCATCTGAACGGTTGCCGCTCGGACCGCGTCCTGCCAATTGCTTTCGTCCGCAGCGACCGAGAACTCTTCCCGTTTATGAGCGAAGATGATGTGCCGCGAACTGTTCACGACTGCCCCGGCCCCATTGGAATCCATCGCCGCACGCACATCGTCGGCCGATCCGCCCTGAGCCCCAAACCCGGGCACCAACAGAATGCTATGCGGCATCGCTTTTCGCAGCTCAACTAGCTGTTCGGGGTAAGTCGCTCCCACGACCGCACCAACCGGCCCGTAGCCATCGGCGTCCAGTCGAGACTTGTTCAGCTCGGTGACCAACTCAGCCACGGACTGATAGATCGTCTTTCCATCGACGCTGAGATCCTGCAGGTAGCCGCCGCCGGGATTTGACGTCTTCACAAGAACGAAGATGCCCGCCGCTCGTCGGTCACACACCTCTACAAAGGGTTCCAGGCTGTCTCGTCCCAAATAGGGACTGACCGTCAACGCATCACTTCCCCATGGCGATCGCTCTGGTTCTGCACTGCCCAAATAAGCGTCCGCATAAGCCGTTGCGGTACTGCCGATATCGTTCCGCTTGCCATCCGTGATAACGATCAATCCGGCTCGATTCGCGTGGGCAATGACTTCGCCGAGCGAAACCATCCCGGCCGGGCCGAGCTGCTCGAAAAAAGCCGCCTGAGGCTTCACGCAGGGCACCAAACCCGCGACCGCGTCGATGATCTCACAGCAAAACTGCGTGTAGGCAGCCGCGACGGAATCCTTGCGGTTCTCGGAAACGCTTTCTCGAAGCGGCTTGGGCAGCTGCTCCAATCGCGGGTCCAACCCCACGCAAGTCACCGATCCGGTCCGCAAGATTGCCGCATTGAGCTGCGTGGCAAATGTCATCAATTACACCCCGTTGAAGTCTGAATCCAAACAATCGGAATGCTATCGGATTTCGGGCAAACTGTCGGCCCAGCTTCCGCGACTTTTCACCCAAGACGCACAAAGGCGATCAAGCAGCAGCCAAACCAGACTGCTCGGTCGTACGCTGCAACAACCGCCCGTCATCCAGCCATTCGCTAACAAAGGTCTGGCCCTGCAGAGCCTCCAACTCGACTCGCACTGGCACTAGCTCCGGCAACGCATCGCCCGCGGCACACTCTCGTTCGCGAAAACCGCCGCCGATGCTGCCTTCACATTTGGTTGCCAGCGTCAACTTCATGCCGGCGGTGGTCAGAGGATCGACATTCTGCGGGAACAAATCCGCCTCCGGATCGGCCGAAGCGACATCCATGGCATGCCAACGGCCGTCAATGAACTTCACCCAAACCTTGATTCCCAACAATGCGTTGGGCAAGGAACTGTTGTTCACGATCGCCAAGTTCAGCCAGTACTTCAGCACGATTTCATTGTCGCCAGGCGCCACCCGCCGATAGGTCGCGGTGTCCTCCATCGCCATCAACATCGTGCCACGCAGACCCGTGACGGTGCAGGCGGCTAATTTGGCACGTTCGCGATTGGCACGAACCAACCAGAAATAGAAGGTCGACGCGACGGCAAAGAAGGATGCCATCAACGACAAACCTTCACGAGCCATTCCCATGTCATTCCAAGGCATCTGCGTTCTCCCGCGATTCGAACTCTCAACGCCTCCGGTCTACCGAAGGTGAATGAGAGAGCGAAAGAGAGAAACGCGTCAACGCATCGATAAGGCGATGCCTAGCCGCGGGCTTCTTCGAAAGCGGTGATTTTCTCTTCGTGCAACAACGTTTGCGCGATGTCATCGAGACCGTGCAGCATGTTGTGGCGGCGACTTTCGTCGACTTCGAACGAACGCTCGAAGCCCTGGCCATCTGTGATGACCTGGTTTTCCAAATCGACGGTCAACTGGTAGGGATTTCCCTTCTCGGCTCGCTGAAACAACTCTTCGACGTCTTCTTCGGACAACGCGATCGGCAGAACGCCGTTTTTGAAGCAGTTGTTGAAAAAGATGTCCGCGAACGAAGGAGCGATCACGGCACGAAAACCATAGTCATCGAGCGCCCAAACGGCGTGCTCGCGACTGCTACCGCTGCCGAAGTTCTGACGCGTGAGCAAGATCGACGCCCCTTTGACGTTGATGCGATTCAGCTCAAATTCAGGGTTCTCGGTCTCGCCATCTTCCAAGAATCGCCAGTCGAAGAACAAGAACTGGCCGAAACCGGTTCGCTCGATGCGTTTCAAGAATTGCTTGGGGATGATTTGATCGGTGTCAACGTTGGCACGATCCAGCGTTGCCACAACGCCTTGGTGTACGGTGAAGTTTTGCATGATGGAAGCCTGCGGCTTCAGCTATGAGCGATTGGCTCTTAGCTGTTAGCGATGAAGGGATGGTTTAGTCGCCGCGGGGTGCTCGCCCCGGTGCCGGCGTGAAGACAGAAAACAAAAGGCTAGCAGTGTGTCGCTAGCCGCTCATGGTCGAGCTGAATCACCGGTTGGCAACTCAGCGATAATCCCAATCGCGAATGTCGACGAAGTGACCGTTGATCGCGGCCGCCGCAGCCATCGCGGGACTGACCAAGTGTGTTCGGCCACCTTTGCCTTGGCGACCTTCGAAGTTGCGATTGCTGGTGCTGGCACAACGTTCGCCCGGAGCCAATTTGTCCGGGTTCATCGCCAAACACATGCTGCAACCGGCTTCTCGCCAATCGAAACCCGCATCGGTGAAGATCTTGTGCAAACCCTCTTCTTCGGCTTGCAACTTCACCCTGCCACTGCCGGGCACGATCATCGCGTTGACTTTCTCGCTGCAGTGATGCCCCTTGATCACGGCCGCTGCTGCTCGCAAATCTTCGATGCGGGCGTTGGTGCAAGAACCAATGAACACTCGATTGATTTCGATTTCGGTGATCGGCGTGCCGGCCTTCAGATCCATGTACTGAAGCGCCGAAGCGGTCGATTTCTGAACGTTGACGTCGGTGCTGTCACCCGGTGATGGCACCACCGAATCGACACTGCAAACCTGACCCGGGTTGGTTCCCCAGGTCACCTGAGGCCGGATGTCCGAGCCCTTGTAGACATTGCTTCGATCGTAAGCCGCACCGGGGTCCGATGGCAGTTTCTTCCATGCTTCCACCGCGGCATCAAAATCAGCGGGGCATTCTGGGCGCCCACGCAGATAGTCGAACGTGGTTTGATCGGGAGCGATCATGCCGGCGCGAGCCCCGGCTTCGATCGACATATTGCAGACCGTCATTCGCTCTTCCATCGTCAGGTTGCGAACGGCGTCTCCGGTGAACTCAAGGACGTAGCCTGTTCCGCCCGCGGTTCCGATTTGGCCAATCAGATACAGGATCATGTCCTTCGCGGTCACTCCGCGGGCCAATTCGCCATCGACGCGAAGTTCGAACGTCTTCGGCTTGAACTGCAGAAGCGTTTGCGTCGCCAAAACGTGCTCGACTTCGCTGGTCCCGATGCCAAACGCGAGCGAACCAAACGCGCCGTGCGTTGCGGTGTGAGAGTCGCCACAAACGATTGTCATGCCCGGTTGGGTGTAACCGTTTTCGGGGCCGATCACGTGCACGATTCCTTGGCGCACGTCATCGATGTCGAACAGCTGAACGCCGAACTCCTTGCAGTTCTCTCGCAGCGTTTCGATCTGTTTGCGGCTGATCGGGTCAGCGATTGGCAGACTGCGATCGGAAGTGGGAACGTTGTGATCGGGGGTCGCGATGGTGCGTTCGGGACGACGAACGGGGCGGTTGTTGATCCGCAATCCCTCGAACGCCTGGGGGCTGGTCACTTCATGGACCAGGTGCAGATCAATGTAGATGATCGCGGGCCCGGACTCGGGAGCGTGAACCAGATGCTGGTCCCAAATTTTGTCCAGCAACGTTCGGCTGCCGGTGGATTGAGAAGTGGCTCCCGCCTGGCTGGGAGCGGTCGAAGAAGCGTCAGACATGGATCGTGAGACGAGCGTGGGTGGGGAAAACTGGGATTTCAATCCCGGGAACCCGACACTGTCGACACTGAGGGGCAACCTGTCAACTCAAAGCAGAGACAGAAGTTGTGATCCTAGGCCACCACCCACCTTGCCCAGGATCAACCTCGCTGTGGAGGCCGATCTTCGGATCAGACGGGTTCTTCGATGAATTCTTGAACCGGTTGCTGGCCAGGAACGATTCGCGTGATGCTGACCTTGGTTCGGCGTAGTTCGTCCACCTCTTCCAAGAGATTGTTGATCAAATCCGCGATCTCGGCTCCCGCCGTTTCGCCAATGTGGACCATGAGTGCTTTGCGTGAGTTGTAGCTCAAACCCCGATCGTTCATCTCAGGAGAACTCCGCTGCAAGTGTTAAAAGGAATGAAGTCAGAACCGCCGCCAATGAGACTAGGAGCAATGTTCTGGTTAGTGAAACCCTAGTTGGGATGTGAAATCGCTTGACCGTGAAATTTACTCAACCGTCACACTTTTCGCCAAGTTACGGGGCTTATCAACGTCACAACCCCTCAAAACGGCAATATGGTAGGACAGCAATTGAAGAGGAATGGCCGAAACAATTGGCTGCAGGAATTCGGGGACTTCCGGAATCATAATGACCTCGTCGGCGATCCGGCGAATCTGAGCCTCTTCGTGGCTGGCGACGGCAATCACGGGGCCTCCGCGAGCCTTGACCTCTTCCATGTTGGACATGACTTTGTCGTAAGTCGTTCCGCGTGGCATGATGAAAACGCTGGGGGTATCTTTGTCCACCAGCGCGATCGGGCCGTGTTTCATCTCCGCCGCCGGGTAGCCTTCGGCGTGGATGTAGCTGATTTCTTTCAGCTTCAGAGCCCCCTCGAGGGCCGTCGGGAAGTTGTAACGGCGTCCGAGGTACAAGACGTTGGAGGCTTCCGCATACTTCGATGCAATCCGGCGAACTTCAGAATCGCAGGTCAACGCTTGCTCCACCGCCGCAGGCAAACGCCGCAACTCTTCGATGATCCGGCCGCCGGATTCGAAACTCATGTGACGCATGCGGCCAAAGTAGAGCGACAACATCGCCAGCACACAGCACTGACTGGAATATGCCTTGGTACTGGCCACGCCAATTTCTGGGCCGGCGTGAAGGTAAACCCCGCCGTCTGCCGCCTGGGCGATTGAACTGCCGACGACGTTGCACAACGCCAACGTCCGGTGCCCCTTCCGTTTGGTCTCGTTCAGAGCCGCGAGCGTGTCGGCCGTCTCGCCACTCTGGGTGATCCCAAAGACCAAGGTGTTGTTCTCGATTGGCGGGTTCCGGTACCGCAGCTCGCTGGCGTATTCCACACAAACGGGAATTCGTGCGAATTCCTCGATCATGTATTCGCCGACCAGAGCCGAGTGCCAACTGGTTCCGCAACCGGTCAAGATGATCCGCTCAACACCCCGAAGTTGCTGAGGCGTCAGGTTCAATCCACCAAAGACCGCCGTCGCATCTTCGTCGTTCAAACGGCCACGCATCGCGTTGCGAAGCGAATCAGGCTGCTCATGAATTTCCTTGAGCATGTAGTGCTCATAGCCGTTCATGCTGACTTCGCCGGTGTCTTCGGCCAACGGCTGAATGTTCACTCGCACCTTGCCGCTGTCGCGATGAAGCACCGTGAATCCATCAGCGGTCAAGACGGCGATCTGATGATCGGCGAGATAGACGATGCGGTCAGTGCGACCGGCAATCGGCGATGCGTCGCTGGCCACGAAATACTCGCCACGCCCAACGCCCAACACCAACGGGCTGCCGAACCGAGCCGCGATCAACAACCCCGGTTTTTCGCGAAAAGCGACAGCCAAACCATAAGTGCCGCGCAGCTGAGCGATCGCCCACTGCACCGCGGTGACGTAGCGCATGTTCGGCTGAGTCGGATCGGCCGGTGTGCTCTTCAAACCTTCCGCGACCAAGTGTGCAATCACTTCGCTATCGGTCGCCGATTTGAATTGATACCCCTTCGCGATCAATTCATCTTTGAGCACCTGAAAATTCTCGATGACTCCGTTGTGGGCCAGCACGACTTCGCCGGTTCCGCCGATGTGCGGGTGAGCGTTTTCTTCGGTGGCCGGACCGTGCGTGGCCCACCGGGTGTGACCGAGCCCCAAGGTGCCCTCGGTTGGCGTCCCCAAGCGATCGGCCAACGCCTGAATCCGACCGACCGATCGTGTGATTGAGATGTCGCCGCCGCCGTGAATGGCGACACCCGCACTGTCGTAGCCTCGGTATTCCAATCGGCGAAGTCCATCGATCAGGAATTCAGCTGCTTGGTCCGCACCGACGTATCCAACAATTCCACACATGACTCTTGCCGCTACCGAATGACAGAAAAGGGGTCCACGATTCTTGTTGTGTCCCGCGCAACCGTGGCCGACGTCAAGAGACGACCAGCCGCATTCGCGTTGCCCGCCGAGAACGGAACCTCTGGTTTGGCCAGAATTCACCGGCACAGGTCTTTATTCGGCTTTTGCGGCACATTCGATCCAACCCTTTGGCTGCCAGGGATTTGGATGATTCCATCGAACGCAAACAACCCAATCAATCGATTCATCTTGCCAGATCCGCGGGAGCCATGCGGCTCGCAAAACAGCTTTTTCCCTGGCAACGCCTCTTTCGGGAACAACACATCGCGATGGTGCAATCCACTCAGCAAATTGTCTCACCTTGCAACTTGATGTCAATTTGACGAACGGTCCAGACAATTCGGTCGATCTTTAACAGGCCACTGTCTTCTCTGCCCCACAGCGAGATACGCCTAGTTGCAAACGCAAGACTGCCCCGCCGTGAACAAAAGACCGCCACCATGCCCCAATCCAGCAAATCACGCCCGACAACCGACCGGTCCCGCCGATCCACTCGTCGCCCGCAGCGAAGAGCTCCCGCAACCGGGATGGATTCACCAGCCGATCCACTTGGTGCCGCGGTCCGATTGCTGAGCGAAACGGCACACGACCTGAAATCGCCCTTGGCCGGCATCGCGGCCACGATGGAAGTCATTCGTGACGGCAGCCTTGGTGACGTGACTCCGTCTCAGGTCGAATTTCTACAAGCAGCGATGACTCAGTGCGAATATATCGATTCGCTGATCGGAGAGTTGTCTCGAGCTGAACGTTTACGATCCGGCACACCTCGGGTCCGCCGCGTTGCCACCAAACGAACCGCAATTCGCGAAGCAGTGACTTTGACCACCCGTTCGCTACTGAGCGACAAACAAATCGACCTGCACTGGGACGGTGCTGAACCGAGCTCTTCTGACACGCTGGTCGACTCAACCATCCTTTCACGTCTGCTCACCAATCTGATCGTCAACGCGGCACGCGCCAGCAAGCCTGGTTCGCCTATTTTGGTCCGGGTGGAAGACGATTTGAGCCGCGGAGTCGCGGTCTGGTCAGTGATCGATCGCGGTCGAGGAATTTCACCGCAACGTTTGCAACAACTCAGCGGCACGCACCGGATCGCTTCCGATCTGGGTGGCGAAGGCCTCGGATTGCTGATTTCGCGACAAATGGCATCGCTGCACTATTCCACGCTGACACTGCGAAGCCGACTAGGAAGCGGCACCGACGCGGTGTTCGAGACGCCGCTGGCAACTCCGGCCGGTATTGCCACCAGTTTCGCACGATTCCGTGCTGAAAGACGAGGCCCACGTTCACGTCCACAAACGATCCAACAATGGAAATCTGACGAATCGGAGGCGATCGAACGCGAACTTCGTGGTGGCAATCGTGTACGGATTGAAAGCAAGCCGCACACTTCGTCCTGGCATGAGATCCAATTGCAATCCGATGACATTCGTCCCGTCCGCGCCGATCGCTTGGCCCTGGGGCGAGTGACCGCGGACGTCGAATGCACGATGGAGATGGCTGATCGTTTCGACGAAACACTGCAGTACAACCTCAGCCCATTTGAACTGGCCTACCGAACTTCTCGAAGAAGCTGGGTCTGCGCCCTGGATGCGGATCACCACAGCATGCCAACTCGGATGCAACAAATCGAAATGATGTCGCAACGCGTCGCCCCAGCGACACAACTCCAATGGAGCGAACCGTCGATCGTGCCGGTCCAGGAGCGCAGCCTTCAGTGTTTGTTAATCGACGCAATGACCACCCGCTCACTCGCGGAGGCTGCCGGAACCATTCCCGATGTCGATTCCGTTCGCTTGGGAACGCCTGAAATCTCGTTTTCTCCCGTCGCAGCCGCTCGGCTCGACGAAGAACTTCGCAGGATGAGCGAGAGAATGAAGGCGCAATCGATTCGCCTTCGAAGCCAAGCCGCCTCTCTGCGACCGCGGGCCTGACGTTCATCGTCGCTTCATGTGACGGTTTAGGACCTTTAGCCGTTTGCGATCAACGTTTACACTTCGCCGCTGTGATTGCTCCCGTCGGTTTTGGACGGAGCAGACGATTTTGCGAGAAACATGCGGGCGAGTAGCTAGATGAGTGATTCAACAGTTCGAGGCGTTGTGAACGTGATCGAAGAAACCAAGACCTACGGTCAAAAAGGGTTTCGCAAACGATTGGTGGTTCTCGAACAAGACAAAGGTAGCTTCAGCAACTACATCCCCATCGAATTCACCCGCGACGCTTGCGACAGCGTTGACGAGATGAACATGGGCGACGAAATCGAAGTTGCGTACCGGTTGAACGGCCGAAAATGGCAGCGAGATCCGCAAAGCGAAGTCAAATACTTCGTCAGCGTCGAAGCTTTGTCATACAAAGTCGTCGGTGCTTCCGGCGGAAACGCGGGAGCAGGCGCGGACGCGGCCAATGACGCCTTCAACGAAGTCGACGACGAAGCTCCGTTCTGAACCGATTGCTGGTTCTCGACTGGAAAACGATCCGAAAAGCTCGCAAAACAATTGTGTTTGCGGGCTTTTTGCGTCGGCGGTCGCTTCAGAGCCGAATGCGAGCATCCCCGCGATCGCACGCAAATCGAATTGACTGCACTGCAATCAACTTGGCACCAGTCATCTGGGGGACTAAAAACAGTCTCCAGACGACTCGTCTTGCCCAATCGCGTCCGCTCATCGCGGCAACCGCGTTCGGCTGGCCCCCCCTCTACGGAATCGCCCTCGGCCCTGAATTCTTCACGCCGAACGAATGTTGGATGCTCGATGTTTGTCTGAGTCGCCTGTTTCAATTCAACCGCAGGGAATCCGTTCATCATGTCACCTCATCCAATGACGCTGCTGCGGCGTTCGATGCTGCGATACAAGATCGGTCGACTGCAACGTTATCTTTCCAATGCGGAACGGGCTCGCGAACTTCAGCGAGAAAACTTGCTGTGTCGCATCCGCCTGAACGCGGACACCGCCTTCGGACGCGACCACGGCTTTTCCGAAATCCGAACTCTCGAAGACTTCCGCCGTCGAGTTCCAATCGCGGGCTACGAAGCGGCTCGACCCTATGTCGACCGAGTCATCCAGGGCGAGACGACGGCGTTGTTCCCAGAGAACACCAAGGTCGTCATGTTCGCGACGACATCCGGGACGACCGATCACCCAAAGATGATTCCGGTGACAGAGGATTTCTATCGCCAATACAAAGCCGGCTGGCAGTACTGGGGCACGGGCGTTTACCGCGACTACCCACATCTGCTGCAGATGAAATCACTGCAGTTCTCAAGCCACTGGAACGTCACCCAAACACCGTCGGGTGCTCCCTGCGGCAACATCAGCGGACTGGCGGCGGAGACGCGGCCGTTCTACATCGGCTCGCTGTTTGTGCTGCCCGCCTGCGTCATTCAAATCACGGAACATTTGGCCAAACACTACACCGCTTTGCGACTTAGCCTCGCTTGCGATCGTGTCGGAAAAATTGTGACGGCGAACCCCAGCACTTTGGTGGAAGTCGCCAAGTTCGCCGACGCAATGAAAGAAACCTTGATTCGTGATATCCATGACGGGACACTCACAGGCAATCAGCCCATCCCAGACGCGATCCGCCAACAACTTCGATCGCGATTGCGTCCCAACCCCCGCCGCGCTAGACAACTGCAGCAAATCGTCGACCGCACCGGTCACCTCTATCCCAAAGACGCTTGGCCGGACCTCACGTTGCTGGCCGTTTGGACCGGAGGCTCGGTTGGACTCTATCTGAATCAGTTGCCGGAATACTACGGCGACGTCGCCGTTCGAGATCACGGGCTGTCGGCCAGCGAAGGTCGCATGACCGTGCCGCTGCAAAACGGCTCACCCTCCGGCATGCTCGACTACAGCAGCCACCATTTCGAATTCATTCCTGAATCAGAACGCGATAGCAGCACACCCAACGTGCTGGAAGCATCCGACCTGACCGAGGGCGAGAACTACTTCATCGTGCTGACGACGGCCAGCGGTCTGTATCGGTATGACATCCATGACCTCGTTCGATGCGATGGTTTCTGTGGTCAAACTCCCATGCTCTCGTTCCTTAACAAGGGCAAGAACTTCTGCAGCTTCACCGGTGAAAAGCTAAGCGAACACCAAGTCATGCAGGCGATGCAACAAACCCTGCAATCCATCAACGCTCCCTCCTGCACTTTCACGCTCGCACCCACGCTTGGCGAACGACCTCGATACAACTTGGTGCTCGACGACTCTTCTTTGCCAAACCTTTGCGAACGCATCGGCCAGGAATTGCAAAACCAACTGTCACAAGTCAATTGCGAGTACGCGGACAAGTGTGCCAGCGGACGCATCGAACCAATCCAAGTCACTCGCGTTCCCGCGGGAACATGGGAAAAACTGAGGGCCAGCAAAACGTCCAAGCGAGGCAACTTCGAGGAGTACAAGCACCCGTGCTTGACCAACGACCCAAACTTTTTGCAAAGCCTCAGCAAGCTGGATTCGACGCCACCCAGCTGATCGTTCGCACCGGACATGACAACCGAATTCACGGGATGTCGCCGCGTCGAGACACCTGGGTTCCGGCGGCAAGCTTCGATTCAACGAGCGTCACTTAAAGAGCCGTCGCCCGGTCGTTATGATGTTGCATCCACGTTAATGCGCCGGCCTTTTCCAACTCTCATGACCGACATCGTGCTATGAAAATCAGTGTTCTCGGAGCCGGCGCGATCGGCACCATGCTTGGCGGCTTGATCCGCGACAACGATCCGACTTGCGAGGTCGTCTTGCTCGGTCGCGGACCTCATATCCAAACGATTCGCGACTCCGGCCGCGTCCAACTGCAAGGTCCCTGGCCAGATCGCGACGTTCCAATCATCGGAACCGATGATCCAGCCGACATCGCCGGTTCGGACATGGTGCTGGTGACCGTCAAATCTCAAGCCACGGCGGAAGCCATCTCGGCCGCCGCACCCTACCTCGGATCCGCAATCGTTGTCTCGGTTCAAAATGGTTTCAACGACGACGCCTTGTTGCAACATGTCGACGAAAAACACTTGGTCATGGGAATCACCGCAACCAACGTGACCGTCCCCCAACCCGGCACCGCCAGCCTTCAATTCAACGGCACCATTGTTCTCGGCCCGAATGCCCAAGGTACCAATGCCGCTTCCGCCACGGCGGCGACAAAGATACTTGAAAAAACCGGCTTTCGAGTCTTCGAAGAAGCCAACGTGGAAGGTGTCCGGTACAACAAACTTGCCATCAACTCTCCCGGCTACGCCGCTTCACTCTCGCAATCCAACTTCATCACCGAAGCCGTTTGCCATCGCGGTTGGCGTGGCGCCGTTGGCAAACCTCTGGCGGATGAATGCTTGCAAGTCTTCGACACCGCAGGCGTCAAACTGGCTCGGATTCCAAAGCTCCCTGACATCCGAAAGCTACGTGGCTTCTTTGGAAAACTCGACTCGCCTTTGCTAGGACCGATTGTCGGAACCGGCGCCAAACTGATCTTCAATCGACGCCCAATCCAGTTCTCGCTGTACCAAGATCTGCTCAAAGGCAAAGGCACCGAAGTCGACCACACTCTCGGTGAGATCGTTCGCTTGGCAGAGCGAAATGGCACCACGGCTCCGTACAACCAAATGGTCATCGACTTGGCCCGGGAGATTGAAAATCGCGGAGCCGGAAAGTTCTTCACCCGCGAAGAAGTCATCGATCGCTTCCGACAAATCGAATCGCGATGAGCGACTCGCGGCGCATCTTATTGACGGAAGGATCCAGCACATCAGCTCGCCAAACGCTGCATTGCCTTGGCGGCCGGCACACGATCGACGTCATGGATTCGGCCGCTCTCAGCCAAGGTCGTTTCAGCACGTTTGTCCGGCATTGGCACCGATGCCCGCTTTCTTCGGCCGACCCAATCGCCTATCTGCGACGACTGAAAGAACTGATCGACGAGCACCACTACGACGTTGTGGTTGCAACGCATGAACAAGCCTACTTGCTCAGCCGCGTGCGAGATCAACTTCAAAACCATGTTGGTGTGGCGTTGCCAACGTTTGACGCGATCGACCGTCTGCAAGACAAAGCCAACTTCGCGCGAGCGATGGAAGAGTTGGGCTTGCCGCAACCGCACACTCGCATCGTTGACGGGACATCCGCCCAGTCACTGCAGAAAGGCTGCTCTGCACAATCCGAATTCCCTTGCTTTCTGAAAACGGCTCACGGAACTGCAGGCAGGGGAGTTGTCGCTATTCATGACTCCGCGGAGATGCGTGAATGGGTCAAAGAACAAACCGCAAGCGACGCGTCTCTTCCCAACCAAGAAATCGTCCTGCAGTCGGCCGCACCCGGTGAACTGTCGATCCTGCAAGCCATCTTCGATCGTGGACGCATGGTTGCTTGGCACGACGCCATGGGACAGCGTCGTGGAGTGGGCGGCGCACCGATCGTTCGCGTCAGCACACACCGTGAAAACGTTGCTGACGACGTTCGCAAACTCGGCGAGTCACTCGATTGGCACGGAGCCCTCTTCGCCGAATACTTCTATGACCAAACAACTGGGCATCATCAATTCATCGAAGCCAATCCGCGAATCGGCGAAACGGTCAACGCGATGCTGGCCGGCGTCAATCTGTGCGAATTTTTGGTCAAGGTTTCACTGAATGAAATCCCCGATTCGGCGCCGGTTGCTTCGGGCGTCGCTGGGGTTCGTTCTCACCAATTCCTCACCGCGTTGCTCGATCAGGCCATGCAAACCGGATCGCGGGCGGCGGTGTGGCAAGAGATCACCAACCGGATCCGTCACAAAGATGGCTACCGCGATTCACAGCCCGAAATGATGCGGCTTAAACAGGACTTGCTTAGCGGGATCCCGCCACTGGCCGTTGCAATGGAACTGTTGCTATCTCCCAAACGCTCGCACAAAATGGTGCGATCCACTGTCGCAAACTACGGCATGAACGCCGACGCGGTCGCCAAGATTGCCAGCCTGCCCAGCCAGGAACTCTCGGCAATCTTCGAGTGATACAAAGCTTGCGCCGCATTGAACGGATAAGTCTGTACAATTTGCAGGCGGTGCAATTCGATTTGCGCCCATTGGATAGTCACGCTCTTTCGCTCCACTCCCCGAAATGGATCACAACATGAATCGCTTTTTTGCCTCGACCGTCCTGACTCTCGCATTTGCCACCATCGCCTCGGCACACTGCCAAGTTCCTTGCGGAATTTATGGTGACCAACGTCGCTTCGAAGAAATGCTGGAAGATGAACACACAATTTCCAAGGCACAGAACGAAATCAATTCACTTGCGGGCAAAGCCGACGCCCAATCCGTCAACCAAGCCGTTCGCTGGGTGACGACCAAGGAAGATCACGCCACTCGCATTCAGAACACCATTGCCGCCTACTTCATGGCTCAGCGGATCAAGACCGACGATCCCGCCTACGGAAAGAAGCTGATGGCCGCTCACAAGGTCATGGTCAACGCGATGAAGGCGAAGCAGTCTGCGGATCCCGCGACCGCGAAAGCTCTGGAAGAATCAATCTTTGCTTTCTACGAAGCATACGAAGGCAAGAAACCTGACTTCGATCACGAGCATTGATCACTTGGGCTGACCACGAAATTCGATCAGCCCAACACACCACCGAGATTCAACATCAGGCCGCCTTCTGGGCGGCCTGACTCGTTTGAAGCAGACCGCTGAGGATTTTCTTTCCCTTCATGACGGTCTTGGCTTTTCGGATCAATGTTGGAATCGCCAAGATCACCATTGGACTGCGGATCACTTCCTTTGCAACGCGACTGATCCCTCGCCCCACTGAAACGTCTTTCGTCAACGTCTTCAGCGCGGGCTCTCCCGCTCCCGCAAAGTTATCCAGCATCCACTTCACGCCGGAGGGCATTGCGAATCGAGTCTTATCCAACAACCAAAGGATCTCCGACTCGCGAGCCGCGATTTTGGTTGCCGCTGGCTGTTGCTTTGGCATCAACACCCAGTTCACGTTGACGTTCAGTTCACCAACCGAATGAACATGGTGGAACCAATACCGAGGCAGGAACACCATATCGCCTTCGCACAAATCGAACTCGTAAACACGTTTGCCTTTCAGCGAGTTCTCCTCGAACAAGCAGGTCTTCGAGAATGGCATGTTGGGAAGCGGCGTTTCGGGAGCGACAATCGTCCAGCGTTTCTTGCCTTTGAGCTGCAAGTTAAAAACGTGCAACGAGTGACCGTCGTAGTGCCAAGGCGTGGTGTGACCGCCCGAGTTGAACCAGACTCGAACGCAGTTGTCTCGCAGAAACGCGGTGTCCGGATTCATCGATTCCGTCACGACCGGCGGCGTCGTGCAAACATCATCAATCATCTCTTGCCGCACGTCGTACCAAAGCAAACGCTCTGTCACCGATGCGTCGACCGCAATCTTGTCACAAAGCGCACGACAAACCTCTTCCGCGCCACCGTCCGCGTGAGTCACTCCCCGAAAAATGACGGGCTGTTCGGTGGCGTAGTAATCGCGAAAAAATGTCTCGGCATCATTGGCATCCAACGACGGGATTTCGCGAGAGGCCGGGGTGGATGTGGTCATGGTGCTATCTTGTGGGATCAATCCAAGGAATGCTGTTTCGCAAACGCTTCGACACGTTCTCGAACGCCGGGGATCAGTTTGACGGCATTCTCATAATACAATTTGCGGAGCACCTTGGGAGGAAGGTTCACGCCGTCGATTTGCCACAATCCTTGCGGTGGAGGCTCCTTTTCGCTGTAAGGAAACGCCTCATCATCGGTCTCGAAGAACCGCCAATAGTAACGCAAACGCTGTTCCGGCCACGGTCCGTCGGTCCCAAACAGCAAACGATCCTGGTACCGAATCAAAAATTCACGAGCAGCTCGAGGCTGCCTTCCCAGCTCGTTGATTCGCGAGGCGGGCTCCAACCAAAGATTCGGATACTGATCCATCCACTCACTGACCGTCGCGAGATCTTCCGGATTGTTCGCAATATGCGCCCCAATGAACTGAGTGTTGGGATGCTTTGCGATCATGCGATTCCGGGCGGCAAAGAGCTCCTCACGGGAAGGAAATTCGTCGCCGTGAAAACTCCAATCGGGATGCCGTGAAAGTTCCTCCCATCGCTCGTTGCGCTCATCGATCGGATCAAAGAACGCTGCCGGATCGGCGGTGTGAATGATGATCGGAATTTGAAGCTCACCGCACGCCGCCCAAATCGGATCCCAACGCGGATCATCGATCTTCATCAACGATCCATCCGGGTATCGATACCCCAAACCAAAACGCTTGAACAACTTCAGTCCTGAAGCACCTTGCTCGACCGCTTCTCGCAATTGTTCGACCGTCCGCTCGGCAAAACCGGGCCGGTAACACGCCCAAGTCGCGGGGTCATCACTCGCACCGTCTCCGCGCCAATCGATGTTGGCATACAACACAAATCGACCACGGTGCTCTTTCCATAGATAATCCTTTTGCTCCTGAAACTGAGTCCCGAGCTTTCCATCGAGCGAAACGCAGACGGCAATGTGGTTGCGGTCCATCGCGCCGACAAAATCTTCGAGCGCATCTCGATTAAGCCGCAACCGATAGAAGAAATGCGTGTGCACATTGACCACCGGAAAGGCGGCATGCTTTACGTCGGTGACCTTCGTCTTCAACTGTGACTTCGGGTTGTAGTGATGCACCGACAAATCGCGGCCGTCACGACCGTCGAGTGGTGTCTCATCGGCCTGATGAGATTCAACACTGGTCGCACGATCGTCACGTGACTTTTGGATCGGCTTCATTGATCCCCGCGTCTTCACCACGGCATGAAGTTCACTGGGTTTCTGAGCGGTCGCAGCTTGCATCAGCAAAGAGGCACCAACCCAGGCAAAAAGTAACAACAAGCGTCGAAGAGTCATGGACCATGCAAATATCAGGGATGTATTTTTGTCGCGAATTATAGCGTCGCGTCAGCCGCACTCGATTGAAGATTCGATGAGGAAAGCCGGTATCCAATCGCGAAGCTGCCTCGACTGACCAGAGGCCTTGCCCGCAAAACAGAGGCCAACACTGCCCGGCAAACGCAAGGCAGTGCGGCGTCAAACGATGCAATTCAGATAGCCGCGTCAGTCCAGCTTCACTTGTGCGACGTAGATCGCCGTCGTGAAATCCGTCTCTGTTTCCTCGTCCAGCGATTCATGCTGTGAGTAATAGCTCACCCAGAGCCTGTTGTCATGGAACACCAAACCGGCATAGCTCGTGTCCCCTCCAGACGGCAAGGCCAGGAACTCCTCCAATTCACCTGTCTCGGGATCCACCCAACACAGCGATGTCCGGACCTTCTGATCATAGAGCCGGACTGCGGCCACGAACCGGCCATCAGGCAGACGAATCATGTGCGGGCCGCCGATGCGAACGCCCATGTCATGCCACGTCCAATCCGTGTAGGGCGGCTTGGCTACACCCCACATTCCGGTCTTGCTGCCAGCATCTCGACGAAGCATGCAGTAGGCCGTGTCATCTTCCATGAACAGAATGGAAGACTCATTCGGATAGCCTTCGATCCCAAGATTGTCGACCAACACATCGTAACGACGCCCATCATCACTTTTGTATAAACGCACGCGACGATCTGCTGGATCACCGGTGTGATAGCCAACGCTGTATGCCTTCCCGTCGTTGGACCAAGACGTCCGCCACAACCAATCGCTGCGTTTACCGGCATCAGCGGGGTCGGTCCAAGTCACCCCGTCGTCTGAAAACCAGTTGTAAGATTGGTGACTACCTTCGCTCGGATCATGCAACGCACCGGCACCGCTCAGCATCAACTTCCCATCGGGAGTCACCGACAACTTGGCGTCGCGAAGATCCGAGTCGTCGCTTTCAATCAGAGCAACCGACCCCCACTTCGATCCATCTTCACTGCGAAGCACACGCAACGAACCGTCATCAGACACATGACGAGTACCTTCGCGAAAAACGCAGAACCATTGACCTTTGAAACGGGCCAGGTCAGTGAAGGCATTGTGATGAGCTTGATCCCAGATTCGATCGACTCGCACCAACTCCGCCGCCATGCCAGAACCGGCCTGCTGCATCGTTGCACCCAGAACTGACGCCAACAGACAACACCCAATCCAAAATCGTTTCATTGCCTGCATGCGTTCACCTCAGAGGACCAAATCGGCATCGAGAATGGACAGCCCGCTCAGAACGCGCCCGCCCAACCCTGGGAGAATAATCCCTCTTGACCACACACCCAAGTGAACGCGCACAAAAAAAGGCAGTCCGAAACTGGACTGCCTTCTCTGTTTTGTTCTCGCTGGCTCAGTTAGCCGATGCGGTTTCTTCTTCGGTCTTGGCTTCCGCTTCGGGAGCCGAATCCGACTCAGGAGCGTCTTGTTCGAACGCAGGGCGTTGAGCCGAACGAGTGACTCGATCGTTCTTGCCGACCAACTCGAGAATCGCTCGAGTACCACCGTCGCCCAGACGAGGCTTTGCCAAACGCATGATCCGGGTGTATCCACCGGGACGATCCGTGAAGCGTTCTGCGATGGTGTCAAACAAAACCGCAACGGCTTCGCGATCGCCGATCAATTGCAAAACACGACGCTGAGCGTTGACATAAGGGGCACGAGCATCGGCCCACTTGGTCCATTCCTCGCTCTTACGCCATTTCTTGTATTCGTCCGATCCACGTTCAGCTGAAGTTTCGTACTTCTTGGCTTCTTCGAGAGCAGGCAGGGCACGCTTTGCGAGCGTGATGCACTTCTCGACCAACGGACGAACTTCCTTGGCCTTTTCCAGGGTCGTAATGATACGACCTGGGACCTTAGGAGCATTTTCATCCAAGCTGGCGTCACGTTCGGTCAAGAACAGGGCGCTGGACAGGTTCCGCATCAATGCTTTGCGGTGAGCTGGAGAGCGGCCGAGAACGCGGCCTTTGCGGCGGTGACGCATGACGCGAATCCGTCAAATTGAATGGGAGTGAAATGAAAGTGAATAGAAGTCGCTGGCGTGCATCGCGTTTGCGATGCGTTGCTGACTAGAACAGTGGCTGGTTTGGCACTCGCATGCCAAGGTGCAATCCGTACTGCGATAGCTTTTCACGAACTTCGTTGAGAGTTGTGTCGCCAAAGTTGCGAACTTCCAACAATGAATCTTCGGTTCGTTGCACAAGGTCGCGAACCGTCATGATGTTTTCGCTTTCCAAGCAGTTGTTCGCTCGCACCGACAATCGCAGATCCGCGAGAGTCATGTTCAGCTTCGCTTCGAGCTGAGCTTCGGGCGAACCGGCTCCACCACGTGCGGCGGAGAAGATGCTTGGTCCCAGTTCGCGATATTGAACGAACGGGTTGAGGTGTTTACGAAGGATCTTGGCCGCTTCGGTCAACGCCATTTCTGGGTTGATCGTTCCATCGGTCCAAATCTCGAGGTTCAAACGATCGTAGTTGGTCTTTTGACCGACACGAGTCGCTTCAACTTCGTAACGAACACGAACGATGGGGCTGAAGACGGCGTCGATCGGAATAATTCCGATCTCGTGGTCAACGCTGCTGTGTTCGGTGCTTGGAACGTATCCACGACCGGTTTCGACAACCATTTCCATCATGAATGGAACGTCATCGGTCAGCGTGCAGATAACGTGGTCTTTGTTGATGATCTCAACGTCCGCGTCGGTTTGCACATCAGCACCGGTGACAACACCGGCGGTGTTGCGCTCGACGGTGATCACGCGAGTCGAGTCGGTGTTGCTGTTGACGATCAACGATTTCACGTTCAGGACGATGTCGGTGACATCTTCGAGAACACCTGGAATCGTCGTGAACTCGTGCTGAGCACCACGGATTTTGATTTGGGTAACGGCACTACCCACCAAACTGCTCAACAACACGCGACGCATGCTGTTACCGATACTGGCACCAAAACCACGCTCGAATGGCTCGGCAGAAAATTTGCCGTAGGTTTGGGTCAGCGAGTCACGATCGACTTCAAGCGAACTGGGCAGTTCCATGCCGCGCCAGCGGATGTGCATGGTCATGTTGGGCCTTTGATGGATGCGGAATGGGGTTGATCAGAAACGAAGCGGCGTCAGCGGGATTAGACGCGGCGTTTCTTGCGAGGACGGCAACCGTTGTGCGGGATGGGGGTCACTTCCTCGATCAATTTCACGTTCAAGCCAGCAGCTTGCAGCGCGGTGATGGCACTTTCGCGGCCGGACCCAGGTCCTTTGACGCGAACTTCGACGTCACGCATACCAAACTTGGTTGCTTTTTCAGCAGCCTGTTGAGCAGCACACTGACCAGCGAAAGGCGTGCTCTTACGGCTGCCCTTGAATCCACTGGTTCCTGCACTGGCCCAGCACAACGTGTCACCCTTGGTGTCCGTGATGGTCACCGTGGTGTTGTTGAAAGTCGCGTGAACGTGAGCAACACCGTTGCTTACGTTTCTGCGGATGCGTTTTTTCTTGTTGGTCTTTGCCACCGAAACTTCTCAAACAGATCAATGAATGGGGGAAGGAAGGAAATTGGAATCAAGGCAAACCTGCGACTATCGCAGATCCTTGACGCCCTTCTTACCAGCGACCGTCTTACGAGGCCCTTTGCGGGTCCGTGCATTGGTCTTGGTGCGTTGCCCACGAACGGGCAAGCTGACACGGTGCCGGATGCCGCGGTAGGATTTGATCTCCCGCATGCGGCTGATGTTTTGAGTCACTTGACGACGCAGCGGACCTTCGACGAGATAATCTCGTTCGAGAAGGGCGGCGATGCGACCTACATCTTCATCGCTGATGTCGCTGGCGGGTGAAGTTGGGTCAATGCCCAATTTCTCACACACCTCACGAGCCCGGTACAGCCCAAGGCCGTACAGGTACGTCAGCGAATATTGAATCTGTTTGTCGTTGGGGATGTCGACGCCCATCAGACGGGGCATGGCGATACTCCGAGAGCAGCTGCGAAGGATGTTAGATTATCTGTGCGTTATCGCGCTTCAGAAGCGCTGGATGGCGATGCAACGCAAGAGCGTCTTCGCCAGCGGATCGCGGACTATAGCAGTCGGCCCCCTTTTTGCTCAAGTGGAAGCGACAAAAGCAATCCGGAATTTTTTTCGGAGATGTCTTCATCTTTTAACATCACCACATCAACGTTTGCCCGAAACTACCAGCAGAGCCCGGAATCAACGTTGAATTGCAAGCATCGGCGACAGTCGAACCCGATCTGCAATCTCATCTGAGTTTTCTTTCGAACCGGTCGCTTTCACACCCGAGAAACGTCCGATTGGTCGGCTGGACACTTCCCACGGGCTCTTATTGGACCCAATCTTGTTCTGCGGAACGTGAAAGTCCGCTGCCGAGAACGCTGAAAACAAACACTCGATTCAGCTCTATCGGCGAGATCAGCCGGGCAGATTTGGACAAGGAATCCGACGACGCATTCGCAACCAATCCGTCGGGTAGTCGTCCTTGGCGGTCACCGGAAACGAGGTTTGTGAGACCAACTCAAACTCATCCAACGGCAAATCGACTCGCGTGTCGCCGGAGACGTTGGCCCAAACCCGTGTCCACCACAATTCGGTGCACAGCGGAAACCACTGTTGGTAAATCTGGCCTCCACCGACAACAAAGATCCGTCGATCAGCGGCCAATGCGATCGCTTCGGACTTTCCAGACGCGGTCTGTGTCCCCGGAAATTGCCATTGTCCCTGCCGCGTCAACACGATGGTTTGCCGGCCGGGCAACACTCGACCGATCGATTCGAACGTTTTTCGGCCCATGATCAGCGCGCCGCCCATCGTCGCCTTTTTAAACCGTTTCAGATCCGAGGACAGTCGCCAGGGCATGTCCTGGTCGTCTCCGATCACACCACTTGGTGTCGCGGCAACCACGGCGGTGATGCTGCATCCGACGCCATGATCGGCTGGCAACAAATCGCGACTCCGCAGCGATCGCGCAATCTCACTCGGCGAATCTCCAGCGGACAGCGTTTCACCGACTTGGCTCGCTGAAGGATGGTCCGGCGTCTGACCGGATGATTCGGGCAGGCTGGAATCGGGGCGGGAGCTGAATTCACTCATACCGCTTTTAAACTGCCACCGGAGCCTTGATGTGAGGATGGGGGTCGTAGTTGGTCAGCTCGAAATCATCGAACTGGAAATCGGTGACCGACGCTACTTCTCGCTTGATGTGGAAGTTCGGCAATGGCCGAGGCGTGCGGCTGAGCTGTTCTCGAGCCTGTTCGAAATGGTTGCTGTAGAGATGAACGTCGCCAAGCGTGTGTACAAACTCGCCCGGTTTCAGGCCCGTGACGTGAGCCATCATCGACGTCAACATTGCGTAGCTGGCGATATTGAATGGCACGCCCAAGAACAAATCCGCGCTGCGTTGATAAAGCTGACAAGACAGCCGTCCGCCGGAAACATAGAACTGGAACAGCAAATGACACGGTGGCAACGCCATCTTCGGCACATCGGCCACATTCCAGGCCGAAACGACCAAACGTCGCGACCGCGGGTTGGTCCGAATCTCGTTTTCGACCCAAGCGATTTGGTCGATCGTCTCGCCGCCGGCACCTTCCCAACTACGCCATTGGTGGCCGTAAACCGGGCCTAAATCACCGGCTTCGTCGGCCCACTCGTCCCAAATCGAAACCTTGTTCTCTTTCAGGTAACCGATATTGGTTTCGCCGCGAAGGAACCAAAGTAACTCGTGCAGGATCGAGCGGATGTGCAGTTTTTTGGTCGTCAGCAGAGGAAACCCCTCCGCCAAATCAAACCGCATCTGACGTCCGAACAGACTGCGAGTGCCGACGCCGGTGCGGTCATCTCGATCAATCCCGTCATGCAGGACTTCGTCTAATAGTTGCAAATAGCCTTGCATGAGCGTCTCGCGTCGATCCGAAATAGCCTGGCGAATTTATTTCGCCGATGATTCTGAATGGTAACAGCCAACACCGGTATCGAGGATCCGACTTTCGAAAGATCGAGTGCAACTCGCCCCAAAGAAAGCCTCTCACCCGCCACGTTCCTCAATCTCAACCGGGGCAAACGCCCTCAACCGATCGAAGCCGATCCTTCGCCCGGCGAGGTCCAATCGAGCGTCCAGTGACGGTCGCTCGTCATCTGCACCGCTTCCGCGGGAATCCCAACGGAAGACACCATTTCGCGAGCCTCCCCCAACGTCAGGGAGGCCAACAAAGATTGCCGAAGTAGCTGCGAAGGTGCGTATTCCGGTGCGAGATCGTCCTCTGATTTAGCATCCGTGTGCTCTTCGACCAAATGTTCAACCTCTTCTCTGCTGCTGGGCCGAAACAAATCGCGAATGAAGATCCGCCCTCCGGGCATCAGAGCTCGCATGGCGACCTGGATCCCGGTAATTGGATTGGGCAGGTGATGCAAAACCGTGTTGCTGATGATGGTTTGTGCCAGATCCTCTTGCAGGCTTTCCGGATCGGTCAGATCGATCTGCTGAAGCCAAACCAGGTCCTGCATCCCGTTCAATTCGATTTCGAAGCTCGCCAATTCCAGCATGTCGACGCTGAAATCGACCGCCATGATTTGCAACTGCTCATCGGCAAAGTTCGAATTTGACAAACCGCCTGCGTCTTCCAGCTCGCGCCATCGCTCGCCAAGCATCAACACGATACCGGCCGGACCGCACCCCAAGTCGATCACGCGTGGGCCAACACACCCCCCGCAGAGGAGATCGTCGACGAAAGTGGTGTTCACCTGTCGATGATCCATTGATTGATAGGCGACCGCATCCGCAGCGGGGTCGTTCGGTGGCGGTTCCAATACACGAGCGAACATGCGTTCAGGACACTTTTGGGAGAAAACGATTTGAAAAAACCAAAAGGCAGTTGCGTGAAAATCGACGCCCAGACTTGCTCACTGGGGGATTCCACCCAGACTTTACGCGATTTTGGTCAAATTCCACCCCACATAATTTCAGTGGGCAACTACAACTTGAACAAGATACCCGACCAAATCGAAGGACTGCGCGTGCTGAAAGGAATCGGGGGTTTGCGCTGGTTATGGGTAAATTGACTGTTGGGCGGACTGCAACGATCGCCCATTGCCCCTGATGTGCCTGGAGCCGCCCGGTGAGCCGATCTCAACCAGACCCCAACTCGACCAATTCAGCAAGTCGGATGAACGGAAGTTCGTCTCATTTTTCGTCCGGCAATTGGTCGCCCTCAACGCAGACTGAATCGTGGGCGATGGTCACTCCCGGCGAAGTCCTTCGATCCTTCC
The DNA here is from genome assembly GCF_000338295.1 of Rhodopirellula europaea 6C. GTDB lineage: Bacteria > Planctomycetota > Planctomycetia > Pirellulales > Pirellulaceae > Rhodopirellula > Rhodopirellula europaea. The sequence continues at coordinate 70,330 of NZ_ANMO01000122.1, forward strand.
GTCGACGCCTGCCGTCGATCGTGTTCACCACTGTGCTGGTTACCATCGCGATCATCGCACTTTTGATCGTTTGGCCGAACCAGTATCGAAGCGAAGGCCTGATGTACGTCCGCCTGGGTCGCGGAGCACTCGCGGTCGACCCAACCACAAAAGCGACTCAATCGGTCTCGATGCAAGAGAGCCGCACCGCGGAAGTCGTCAGCATCGGCGAGATGATTGGCAGTCGCGAAATTGCTGAACGAGCGGTGGAACGCATCGGCGTTGAAAACATCAATGAACCGCGCACCTGGATCGACCGAGGCATTAAAGACATCGAGTCCTTCCTCCAATCAGATCACCAACTGGTCTCTTGGTTGCCAAAATCCGATGGCAAAACTGTCGGCGAACTGTCGCCCGAACAGTACGAAGAGCAACTGGAACGCGAACAAGCGATCAAGAAAGTATCCAAAGCGATCGACGTTCAAATCGCGAAAAATGGCTACACCGTTGCGGTGGCAGGCAAAGGCGATGATCCGTTGCTGGTGCAATCCATCGTCCAAGCCGTGATGGACGAGTACGGCCGCTATCACGTGGAAGCCCACAGTGTGGATGGCTCGGAATCGTTCTTCGAAAAACGGGCCAAGCAAAGTCGCGACACCGCACTGGAAACTCGCCGAGCTTTGCAAGAAACACGCAACGAAATGGGCTGGCTCAGCGCCGCCTCAGCAGAAGAAACCCTGCGAGAACGCATCATCGATTTGGAAATGAAGCTGAACACAGCCGACAGTGAACTCGCCGAAGCGATCAGCCAAGCCGAAGAACTTCGTCGCCAACTCGATGGCACCAAAGAATGGGTTCCTGTTGAAGTCACGCTCGGCATCGCGAACGCCGCCGGCGATCAAATGCGAAGCCAACTGTACGACGTGCAAATTCAAGACGGCGAAGAACTGGCTCGCGTCAGCCCGAATCACCCTCGCTACAAGTTGCTGCAAGAAAAGATGCAGCAGAGTGCCCAACTCGCTGACTCCGAACGCGAAGATCGTGAAGAACGCCGTGAAGCGATCAATCCGGTCTACCAAGAACTCGAAACGCAGTTTCAAACCGTCCGCGCCAAAGCCGTTGGTTTGAAAAGCCGTCGCGACGCCGTGAGCGAGCGTTTGGCAGCCACACAACTGGACCTGCAACGCCTTAACGGGGACGCAACTCGGTTGGCTGAATTGACATGGGAAGCCGAATTGGCGGAAGAAACCTATCGCGAACACGCTCGTTCATTGGAAGAAGCTCGGGTCAATTCCGAACTGGACGATTTGCAGATGTCCGACGTCAGCGTCATTCAAGACGCAACGTTGAACCTGAAGAAGTCAGGTCCGATGCGAGGCTTGCTGGCCGTGGTCGGCTTGCTGCTCGGGCTGAGCCTCGGATTGCTACAAGCGATCCTGCGTGATTCTCCCGTCTCTTCAACCGGCGGTTCCCGTGGCGAGATTTCGCGTAAGAAAGCGGCCAAATCTCTTCGAAACACGAAGTCCGCCGATGTTGCGACCAACACGGACTCGGACCTGGACGATGTGATGCACGAACAAGAAGACATTCGATCCAAAGAAACGGTGACTGCCGGCGTGCCCACAGGCGACACGGTTGCCATGAACGAAACGTCAGCCACGTTCAACGCCTCCATGCCTCGCTAGTCGCAATTGATTTGGAGTGCGATGCAGGACACAGCGTCGCAGAGACTCAAGCAATCTTTCACGGATGACTCGACGGGGCAGAAGAAACGCACCTAGGAACAACAACTTTGTTTTCATTTTTTAAAAAAGAACGACGCGAAAGCCTGCTGCGGTGGAAGGACGAAGCCTCGCTTGGTCGCCGCCGCGTGCTGCTGCTGTCGTCGCGCCAGTTCGATCGCGAGCTGAATCGCGAACGACTGCGTGCCACTCGTCGCTCAATTCCTTTCTGCCTGCTGACCGTTGAACTGCTGACCAAGGCGGGAGCGACTCGCCGCAGCACCAACAAACAAAACCGCCAACTTGTCGACTTGCTGCTCCGCAACCTTCGGGTCACGGACGAAAAGGGAATCCTGGCAACGTTTCGTTATGGCGTGTTGCTGGTCGACACTCCCGAAATGGGCGGCCGTGCCGTACTGGACCGTTTGGCTCGCCTGACATCCGCTGCGGGCTTGGAAGTCCGGCTGAATCTTCAGGTGCACGATCCGAATGGCTTCGGCGAAGACCAAGAAAACAATCAAGACGCTTCGGGAGACCGCCGGGCCGACGATCGCCGCAAAGATGACCCTGCTGATTCAGAAGAAGCCTGGGTTCGCTTGGCATCCACCACTGCTGAATCGACCGCTCCCACCGAACCATCCGCTTTGTCGCACAACCGAGTGCAATCCTCGATCGACGACATCACATTGGCCGGGGTGCAACAACAAAGCAGCCAATCGGGGTTGTGGCTCAAACGCGGAATCGACGTCGTCGGCGCCGGCATCGGATTGGTACTGACCGGTCCCGCGATTCTGGGTGCCATGGCAGCAATCAAGCTGACTGACGGCGGCCCGGTGTTCTTCCGCCAAACCCGCGAAGGACAAAATGGACGCCCCTTCACGATCCTGAAACTTCGCACGATGATCGTCGATGCGGAGAAGTTCCAGGCGGAATTGCGTGCTGAAAGCCACCGCGACGGGCCCGCATTCAAGATCTCTCGCGATCCACGGGTGACGAAAGTTGGCCACTTTTTGCGGGCGACTTGTTTGGACGAACTGCCCCAACTGATTAATGTGTTGACTGGTGACATGTCATTGGTCGGACCTCGTCCATTACCATGGCATGAGAGCCGAGCCTGCGAACGTTGGCACCGACGACGACTCGACGTTCGCCCTGGATTGACCTGCACTTGGCAAGTCAACAAGGCCAAGGCTGTGACGTTCGATGATTGGATGCGGATGGATCTTCGCTACATCGACCAATTGGGTTTGTTCCAAGATCTACGACTCATCGCTCAAACTGTCGTTGTGCCCGTGACGGGGCGTGGCGGCGAATAGACTTCTAACATGTCCGCCGTTTTGCCCGCGAATCCCGAATCCAACGAATCATCGCAAGCTAGCCCGTTGGTCGGTTCCTCAAAGGACGACTCAGCGGCACGCGATGGTTCTGTCGTCACCGAAACGCAAGGGAAATCGATCGAGGATGGTTCGCCGCTCGATGCCAAAGTGGTCTTCCTGACGCACTACATCCCGCTTTATCAAGTCCGTGTGCTGCAAGAGATCACGAAGCGAATTCGCGATTTCCAGATTCTGCTCAGCACTCCAATCGAACCCAATCGCAACTTTCGATTGGACTGGTCAGGGCTCAACGTGGAAGTCCAAAAGACTGTCACGTTACGACGCCGATGGCGACACGCCAAAGCCGGCTTTGACGACCAGCTGTTCGTGCACGTTCCATACGACACGCTCAAGCAACTCAAACGCATTCGTCCCGACGTCGTCGTCTCACACGAACTCGGTGCACGTTCTCTGGCCGCGGCTCGCTATTGCCGACGCTCGGGCGCACGCCTGGTCCTCGCGACCTTCATGAGCGAACACACTGAACAAGGCCGCGGCCGACTTCGCAATTGGGCTCGTCGTCGCCTGATCCGTTCTGCCGATGCGATCACCTACAACGGCCCCTCCTGTCGCGAAGTCTTGCTGTCACTGGGTGCAAAAGAGGAACAACTATTCCACTTGCCCTACGCTGCCGATGACCGGACAACTTCCAGCAAAACACAACGCCCACCGGAGTCCGAGGTTCGACGACGTTTGCTCTGCATTGGACAGCTCTCACAACGCAAAGGTGTTCTGCCGTTGGTTCGCCAAGCCAGCGACTTCTGCGCCGGCAACAACGAAGCATTGGAGATCACATTCGTCGGTGATGGTCCTTGCCGAAGCGAACTGGAAACACTGGCATCCGGTGACAGCACCGATGAACACGGTCCCATCGATTCACGGTTGAAGATCCACTTGCTTGGGAACCGTCCCGCAGCCGAACTTCCGGAGCTGATGCGTGATCACGGTGCGATCATCGCACCAACACTCGCAGACGAGTGGCTGTTGGTCACCAACGAAGGCATGCATGCCGGAATGCCAATCATCGGTAGCATCTACGCCCAGTCCGTCACGACATTGATTGAGAACGGACGAAACGGCTGGCAATACGATCCACTGTCCCACGAAGCTCTGAACACGGAGCCATCTTCCACAGAAAGCGGCTGTTCAAATCCGCCTGAATCCACGCCAGATCTTTCCGGCGCACTTCGTGGTTACCTCGCCGCTGACAACAGTGCGATCGCTAAGATGCGAGAAAACGCCAGGCACGACATTCGCGACTACACACCGGCACGATCAGCGAACGGGGCAATCGATGCAATCCGTGCCGCACTGAATCAACGCGATGCTGGCTCGACGGGGAACGCGGAACGATGAGCCAACCGTTGATCGGCAGCTTGTCGATGGATCTGGACAACAAGTGGGCCTACCTCCGCGCCGCTGGGCACGAAGACTGGGAGTCCGCGTCGAGCTACTTTGATATCGCGGTGCCGCGAATTGTTGAGCTACTCGGCGAACTGAATCTCCCACTGACCGTGTTCCTGGTCGGGCGCGACTTGGATGTCGATGAAGACGTTCGATCAATCAAGTCGTTTGACCAACTCCCAAGTTGGGAAGCCGCCAATCATTCGCTCAATCATTTGCCCTGGATGCATACGATGAGCGATACGGAAATCGAATCCGAAATCATGACCACTCATGATCGCATCATTTCAACCGTCGGCACACGCCCACGCGGCTTCCGTGGTCCCGGATTCAGTTGCCCCGCCGAAGTCCTACGCGTTCTGATCCGCAACCAGTACACCTACGACGCATCCATCTTCCCGACTTCGATGGCACCAATCGCTCGCGCGGTCTTCTTGGCTCGCACGAACTTGAAAGGCGAGCAGCGAGAAAAGGCTAAGAAGCTCTACGGAGGATTCGCATCGATGCGAAATCCCAATCGACCATTCATGCGTCACGAGAAAGTTGACGGCGAGACGTTCCCCTTGCAGGAAATTCCGGTCACCACGCTTCCATTCCTCCGGACGCCGATCCACTTCAGCTACGTCACTTTCCTTGCCAGCTTCAGCGTGACGGTTGCGAAGATGTATTTCTCGATGTCGCTGAACATGTGCCGAATGACAGGCACGTCACCATCTCTGCTGCTGCATCCACCTGACTTTCTCGGGTGCGAAGACGATTCCGACATGGCTTACTTCCCCGGCATGAAGCTGAAACGCGAAGAAAAGCTTTCGTTCATGCGATGGGCTCTCGGAAAGTTCGCTCGCGAATTTGATGTGCGGACCATGTTGGATCAAACCAAGACACTTGCGACAACGGACGGCTTCGTCCCTCAACCTGCAACCACTTAAACAAAACCATGTTGGACTACGGACAGCACAATGTCTTGGGCATTGGTGTCAACGCGATCGACTACGAGGCTGCTGTTGATCGCATCATCACCGCTGCCAAAAACCATTCGCCGATGGCGGTCACCGCGTTGGCTGTTCATGGTGTGATGACCGGCGTGCTGGACCGGGAACATCACTACCGACTCAACCAGTTCGACCTGGTCTGCCCCGATGGCCAACCGGTTCGATGGGCGTTGAATCGATTGCACCGCGGAACCTTCGATGGCCCACCGCTTTCTGATCGCGTCTATGGCCCTGAGCTCACACTCCGTTTGTGTGCCCAAGCCGCGAAAGATGATGTGCCGATCTTTTTGTTTGGAGCAACGGAAGAGATGCTTCAACAGTTCGCTGACCGATTGTGCGAACGTTTTGAAGGCCTTCGCATTGTCGGCAAACGAGCATCCGCGTTTCGACAAATCACTTCTGAAGAACGCGAAGAGCTGGCCGCAGAAATTCGAGCG
>NZ_ANMO01000123.1 GCF_000338295.1 Rhodopirellula europaea 6C
GGATCTCTCGCGCGTGCCCGGTTACGCATTTCGTTCCCCGACTGACGTGTCCCCAGGGAAACGCGATGTCTCGCAATGACACGATGCTGATCGACAACACGGCATCACTGCAAGCTCATCTGGAATCTTCTCGGATGACATTCCAATGGCTGATTCCGCCTGAAGCAGGACATTCCATCTTGCTTTCACCTTCACATCTTCGACTACTCGTTGACGATGTTCCGGTGGCGAGTTGTCCGCTAATGGGCTCGTTCAAACAGTTCGTTTGTGCTTCCATTGGCGAGATCAAACACACTCCGGGTACGACAAACTCTGCGACTGGCATCTTGAAGCTATCGACTTGCGTGTCTGATCGTATGCTCGACATCGACTACGATTGCGCTGAGTTGCCCAGCGTCGAGGGGGCGTGCTACTCTGGTGGTGGCTTGATTTCCGTTCCGCTGACGGACTTCCTCCTAGATCACGAAATCTGATGAAAGACGGCGGGGAACCAAACGATGCAACCGAGCGGCGAAGTCGGGCGATTTGAAGTGGTTGATCTTCCGTCGCCGCCGGCTGATCGTAACCGTTCGTCGCTCCAAGAAATGTCATCCCATGCAGCTGACAACTGAAGAACTCGACCCGATCGATGACGTGACTCAAGAAGCCCTTCGCGAGATTCTCGAATCGGACGTTTTCGGTAAGTTCGCCATTCTCGCTGAATCCGAAACTTGGTTCATTCAAGCTGCAAGCGACTGGCAGCCTACCGATGAATGCAAACAGTTCCTGAAGCAAAATGATTCCGATCCATGGATACTTGAATACCACGATGGCGACACGGACACTCATTTCCGTGCCAACGGTTACAAAACGCTCAATGATGTGCTTGATGCGTTTACGCGATACCTGATCCGAGATGATTCATGGCGAAGCAACATCGATTGGCAGGTCGCAAACGTGTAGAATGGTCACGCAACTGTAACCCGAAACCGCGACGAACCATCGCATGCACGGGAGCGGCGGTGGCCAGCGGTTTGTAAAATCAACGTCAACTCCCGCCGCCCCGTGATGCGGGTCGTTATTTGACTGAAGATCCATGCTCGATTGGCTAAAACGCGTCTTTACACAAACCACCGACCCATTCGCGGATCTTCCTCATCCTTGCCGGGTTTGGCTTTGTGTTGAAATTGCGTCAATCGCCATTCCGCTTCTTAGCAAGCACCGGCCCGATGTTCCCAAGCGACAGCTTATTTACCTAAACGCGGCTCATCGCGAGATTCGCAAAGCCCTTGTAACGCCGAACCCACGCCTCAAACGATTACGGCGTATTGAACGCAACGGCATCATGTTCGCTGGTCACGCCATCCGCCACGGGTGCCCGCAGGTATCTACGATTCCAAAACTCACCGGCTGGGCTGGGGCCGCACTTCTAAAAGGCGCAGAATCGTCCCAGAACTGCGTCGACGAGTGCGCATCGCTTGCGTATGATGCAACGGTGGATTTTGGGTCGCCTGAAATCTGGGCTGCAATCATGGAGCGTGCGAATGAAATTCACCATCTTGCGGCTACGCACAATTGGCTGGACGACTCTGTCCTGCCGGACTCCCTGGTATTAACTCACAATAGCAAATAACCATCGCGTGAACCGGAGAACGCGAGCTAAGCGATATGGCCGTTAGAGACTGTTCCGCGCGTTCCCGGTTACGCGTGACGTTCGTCGATGTAGAAATGTCACCGCGCGATGCCAAGCGGATTGGCGATGGAGGCCAAGCATTTTGCGACTGGAGTCCAACGCGATCACGTGCCTGATCAATGCTCGTTCAACTGAGACCGAACACTCGCTGTCATGTCGCTTGTCAGTGGTAAGCGATTCGAGTTGTGAGCGTTAACATCGGTGCGCCGACGGCAGTGCTCGTTTACTACAATGCTCGTTTACCAGAGACCGGGCTGGCGAGGAGGCGGCCGCGTCGGTGGAACACGATGCGTGACCGAAACGTTACCATGTTGAGTGCCGCCGGTGCGCCGATCAACACCAACGCCCGAAAACGCGTGACGCACACTCTCGCGACCGCAGCAACGAACAATGCACGACGAACCATGGAATGCATCGGTCGGCGTGAAACGTTGCTGGCAAGCCGAGACCCAACCGCCGCCGACCGCTGATTCCCCTT
>NZ_ANMO01000124.1 GCF_000338295.1 Rhodopirellula europaea 6C
GAGCCCTCCCCTCGCTTCGCTCGACCCTCCCAAGGGGAGGGTGATGAGAAACGCTTTGCAAAACAACAACGTCAAGACTGCACAACCTTTGGCAACGGGCGGGTTGTGATTTTGGGATGCAGTCCGAATTCTTGGCGAATCCGGGGACGGTGGGTGGTTAGGGACGACGGCTCGCTTCTGCGAAGCATCCGTTGGGATGCCATGTGGAACATGGCCTACGGGCTGCGTCGGGAGTGGACGCGGCCTTGCTTACGCGGCGGGTTTTGATTTTGGGATGCCGGTCCGAATTCTTGGCGAATCCGGCTACGGGAGGAGGGATGGTGAGAGAGACGTGTGTCAGACGTCTTCGTAGTCGTCGTCCTCGTATTCTTCTTCGTCGTAGACCTCTTCTTCCTCTTCCTCGTCTTCGTACTCCTCTTCGGCTTCGGTTTGTGACGAGGCTTTGGGGGCAGCGGTGGCGGTGGTTCCGCCGGAGTCGTCGGTGATGCCTTGCATCGCGTTCCACTGTTCCATCGTCAGCAAGACTTCGCGTGACTTGGAACCGTTGTATTGGCCGACGATGCCGTCTTCGGCCATGTAGTCAACCAAACGTGCGGCTCGTCCATAACCAATCCCGAGGCAACGCTGGATCAACGACAACGATCCGCGGCCTTCGCGAATCACGACTTCGATGGCGGACTCGTACAACTCGTCTCGCTTGCGAAGTTTGTCGACGTCCATCTCGGATGCGTCGCCTTCTTCATCGTTGATCTTCAAGTTCATCAGCTCGCCGACGAATTGTTGTTCGCCGCCGCTGCTGCAGTGGTCGCAGACACGATCGATCTCGGCGTCGGACAGGTAAGTCCCCTGCCCTCGAATCAGCGTGCTGGTGCCGGGCCAGAGGAACAACATGTCACCGTTGCCGAGCAGTTTGTCGGCACCGTTCTCATCCAGCACAACGCGGCTGTCCGTTTTGCTGGCGACTTGGAAACTCAGACGCGCGGGCAAGTTTGATTTGATCAGACCCGTGATGACGTCCACGGTTGGTTTCTGCGTTGCCAGGATCAAGTGGATTCCAACGGCACGACTCTTTTGAGCCAAGCGGATGATGTGCGTTTCGACTTCCTTGCCGGCCGTCATCATCAAGTCAGCCATCTCGTCGGCGATGATGACGATGAAAGGAAGCTTGTCTGGCACGTCCGTGCTCTCATCGTCTTCATCCACTTCCAAACGACGCAGGACTTCATCGCGGCCCAGGTCATTGAAGCTGTTGATGTGACGCACACCGGCTTTGGCAAGCAGCGAGTATCGCTCTTCCATCTTTTCAACGGCCCAGCCGAGGATGGCTTCGGCCTTCTTCATGTCCGTGATGACGGGGTGCATCAGGTGAGGCAATCGGCCGTAACCTGACAGTTCGACCATTTTGGGGTCGATCATCAGCATGCGGACTTCGTCGGGCCGGCAGCACATTAGGATGCTGCTGATGATCGCGTTCAAACAGACCGATTTACCGGTACCGGTTCGACCTGCGATCAACAGGTGAGGCATCTTGGCCAAGTCGACTGGCATCGGTTCGCCAGAGACATCTTTGCCCAAGAAGACTGGGATGTTCATCTTTGAGATCCGCGAATCGGATTCTTCGATCACATCGCGAAGCCGAACGACTTGTCGGATCTCGTTGGGGACTTCGATGCCGACGGTGTTCTTGCCGGGGATCGGGGCGACGACGCGAACGCTGGGGACTCGCAGAGCAATGGCGAGGTCATCGGCGAGCGCGGTGATCTTGTTCAGCCGCAGACCGCTCTCGAGTTCCAGTTCGTACTGGGCGATGACCGGACCGATTTCGACATTGGTGACGGTGACGTTGAAGCCAAAGCTGCGAATGGTTTGTTGCAGCATCGCGCTCTTCTGCAGCGCTTCGGCGTGCTGTTCTTCGTAATCAAACCCGTCGCTGCCTTCCAGCAATTCCAGACTTGGCAAGTGGTACTCCGAGATGCCTTCGGGGGCACCTTCTTGCACCGAGTCATAGAGTTCTTGTTTGGCGTCTTTCTTCTTTGGCATCTTGATGGTCGGCGATGGGCTTTCGTCGTGCGCGGAATCGTTGCGCAGCGTCGTCGGTTCACCTTCGACTTCCAAGTCACGCGTGGGAGCTTCTTCTTCCTCCTCTTCCCATTCCTCGTACTCGTATTCTTCTTCGAGTTCCTCGGGAGCTTCCTTCGACTTCTTGAGGCTGGTGCCGATCCCGGCCGCAGCAGCCAAACCGGCGGCGCCGAGCTTGGCGACTTTCGCGAGCCCGTTGGCGGGTGCGGCCTCTTCCGCGTCTTCGGTTTCGTCTTCCGCAGCCGCTTCGCGTTCTTTGGGTTTGCGCAGCTTGATCGTTGGTCCGCTCTCGGCTGGTTCTGGCGGATCGATGCGGCCACCGTTTGGATCCAGCGATGCATCGGATTCATCGCCGTCGATCAGGATGGGGCCATCGAGGTCGCTGAATGGTTGCCGTCGGCGTCGAAGCGTGACGGGCATCGCCTTGGCAGCTTTCGCGAAACCTCGACGTGAAACTTTGGCACCACCGAACAGCACGGTTCGTCCGGCATAGACCAGCATGTAGTCCGTCGTCAGCAACAACCCGACGGACAGCACCGTCAGGGTGAGGATCCAAGAGCCGACTGGGTGAAAGTGTTGCAGCAGGAACGTCGAGGTCATCGCACCGAGGTAGCCGCCGTTGCCGACGACGGGCATGCCGTTCAGTTCGATGTCGGTCATGGCGGCGGCGGTGGTCACGGCGAGCAAGGTGATGCAGCCACCGAGCGAACGTAGAACGGGCGCATTCATGTGGCCGCGAATCAACAACGCCGTCGCGATGCCTCCGCCGGCCGAGATCACCAGGGACGATCCAATGCCAACAGCGCTGAGCAGCATCGAGGAAATCAGCGCGCCGAGCGAACCGCATGCGTTTTGGACGACGTCGTTGGCGGGGTAAACGGCCAGGTCAGGCGTGAAGAATTGGTTGAGTGGCCAGAACGGCGTGGGGACCGGATCGGCGGGGTCGTGCGTCAACACGGAAACCAGCGTCAACGCCGTCAACGCGACCAGCAGGAGTGCTGGGACATCGCGCCGAATGTCCACCGCGCGTGGCGGGGCGGATTCGTCGGCGTCAGCATTGGCTGTCGTCGTGGACATGGCGTTGGGGTGAAAAGGGCCGGGCTGTGAAATGAAGCGAGTTGTGGGGCGCGATTGGGGCTGGGGGCCTTGCTGACGCGGCGGGTTGTGATTGACCTCCGAATTCATGGCGAATCCGGCTACGCGAGGGGGCAACTTGGGCGCATCTACCCTCTTTCATCGACAGTCTGGCAAGGTGCCCTACAACTCGACCGCGGCGAGCGTCATAATCGCTCGTTTTCCCCATCGCATCACATTTGGATGCCCACGACCTCGTGGGAACGAAAACGGCATGTTTGACGACAAAATCGGCGACCTCGGAGTGACCTTCGACGATGTCCTGTTGCAACCTCGATACAGCGAGGTCGTGCCCAGCGAGGTGGACGTCAGCAGCCAGATGACCCAGAGAATTCGGCTGCAGATCCCGCTGATTTCGTCTCCGATGGACACGGTGACCGAATCCGAAATGGCGATTGCCCTGGCGAAAGAGGGCGGTTTGGGCATTGTGCACAAGAATCTGTCAGTTCGACGACAGACCGAAGAGGTCCTGAAGGTCAAACGCTCGGCCAACGGGATCATCGTCAATCCGGTGACCCTGAACCCCGCGCAAAAGGTCAGCGCGGCGGCGGAGTTGATGGACCGGGCAAACGTCTCCGGCATCCCGATTGTGCAGGACGATCGCACTTTGGCGGGAATTTTAACGCGGCGTGATTTGAGGTTCCTGGAAGACCCCGACATGCCCATTTCCCAGGTGATGACGCGTGAAAACTTGGTCACGGCGGTTGGGAATGTAACGCTTGCGCAAGCTGAGAAGATTTTAACGGAAAAAAGGGTCGAGAAACTTCTCCTGATTGACGAAGAAAGAAAACTGACGGGGTTAATCACGATTCGCGACATCGACATGATGAAGCGTTACCCGCGGGCCTGCAAAGATCCGCAGGGACGACTTCGGGTCGGAGCCGCGATTGGCGTGGGTGACTATGAACGAGCGGAAAGCTTGATCGGCAAAGGTGTCGACGTGCTGGTGGTCGACTCGGCTCATGGTCACAGCCGGAATGTGATTGAGACCGTTCGAGAGATTAAGAAGAACAAGTCATGGGACATTGATGTCGTAGCGGGGAACGTCGCAACGGCCGAGGGCGCAGCAGATTTGATTGCGGCCGGAGCTGATGCGGTGAAGGTTGGCATCGGTCCGGGATCGATTTGCACCACACGGGTGATCAGTGGCATTGGAGTGCCTCAGGTCACCGCGATTTTAAGTGCGGTGAAGGTCGCTCAAGAGAAGAACATTCCTGTTATCGGTGACGGAGGAATCCGTTTCAGCGGTGACATCACCAAAGCAATCGCCGCTGGGGCGAGCACCGTGATGATCGGCAGTTTGTTTGCCGGTTTAGCGGAGAGTCCTGGCAAGATGATTTTGTACCAAGGTCGTACTTTCAAGGCGTACCGTGGGATGGGATCGATGGGTGCGATGGTGAAGGGAAGCAGTGATCGGTATCGCCAAAAAGGCACCGAGGCGGGCAAGCTTGTCCCCGAAGGTGTCGAAGGACGCGTGCCGTTCAAAGGCCCGCTCAGTGATTACGCCTACCAGTTGGTCGGTGGTTTGCGTGCGGGCATGGGATATGTCGGTACACGGACGATCGAAGAACTCCGCCGCGACGCGAAATTCATTCGCGTGTCGGCCGCTACGGTGAGGGAGAACCACCCGCATGACATTGCGATCACACAAGAAGCGCCCAACTACAGTCCCGATGTTCATTCGGGCGACGCCGGTTGAGGCAAACGTTCCGACGACCAGCCGCTTGAGCTCATTGCCAGGCCGGTTGGTCCGCCGACGATGGTTGGCCGCTTGCATCGCGGCTGGTTTCAGCGTCGGTGCTCTTTCCGCCAACTCGGCGGTCACGGCCCAAGACAGCTTTGGGCCGACTCGCGTGAACCCAACCACGCACCCTCTTTCGGCGAACACTTCGCCGACCCCGGCGCAACCGGTTGGTCAACCGATCCCGCGGATGCGAACCGCGGATTTGTTGCAAACTCAACCGAACCAGCCCGCGACTTCGCAAGAGTCACCGATGCGTCGTCCGGGTTGGGATTTGCAATGGCGAAAGAGCCCGCAGATCGCATCGGAAGAAGCCGCTCGGATCAGCAACGCTGCGTTCCAAGAGACTTCGCCAGAACAACACGAGACCTCGTTCCAGCAATCGGTCGCTCACGCACAACCAATGCAACAAGCAGCGAACGCTCAAGCGAACCAAGCTGGCTCGGCAGTGATTGTTGTGTCGGGAACGAGCCGACGTAGCCAAGAAGCCACTGCCAATTCGATTCATCCCGCTGCGTTCCTGCAGCAACCAGGTTCAGGATTTGGCTTGCCTGAGTTTGATGCTCCACCGCCAGCCGACTCGCAACCGATTTCGCCTCCATCGTCAGGTGGCTTTGGTGTGCCCGGAGACGATGCAGCCAATGACAGCGGGGCTCGACCGAACTGGAACGCCAACCCGTTTCGCGATCAGCCGGGAGCCAATCCGGGCAACGCTGGCAACGGACTCAACTCACCCGTTGAGATGGTGCCCCCGGGCTTGGAAGAGTTGCCTTCGCCGGGCTTGGACTCGCCCAACGTGACACCTGATACGTTTGGCCAGCCGAACGACCTGGGGCAACCTGACTCAGGTTCGTCGATTCGCGACATGTTGCAAGACGAATCGAATCTGCCTCAGCAGCCATCGGAACCAGAAACGCAGCCTTCTCCTTCAGACCGGTTTGAATCCAATCCGTTTGATCGCCGTGATGAAGAAGAACGGGTGAAGGATGAGTTGGACCGGCTCGAGTTGGAAGCTCAAGAAGATGGCCGTTTGCGTCCGCAATCTGATCGCGATGATGCTGCGATCATGGGCGATGACGATGGCCCGAGTCGCCGCGCCAGCGGGTTGTCGTGCGATGACTTCCGGTCTCGCATTGCAGCTCAAACGATCGACCAAGTGTCGTTGGATATCAGCCCACCCTATCGTCCCGACGTCATTGACGAAGACGAGTACTTGAAGCTGAAAGAACGCTTTGACGAGCGTCAAGAATCACGGACTTGGCGAAGCATCGATGGTCGCCCGATGGGCACCGGTCGCTTGGTGGATCTGGCTTATGAGAAAGCTGTGATCGTGACCGAGTTTGGTGCTCGCGAAGAGTTGGCAATCAATCGATTGAGCGAAGCGGATCTTGGGTTCATCTCCGAGAACTGGGGATTGCCAACCGAGTGCTTGTTGGAACAAGTCGCATTCACTCCGCGTCGTTGGAAACCGACGACTGTGGTTTGGGCAGCGTCGAACTTGTGCCACAAACCTTTGTACTTCGAAGAAGTCAACTTGGAACGTTACGGTCACACCGCGGGTCCAGTGCTTCAACCGGTTTTGTCCTCAGCACACTTCTTCGCGAACATCGCGGTGCTGCCGTACAAAATGGGTGTGCACTCGCCGCATGAATGCCAGTATGCATTGGGCTACTACCGTCCTGGTAACTGTGCTCCTTGGATCATCCCACCAGTGCCGTTGAGCCTGAAGGGTGCCTGGTACCAAGCCGCTGCGGTTACCGGAACCGCGTTGCTGGTTCCTTGATGAAGATTGCGGAGTGGCATTGCTAACGCGGCGGGTTATGAATGTTGCTTGCTAGGCGCGCAGGTGATTCTGGCGACGGTGAGTTGCCAGTCGTAACCCGACACGTCAGTGAGGCCGAGGCGAGTTTTCTGTAGCCGGATTCGCCAGAATTCGGACGCGCATGTGTTTCAACCACAGAGATCACTGAGGGCACGGAGCGACGTAGCCAGGTTATCACCTGCCACCCCGCCGATGCTTTGGAACAAAGCGAGGCGTGCAGGCAATCTCGCAAGACCAAGCGGCGTCTGTCCAGCCACTCCGCCAAGCACAGCCTGGCCTACATCGCATCGGTCATGACCCGCCGCGTTAGCAAGGCCGCCGCTGGACTCGCCACCGATTCCGACTCGCTGACGTACGTCGGAGAATCTCTCAGTAGCCGGATTGCTTCGAAAACTTATCTCGCCAGAATTAGGATTGATGCTCTGGATGAATAATTGGTGAAGGTAATCGGCCGAAGCAATTGAATCGTCGGATTCGAATCCCGTCGTTCATAGGTGCGGGAAATGCAACCTGGCCTACCACGGAAATCGGAGGTGCGTTTCGCTATAACGAAGCATATGAATACCACGTCCAAGAGCGATTCTGCGCCGACTCTGATGGAGTCGGTCGCCGACATGATCAAGCGGTTGGGCGAGCCTCCCTCGGACATCTGGGATCGCTTGGTCGATGATGCGGAGACTCGGTTTGGCAATCCTGGTTTGCCGAATGACGATGCAGCATCGCTTCGCTCGCCAAGCCATGTCTTTTGGCAGACACATGGTATCGATCACAATGGGCAACTCACCCGCCTGGACGTCGATGAGTCTGAGGACGAACCGCAGGCGATTGAGAGCGAAGGTGCGTCGGAGGTTGTCGACGATGGTGTAAACGAAGGAATCCTGTTGAGCGATCCGGTCGAACTCGCGGATTCAAAGTCGAACACAAGGAAGTCATCCAAGCCCAAATTGATTTGGATTGGTGCTGTTGCCGGAGTGGCGTTGGTTGGTGCGGCGCTGTACTGGTGGCCAAGATCGAGCCCGCAGGTTGCACAGTCTTCAAATGCATCTGGTGAGTCGGCTAGGCAACATAGTCAAGACGCAGATGTGTTCGACGCCGGATTCATTGCGACGGCGGACGATTCATCGATGGAGTTGAGCACTTTCACGGACGCGGAGACATTTGAGTCTTCCGCTTCACTGGACGTCGATGCGGCTGGTATCGACATGAGCGCTGCCGAGATTATGGGATCCAACTCGGTGGAGAATTCTTCGACGGTGAAACCATCCACGGCCGAGGCCAGCGGGATGTCATCTTCGGCGTTTTCCTTGGACGCGTTGATTCCATCGCAGACTGCGGGGATGTCGTCAGCCGACGGCGAGAATTCCCGAACCGTTGGCGACGACGCAAGCGATGGTAGCGAATCTGCCTCCACGGCGATGATTGCAACGACTGATGCAAGCCCAGCTTCGTTTGGTGGCGGCCAAGAAGCGGATGTGATGAGTGACGGCGATGAAGCTGAGATGGAGGTGGACGCGGTGACCGCTGTTACGGAGGAGTCCATCGCGGGTGATTCGGATGCTTTGTTCGTTGCGTTGCCTGCGATTCCGTCCGGTGATGCGTCAAATGTCGACAGCATTTCTTGGCCGAGGCTGTCTTTGCAAAACGCTGCATTGAGATTCCCGGACGGAGCCACTGGATTCAAAATCGTGGAGTCACAATCCGATGCTGTTTCCATCATCAGGCCATCGGACGAGACTGCGATCGCCGAAATTCGTGTGAATGCCGAAGAGACGGTGTCGCAATTCAAGTGGTTGTCGGGCTCTAAGAACGCGGATCGGAACTTGTTGGTTCATGGCCGAATGGAGATCGCATCGGGACGTCACGTGTACATGCGTCCGAGTTTGCAAAGCGACGCGATTGCCATCGATTTGGCGGAGCGGGACGTGAAGATGAAGTGGGATCTATCCGCACCGCCGGAGCCGAGACAGGCTCGAATCACGATGGGGTTGCGAGTTCCGGACAAAGTCGATGTGGGCTGGGTGGAGCCCATTGAAAACGAATCGCCGCGCAAGGTTCGAGGCATTGCCGTATTGAGCCAGCAGGATTCGGAATCGGTTGCGGTGGTGGTTCGTGTCGATGTCCAGACAACCCGCATGATGACGGTTCGCGTCCGATTTGGAGCGCGGCTGGATCCGGCGATGCCGTGGCAGTGGACGGACCGTGCGGATGTCTCGCAGACATTGGCGGTGGTGACGCGGCAGATGGAGTTGGCGGATCGAACGCACACTGATTTGGAGGCCGCGATCTCGCGAGCCGAGAGTTCACGGGCTCGTCGCCTGGAGGCTCGGTTGGATCAGCAACTGGAGCAACTCGAAAGTCAGCAGAAGAGTTTGAAGATGTTTGCCGAACGCTTGGCGGAGCTGGATCAACTCATTGCGATGCTGGCTGGGCAGGCTTATTTGGAAGCGGATCTGTTTGTGTCTTGGCCGGATGATGAGCAGGTGATTTTACAATTGACGTCCGCCGGTGGCTGAATGCTGTGGCCTTGCTTACGCGGCGGGTTATGACGGGGGAGTCCGTAGGCCAGGCTGTGCCTGGCGGGGTGGTTGGACGGTTGTCTTTGGGTCTTGCGGGAGTGGCTGGACGACTCGCTTTGTTCCAAAGCATCGGCTTGGTGCCAGGTGATAACCTGGCCTACGTTGATGTCTTGGTAGCTGGATTCGCCAGAATTCAGATGTTCGAGATGGTGGGATCCGAATTCTGGCGAATCCGGCTACGGGGGTCACTCGGATTCGGCATTTGGAACACCGAGGGATTTGCCTTCTTCTGAATTGGCATCGTCGGCGTTTCCAGATTCGGTGGCATCGTCTTTGTCGCGATCGCCTCGTTTGCTGCGTCGCGAACGACGTTCGTTGGGTGGAGGTGTTTCGCCGTAGACGCGGTCGGTTGTGATTTGAATCGATTCCGCTTTGACCTTGGTCTCGTCTGGCGGCTGATAGAAACCTCGCACTTGCACTGCGTCACCAGGTTGGGCCAGCGACAAGTTGTTGACTCGGATTTGCAGTTCCAAGTCCGGCGACGTCATTGTTTGAACGGGAATGTTGCCCGCGCGAAGGGCGACTCCTTGCGGGGTGAGTGCCATCAGGTTGCCCACCACGGTGACGGGGCCAGTCGGAGGTCCCGCGTTGCCACGTTGAGGTGGTTTGCTGGGGTGGACGCCAGGCTGATAGTTTTCGCGTTCACGGCCTTTGAGCAGCTTCACGTTGACCGGCGCGAACAGCTCGAGTTTGCTGACCGGTTCCAACGGAGCACCATTCGGTCCAAGGTTGGCTTTGAAGCGAACCGGCATGCCGGGGCGCAAATAGGCAGGCAAGGCTTTCGCGGTAAAGGTCAACTGCGAGATCGAGTCGGGAGTTTGCACCATCACTTCGGTGCCGTCTTCTCGTTCGATCGTCAGGATCATGCCGCGGGAAGCGACCAGTTTTCCATTGAATGAGGTGATCTCGCTGGCTGCATCGAGAGCGGGCCGGTTGCCCAGCCCTTGTGCGGACGAGCCCGCAGGCGTGATGAGTAGCAGGCCGAAGAAGACCGCCAGGCCGCCAACGAATCGTTGAGCGGCCGGTCGGGAAGCAGCGAGGGTCTCGAGCAGCGACATGGGTTGCCTCAGGTGGGAAGGAGGGAACCCAAATTATAACTATTCGTCGTCGGCACGCATGAAAGGCGTCAGGACGAGCGAGTAGTCGCAGAACTCGTCGGCGTCAAAGTACAGGTCCAATTCGCGTTTGGCCGATTCTTCGCTGTCGCTGGCGTGAACCAAGTTCATTTGGCGGCTGCTGCTGTAGTCACCACGCAGGGTGCCAGGAGCGGCTTGCAAACCGTTGGTGGCACCGAGCATATCGCGGACGACGCGGATGACTTCCAGCCCTTCGAGTGCGATCGCGACGACAGGTGCCGAGGTGATGAACTCTTCCAGCGAGGAGTAGAACGGTTTTTCGACGTGTTCGGCGTAGTGTTGCTTGGACAGCTCAGGTGTCACTTGCAACAACTTCATGGCAACGATGTGCAATCCCTTGGCTTCGAATCGGGACAGGACGTCACCGATCAGGCGGCGTTGGACACAATCAGGTTTGAGCAAGACGAGGGTGCGTTGCATGACAGAAACACAGGGTTCGAAAGGTTTTGAAAAACGGGAAATTCGCCAAACAATCTCGGCGGAGCAGAAAAATACTCAACGCAGCGTTTCGTCGGAACCCGTCACGGACGAGTCCGCCTGGGATGGCGAAGGGTTGGCTGCTCGGGCGGTTCGTTCCAACCACCGCAAAAACAGCCCGCCGGCCAGGGTCGAACCGCCCTCCCCGATCGTCCACCATCCGGGCAATCCAGACATTGCATCGACGACCAATTGCAGCAATCCAAATGCGATTGTTCCGAGCGCGGCCCAGCGGATCAGGTCGCGATAACGCGGCAGATCCGTGGACAGAATGCAGAGCAACGCGCCGACGAACCCGTACAGCAGCGACAGATTGCGGGCCAAGTAGAACGTCAGTGGGGAGTTCGGAAACGGATTGATTCCGAGTTCCTGAGCGATCTCGATCATCCATTTTTCGGGCATGATCGCGGCGGCGAAGGCCAGCAGAGCGGACATGCCAATGACCCGCAAAAACCATTTCAGTCGTTGATCAGGTGTCATCGGAGTCGGCCCATGGGGCTGGCGGAGGCGTCTCGCAGACTTGGATCGCGGCAACTGCGGCAGGAGGGATCTCGATGGCACGGTGCCGGTTCAAATCGACGAAGACCCACCGAGTTTGGACTTTGGCCAGAACCGTTTGATCGGCTGGGCGAGTCACCAAGTAATGTCTTTGGCAGGAATATCGGTTCCAGCTTGGGATCCAGGTTCGAATGATCAGCTCGTCGCCGGCCAACGCCGCGGCGCGGTAGGTGATGTCGTGGCCTCGAACGACCCAGCCCAACCCGTCTTTCAATGCGGCAGCCGCATCCCAGCCTTCGGTTGCGCTGTGGTCGCGGGCGGCCCACAGTGTCCACTGCAAGTAACGCAGGTTATGGACGTGTTGCTGGGCGTCGATTTCATCGTCTGCGACGGTGTGATGCAGGTCGAAGAAGGCGTGAGGCATGCGTGAAATTTGTTTGCAAATCGGCGATCGAAGGGTGTCAAGGTCATCCTATCGCAGCGTCACAGAGTCCGGCTACGGTTGGGTGATTTTGCGAACGCGGCGGGGTGTCACGAACGTAGGCCAGGCTGTGCCTGGCGGGGTGTTTGGACGAACGACAGGGAGTCTTGCGGGAGCGTTTGGACGACTCGCTTTGTTCCAAAGCATCGGTTGGGTGCCAGGTGATAACCTGGCCTACGTCGCTGCAAGTCAAAGTTGGCGTCTGAATTCGGCGAATCCGGCTGCGGTCGGTGCTGGCTCGCTAACGCAAGGTCCACGATTGGCAAAAAACGGAAAACCGCTGCGGTGGCCGCCGACCCACCATGGTTTCCAGTGCGTAAGAATTGGTTCAGTGCGCAGTTTCGACTGCCATTTCTCGCCCCTGACCGCTGAATTTCCGATCCCACGCAGGAGTTTCTGATGCCAGTGCCCGCCTTTTCCGCCACGCCGTCACGTTTGTTGGCACCCTTCGCGGCGGTCTGTCTGTTGACCGTTTTGACCTCCTGCGTTCAGGCCGCTCCACCCGTCAGCGCAAAATCAGACGATCCCAACGCCAACCCGAACTACAACGGTTTGCCATTGGATTCCGAGATCGTGGAGGTCAAAACTCGGCCGGGCGAGAAGGTGGCGACCTTGGCCGGGGGCTGCTTCTGGTGCACGGAAGCCGTTTTTGAGCGGATGGAAGGCGTCAACGATGTCGTGTCGGGATACATCGGAGGGAAAGTCAAACGGCCCAACTATGATCAAGTTTGCGGCAAAATGACCGGGCACGCCGAAGCGGTTCAGATCTACTACGACCCCACCAAGACAAACTTTGAAGAGCTGCTGAAGGTGTTCTTCAAAACCCACGATCCAACGACCTTGAACCGTCAAGGCGCTGACGGCGGGCCGCAGTACCGCAGCAGCATCTTTGTTCACAACGAGGAGCAACGCGAAATTGCGAAGAAGACGATCGACAAACTCGGCGAAGAATACCGGGACCCCATCGTCACGCTGATCGAGCCAGCGACCAAGTTCTATGTCGCTGAAGAGTTCCACCAGGATTACTTCCGCCGGAATCCAAACGCCGGTTATTGCCGAGCGGTGGTTGCCAACAAGGTCCGCAAATTCAACCGAGAATTCGGCGACAAGATCAAAGAATCCGCGAAGTAGAATCGCGGCCTGTTTCGTTGCACGCCGAGAAGCTCCTGTCGCTGTGTTTCGGCGGCGATGCGTTACATTGGGGGCATGTTTGAACCCAGCTCCTCGTCGACGACCGTCTCACAACTTTGCTCTCTTTTTGGAGAAGTGGCGCAGTTGGTCGGTGCCACTTTTCAGTTGGGGGTTGCATCGTGCAACTCTCCCGAAACG
>NZ_ANMO01000125.1 GCF_000338295.1 Rhodopirellula europaea 6C
TACGTCGTGTGTAAATCTGCCGAAAACCGGTATCAAAAAACTGCACGACCTCCGTTTCAGGAGAGATGCGGCGCGCGAAAGCAGCATTAATAGCTGGATCAACAAACTGCACGAATTCACTAGCGTCGAGGCAACCAACCCGCGACGGATGCTTTGGATCGCAAATCCATCTCGACGTCGCAGCGGACATCACGTTCGCCCTGCTTCAGACGCACGAACACCACCACTTTTTCGCCGGCGGGTTGTTTGTCTTTCCATCGAATGGGAATTCGCAGTGACTCTCGTGGCAAATCAACCGCCGACATTTGCTGCAAACGAACCAGTTGGTCAGGACCGAAGTCCCAACGTCCGAGCTTCGCGTCATCGCCAGTCTTGGAAGCATCCAAAACAACAACGCTCAAAAAGGTTTGCTCAAGCGACGCAGGCATCGCCTTCGGCTGAGGCTTTTCCGACGATGCCAACTTGGTCAGCGGATCGTGCGACTCACCGATCAATGCGATCCCATGTCCGTATTGATCCGACGAGTCAACAACGACATCGATTCCTTCGGTGGGTGGGTAGTCTGGATTGGTTGCTGATTGCTGCGTCGACGTGGTGTCGCTCACAAAACGAGGCAACGAGTTCTTTTCGTTCACCGAAAGCTTCGCGGCGTAGAGCTCGATCTTCTCCGGTGCTCCGTTGACCTTGCCAAGACCACCGAGCATTCCCAGACCGGCTGGCAATTCGATCTGCCCCGGCGGATTGTCAGGACGTCCCGAAGGGGAACTTGGTGGCACAGGGTCGCCCGGAACGACCGGATCAAACTTCAAGTCGTTTGGTCCTGGAGGAACAGGTTGGGTTGGAGCGGGCAGCAATGTTCCGGGATCGGTATCCGGAATGAATGGTTCCCCCGGATCGATCATCGAATCAAGGTCCATGCCGTTTCCAAAATCAAACGGCGTATCCGATGGGTTCTTTGAACCTGGCGGAATGTCCTCCGTTCCTGGCGTCGCACCGGAGTCACTCGATGGCGGATCATCGGGATCCGACAGCGGCTGGTCCCGTGGCGTGAACTTGTCAGGCACGCCGGGATCGATGAATTCAGGATCCTCCAAACCACTCCCCATATCGAAGTCGTCCGATGATCCGGCATCGTTTTGCGACGAATTCGGTTCGGGATCCACGACCGGCTCTGGTGGACGCTTCGTATCGGTGACGCTCGGTTTCGATAAACCTTGGCTGAGGTTTGGAGTTCGGCGTTGGGCAGGTGACGGACTGGTTGCCGCTGCTGCAGCGGCGGCCTTTGCCCGTCTCAACTTTTCGATCAGAACGCGATTTTCGTAGTCGGCTTCATAGAGCTGGTCTTCCAGCAACCGAATTTCACGAGCCATTTTCTGGCTGTAAACTTCTTGCTTGGCTCGACCTCGACATCCGGTCATTGAGGGAACGACCAAACACGCCATCGTGATCAACAGCACGCGGCCCGAGTGGCGTATTTGCTCGTTTTCACTGGCAAAGTGCACGCGCAAACGCCCCGAACCACTAAGGTTGGGTGAAGCGTTCGCAGAGACGGCAGACCGTTGAAACAACGGGATTTTCCTGAAACCAGAGATGAATGATTTTTTAGCTCAAGTTTCAGTTATCAAATGCCGACCCCGGGTGTCAACGGAAACTCCGGACCGCCGAGGTATCGTTTGCAGTTAGAAAAGGGTGCAAACCGGCTGACACCCAACAAAAATCGCCGCGACTCGAAAGCATCGAATCGCGGCGAAGAAGATTTTCAATCATCAACCAGCGGAACAAATTCACGCTGATTCATCAGAAGCGTTGACCTAAAGAGCGACGCCGGGCATCGCGATTCCGTCTGGTCGTTCCACTTCTGCGTCGTGTGACAGGATTCGGGATTTACCGACGAAGTAGCTGTGAGTCTGCTCCACGACCAGATTGTAGGTTTTGTCAGTCTTCGCTGGAGCGAGCGAATCAATCACTGCCACTCCATCAGCACCATGCAGTGCGTCGCCGGGAACAAGCTGCTCCGTCGTCGTCCAACCGCGTCCGACGACCCAGAATGGGTGGCCTTTGGAAGCGACAATTTCATCGCTACCTAGCTGGATTTTTGTCAGCGGTTCCGGTTCACGAACCGTTTGCCGTAGAACACTTTGGTAGCTCAGAACCCCCGTTCGCACGTCGCAGCTCAAAACTTGATCGCCCAATCGCAAGGTTTCGACGGGCCGCATTCCGCGATCGGTCCAGACAAGCGTTCCGGCCACCAAACAATCCGCAGCTGGACGGACGTAAACGCCAATCGTCGCCTGTGGAACGGCAGCGGCTCGTTTTTGTGCCCACGTTTGAGGTTCCTGAGACTGCTGCGGCTCCGAAGGATCCCCTTTTTGGCTGCCAGAGCTATTCGACAGGGCTCGAACTCGAATCGGCGACGATCCGATCGGAGCTGCATTGCCCACGGCACGATAGGCAACATTGCGTACCAATCGGCGTTCAACCGGCGGAATTCCCGTGTCACCATAACCGCGATAGGCGTACCACCAATCCCGAATGCTTTCCGCGGACTGTTCGCCACTGAAGCTCGAATCAAGTTGTTGGATCACGGCAGCGGTGCGACTCTGCAGGAAACGACTGCGTTCATTGAATCGCTCCGCTTCGGAGCGAACAACACTCGCATCGCGAGCACTCTCTGTCTGCAAACTCTCCACCGCGTCGCGCCTAGCAATCACACCACCATTGGCCTGACCACCTTGCACAGCAAACACTTGCGTGACGGAATCCAAAACCTTCACACCTTCCGCATCTTCTCGGCGATATTGCCGAACGACTTGGTAGGACTGGTCCCCTTCGTTGAAGACCAAACTGTGAGTTGATTCAATGGTTCCTTGGCACCAATCCAACATGGAAGGAACGAACAACATTGGATCGACTTCCTTCAACGACTGCGTCGCCAAGTCGCGAAGTCCTCTCCGCTGATCAAACACAGCCAACCGGGCAAGTGCGACCGCGGCGTCGGCTTCCTCTCGATTTTTCAACCAGTCCACGGCTGCGACCGCGAATTCATCCGATCCATTGGATGCTTCCAACAAAACAGCGTCGATAGCATCTGGCGTGTCGATCCGCGTCAGTTGTTTGCGAGCCTTTTTCAACACGCCGGCGTCGTTCAAGTTAAACGACTCTGCAATCGCGTGAATCTTTGGAGAATAGGCTTTTAGGTTTCGTTCCGTCACGCGAAGTTCTTTTTCTTGTTGAGCGGCCTCTTCCACCGGCACCCAAGAATCCCCAACTTGAACATTGCCGAGATAGCGATGTGCCGCGACATGATTGCGTTGCAATTCGGTCACTCGCAACGCATGGGCACGAGCTCGACCGGGCATACGCTGCCCGCGGCACCAACGCGAAAGTTGCCAGTGATCGGCGGCCGTGTCTTCCATCGAGTCGCGGCGGCTCTCGTATTCAGTCACTCGATTGGCACGACTGACGTCTTTGATCGTTTCATCGATCGACACCCACTGACCATTGGCGTCTTTCATTTGCCCTTTCAGAGCATTGGCCAACGATTGAACTTCGGAGTCTTCGGGAGGATTGGCGAGCAGCTGCTCACGAAGTGCGACATCGCCCGCGGACGAAGCGTCCACCAACTTGGCAGACCAATCCGCATCTGCACCGACTGCCTGGGAATCGATCCCGGTTGCCGCCCAACA
This sequence comes from Rhodopirellula europaea 6C, assembly GCF_000338295.1. Lineage (GTDB taxonomy): Bacteria > Planctomycetota > Planctomycetia > Pirellulales > Pirellulaceae > Rhodopirellula > Rhodopirellula europaea. The sequence continues at coordinate 3,687 of NZ_ANMO01000125.1, forward strand.
AGTCGCACCGACAAGAAAGATTCCCATCGAATATCGAACACCAAACCAAGCATCGAATCGCGTCGCCTTCATTTTCAACTCCAGTGACTTCAGAGGCCAGAAAAGGGGAGATGGATGTAGGGAGCCTGCACAAGTGGGTGATTGCCGGACAATCCCCCCGCACCTTCCTTCAAGGGTACAAGATTCACCCCCTCTGGGAAAGTAAATTCTGACACTCGAAGGATCTCCGCGGAACGATTCCAAGCTTCTGAAAAAGGAACGTGCCCGAGTTCCATCGAAAGCTCCTCCATCAGTAGCTCGCTGGTTTCAGGCACAATCGGCAACCGCGACATCACCAGGTCTTCCAGTCCCGCTGCATGACCACGGCTCGCTTGAACGAACAAATGATTCTGGATTCCCTGGTGAAACACGGTGGACACCTTCCTCAGTTCCGGAAACTGCGAACTGAGGTCAACCAAGCTCTGCAAGTTTTTGTTCCCGATCTGCACGAGCCGCTGATCCCACGGCTCCATTCCTCGGATCGGCGAACCGGCAGAAAGCACAGTGTCAGCATTGTGGGCGGCCAGGAGGTTTCGACCGGCATTCCCCCACCAAACCGCATCACCCCAAGTTGATCGCGGCCCTGGAAAAAGCTGTTCCGGTGGATCCAGATTCAACGCAGGCGAAACTTTCGGTCTACCATTCGCCCACATCACCACTGGAACCATTTCAGGAGGATTGAAGGGACGCCTAATCGACGTCCCCATCCGCATCGCCGTCCCAACGGTGTGAGCGTACACAACCGAGTATCGATCCTTCCAACGTAACGTTTCGCCGTTCTCTTCGATTTGGACCACCAGTTCATCAAACGGGAACTGCCACAAGAATCCACTTGGAACCACAACAACATGTTTGATCTCCGGATGATCGATCCCGCACAAAGGAGGAAACAAACGTCTTGTTAGGTCCAGTTCAAGCTGATGCACACGCTGGCGTACGGGTTCGTTTTCCATCGCATCGACCAACGTTGGCGAACTCAAAATTTGTGCCACCCACCGTTCGCTTTGCTGTAGCAGCACGTCGGCTTCAGCAACCTGCCAATGACTTGCCTGACCGCGATGCACCAAGGACCCGATCAATTCATCATCGGTTAGATGAAACGCGACGATCGCGACGTTTTCGGGCAACCCGCGCCAATCCGGCCGCCCGTTGCGGAGAGGAAGTGGCGGTGGTTCGACTCGAGGCAATACAAATTGGTCAAACGCCAAGGCGGCCAACTGACCTTGCAATCGTTCGTGCAAAATCGCGGCCTCCAGCCCCAATGCATTTGGGTTGAGCGACATGGAAGGGATCAGCGGTTGCAACGCTTCGACCAACTCATCGCGGTTCGGAAAAAAGTCGCTTAGCAACAACTCGTCGTTATGCGATACCTGACGAAGCGCGGATCGCAAATCAGTGATGACCGGCATCTCACCGAATGAATTCCGAGCCAAAGATGCGTGATGCTCATCCATCCGGGCGGCGACTCGTTCGTCTTCATCTGCCATGGCGGCAAGTTCGATTCCCAATCCCGTCCACGTATCGCAGTCCAGTCCGAAACAGAACTGATCGAACGACATCAGATCTCGTCCCGCTTGCGATTCATTCCAATGTGTTTGGTATCGCTGGCTTCGAGTTGCAACCGGAAGTTGATTTCTTCCTCCGTCGCGAAGTCGTGAAAAACGGTAACCGATCGGATGCGTGATGGAGCGTTCAGAATTGGGCTGGGCGTTCTCCTGAATCCCACGAGCAAACATCTGACTCTGATTGAGCGTCTCGTTCCACACGTGACGCAAGCGTTTCAGTTCGTCCACTGTTTGGAGTTTGATTTCGTCATCTTGCTCCGGGTCCAATTGAGCAGATTCAACGAGATCATGAATGCCAGTTTGAAGCTGTAACCAACGCGCCATCGCACTCGACCGCGGGAGATTCAATCGGCGTGATCGACGATAGCGTTCCGCCAAATCCAGATGGTTTTGAGCCGCAGCGGTACGGCCGGCCAACAACGCAGCTCTCGCCGCCAAGATGCGCAATTGAAAAGCGATCGCGGGGGCTTCCGTCCGCAGAAATTCCGATCGAGCGGTCAATTCGGTCTCGAGCTGTGCCGCAAAGGCGGAGGTCTCATCCCAACGATCGATTTCCTCCAACGCCAGTTCATAGCTCTCAATCGCAATTTGAAATTGAAAGAGTGCGAAAGCGATCTCGGATGTCGACACGGCGGTTGCGACAAATTCTTCTAAATCTTGTGGGGATGGCAGCACGACGGCCGCCTGCCCAGCCGGCAACGGCAACTGCCCCTCGGCGATTTGACGATTCAACCACCAGCGATTTCCAAGTGAACGCATACGGGTTAGACGAGCGATGGGCGTCAGCACATGGAACCCACCGAAAATTTGGTCCAATGGTTCAGACAGTTGAATGTCAGAATCATCGCCGGCGTAATAACGCAAAGCCGTTCGAGAGGATGTGACCAAGGTGCCCGCAGCATGAAATCGCCGATCCGTCCCCAGCACCCCCGGTGGCACCGTAGCCGCGAGCAACCGTGGCGCATTCGCATCTTGCAACAAAGCTTCTCGACCTCGCAACCAACGCAAACGATACGCGGCCACTGACAATTGACGCAACGTTTCGGCGATGTCCAACCCACGAAGTTGGTCGATTTCTTCTGGCAGTTCAGCAGGTATGGTCCAAGTGCCGGCGGGAACCCCCGCCAACAAATACCGCCGCAGCAATACCAACGGCACGTTACGAGCCGATGGCCACAAGTTCAATTCGGTTCGCATGAGCGGCAACGGACGCTGCACTCTTCCTTGGCCTCGGTTTCTCGACGGATCCCTTCGCCTTTCAGAAGCCCGTTCAGGATCACTTTCACTTGTAGGCGAAGTCAAAACTCCCCACTGAATACCCGACAGAAACGTTGGACGATCGATGACGACTTGCAGTGCAGCTTCGTAATGCTCCGCTGCCGTCGTCAAATCGCCCGCTTGAAGATGACATTCCCCCAGCAACGTTCGAATTGGAATCAGTCCCAACTGATGTCGCGTAAAATCGCGGGGCGTGGTTTGCTGCTGAAGCTGAGTCAGGATTGCAATCGCTCGAGTGATATCACCTCGAAAGAAAGCCTGCTGCGCCACCCTGTAACTGAGCGGCGGGGCGACATCGAGTAATGCTGCATTGTTTGATGACTGAACCCGCGGAACGTTTTCAAAACGATCGTTGAGTCCGCTGGCATTCAATGCTTCACGAGCGGCATCCTCTGCTTCTTCCTGAGCCTGGACGGAAGACGAGAACAGCAACGTGAGTGCGATCGCTAGACCGCTAGCAAAGGAAGGGAGCCCGACTCGAATCAACATGCCTGTCCCTCATCGAAGGGTAGAAATTCGGTGCAACTTCGCTCGACCTTCGACCGCCATTCAGTCACCAACGCCCAAGTCTTCGTCTAGAGCGTCCAGAATCAACTTCAGTTCCGCTTCTTCGTGCTCGTGAAACTGCTTTACAAATGAGTCGTACCGGACCAGAACCTTTTCCTGCGCGGTGGTGACTTCGGGAGTGACACCTTCGATCGGCGCGTCTCCGGTGCACGCGTGCGCAGCCGCTTCGGCTAAGTGTCTTGAATCTTCGAACAAAACAGCGTGCTGATTGCGCAGTTCTTCGGCCGCGAGCGACATTTCGGGGTCCGCGTCCAATGCTTGATCGAAGTACCCGTAGGCCTCTTCCAAACCAAAATGCAGAGCCAATTGGTCATTCAAATCACTGAAAAGCTGAATCAATTCAGGCCAGTGATTCGCGGCCGCCTCCCGCGGATGCGTCAAAACAGCCAAGCGATCCATCAATATCTTCAGATCGCGATTGTCATTCTTAATGTCCTGCATAAACGCCGCGTTAACGCTTAAACGGCGTGAATTGTTCGCTTGTGAGGCCATGTTGCTACCTTCCATTGCAGTGAATTGACTCTTCCCATTGTAGCCTTCCCGCGAATCGGGCTGGGTAGCGACTCAAAGGGAATCCTTCCGGATCAACAAAATGATTTTCGACCTTGACGGATTTTCATGGATGGGAACAATTTGACCTCGTGGACGAGACGGAGCGTTTCGGCCGCGAAAAATCTTGGGAAAGGATTTCCCGAGAGTGTGCTTCCCAGGAACTGGGTTCGCGTGAAACTGGATTCGCGTGAACAAAGAAGCACCAAGACGATCCATTCACGTCAGCAAGGAGGCGACGAGATGCGTCACGCAATCGATCAATGGTTGAGCCAAACCAAACCCGGTGGAACCTTCCGGTCATCTTTCGGCTCATCTTCACTTCCGCCCTACCAAGCGGCGAAGTGGAACGATCCCTCGGGCACCAGCGTCCAAACTCTTCGCCAAGTCGGACAATCCTCCGCTACGGAGCAACTTTTATCGCGAACGGCGAAGTTGGCCGCTGCGACGGACAAAGAATCAGCAACCTCCGATTCATCAGCAACCAAACGTGACGCCAGCACGGCTCGTTTGTCTGGCTTGCTCAAGAAGGTCCGTTTCTTCTCCGGTTCGGACATCGAGTTCACCTCGATCGCCAAATCACCTGAGACCTGCGAACCAGGACAATTGGTCGTCTATCGCTTAGGCGACGACTGCCCGGTTGAACTGATCTCGCAAGCACTCGCTCGAGGTGCCGCTGGCATTCTGACAGAGCAAATTCTTCCCGCACCGATTCCACAAGCGATCGTGGCGGACACCGATCGTGCATTGGCGGAAATTCGATCCAATCAAACCGATCGTCCCGACCAAAAACTCATCACCATCGGAATCGTTGGATCAGCGGGAAAGACCATCACTTCGTTCCTCACCGCATCGGTTCTTCGCGACATTCCTTGTCGTGTTGCTTACCAAACGGACCTTGGCTCAAGTGATTCCGTTGTCACGGAAGCCGGCACCGCCAAAGTCACCAACGGCGCGTCGCTGATCGATGCTTTGTCAGACGCGGTTGATGCGGGTGCCGCGGTCAGCATCACCGAAATGGACTCCGCTCAGCTGCGTTTGGGCGCCTACGACCAAGTCGAACTGGACATCGTGGTTGTGACTGGACGCGACATGGGCGGAAACGATTTTGGTCCTTCGCCGATCGAATGTGCTTTTGAATTGGCGGGGCAGGGCGGTGTGTTGATCATTCCTGAATCCGATCAGCGAGCCCTTTCAGCTGCTCACTCGGCGGCTCAAACGCGGAACATTGAAGTTGTCACCTACGGTGTCGACAACGGGGCCGACGTTTCGCTTCGAACGATTTCGCACGAAGACGGAACACTGACCGCCATGTTGCGGCACGAATCACGAGCTGCCGTGATGGAATCATTCCTCGGCCGCGGGCACTTCGCCGAATGCTTGGCCGCTGCTGCAGCCGTTGGCGTCGTGACCGAAAACCCATTGCCACAAATTGCAGAATCTCTCTGCAAACTTCGCGAATTGCCTGGACGATTCGAAGCGATCACCAGCGGCGACTGGGAAACCGATCAAAACAACCCGATGGTCCGTCTGGACATCGGCGGTTCGCCCGAACGAGTCAAGTTCGCCCTGCAGGCGGCTCGCAAAGAACTGTTGCAAACTCCCTCCAGCTCCACCCCGATGACGTTGCCAATCCATGGCTCGTCCAATGTGAGCAACTCCAAACGTCCCAAGCTCTGGTGCGTGTTGTCCGTGAGCGAAAACGACGATGCAGAAACGCTGATGCAATACGGGCGACTAATGGAATCCATGCCCGACCACTGCGTCCTGACCTGTGCCGACAAGGACAAAGCGAACTTCCTGTCGATGAGCCACGGTGTTTTGGATGGAATTCAAGACGTTGCCGCCATGCGATTGGTTGCGGATTCAAGCCGCGCGATCCAGTGGGCTCATGCCGAAGCAAGCAACAACGACATGATCTTGGTCGTCGGCGGAATCGACCGCAGCCATCCCGACTCGGAACGCCGATCATTGGACTCGGTCACGCAGGTCATCGCCGCGTGTGCGGAAGAAGGTCAGCGGGCTCGCCAAGCAAACTCGCACCCATCGATTTTGAAAGGTTCGAACGCCGATGCATCGTCCGGCAAAGACTTGACGACTCCAAACAGTTCCTCCAAATCCGGCAAACCAGATCTCAAATTGTTTGACGGGAACTGATTCTCCTTACCTCTGAGACACTCATGACCTCTTGGTGGCAACGACTTCAATCCAAGTGGGATGGGTGGTGTGGCGATCGCGAAATGGAGCAATCCATTCGCCGACACCTCAGTCAAAATGGGTACTTCGGCACGACCGCGACGCTTAGCGGCGTGCGTTTGGTCGCGGTGCAGCGTCCCGGCTGGCAACAACTATTCCGTTTTGAAGTTCGTGCCCGCGTCGATTTCCAAACTCCCGACGACCAACCGGATCCCGAACCGGTTTACCACAACCTGTACGGTTTGGTTCACGAAGACATTCGTCACAACCGCAGCCAAGTCCGCGTGTTCGACACGCCGGAACAACGCGTCGAACTGTTTCGTGATTGGAGTGAGGGGTTGATCTGTTTGCGGGGTGCGAAAGGACTGCTAAGTTGATCCGGAAGCGAGGCTCACTCGCTTTCCTTCCTTTGCCTTCCCCCGCCCAACTTCACTGCAGACTCGATCGCCGCCATGTTTGATTCCCGCGATTCATCGGTTTTGAAAACGCTTCTGGCAACGCTGTCGCCACTCCGGCTTCTCATTGCGTTTGCACTGCTATTGAGCGGAAGTGCTGTCGCGATCGCCCAAGACGAATCCGACTTGCTTTCAAACGTCCGCAAATTGACGTTCGAGGGTCGACGAGCCGGCGAAGGTTACTTCAGTGCGGATGGAACGCGAATGGTGTTCCAAAGCGAAAGAGACCCATCGAATCCGTTTTACCAGATCTACGTTTCCGATCTTGAAACGGGCGATATCCAACGTGTCTCGCCCGGCTTCGGAAAAACAACGTGCGGTTGGATTCACCCGAACGGCGAAAAAGTGTTGTTCGCCAGCACTCACGCCGACGAAAAATCAAAGCAGTTGCAACAGGAAGAACTCGACTTTCGTGCTTCCGGCAAATCTCGGCGTTACTCGTGGGACTACGACCCAAACTATGAACTGTACGCCGCTGAGCTGGACCAAATCGAATCTGGCACGACGAAGGGTTTGACGGCGCTGACCAACGCGATGGGTTACGACGCCGAAGCCAGCTACAGTCCGGACGGAAAGCAAATCGTTTTCGCATCCAATCGAGCCGCCTATTCACGCGATCTGACCGAAAGAGAACGCGAACAGTTCGAACGCGATCCCGCTTTCATGATCGATCTCTACATCATGGATGCGGATGGCTCGAACGTGAAACGATTGACCAGCGAACCGGGCTACGACGGCGGCCCTTTCTTCTCGCCCGATGGCCAGCGAATTTGCTGGCGGCGGTTCGCTCCCAATGGTGCCACCGCAGAAATCTTTACGATGAAAACGGACGGTTCCGATGTCCAACGATTGACCGAAATCAACGCGATGAGCTGGGCACCGTTTTATCACCCAAGCGGAGAGTTCTTGGTCTTCACGACCAACAAACACGGATTCGCGAACTTCGAACTGTATCTCGTCCGTGCCGATGGCGAAGGCGAACCAGTGCGATTGACCACCACAGAAGGCTTTGATGGCTTGCCCGTGTTTCTTCCCAACGGCGACCAGCTGTCTTGGACGACAACACGCGTTGTCGACAGCAACGGCGATGTTGTGATGGAAGACGGCGAACCCAAGAAAAGCACTTCACAAATTTACTTGGCCGACTTCGATGTCGAGACCGCCCGCCAACGTTTGGGGCTGACCGAGTCAGGTGGTGATAGCTCAATCGACGAAGATGCCTCCTTGGCACGATCAAACCTGACCGCCACGGCGCCCGAATTCCGTCCGGGCGATGTCATGCGACACGTCGACTACCTGACTCGTCCGGAACTTGGAGGTCGGTTGACGGGCACGCCGGGCGAGAAACGAGCGACCGCCTATGTTGCTGCTTACCTGGAAAGCCTCGGCTTTGTTCCCGCGGGACAAAACGGAACGTTTTTCCATGACTTCGAATTCCCTGCCGGCTCATCGCTGGGCCCGGCCAACGAGTTGACAATCACCACCTCATCACCCGGCGGAAACTCCGCAGCGATCGATGCGGAATTGACAGAGTCATGGACACCACTTTCCTTCTCGCAAACCGGCGACATCGAATCGGGCGAAGTGGTTTTCGCCGGATACGGATTGCAAGTCCCTGGCGATGACGAGAACGATGAATACGACAGCTACGTTCACTTGAATGTCGCGGACCGTTGGGTTCTCGTTCTACGCGACTTGCCACAAGACATTTCGGCCGAGCAACGTCAACGCATGGCACGTTATGGCGACCCACGTCGAAAGGCCACCATCGCTCGCGATTTGGGTGCCCGCGGAATCATCTTCGTTGCCGGACCCACCAGCCAAGTGAAACGCGATGTGATTCGCTTCGACGCCAATGCTTCCCAGGCACAAGTCAGCTTGGCTGCCATTTCGATCAGCAACGAAGGCGCTTCCAAGCTGGTTCGGGCCGGCGGACACGACCTGAAAGAACTGCAATCCCATCTCGACGATGGAAAAATGGCGATGGGAATTCCCATGTCGGGGATCTCGGTCAAAGCTTCGATTGAGATCAATCGCCGGACCGGCACGGGCCGAAACGTGATCGCCCGTTTGCCTGCTGAATCAGAAGCAAAGCCCACTGACGACATCCAATTCCCGGTCGTGATGGTGGGTGCCCACATCGATCACCTCGGTCGCGGCGGAGGCAGCAACTCATTGGCCCGATCAGACGAGGAAAACCAAGTTCACGTGGGTGCGGATGACAACGCCAGCGGTGTCGCGGCGATGCTGGAAATCGCTCAGTACCTCGTCGACCAACGGAACTCCGGTCGCGTGAAGATGCAACGAGACCTGATGGTTGCGGCGTGGAGTGGCGAGGAACTCGGACTGTTCGGATCGCAAGCTTTTGTCGACGACTTTAGCACTCTGTATCCAGCTGCTCCTATTCAAGAACCCAGCGAAGATGACATCGCGATGGCTCATGCCCACGGGATGACACCCGATGCGGCATCGCTTGGCGACGCTGTCGCCGTCTATCTGAACCTTGACATGGTCGGCCGACTGCGAGACAAGCTGATCGTGCAAGGCATTGGGTCCTCACCAGGTTTTGAAGGCGAAGTCCAACGGCGCAATGTGCCGGTGGGTGTAGCGTTGCAACTCGATCGAACCAGCACGCGATTGCCAACCGATGCGTCGGCTTTCGTGGCTCGCAAAGTGCCGATTCTTTCCGGATTCACGGGTGCCCACGAGGACTACCACACGCCTCGCGACACTCCCGACAAATTGAACTACGACGGCAACGCTGACATCGCGAATTTGTTTGGTCTGCTGACTCGCGGATTTTTGATGTCGAGCGATGTACCGGAATTCAAACTCGACGAAGGCCAATCCACCGAGGAAGTGCCGCGAGCTCGTTTGACCGCTTACTTGGGCACCATTCCTGACTACGCGGCTGGCGAAGTCAAAGGTCTGAAACTGAGCGGAGTTGCTTCGGGGGGCCGGCTGAAACCGCTGGCGTTCGTGGTGGAGACGTGATTGTGAAGCTGGCATCGCAGAAGATCGAAGACATCTACGACTATACTTATGCAATCGAGGCGTTGAAGATTGGCGAGACGGTTGAGATCGTTGTCAATCGAGAAGGCCAAGACGTCACGTTGTCTATCACCCCCGGGTCCCGAGATTGATTGCACTGAACCAGACCGCTTGGCGACGGCTTTGCAAAGTTTGGATTGCCAGTCTGATTCTGCATCTCGGTTGCAACCATCAATCGGTCATCGCTCAGAACAATTCGCGATTCGACATCGCGGAGGGCATGATCGACGAAGACAAATTGATCGCGGAGCCGATCGCCATGTCTTCGCTGCCTGAACCCAGTGACGAAATTGCCGAGCTGCTTACTGCGGGGCAGGTCCAGTTCATCTCCGGCGGCCCGCGTCCTTCGAAAACGTACGGTTTGCGATCAATCGGTTTCATCAATCGAGAGTTCGATGCTGAGACGCGATTCAATCTTTCTTATCACTTCGTCAGCCGTTGTCGTTGGTGGTGGAACGAGGACGGCATCGTGGTTCGAGTTCGCTACCCCGAATTGGAACTTAAAGTTGACCACACGATTTGGTTTCGTCGGCGTCCGGATGACCTCAGCCAGTTTTGGAATCTGAAGCTGGTCCAGCACGAGATGGATCACATCCGGCTATCAACCGACCCTCGCGTGCTCAATCGATTCGAGATCGCCGTTCGAAAAGACGAGAGTCTGCGATTCAGCCGGTCCGAGATGCAATCGGTGCTCGGCGAAGACGCCGTTCCCCAGCGGAACAATGGCGCAAACTCTAGCAATCGAACTGGCCGAAACGGACGGTCGCGTGGCCTATCGCCCGACCAAGTTCGAATGCTGATCAACCAGCGTGTTCGAGAACACTTTGACCAAACGGTTGAGCTGGTTGAGATTCGGTATCGAGAACTGGATCGCCAAACGGCACACGGATCATTCGCCGTCCCTGAGGATGGCCCGCTTCGCGGTTGGCTCGACCGATCGTCTGCCGAACCAACCGATACCGAACCGACCAACGAATCCGCAGACGATTCGCCCTCGCGGTAGCGAAAGCGGCGGTCCCGATTGCGAACGCGTTTCGTTGGAGGCGGGAAATCGGCGATGCGTTGAAACTCGCGAAATTGGTTTGCTCGACAATCCGTCCGCAGATCGCATCTTGGGACACATCGTTCCGCGTGGTAAGTTGCCAGCTTCACTCGCTCACTCGGCAGCCAAGCTGTCCGCACGCCTCCATTTATTGCGACTGTTTATGTCCATCGACACCTACTCGATATGCCCTTGCGGTAGCGGCAAGAAGATTAAGTTTTGCAAATGCAAGGATTCCGTACACGAACTGGATCGTGTGCTGAAGATGATCGATGGGGGCCAACTCGTCCCCGCTTTGGACCGATTGAGCACGATCCTGGAAGAACACCCCGACGCCGCGTGGGCACTCGCCATTCGCGGCCGTTTGTTCATGGATTTGCGTGAATACACCTCGCTGGAAGAAAACGCGGAACGATTCCGTCGGCTCCAACCGTCCAACCCGTTGGCACTCACCCAAAGTGCCGCCGCAGCCCTCTTCCGCCAGGATTTGTCTGCCGCGACCGAGTTGATGCTGGAAGCCCTGACCGAAAGCGGTCAAACCGTCGATTCATTTGTTCTGGACGTCGCTTCGCTGCTGGCATACGCGTTGGCAGGCAACGGAATCTTACTGACTTCACGTGTTTACGCCACGTTGGCATTGGTTTCGACCGGCTACGAAGACAGCCGAATGGCGGCAAACGTGCTGCAACAAATCAATGGCGACCCGTCGGTCAACCAGCTCGCCAAAGCCGTTCCAAACCTCATCGCACCGCCCGAAGACGCGGACTGGGGTGAACGCTACGACGAAGCCGCCTTGTTGCTGGCCAACAACAAAGTTGCCCTCGCACAAACCAAATTCGAATCGCTTCAGCGGTCCGCTCCGCTTCAACCAGCCATCCTGGCTGGATTGCTCAACTGTGCCATTTGGCGAGGCGACCACGCCGCTCAGGCTGATACGTTGGTCAAGCTGTCGCAATGCGAGGAACTGAGCTTCGACGAACGTGTTCGTTTCCTCGCCATGTCACAAATGGCCAGCCCCGATGCGGACGGTTTGGCCGTCGATCACCTGGAACTCAGTGCCGACGTCGAGTCGATCGATGAGTTCCAAATGGCGATGATCGCTAACACTCGTTTCGAGGAATTGCCGGCTGACGCCTTGGAATCAGTCAAACGCGAAGGCGATGTCGCACCTCGTTCCGCGTTCCAAATTTTGGACAGCGACGTGCTCGGCGAAGGCGAAAAGCTCACCGCCGACAACATTCCAGTTGCCCTCGCCGCAGTGTTCCTGTTCGGCCGCGAAACCGATCGTTCCGCTCGCCTACAAATCATCGGATTGCCCGCAACCAAGCGTGCCCAAGTCGAAGAACTGATGAAGCAAGTCGCTCCCGACGTGGAGTGGGTCGAAGCCGAAGAGGTCGGCAAGTTGCCTTTGACGATGATCGCGACGCCTCAGATTGGCGGGATCCGTCCGGACAACCAGTCCGACCTGGACGCGGTAGTCAAGGAGCTGATCAGCCAACGCGTGCCGGAAACATTGTCGACGACGCCCGTCAAAATGTTGGGCGGCGTGTCACTGAAGGATGCCGCCAGCGACGAAAGCAAAACTCTGCTTCGCGCCGCAATGATTCGCTACATCGAAGGCGAAGACAACTTGGTCGCTCGGGACGAAAATCTGATTGATCGCCTTTGCAAAATCGGCAACGTTCCCAAAATTGAACGCAAGAAAATCACCGGCGACGAACTCGAAGAGATCCCCGGCAGCGATTTGGATCGAATCGATCCGTCGGAATTGGACCCTGAGAACCTGATCTACCTGATTCAGCGTGCTCAGCAAATTTCGGCCACTTCGATCGGCCGCCGGGCATCGCTCGCTTTGCTGGAAGCCGACACCGAATCAGTCGACGAAGGTCGCTACATCGGTGCCAAAATCATCGCCTATTCTTTCCTGATGCAGCGTGCGACGGAATCCGATGTGGCGGTTGATTACTTGGACAAAGCCAAGGCTTACGCTGAGGAACACAAGCTGTCAGACGCGTCATTGTTGCTGGCGGAACTCGGGCTCCGGTTGCGTCGACAAGAGATCGACCTGTTCCAAAACGCCGTGCAAGCGATTGTTCAAAAACACAGCGACAATCCCGAGGTCATGGGCCGGTTGCAGCAAATCCTTGCTCAGCTCGGACTGATCAATCCCGACGGATCACCTCGGCAAGCTCCCGGTATGGGCCCAGCCGCGCAAGAACCCGCCGGTGGCGGACTTTGGACACCGGATGGCGACGGTGGTGGAGCGGCCCCAACTGGACCAGCGGGTGGCGAAGCATCCGGTGGCGGCAAGCTCTGGGTCCCCGGAATGGACTGATGCCGAACGAGACCAATGCGGCCGCGAATGGTCATTCGGCGGAAGATATCCGCTGGATGACCGAAGCCATCGAATTGGCATCGCAGGGCCGGGGCAAGGTTGAACCGAATCCTCCGGTCGGCTGCGTTTTGGTCCGAGATTCGGTCTGCATCGGTAGAGGATACCACCAACGATTCGGTGGCCCTCATGCCGAAGTCGAGGCCTTGGCGGATTGCGATGACGCCACCGGAGCGACCGCGTACGTGTCTCTCGAGCCATGCTGTCATCATGGCAAGACGCCGCCTTGTGCGGACGCACTGATCCGAGCCAAAGTCGCTCGGGTTGTGGTTTCGGTCGTCGACCCATTTGACCAAGTCGACGGGGGTGGGATTGACAGACTTCGTTCCGCAGGCATTGAAGTGGTCACCGGCATCGCAAAAGAAGCTGGCGAAGAACTACTCGCGGCATATCTCAAACGCATCCGCACTGGCATGCCCTGGGTCATCGCAAAATGGGCGATGAGTTTGGACGGGCGGATTGCAACTCAAACCGGCGAGAGCAAATGGATCACTGGCCCCGCGTCTCGTGGCGCCGTCCATGAACTTCGTGCCAGCGTCGACGCCATTGCGGTGGGATTGGGCACAGTCATTGCCGACAACCCGTTGCTGACCGTTCGGTTGTCCGAGCTTGCAAAGGTCACAGCGTCAAAAAAAACAACAACGACAATGAAATCAGCCCACTGGTTCGTTTGGTCTACTCCCGCTCGCGATTACCCGATCTGCAAAGCCAGCTTGTTCAGACCGCATCGCAGACGCCCACCTGGCTCATCGCGGGACCACAAATTGCCAACGCGGATCTCGCACGCTTGGCGGATCACGACGTTGAGACCTGGCAATGTGAATCCGCCGATCCAATCGAAATGGTTCGGCAGTCGCTGTTCTGGCTGGGCAGCAAAGACAACCCGCGCGGGCTCGCAATGACCCACGTGATGGTTGAAGGCGGCAGTCAACTACTGGGCAGCTTTGCCGCCGCGGATCAGATTGATGAAGTACACGCCTTCATCGCTGGCAAATGCATCGGCGGAAGATCAGCCCCCGGGCCAGTCGGTGACCCAGGAATCAAAGCTCTATCAGATGCGACGTCGCTGCGATTGAGCCGCGTAGACTCATTCGACAACGACGTGCGTTTGATCTATCGCCGATAGGTTTAGCCGGCGGCAACTCAGTTGCCTAAACCTCCGCCAATTCCTCCGCCACCGATACCGCCGGCACCGCCGCCGCCCGCACCGCCAACTCCACCAGCACCGCCGCCGGCCGCGCCACCACCGCCAGTATCACCAGAAACGAAGTTGAAGGTTGTGACATCACCAATCTGTGAGAAGACCGGTGCCGGGCTGATTCGCACATAACGTCGATCAGCAGAGATAATTGCCAAGGTGGTCATCGAAGCCCCCTCGGGCAACGGAGTAATGACCGGCATATAACCGACCCCACCTCGCGGATTGAAACCGTTGACACCGTTGACTCCACCAGCTCCGAATGGACCGCCGGTTGCCCCTGGGATCAATGATGGATAGTCGCTGAAGAACTCTTGCAGCAATTGGCGATTGTCACCGAGGGCATTGGCGGGTTGGTTATTCAAGCCACCACCGGCAGCCGGGCCAATGAACTGCCCAAGCATCTCGTGACCGACGTTGCGTCCAAATTCAGCCAGATGCTCCACTTGCGCTTCGGCCAGCTTCTCTTCGCGTTGACCTTCTTTGACCTCGAAGATCACCAATGCGTTTTGCTCCATCAATGGAATGTCCTGACGAATGAACTTCTGCTCAGGACGTCCCACATCAGTCAAAATCTCAACGGTGACTTTGCCGGTCGAAACGTTGCCCCAAATACGACGCAGCAACACGCGGTACTCACCCGAGAAACCTTTGGGACACAAGTAAGTTTCCGATACCTGTCCGGTGGCATCATCGCCGGCACCTGGGTAGGCGTCACCGAGCAATGTGCCGCCACTGGTGCTGTTAGGCGAATCCAACGAGCAAACCGTTCCCGAAGGTTCTTCAACGGCCAAGTCGATGTCAGCATCACCAGTCCAACTCACTCGCACGATCGCGTCATGAGACGCCGCGCGACGCAAAGCTTCACTGAACTGCTTGGCTGACTCGCTGTCACCTTCGGCTAACAACTCCTGATGTGTTGCGCGAGCCAACAAGCGAGCCTCTTCGACCAAAGGCTGGAACTTATCGCTCCACGCCAAGCTCAGCACACCCTCGCAAGCCCAAGCCAGGTCGGCTGGTTGATCCAAACGTTTTGCTAGCCGAAGCCCCATCACGTAAGGTTCGCGACGATCCACGTCAGCAGCCGAAATTTGACGGCACAATTTCATCGCTGCCGCGAGTTGCCCCATGTCCTCCAAACGAGCTGCAACGTTCAGCAGATCTTCCGGTGTTTCGGCAAAGTCAGCAGCTGAAAGCAACGCCCGCTCGACTTCAGCGTCCGGTGCATCGGTGGCAGCCAACGACAACGCGTAAGCCTGGTACATCCACGGTTGAATGTGTCCGGCCGAGATGGCACCGGCGATGACCGCACGAATCTCATTGAAATGGTCCTTCGCAGCCGCTTTGTCACCGGCTTCTTCTGCAGCCGACGCCTTCACGTTCAGCTGCGACACGGTGGCACGAACTCGACGGTCCAAAATTGTTAGATCCCGAGCTGTTTCGACTTTCCAGTTGGCGAAATGCTCTGACCAGACCTGATCCACCGACTTTCCTTCTGGAATGTCGAGGCGGATTGCACGGTCGATGTTTTCGACCACATCAGCATCGGATGACTTCGGGCTGGTTGTGGTTGCTGACGAGCTGACTTTGGAGCGGAGCGAAGCGTCATCGGGAACGACGAACATACCGCCACCCATACCGCCGCCGCCCATACCGCCGCCGCCCATGCCGCCGCCCATGCCGCCGCCCATGCCGCCACCCATGCCGCCGCCCATGCCGCCACCCATGCCGCCGCCCATGCCGCCGCCCATGCCGCCGCCAAGACTGACGATTGGCACGACCAAGTCACCGACGGGATAAACCTTGGTGACCAAGTTGTCTTCGGCTGCTGTCACGGTGGTGATGTTCAGAACTTCATCTTTGATCATGTAAGTCAAGTTCTGGTCACGGAGCATCAATCGCAGAAACGATCGAAGTGAAACGTTTTCCAGCGAGATGTTCACTGGAATGTCCTCGGACAAACCTTCACCTTCCAAACTGAAGGTGTCGATTCGGATTGGAATTTGACGGTCTTCGCTGATGATTCGGATTGCATCGTTGAGCGGAGTGTCAGGAAACTCATAGGTGACCTCGTCAGACAAACTCGCTTCGATGCGCTGTTCCGTTTCGCTGTCGCCCACTAACTCGATCGAACCGTAGCGTTCGATACGACGACGGCTGAGACGCTGCCATGTTTCAGCTTCGGGGTAAACGATCGGTGGATCGTCGACGAAAGGTACCGCCGCTTTCAGCACCAACGAGAATGCGTCCACGAAGTTGCGTTCACGTAGTTCGCGATAACGACGGTCACGAGCGTAAGTTTGCAATGCGAGCGTTTCATCGGTCACGTGACGTCCGAGAACACTGTCATCGGTGATCGTGTCACCAGCCAAGGCTGCCATTTCCAAAGAAACGCCACCATCGGCTTCGGTGTAGCGACCTTCGTCGATCAGAGCATTCATCTGCGACGACAAACGCTTCAAACGATCTTCACGTCGATAGGTTTCTTGCAGCAAACGAGCCGAGGCGGTTGCACCCGCTGCGAGCTGCTCAAGGTTGGCTTCTTGCTCCAGGAAGTCGGCTTCACGTGCACTGGCAATCTGGATCGCCGAGCGAACTTGGCCGAGTAATTCACGACGCAATTGTGGATCGATATCAGGCGTCGTCTCGACGCGCGACAGAAGGCTTTTCAAACTGCCAGCGACACCGACTGGGTCTTGGCGAATCAAGCGACGTGCCTCACGCAATTGAGCGCGGACTTCGCCTCGCAGACGACCTTCTTCACGTGAACGAAGTTGTTCGAAACGACCCAACAAATCGCCACCGTCTTCTCGCAATTCGTTGTCGCCAACGACAGGCCCGAAGCCGCCATCAAACTGACCTCCGCCACCCATGGCTGCCCCGGGATTCACTGGAGCTGGATTTACCGGAGCAGGATTCGCTGGTGCAGCATCCGCGGGAGCCCCGAAGACATCGTCGTCAGCACCAAAACCAGCGTCAGCTGCAGGAGCGGCGTCAACCGCCGGTGCTGCGGGAGCCGGCGTTTCTGCAGCAGGTGCTTCCGCGGCGGGAGCCTCCATTGCCGGTGCATCGTCAGCCGCGGCACCGAAGATATCGTCCCCAGCGGCGGGCTCTGCACCGAATGGGCTGTCCGAGGCCGCGTCACCGCCGCCACCAAAGATGTCGTCGAATGGGTTGTCGTCACCGTTCTGCAAGATCAATCGCTTGCCTTCGGGAGTCGCCATCTTCAAGACAGCCTTCGCCTCCGCATTGTTCGGGTCAGCTTGCAATGCTTCCAAAGCAACCGCACGAGCACCTCGCATGTTGCCTTGTTGCATCGCCATGGTGGCGGCGTTGGCCAACGATTCAGCACGGGCCGTCATCGCTTGAGCCGTTTGTCGCAGCATCGGCGAACCAGCGGTTGCCAACAACAATCCACGAGCGGTTTTGTGCTGTTCGATTAAACCGGTCAAGAAAGCAAAGTCGAGGTTGCCCGACTCCACGTTTGACTTGGCTTTGATTTGGATGTCGCTGTTCAGCGTGCCACCGACCAAGTCGATCGACACTTCTTCAACGGACGACTTCAGTTGTCCCAGATAGATCGAATCGCGATCCAATCGCAGAGGCGGCAAACGGTTGCCGTGAACCCAGTCGATGTTCGCGTCCGATTTGATTTCTGAAATCCAGATCGGCGACATCACGGCCGCGTCAGCGACCAAATCAGCGATCTCGGCTGGCGTTGCGTCGGTCCCCACGACCCCCAGAACACCACCGGTTTGATTCGCCAAGACGCCCATCATTTCCACGTTCTTTGTCGGACCAATTGCCACCGAGTGAACCGCGATGCGATCGTTTCGCAATGCATCGATCAGGTTCTCAAAACGCGAAAGGTTTTGAGCCGCATCGATCGAAGCGGCATCGCCGATATAAACGATCGAACGAGTTCGCGAGTCAGGACGACCGGTCAACGATGCTCGGACGGTGTCCAAAACCGAAACCAGGTTTGTGTTGCCCAGTGGCAATCGCGAAGTCAATTTCGCGGTCGCGGATGCCAAATTGCTATCGCCAGGAGCAGCAAATCCACCGGTCAGCTCGTTCGCTTGCACGTCCGCGGCAAACAAAGCCACGCGTACGTCACGCTCGCTGACGGAATCCAATGCAGCACGAAGAGCTTTCAAAGCGTCTTCACGATAAGCGCCCACTTGGCTGGCCGACGTGTCGACGACGATGACGACGTCACCGGCGGACTGTCGCACCGCACGAAGCATGGCGTCCTCAGCACCAGGCTGGATCGAAGCTGCGATCGATTGAACGCCCTCGTCCGTGGTGTGAGCGACGACGCGAATGGTCGCTTCGGAGGAAACTGATTGGGAATCGGTCGCCGGCGGCGCTGCCGCCGATACCGCGGTCGCCATGACCGCCGACGTCAACAAGGCCGACAATTTGCAGCCAAAAGTGGAAAAGATCTTCATCGACAACTCAGAGAAGGAGTGGGGACCAGAGGAGAGATGCTGGGATGCGTCGGGTGGCAGGTTCATCGTGATTCTCAGCGAAAAGACGCGGGACGAGACGGCGAAAAGCCATGCGCAGACCACTCAGTCTATTTCTGGAAACTGCAATTTCCACGAAAAAACCGCTTCAAACGGCTGGTGACCCGCCAAGAATTCCGATTGTAGGGTGTAGCATTCTGCAACACTTGTTGCGAAACGCCGCAGCAGTCCGCCGCAATCGGGTTCTCAATGGCTTCGCAGGGATAGAAACGCGATTTCCGGGCCAAAATGACGGGCGAAATAACCCTTGCCAGCGCAGCGAACAAACCAGCTCGTTCACATTCGCTCTGACAAGACTGCCTGCTCAGCGAGACCTCTCAGTCGAGCCCGCTCAGCTCAGCCCGTTCAGCAATCGCTCACGAGCCAACCGCAAACGCTCGGAAACCTCTGGCAAGTCGCCTCCGACTGCGGTGAGGTGCCCCATTTTGCGACCCGCAGGTGCCGCATGCTTGCCATACAAATGCAGCGCAACACCGGGCGTCTTCAAACACGCTTCCCAATTGGGCGACGCTCCATTCGACTCAGCGGCCACCCAAATGTCACCCAGCAAATTCAACATGCTGGCCGCCGGAACGACCATCGATGTGTCGCCCAGCGGCAATCCACTGATCGCGCGGACGTGCTGTTCAAATTGGCTGGTAGCACACGCTTCGATTGTCACATGCCCGGAATTGTGAGGCCGCGGCGCCACCTCGTTGACGATCAATTCGTCCTTCGTCACGAACAATTCCACGCACAACAGCCCCACCAACCCCAAATGCTCCGCCACCCGTTTCGCGATTTCGCGGGCTTGCGATTGCATTTCAGGCGATACTTCGGCGGGAAGTTTTGTTTCATCCAGAATGTGATTTTGGTGATCGTTTTCAAAGACCGGAAACGTCTCGACCCGCTTATCCAGCGTTCGAGCCACGATCACCGACGCTTCTCGTTCAAACGGAATCAACGCTTCGGCGACCCAAGGCGGTTGGCCATCGCCGCCGCTCTCGGCTCCGGCCCATTCGACGTTCGCAGCGTCATCCGGCGAGTTCAGACGATGCTGCCCTTTGCCGTCGTAGCCGCTTCGACAAGTCTTGACGATGATCGGCCAACCCAACTTCTCGCCAGCGGCAATCGCCGTTTCGCGATCGTGTACCGGTTCAAATCCGGCCACGGGAATCCCTGCTTCGCGAAGCGTCGTTTTCTCGATCCAGCGATCTTGAGCCATCGCCAATACGGATGCATCCGGATAGGTCGGCGCGTGTTTGCTGCAGGCCGCGATCGTGTCGGCGGGAATGTTTTCAAACTCCAGCGTGATCACGTCGCAACGCTTTGCGAATGCTTCGATCGCCGAGTGATCCGTCAGTGGTCCGCACACGGTGAACGCAGCCACCTCGGCCGCCGGTTCGTCGCTACTGCCACAGAACACTCCGACGCGATATCCCATGCGAGCCGCCGCCATGGCAAACATGCGTCCCAGTTGTCCGCCGCCGACCATACCGATCGTGGCACCGGGCAGAATGACCTGCTTAGAGACGGCAGCTTGTTCCGTTTCGAATGCTTGGTTGCCACTCATGGAAGCTCTGCCGATGCGATCACGTCGTCACGCTGTTTTGCAACGAATGCTTCAAGACGACCGCGGAGTCCGTCGTCATGGGTCGCCAAAATACGAGCCGCCATCACGCCCGCATTCTTCGCTCCCGCGACACCGATCGACATCGTCGCGACCGGAATTCCGCCCGGCATCTGCACGATGGAAAGTAACGAATCCAATCCCTGCAAGGCTCGGCTCTGAATCGGCACGCCAATCACTGGCAAAACCGTTTCCGAAGCGACCATTCCCGGCAAATGCGCGGCGCCACCGGCTCCCGCGATGATGACTTTCAATCCGCGATCCGCGGCCGATCGAGCGTACTCGAACATGCGTTCGGGCGTGCGGTGAGCGGAAACGACGGACCGCTCATGCTCGACACCGAGAAGATCCAGCATTTCGCAGGCCGCCGACATAGTGTCCCAATCATTGCGGCTGCCCATGATCACGCCAACACGAGGCACAGGCGAATCGGTCGCGGAATCGTCTTGGTCAGTCATCAGCTACTCTGAATACGAATCATCTGGAACAATGCGGTTGCGACAGTGCCATCCGGCTGGAAAGCGTTCCATCCTCAAGGGCGAAACCGGCACCGAACACACCATCAATCTGCCACGGGTTATACCGCAACGACTCCCCGCGATGAATTGCCCCTCATCGAGCCTCCCCAATCCAGCAAACACGGCCCATTGACCGCTGGCGATCGTCTACCGTCCTCCTCTTCCCGCAACCACGCATTCGCCTGAGTCGTCCATGACATCGCCGCCATTCGACCTGACGCCGTGGGACGACTTGGATCCCGAAGGACCGGCCCCCATTCGGCTGATGCATCACGACGCCCGATGGAAACAGGAATTCGAACAAACCCGAAGCAGCCTCCTGCAATCCTGCCAGGGTCACGTCACACAAATTGACCACGTGGGCAGCACCTCCATTTCCGGCTTGATCGCCCAACCGATCATCGATGTCGTTGCTCTCGTCACGGACCTTTCCAGCCTCGACGCAGCTTCTCTGCACATCGAAGGCCTCAACTATCGAGTCGTGGACACGCCCAATTGGCTGGACCAATCACTGGTACTGCAGAAGCCTCGCCACGGCGAGACCACCCACCGAGTCCTTTTGATGGTCCTGGGAAATCCCGCCCACGAACGAATGATTCAAGTGCGGGATTACTTGCGAGCCAATCCCGAAGAAGCCCTGCGATTCGAAAGCACCAAAGTCGACCGGTGGAAACAAAGCGGCGGCGATCCAGACCAATACGAACAAGACAAAGCGGCTGTCTTCTCAAAACTCGAAGACCAAATCCCGGGTTCTTAGCACCCCAGCAAAAGTCTTGCGGCACTGACTTGGACTGCGCAGGTTTTACTCCACGACTTCGCCCCAACGGGGCAGCCCTATACCAGCCCAGGGCAACGCCCTGGGTGTTGGCGGAAACAAGATTGCAAAGCCCCAACGGGGGCGGTACTAGCGGTTCTGGGAAGCCTTTCGCAGGGCCGCCCCGGTTCCGTCGTGGTGGAACCGAGGGCAACGCCTCAACAACTCACATGGTTTCGCCTAAACCTGCTATCCATCTGCCCTCTCATCAATCTGCTCGGCACCCCAGTTCCCTACAACCGTCGCAGCCCGTCTTCCGTCATCGCGTTCGGAATCTCGACTTCGACCGCATCGATTCGTGCCATCGTTTCGTCATCGAGAATCATGTCGTCGGCGACCAAAATCTCTTTCAATTGCTCAATCGATGTGGCCCCCACAATCGTCGATGCGACAAAATCATGTTGCTTGCTCCACGCGACCGACAACGCCGTTCCCGTCGTGCCGATCGATTCAGCGATCTCGTGCATCCGAACCGCGGTTTCAATGGTGCGATCGTTGACGAAACGTTGAGCCATCGCCTTCTGTCGATCATTCCCCGTCTGCAGGTACTCCGAAAAACGACCTCCCGGTGGCGGTCCGTTTTCGTACTTACCCGTCAAGACTCCTCCGCCCAGCGGCGAGTACGGCAACAAACTCACGTTCTCTCGGCGACAAACCTGAGCCAACTCGTTCTCGCAGCGGCGATTGATCAGGCTGAAATTATTCTGAACGGTTTGATACCGATCAACGCCGTGAATGTCGGCCGCCCAAAGACTCTTCATCAATCCCCATGATGTTTCATTGCTGCATCCGATCACACGAACTTTTCCGGTGCGGCGAAGATGAGTCAGCGATTCCAGGACTTCCTCATAAGGCATGCCGTGATCGGGCCAGTGAATCTGATACAGATCGATCGTCTCCACGCCCAAACGACGCAGCGAATCTTCACAGGCTCGGATAATCTGATGGCGGTCCAGCGTTGTCCGACCATGCCGAACCGGCGGCGTGAACCATCCATGACCTGGGCCCGTCACCTTGGTAGCGACCGTCACCAAATCCCGAGGTTTGGTTTTCAGCCACCGACCAAAAATCTCTTCGGTGACGCCAAAGGTTTCGTCTTTTGGTGGGACCGGATAAATCTCCGCCGCGTCGAAGAAATTGATCCCAGCATCAAAGGCGTGATCGCAAATCGCGTGGCTGGTTGACTCGTCACAGGAACTTCCAAACGTCATCGTTCCCATGCAAATGTCAGAAACGACAATTCCGCTGCTTCCTAAACGACGCTGTTGCACGACTGATCCACCGAGAAAATTGGGTTACACTGTTCGGTCTTTCGAAGGGTCTTTCTTCGACGGCGGAGGTTTTAGCTCAAACCGCATTGGAATCCCACCACATGCCCGTTCGTCGTCAAAACCCGCCTGTATGAGCTGCCATTGGCCGCTTCCCGCCTTTATCCTTGTCGATTCCCGCCAAAATCCCGCCCCGCAAGAACCAAATCCGCATGATCTTCGCCCAAGAGCGTTCTCGCCCGCCTGCCGCATCGCAGGTGCACCCCACCTCTCGTCGCCTCACGTCAATTGGCATCTTCCTGACCGCACTCATGGTGTCGTTTCCCCTCACAACAACCAACGTCGCGGCGGAAGAAACCTACACATGGTCCGCCGACTCCAATCCCAAGGAAGGCGTTCCCAAAGGCACGGTGACCCAACACGAGTTTTCGAACAGCAAAATCTTCGAAGGCACCCGACGTCGATACAGCGTCTATGTGCCGGCCCAATACGACGGGACCAAACCCGCCGCGTTAATGGTCTTCCAAGATGGCCACACCTTCGAAGGCCCCGGTGGCGACTTCCGCCTGCCCACCGTGTTTGACAACCTCATCGCCGCCGGCGACATACCCGTCACGATCGCCGTGATGGTGGACCCTGGCCACAAAGGTGAATTACCACCCAAACGAGGATGGAAACCCACGCCATCCAATCGAGCCTTCGAATACGACACGGTTTCAGGAGACTACGCCGAGTTCCTGTTGACCGAACTGCTTCCTGAAATTCAGGAACAATACAAAATCACCGACAACCCCGATCTGCGAGCCATCTGCGGCAACAGCTCAGGCGGCATCTGTGCGTTCTCGGTCGCTTGGTTCCGCCCCGACTCGTTTCGAAAAGTCATGTCGCACATCGGCAGCTTCGTCAACATTCGCGGTGGACATCACTACCCCGCCATGATTCGCAAAACGGATCCCAAACCGATTCGAGTCTTCTTGCAAGACGGCAGCGGCGACCTGGACAACAGCCACGGCAACTGGCCCTTGGCCAACCAGCAAATGGCGGCCGCATTGGCTTTCCAAGAATACGATTGCAAGTTTGTCTACGGAGAGGGCGGCCACAACGGAAAACACGGGGGCTCGATCTTCCCCGACTCGTTGCGTTGGCTGTGGCGCGGATGGAAAGAGTTGACGCCGTGACCGACCAAGACATCTCATTCGAAGTCAAATTTGTTCATCGCCTAAGACAGACCGACGACGTATCCCAAGGTGACTTTTCTGTCTTGGAATCTGTCCTGCACGGCGAACAAAGTGACAGCTCCGCGCCGAAGGTTCTGTTCTGCTTGGACAGCAACCTCGAGGGCGGCGAATTCGCCACCGCACTGATCAACCAGATGCGAACCAGCGATCGAATGCGGTTGGTTCGCGAACCGATGATCGTGCCCGGTGGTGAATCCTGCAAAAACTCCGAACACACACTTCGGGACCTGCTCGCCGCAATCAACTCACACGACCTGGATCGACGCAGCTACATCATCGTCGCCGGCGGCGGTGCTGTCCTGGACGCCGTTGGATTCGCTGCCGCCATCGCTCACCGGGGCGTGCGTCTGATCCGCTTGCCGTCGACCACGCTCGCGCAAGCCGACTCGGGTGTCGGTGTAAAGAACGCGATCAACTACTTCGAAAAGAAAAACTGGATCGGCAGCTTCGCCGTTCCATGGGCAGTCTTCAACGACACCGCGATCCTGCAAACACTTCCCGATCGCGACTTCCGATCTGGTTTGACCGAAGCCGTCAAAGTCGCCCTGCTGAAGGACGCGGTCTTCTTCGACTACCTACGAAAATCCGCCAGCAAACTGCGCCGGCGAGTGGCCGATGTTTCCAAGGAAGCAATCGCACGCTCGTGCCAATTGCACCTCGAACACATCACCGCAGGAGGCGACCCGTTCGAAGCACTCGAAGCTCGCCCGCTCGACTTCGGACATTGGTCCGCCCACCGAATGGAACCGATGACCAACTACGCTCTTCGACACGGCGAAGCGGTTGGAATTGGAGTGGCTCTCGACACGTTGTACTCAGCCCGCAAACTCGGGTTTCCCACGCCGTTGGCTCATGCCGTCTGCCAAACCCTTGCTGACCTGGGCACGCCGCTCTGGTGCGACCAACTCGATACACCCGACGAAGTCCTGCGAGGCCTCGAAGAGTTCCGCCAACACCTTGGTGGTCGCTTGACCGTCACCATGCTGAAGAACCCCGGCGAAGCCATCAACGTGCACGAGATCGACCTTCCGATCATGAAATCCTGCATCGACGAACTGCGTGATATTGCCAAACAACAACCCGTTTGACCAACAGCGACGAGACGTCCATGAAAGTCCTGGCGATTGCCTTCCTGGTTCTGTTGGCAAACTTCACTCAGGCGAAAGAGCCAGCCGACGACGGCGTTCTGGCAGGCATTTCACCTCAAACCCCAGCGATCCTCTGTGCCGACCAAGCCGACAACCGCATCCGACTGGTCGATCCATTCGCGAAAGATGCTGACGATGCTGATCTATGGTCCTACCCAGCGTCCCAAGCCCCGCCAAGCGAATACGTACCGACGGATGCGAAACGAGTCGAAATCGACGGGGAGGTCTTCATCCTCGCCGCTTACCACGGACGCGTTCGACTGGTGCGCTTCCGAGATTCAAAGCTGATCAAAGACTACCCAAGCTACAGCAGTTGCCACTCCGCTGAACTGCTTCCAGACGGCTCGATCGCCACCGTCAACAGCAACCACAGCATGCTCCGCCTGCATCACTCCGCCAATGACTTTGTCGACACGGAACTGCCCTACGCCCACGGTGTGACCTGGGACAAAAAACGCCAGTGCCTGTGGGTTCTCGGCGACCAGCTCTATCGGTTTCGATACCGCGACCGGCAACTCTCGCTGGACCAGCAATACGCCTTGCCGCAATCACCAACCGGTCATGATTTGTTCCCATTGCGAACGGCCCCCAAACTCTTGGTCAGCAACAACGACGCGTTGTATTTGTTTGACATCGAAACCGAAGCCTTCCAACTTTTGTCGGACCTCAAATGGATCAAAAGTGCTAGCCAAAGCATTGATGGCTCCCTTTGGATCAGCGACCCGCAAAGAACCGAAGTCGGTGCCAACTGGCAAAGCGACTCCATCATCCCCGCGCAGCCAACTGAATCCAAACAACGACACACCATCGCCGGATCGAAATTCTACAAAGCCCGCTGGTGGCAATCCGTCGACTTCAGCTACTGAGCAACGCTCCTCCACCGGCCTCATGCGAGACGATCGCTATCGCGAACTGCAAAGGATCCAATGCAGTGCGGCATAGGTTTCCAGCCTGTGTTCCGCCCAATCTCACGCTAGAAGCCTATCAGCCTGTAGCTTGAAGACGGTACCCAGATCAAGCGATTATGGACGTTGAAATCAAAAAACGTTGACGCCCGGCAACGGAAGGTTTCTACGACACCGCCCTGAACGACGCGGTGGAGCTTGAATCACGAACAGCTAGTGATACGCCGGCCCCGCCTGAAGTGCAAAGGAGGGTGCACCGAAGGCCTAACGCAAAAACCATGTTGTCGGTCATTCACCGCTGCCGAGATCGCGTTCATCAAAGATTCGAGCACTATGAAACACAGCAAGGACATCAACCCTGAGTTCGGCTACACGGTAGATGATGCGGTAATTGCCTGGCAGCACCTCACGCAAGTCTTCGCGGCCGAACTCAGGAACGACCTCGCCGGAGTATGGAAATTGTCGCAATCGCCCAACCGACAATCAGAGCTTAACGGACATAGGCAGACGCCGTGGCCGGCGCATCACGGGCAATGTGAGCGCGAACCGCGAGCAAGTCTTCGCGAGACTGTCGCGTCCAGTAAATTCTACTGGGCATCTTCGGCCTCAAGTTCGCCCATGAACTCGTCATGTTCCATCACGTCGCCAGCGTCGGCTTGAGCGATGCCCAGCTCGATCTTGCGTAAGAGATAGAGACGGTCGATCACCTCGTCGAGTGAGACGTTGTCATCAAGGGTCTGAATTAGCGAAATAGCCTTTTCTTTGGCTGTCACAGTGAGTCTTTTGATTTATGACCGACACGGAATGTTTTCACGACACCGCCCTAAACGAAGCGAATGATGCCTAAACTACGGGAAATTGTACCAATACCAACGCCCGTTGCCAAAGAACGAAGGTGTGCCGAAGGCCTAGCGTAAAAACCATGTTGGCGGATGCGGCATTGACACCATCGACCTAGTGTTGCAATATATGTCAACACGAAGGAGGAGGTAAGGATGGCATATTTCGAGATCATTTGGGACGACGAACCCGGCGGAAACATCGAGCATATTGCGGAGCATGACCTGTCGCCAGAGGATGTCGAAGAGGTGATTTTCAATCCGGTAGACCATGATGTAAGCCAATCATCGGGTTTGCCAATTGTTTTTGGTTTCACGCCTGATGGACGCTATATCTTGGTAGTGTACGAAAAGATTAGCGATGTCATGGTGTACCCGGTAA
>NZ_ANMO01000126.1 GCF_000338295.1 Rhodopirellula europaea 6C
GGGTCCCACGTCGAACCCACGATGCATGGTCAATGGACCGCCGATCTCTCACCGGTCGGTGGTCCCGTGCTTGGCTCTTTCGCTCTCCGCTCGGAAGCGATTGAGGCCGAGATCGAATGGCTCCATTGTCACTGGCTTTTAACCGGCAGTGATTCACCTCCCTGAAACCAAACTCTCTGACACCAACAAGGATACGGACATGACGACACGAATGACGGTGAGCTTGACTCGCCACGACGGGCAGACTGGTGGTGGCGAAACCGCTGCAACCTGCCAAATGGAAATCGACATCGACGATGAAGTGAACGCGGACGCCGGCCGGCTCTCGGATCGCTTGCAACAAGCCTTCGCTGTGTGTCGGCGACAGGTTGACCGGGAGGTTGCAAGCAGACCGGATGGCAAGGTCGAAAACAAGCATTCCAAGAGCCACGCACGATCGGGGCCGGATCCGCGTCCGGCAACGGAAGCTCAGGTACGAGCGATCCATGCGATCGCGTCGAAGACCAACACGCGACTGGCGTCGCACCTGGACGAGGTCTACGGCGTCTCCTCGCCGCAACGACTGACACTGAAGCAAGCCAGCGAACTGATCGGCAAACTCAAGGATCAATTGGTTCACTAGCAATTGCCAGGCCAGTCAAATCTGCCATACCCATCGTTCCCGGACGGTGGGCATGGCAGCGTTTTTCTTAGCCCCCAGAGCTTCGGCTGCGATCAGCTCGGTTCCAGTGGTTTTGAATGCTTGGCGTGACCGGATAACGCGGATGTCCTAAACGCATGATGTTCGTTTGACACCGCAAAACATGCGATGTTTCTTCAATGGACGATTCGACGTTGATGTTGCACTTGCAAAGAAAGACGGAATTCATTGGCTGATCGGTGGAGATGACCACCGTGGTGAAGGATGGAATTTGCGAATTTCCACCCCTCACTCTGAAGCCCTAGCACTCAAATCATCCAAAACGTGTGACGACCCAGGTGTACTTTTGAGGGCATTTGCACCCCCGTTCCCTGCCCACTGCTGACACGTACCGATTTGATTAACGATTCCTCGAGTCAGGTGGGTTAAAAGTTGCGGATCATCATCGTGATCATTTTCCAGCCACTTCGCTGCTTTTTCAGCACGGGTGATCCGCGTTTCGGTCAGGCTAACTGCATTGCAGGCTGGAAAGACGCCAGCGAGCGCGAGAATCACGCCTA
>NZ_ANMO01000127.1 GCF_000338295.1 Rhodopirellula europaea 6C
CAGCAATTCCCGGTGAATGCCGGTGTCGGTGGCATTGGAGGGCAAATCGACGCTTTTGTTGACGAACCGTTCAGCAGTTGCCGCCCCTGGGAGAATTTTCGCCGAAATTTCTCCACCTTGGGATGATCGACGCCACTTCTGGTCACTGACTAACGGCGTTTTCTTGCGGTTACGGCACAACGGTAGCCATTCGCTTGGTTGAATCCAAGCATTCAGAGTCATCGGCAGCTTGAAGTGAGCACCAGCTAGGCAGGCGGAGGCTTGCATAACCGACCCGTCGCGATGGCCCGGTAGAGTTCAGCGAAGCTTGAGAATTGAAAATGGCGCAGATGACTGCGAATCGATTCCCACAAGCGGATTCGCCGACCGGACTGTCGCACGGCCGCTTGAAACAAACCACAGCACGCCTCTTGGATCTGGTCCACCGCAAAGGCAAGAAACATCAACAATGCGAGTACCGTCGTCAGGTTGACTTTCCCATGACCGTAGTTGTGTTCCAGATCATAGCCTTGGTGCTTGAGCGTGTTGAATGTTTCGTTTTCCACACGCCAGCGACTGCGACCACCACGCTGGTAAAGGTTTAAACTCTTCTGACTTAAATCTAAATCCGTCACCCAACTGAAGCATTGCAGAACTTCGCCGCTATCGCAGTCGAGTTCATGATGCTGAAGGAAATTGACATGAACATCTGGGTTGGACTTGTTCAGTTCCAATCCTTCGATGTACTGCGTCTGACTGTCGAAACATTTTGTTCCCTTGAACACCCGAGCGTTTTGCACGCGCGTCGCATCGCGGTCCATGGCATCAATGACCTGATTGTAGAGATGTGCATGATCACCCGGTTTTGCACCTAGTAGGTAGTGCATCTTCGCGGACTGCAGATCGGCAATGTGCGGTGCGTTGCTCGCCAGTCCATCCTCGATCACCAAGAAATGAAGTTTTGGGTGTTGTTTCCGCACACGCTGTATTAAACGGCCTGTCGCGTTACGTTCGCAATCATTTTTCTTCTCGCCATCGGAACGGATGATCGGTTCAACCGCTAAGGGTAGAACCTGCCTGGTCTCGGGATGGACCAGCACGGCGGCGACGACCTGATGATAGAACTGTTCCTGGCCGCCTTTCTTGCGAACTAGGCACTGGGGGCAAGAGATTTTGTCGCTGCAGAAGTAGCCGGAACCGTCGATCGCCAGCAGATAATACTTTCCATCGAACAACCATTTTTTGAGTTCACCGCTACGCTGAACTTCCCAGAACAGATCCGCGAAGCACTCGTGCAGTGGTTGGATGTCGATGCCATCGAGGATCTCACGCATCTGCGTGTCGCTTGGAACGGCGCTGATCTTGAATGGTTTTTCGATATGCAACTCTTTTTGATGATCCTGGTAGGAGAGCATCGACGGTTCTTTGGTTGCGAACATGGCGAAAGCACTCATGAGCGTATCGACCATGGGATACTTGCAAGAGGCTTGGCGTCGCCCGTCGCTGACGTCTTCGAAGCGTCGGCGGAGGGTGTCGTGAAGTGCGTCTGCGGAAAGCCCGCGTCGCGGTTTGGGAGGTTTTTTGGGCACAATCATAGGACATCCGTGGCGAGAATTTTCACCATTTTGCCGCGCCCACGCTGCCTAGCCACCCCCAAGATGGGCCGCGACTACCATCGCGACATGCTAGCAAAACAATCGCTAAAAAACCCCGCAAAAACCAAACCCGGCGAACTCGCCGGGAATTGCT
>NZ_ANMO01000128.1 GCF_000338295.1 Rhodopirellula europaea 6C
TACGCCAAGTGGAAATTTGCCGAAAAGCGGTATCAGAAAACTACACGACCTCTGCGGCGGTGAGTGGCCCGGGCATCCAGTTTGGCGTTTCGGGGCGTTGATCGAATTGGCTAGGATGGATCGGCGATGCTGTTTTCGGCATCGCGATTGGCAATCACCTCCCGCTGGGAAACAGGAACTTTGTCCGCTCCCGCCCCGCCGCAACCCATGGCAGCCGCCGACACCGCGGCCATCTCGGTCGATCGATTGATGAAGTCGTATCGTCGCGGTGGGAAGGATCACGCCGCGCTCAGCGGGGTGTCGTTCGATCTTCGACGTGGCGAGCGATTGGCGTATCTGGGGCCAAATGGAGCCGGGAAGACGACGATGATTCGTTGTTTGTCGGGAAGAGCCAAGCCGGATTCGGGCAGCATTACCATGCTCGGCGAACCAATCGATGCCGCGTTTGTTCGCGATTCGTTGGGATTGGTACCACAAGAGATCGCTTTGTATGAAGACCTGACCACGACGGAGAACTTGGCAGCGTTCGGTCGGTTTCACGGACTGCGCGGTCGAGTGTTGCGAGACAAGATTCAGTGGGGATTGCAGTGGACCGGGCTGGCCGATCGAGCCAACGATTTGGTTGGCTCATTTTCGGGTGGCATGAAACGTAGAGTCAATTTGGCGTGCGGCGTTTTGCACGAACCCGAGGTGCTGTTGCTGGATGAGCCCACCGTGGGGGTCGATCCTCAAAGTCGCCAGCGGATCTTTGCGATGTTGGCGGAATTGAATGCGGAAGGAACCTCGGTTTTGTTGACGACGCATCACTTGGACGAAGCCGAGAGCCAGTGTGATCGGATCGTGATTGTCGATCACGGCAAGGTCGTTGCGACGGGTACGTTTGAAGAGCTGGTTCGGCAAACGATCGGTGGCGACCGCGAGGTGACCGTTCGATTGGATCAACCACTGCGTGGACACGGGAATGAACCGTTGGCGGTGACGGGGTTGAACGTGACCGCCCGGCCAGGCGAACGAGTTGTGACGACGAAGATGGTGGAGGTCGCAATGGGATTGCCCCGATTGATCGACGCTCTCAGTCAGGCGGGCTATGGCGTGCAGGACGTTGAGGTCCAGTCACCGACTTTGCACCATGTGTTTCTCCATTTGACCGGCCATGCACTGCGGGATTGAACATGGTCTGGAAAGTCATTGAAATTCACTTGCGTCGCCTGCGTCACAACCGCATCGAGTGGTTGCTGACGTTTGTGGTGCCGATCGCATTCTTCAGTATCTTTGCGTTGATTTTCTCTCGCGGAGTGGGCGGGACCCCGCGAGTGAAGGTGGCGTTGATCCGTGATGTCTCAGCTGCTGTCGAGGCAGATTCAGGTTTTACATCGCTGGCTTCGCTTCAGTGCGACGAAGTGATTTTGACTCTTCGTGAGAGCGAAGGCCTGAGGCTGGTTCAAGATAGCGACGAGAATCCGGCTTTGGATCGGGCGGCGGGTGAAGACTTGGTTCGCCGCGGATCCGCGACGATTGCGATCGTGTTGAGTGAAGACGGCGAAGAGTTGTCCGCGGAATTGCTCAACGACGCATCCGACCAAGTCGCCAGCCAAGTAGTTTCGGCATTGGTGATGCGAGCGATGTTGATGGCAAAAACGGGGCAGATGCAAGCCAATGCTGCACAAGGCGGTCCGCGACCCGGTGGTGCGATGCCGGTCACCGCGAGCGAAGATGGTACAGCCGGCGTGAAACAGGCCCGGTTTGAGCAACCGCTTCCAAGCGAGGCCATCCGAACCGCGGCCAGCGACTCTGTGCCCATTGAAGCCGCGACCAGTGAAGCCGCGGCCAGTGAATCAGTAAGCGGGGAAGACGTGGCGGCGACAGCGGATCGTTCTTCAGCGGAATCATTGATGGCGCCGCCGGAAGTGAAGGTCGTCAACGTGATGGGTGAGAACAAAACCAACCCGGTCATCAGCGTTTATGCGGCGGGCATCGCGGTGATGTTTTTGTTGTTTGGCGCGACCAGCGGTGGTGGCGTGTTGCTGGAGGAGCGTGAGAATCAAACGCTGGAACGATTGCTGTCGACTCAAATGACGATGGATCATTTGTTGCTCGGCAAGTGGTTCTATTTGACGCTGCTCGGGTGTGTGCAAGTCACGGTGATGTTCGTGTGGGCTCAATTGGTCTTTGGACTGGATTTGCTCGGCAACCTGGACGGTTTTGTGATGATGACGTTGGTCACATCCGCGGCGGCGGCCTCGTTTGGTTTGTTCTTGGCAACGTTGTGCAAGACTCGTGGCCAACTGAATGGTTTGTCCGTTGTGGCTGTGCTGACGATGAGTGCGCTCGGCGGG
The DNA here is from genome assembly GCF_000338295.1 of Rhodopirellula europaea 6C. GTDB lineage: Bacteria > Planctomycetota > Planctomycetia > Pirellulales > Pirellulaceae > Rhodopirellula > Rhodopirellula europaea. The sequence goes on from NZ_ANMO01000128.1 coordinate 2,337, forward strand.
TCGATGGTGCCGAGGTACGTGATGAGCGAAGGGTTGCGAGAGGCTGGGCTGTGGACTTTCAATGCCTGGGCACTGGATGGTTATGACAAAGTCTTTTGGCGTGAGCTGCCGCCGAGTGCTCTGCAGCCGCAGCTGACTGTGCTGATGGCGACCGCATTTGGGCTTCTAGTACTGGCTCGTTTGCTAGCAATTCGCTGGGAAACTTCTTGAGAACTTCTTCGTAGTCGGTGCCACAATCAAGGCGTTTTTGCCTATCGTGATTAAACTATGCCCTGGGGGACGATAGTTGTTTGGCCTGTCGTTTGCTTGACACACACGGGCTAATCTCGGCAATTCTCAAGGCAACAGACGGACGCAGGTCGTCGTTGTCACTCGTATCCGAATACCTTTGCAGCGATGGAACTCCATCATGACTGAAAGACTCTTTTCGAACTTGCGGTCGTTGCGTCGAGGATTGTTGCACTCGCCCGCGGCACAGAATCGGAGTGCTTCCGCGGTGGACGGTTCGGTTTTGATCGATGCCGAGGCTGTCTCGTCAGCAACTGAGACCGCGTGGAAGCCCGGTGATTGGGCGATCTATCGCAAGAGCAAACGCAGCAAGGTTCCGGGGCCGCGAGCGTCGAGTGTGAAGCCCAACTTGAAGGGCGAAACCTACAACTACGTCGTCCAGAAATTTTGGATGGTCGACGAGGTCCATGCTGATGGCACGCTGACCATGCGAACGACTCGTGGAAAGACACATCGTGTGCCGGCGGATGATCCCAACCTGACTCGCCCGAGCTGGTTCGCTCGGCTGCGTTGGCGCGAGCGGTTCATGGCGATTGAAAACCGGTTTGGAAAATCGACCTTCGCCGCCTGAGTCGGCTGGCGGTTTTCCTCCGCCCAAACGCTGGCGTTGGGCGATTCGAACCCAGGCACGA
>NZ_ANMO01000129.1 GCF_000338295.1 Rhodopirellula europaea 6C
CCCCCGCACATTCGCGACACGAATGCCCAAGTTCTTCCAACCGAAAGCCTCCGCTATGCGATTGATCGCCGCGATCCTGTTTTCCGTAGCTTGCGCCTCCATTGCTAGCCAACCGGCCACTGCTGACGAGTCGGTTACCTTGATGGGCACGATTTCACAATGGAGTTACCCCAATTCCAATCTCAACGGTGCAGAGATGTCGGATGCCGCCACGGTTAACAGCGATGGCAATCGCACTGTGCAGTCGCTTGTATGCAAGACCACAATGACAACCGACGACTCGGTCGAAAAGGTACTCGCCTTCTACAAGACAAAATTGGCCCCGGACAAAAACGCCGACGACAAGACGAAAGCTAAACTCAAAGACGGTCGCTCCGTTCTGGTGTCGGACGACTCCGAAGGCCGCCCATTTGCCCTCCATACGATCCTTGTCAATACTTTATCGACTTCCACGACGTTGATCGTATCACGCGGCAGCGGCGAGACCAAAACTTACATCGTGTGGAAACACTACGTCAGACTCTAAAGCTGCGGGGAACCATCCGATGCAACCGAGCGGCGAAGTCGTGCGTTTTGAAGTGGAAGATCAACCGTCGCCGCCGGCTGATCGGTGACGTTCG
>NZ_ANMO01000130.1 GCF_000338295.1 Rhodopirellula europaea 6C
CCGAGCATGGGAAACGGCGTGCACTGCCCTCCCCGGAATTCTCGCTGAACGCTCGAATCCCGACCCTCCCCAACTGCGTTCAGGAGGGTGATTTCAACCTCGCGAGCACGGCTCTTGAAAACTGCACGACCTCGGTTGAGAACTGGGATGGCGGAGGTGTTTGAGCCGATCGTTGGTCGCTCAGGTCACTTCGAATCGCCGATTTGAATGGCGTCGATGGAGGTGAATTTACCCTCCTGCATGTTGGCTCCACCGAGCATCACCAAACGGTCGTCTGCGGTTGGCAGCATGCGGTGAAAGAACCGGGCCGGTTCGACTTGGGCGACCGTTTCCCAGGCCTCTCCATCGGCTGCCAATCGGTGAACAAATCCGTCCAAGGTGGTGACGTACAGACGACCGCCAGCGGCGAAAGCGGAGGATCCAAATCCGGCCATTCCGGATCCGGGAAGGGCGGGGCCGAGTGCCCAGGTTTTGGCCGACGGGTCGTAGACATCGACTCGGGTGGTCGGGCCACCTTCGGATCGCATGCCACCAACCACGAACAGTTTGCCGTCGTGAGCGGCGACGCTGATCGCACGTCGTTGGAAGGGCGGCGTGGCGACGGATTGCCATCCCGAATCGGGGTCGGCCAGGTCCAGCGACCATGCGGTTTGATGCCAAGTGCTGTCTTCGCTTTCGCCGTTCAGTCTCCATCCACCGAAGACATAAACGGTGTCACCGAGGACCGCCGCGTCCAATGAGGAACGACCTTCGGGCAGAGCGGGAAGATCGGTCCAGGATTTTGTCTTGGGATCAAAGCTGGCGACGGCGGGTTGCGATCGCAGGTCGTGCTCTTCACCGATGTCGTTGACGGCCGCGAAGCCACCGATCCGAATCAGTCGGTCGCCATGTGCGACCAAAGCCAAACCTTGCAAACGCGGACCGGTCGCAACCGTTTCCCATTTCGCGTCGGGGTCGGTGGTGTCCAACGCCCATAGTCGGTTGGATTGTTCTTCGGTCGAATAGGAGTGAGCGCTGCCGGTGTGTCCGCCGTAGGCGTAGATGGTTCCGTCGACGAAGGCGGCACCAAAACTGGTCAGCTCCTCAGGCAGATCGGCGAGACCAGATGGTTGGATCGACACGTCGCTGTCGGCGATCACCTTCGGAGACTCGGTTTGCTTTTTGGGCTGAGCTGCGTCCGATGAGATTCGGAACGATGCGGTCAGGTAGTCGGCGGTGCTGGAGTACGCTTCGCCGCCGAGTTCCCCTTTGGCGTTCTTGTCGGTGATGCCAGCCATGACCGAGTTGAGTCCGGGCTCGATGATGTCCGACGAAAACGACACGCGGCCGTTGCTGTTGGTCGTTTCCGTTCCGGCTTCGTGGCCGTCTTCGCAGAATAATTTGACTTCCGTTTCGGGCAGAGGTTGCCCGTTACGCAACAACTGAACTTCGATGTCGCCATTCTTTGCCGATGTGATCACGGTTTGCAAAGCAGCCCCGGGCCGAGGATCGCTGGGCCAAGCTTTCGCGTCATCCTGTGGCAAGTGTTCGACGTGGTAGGTCAGCTTCATTCCGTGGTACAGACCGTAGGTGACCGAGCCAGCGATCTCGTCTCCTTCCGGAATCGGTTGCGGACTCTGGATGCCAACCAAGTCCTTTGTTTCGACCGGTTTCATGTCAATCGTTTTGCCAGCCGCCGATGCGTTGGTGCTGTGCAACTGAATTTGCTGAACCGCTTCGGGCATGGGGTAAGTGCGATCGTCGGTTGATTCACCGAACCACATGACCGCGTGCCCGTCGGAATCGGAGGCGAGCCAAGGGAAGTGAGCTGAGGCAGAAGAGGTTCCGCCAATGAACAGAGCCAAAGCGAGCAGTTGTCGTCTCTTAGAAATTTTCATGATGATGAATTGCTACGGAGGGATTTGATTTGTCTGGGAAAGAGTCGCTCGGTAGGGCGACTCGACAGTTGGCGTGGATGACGCGGCCGAAATCGGCACGCGTCGTTGTTCACGTTTTCAACGTTTGGTCAGTTCGAACGTCAACGGTTGAACGTTGGCTGCGTTAATCGTTGCTCTCAGTTGACCGGTGCTTCGATAGCGAGCCGGAATGGTTCGAGCGTTCAGTGGATCTCGATCACCGTTCTGCATGGCAGCCAACGCTTCGTTCATTTCAGGTTCCAAGGGAGTGACAATCACGTGATGTTCACCCGGCGAGGGACCGTTGGTCGAATCGAAAGCAAAGCGTCCCTCTGAAATCATGGTAACGCTGTCGTGAAGCCCCGGTTCGGTTTTGACGGGCGTGAACCGGATCATCGCACTGGGCAGCGGTTTGCCGCCGAGTGTGACTTCGCCTGCGACGGCCACGTGTTCTGATTCAGGTGCCTGAGAACATCCAGCCGAAAGAATCACGATCAATGCAACGCTGAACGACCACGGTGTTTTCAGTCCACTCGTGATTGTTCGAATCGACTTGGAAACATCAGCGTGAAGCATGATCATGGAGCTGCCTCAACAACTTCACGACCGTTGCGGGTGGCCAACGCGTTCAGCAATTCGCGATCGAGAGATTCCGACGTGAATCGAACACTGCCGTCTCCGAACAAAAAGTAGACACCGCCTTTGTGCATGCTTTGGAATCCGCCATTGTTGGCGGCGTTGTGAACGTTGAGTTCCTTTTGGCTGGTCCCGAGCGAAACCTTCGGGTAGCCAAGCACCCAACGGGCCGTTCCCCACTTCACCGTTCCTGCAACACTGGCCGGGCTGGTCCACAAATAGTCGGCCATGTCATAGGTCGTTTCGCCGTACGCGATCGTGTTGCTGCTGCCATCGATTAAGTCGCGAAAACCGGTGGCTGGGTTGTCGTATCCGTAGGCGGTCCAGTTCAAACCAAACATCCCATCGGCTTTGGGCATGTAAGCGGCGGTGCCTTCGCACGCGAGATAGCTAGACGGTCCACCGGTCTCGTTCAGGTCTCTGTCCGGAACGCTTCGAGGCAGGACCATCGATGGGCACAGGTACGTCGCGATCGTTTGTGCGGCGACTTCTTGGTTGATGGGATCGGAATACGAACGGCTGAAGTCAAATTGCTGATACGTGTTGGCTTCTTCCAGAAACGGCAGGGCGGCAGTCAATGGTCCAAGGAAGTTGCTCAGCCGCGAACCTTCGGGGAACTTTTTGAAAGTGCCGTGGTAGTTGTGCAGCGCCAATCCAATCTGCTTGAGATTGTTACTGCAGCTCATCCGACGAGCGGCGGCACGGGCCGATTGAACGGCGGGCAACAACAATCCGACCAACACACCGATGATGGCGATGACCACCAAAAGTTCGACCAACGTGAATGCTCGTCGCCGCGAGCTTTGGGCGGGCGAGATTGTTGGGACTGATCCGCCAAGATCAGTGGAAGGGGATGCAAACGCGGAAGTACGGGCGCGGAAGCGCGCAGAAATAGGCATGGTTTTCTCCAGCCAGAAAGTCACGGAACGGGAAACGTCCCGGGTGCGGGACGGATCGAGCGTGGCTGGCTAGAGAGCGAAAAAGCTCGTCGCTTGCTGCGTCGTCGATGCTGATATTGCGAATCAGTTGCAATAATTATGCTCGTTCTAACGGTTGTTGCAACCGTGGTTGAGGAGAAAAGTCGTTTGAACCCTCCTGAAGAAGGGTTTGTTGATGTAGTGGCAGCCCACTTGGGTGGTTATTTAGTTTGGGCGGCGACGGTGCTGCATTCATGCACGACCCCAGTTCAGGGGGTTCTGCGAGTGGTTCAGTGCAGGGTGCTTGGTCCCCGGAGGCCGCCTCCTGGAGGCAGTTTGACCCGGAGTCCCGAGGCGGTACGAGTCGTAAGTCGTTAAATACAAATCATTTATCGTCGAAAACCCGACGGGGAGGTCGAGCCAGGCGGTGCAGTTTTCCGATACCACTTTTCAGCAGATTTCCACATGGCGTAGCTCTCCCGGACCGAAGTTGGGGGAGAGGGTGAGCGACGCCGTTCAGGCGTACGCGAGGGTGAGTGCCGGGCATGGGATCTTGCACACAACCTTTCCCGGCGTGTGGATGTTGCCTCTCATGGAAATCCGATGCGTCAGCGAGGATTGAGTCAAGTGCGTTCCCTCGCTGACGCGTTTTGAAGTTGCGCTTTTGCATTCGGTTTTGTTGGCCAACGGCCATCCTCATCGAAGCCAGGGGCATCGCCCCTGGGATTGAGAACCAAGAGGACTGGTTGGCCAACGGCCAACATCAACCCACACGTTTTGAATTGAATTTGGCCGTTGGCCAAAATGGGGCCGTGTTTTTCTGCTCCAGGGGCGATGCCCCTGGCTATGTTGAACGAGGCCGTTGGCCATTAGAGGAAAAAGCGCATCTTCAAAACTGACGCGTGGGGGTTACCAAAACCAATCACCTTCCCAAAGGGAAGGTGAAGTAAAACTGCACGGCCTCCGGGATGGTCGAGCATCGGATCCAGCGCCTAACCCTCCCCGTACCGAAGCGGGCCGACCCTTCCAGAGGGAAGGTGTAGAAAACTCTCGGTCCTTCAATATCAGGCTTCAGCTTGGCAGGTGTTTTCCAGGCGACCGATGCCGTCGATTTCGACCACGCAGCGATCACCGGGGGCCAGATATCGTTGCGGTGTTCGTGCATCACCCACTCCTGATGGAGTTCCCGTGAAAATCAGGTCGCCGGGCTTCAGCGTCATGAATTTCGATAGGTGTGTGATCAACGCGGGGATGTCGAAGATCAGTTGATCCGTTTTGCTCTCCTGCAGTGTTTCACCATTGATGTGCAAGCGAATCGGGAGATCGCCTGGATCAGAGATCTCGTCGGCGGTGACGACGGCGGGGCCGAGTGGAGCAAACGTGTCAAATGATTTCCCCACCAACCATTGCCCGCCGGGACGCCCCTTTTGCCAATCTCGCGAAGATACGTCGTGGCCGACCGCGTATCCAAAGACCGCGTCCATCGCTTCGCTGGCATCCACGTGACGCGTGGTTTTCCCGATGACCACGACCAATTCGGCTTCGTAGTCAACTTTGTCGCTGATCTTGGGCAGCACGATGTCTTGTCCGTGTCCGACCAGTGCTGAATTGAATTTGCTGAACACGACCGGCAGCGATGGTTTCTCGGCTCCCGTTTCAATCGCGTGATCGAGATAGTTCAAACCGATGCAAAGAATTTTTTCAGGGCAGGCAACCGGCGGAAGCAATTGCTCAGGAGCATCGGTCCACTGCGATTCGGTGGGCGTGGGGAGTTGATCGAAGTCTGATTTGCCGAGCGAAAAAAGGGTGTTGCCTTGCAACCATTTTTGTTCGACCCCCGCACCCATCAAATCGCCAATGGGACAAACCTTGGGACGCGGAGCCAGTTGGGTTTCAGGTTCTTTTCGAATCGCCAAACGTGTGGCACCGGAAGAATCAACGTAACGGCAAAAAGCGACCATGAGGGGAACCAATCGAAATGGCAGTGAGGCGGGGACAGTGGACTCGAGAAGTCAAAACAGACGACCGGATGAATCGTTGATTTGCTAGCAAATCTTTTCTTTTGCAAGCAATAACATAACGATCCACTCAATTGTTGGGGGAAGCCAGCAGAGGCCCAAACGAATCTTTACACTGCGACCACGCGTCGGCATACTCCGATCCCCGCGGCTGCGTTGGAGCTCCAGCGGGCGAGTTCGATCCTCTCTTTTCCCACCGTCTATGAACACCTTGGCGATCAACCAATTGTCGACTCTTCGATGGGAATTCGAGCAAGACGCTCAAGCGTATTCCGACCGAGGTTTCGAAGGCATTGGCTTGTTTCGACCGAAGCTTGATGACCTGGGAATCGATCGAGCCGTGGAGTTGCTGGCCGAAACGAACTTGCGAGTCACTTCGCTCAGTTGGGTCGGTGGATTCACCGGCAGCGATGGTCGAGGATTTGACGACGCCGTTCGCGATGCGATGAGCGCCGTTCGTGACGCCGCGGAATTGCGAGCCGAAACGCTGATCGTGTTGGCTGGTGGTCGCAACAATCACATTCGCAAGCATGCTCGCCGGACGCTTTGCGATGCCTTGTCTCACCTCGCGATCATCGCCGAGGAGTTTGGCGTGAAGCTTTCTTTGGAACCGATTCACGCCGGATGTGGCATGGAATGGTCCTTCGTCAATGATTTGGAATCGACCCTCGAGATTCTCGATATGGTCGACAGTCCCAACCTAGGAATCGTGCTGGATACCTATCACGTCGGCATGGATGACCGAGTGCTCGATATGTTGCCGCACGTCGTTCCTTTCATGCATTTGATGCAGTTGGGCGACGGTCGACACAGTCCACTCGGCGAGATGAATCGTTGCCTTCTGGGTGAAGGCTGCGTGCCGATTCAGTCGCTGGTTCACCGAGTCTTGGAACTGGGATACTCCGGACCGATCGAAGTGGAGTTGATCGGCGAAGACGTCGAACCGCTCAGCTACGAATCCGTGCTTGATCACACGCGATCGTACCTGGACCAATACGTTGGTCCTGTGAAATCAAGCTGATCCATCCACCGGAATGCTCACGCATCTCGTTGGAGAATGGGGCCTCAATGACGGTTTCTGATTTTCTGAATCACAGCAAACGGCAATGGTCCAAAATCGCGTCGGCATCCGCTTTGTAGCCGACGTAGAAGGGCCCGAACTCGGCGTACTTCGCGCTCGCTTGATCGAATCGCATCTTGTAGACGATGTCTTTGAGATACTGAGGGTTGCGACCCCACAAGGTCACCATCCATTCCCAATCATCCAGTCCAACGCCGACTGAGATCAACTGGCTGACCTTGCCCGCGAAAGCCATTCCGCTTTGGGCGTGTTCGGCCATCATTTGGTTACGAGCACTGAATGGTTCCATGAACCAGTTGGCACCCGGCACTCGGCTCTTGTTCATCGGATAGAAACACGCCGACGGCCAATCAGGAATCTCAGGTTGCAAGCGATTGCGATTCATCATCGGCAAACGTCGTTCGTAGGCAGCCACTTTCGCGGCCAACTCGGGTGAGTCTGGCGTGTTGCCTTCTTTGATCAATCGTTGACGATACTCTTCGATCGAAGGAACGTATTCGCTCACTTCGCTGACGGAGACGAACGACCACGCGGGTTCAATCAACCGACCAATTCCCGGTGCCATGATCGCTTGGTGGATGCCATCGACTTTGGCGGGATCGGGATCCATCACCATGATGCCGAAGTCGCAATCGTGGCCGCTGATCCAATACGACGCCAAGCGTTCGGGAACCGCATCGCCGGTGGGGTTCAGGGCCGCGAGGAATTGTTCGCGATGATTTGGTGCAATCGATCCATCAAACATTTCACGACGGAATCGATAGAAGTAGTGGCCGCAGTGCCAACCTTCTTCTGGAACGACACTTGGTTCGGGCAAAGGAGCATGCCCGGGCCGGCCGACTCCTGGAGGAGGACCGCCAGCAGAGGGTGCGGATGGACGTGACTGCGATGGATCAGATGTCATGGAGGTCGATCGAGTGGGTGTTTTTTTGGAGGACGTCGAGACGAAGCGGCGGGTTCAGAATCAGAACCTTCCATCCTCGAGCCACCCAGTGTAGATCTCGATCGTTGATTTTGCAGCGCGTTATCGCAGCGACCACTGCAAAGAACGGTCTTGGTAACCGTGTTGCCGGGACCAATGTCGTTTTCCTTCGGCACCAAAATAGCCATACGAATAGGGCGTTTTCCAGCGAGGTTGGACGGTGGCGGCGGGAATGGTTGGGCGCGTCTGAGGATTTTTGACCCAGTGTTCACCGACGCCCAGTCGACCCGGGCCCTTCGCACCGGGATCGTTTTCGACTCCGGGAGGATGGGTCAAAGGAGCCATCGTTGCTTTGGCTTTTTGGTGAGCGTGCTGCAGGTGAGGGTGCACGGATCCGGCGGATTGTTGGTGCCCGTGTTGTGAGTGACCGGAAGATCGATTCGGGGCGTAGCCATTTGCTGGCACGGAACCGTGGTTTCGAGCGTTTTTCGGTGCCGCGGGGGCCTGGATGATCACGTGAGGAACCTGGGCCGGCGGATTGAAACCAGGCACTCCGTCCCAATAGTCCGCCAAACCAACTTCTTGGTGAGGAGCTCCATCGACGTAAGTCTCGGAAGACACAATGGTTTCGCCGCTCTGAAGAGGCAACTGAACTGGCTGAGGCAGCTGTGCCCGAGCCGAATTCGCCATCAACGCGAACATTCCTGCCAGGAGCAGGGTTTTCGGCGTTGCGAGCCATGCCGAGGCTTGTTCCCCACGGAGCGATTGGTTCGAAGCATGAAAATTCCCGCCAAGCAGTCGGCGAATCGGGTGGTTCAACATGAGATGGCAGGTGTTGGAGGGACCGATGGGCGGGGACGGACATGTCCGCTTATCACAGAGCCGAATTGGCTGGCTCTAGCGAGAAACCTTCGACGGTATCCGCTACCAAACTCAAACCGCCAATCACAAGAGGCGAATCACCCTGGCGAGAAAATCGAGCGGCTTGGTACAAGCGATCTTTGGTAGCCGTCAATCGTTTGCTGCCGTGAGTCCAGAAGACCCATTTTCCGCTCGCTTGATTTACTTCCATGAAGAGTTTTCGCCGAGTTCTGCGATTATCGCTGCGACGTCGTATGTCCTTGCTGGGCATCTTGTTGTCGTCGTTGGTGATTGCTGCTTTGTGGGGCGCGAACATCGGCACGCTGTACCCGATGGTGGAGGTCGTTTTCAAAGGAGACGATCTGCCGTCATATGTCGATGAACGACTGGCCGAGGCACGCGTCACGGTCGAAGAACAACGCGTCGAACTCATTCAGCTGAATGACGAGCTCGACGAGCTTCAACAACGAGCGAAGACAGCAACCGACGCCGACACCCAGGCTGCGTTGCAACAAGAAATCAATACAACGACGTTTGAAATTTCCTCCGCCGAGTTGGCACAAACTGCGACCAAGAAATCTGCGGAGTGGTTGTCTTGGGCCCAGCCTTGGATTGACCAATCGGCTCCACGAGGTGCGTTTCCGACTTTGGTATTCATCGTCGTGATGTTGGTTGGTGGGACCGCGATCAAGTTGGTCGCCCTGACCATCAACCTGATGCTCGTTCAATACGTCGCCGAAGGCACGGTGATGGAACTGCGAGAAAAGTACTTTCGCAAATCCTTGCACTTGGACCTCGATCACTTTGGCCAAAACGGCTCTGCCAATCTGACCAGTCGGCTCACCAACGATGTCGCTCACATCGCCGTTGGAGTCAGCACGCTGCTCGGGCGACTGATTCGCGAACCTCTGAAGATGGCGGTTTGTTTGTTTGGAGCCGCGACGGTTTGCTGGCGTTTGTTGTTGTTGGTGATGATCGTTTCGCCACTGATGGCGTTTGTGATGCAACACCTCAGCCGAGCGATTCGTCGTGCCAGCCGCCGAGCGATGGAAGAGATGAGCAGCCTTTATGGAATGCTCAATGACGCCTTCGGTGGTATTCACGTCGTCAAATCATTCAACACACAAGCCTACGAACGAGCCCGTTTTCGCGCTCGCGTGCAGGCCTATTTTCGCCGCTCGATGAAGGTGGCTTTGTACAACACACTCGCTCGCAGCAGCAGCGAATTGCTAGGTCTGACGATGGTCGGACTGGCAATCTTGGCGGGTGGTTATTTGGTGATCAACCAACAAACTCACTTGCTGGGCATTCGCATGAGCGCACGTCCGCTGGATGTTGGCCAAGTCCTGTTGTTCTTTGGTTTGTTGATTGGTGCATCTGATCCAGCTCGCAAGTTGTCCGATGTTTGGACGTCGCTTCAGCGTGGTATCGCCGCATCGAATCGCGTTTACGAAATCATCGACGAACCGATTCGAGTGACCGAGCCAACCAACCCGGTTCACCTAGATCGTCCTCATCGATCGATCGAGTTCAAGGGTGTCCACTTCCAGTATCCCTCCGGACCGATGGTGCTGCGTGGTATTGATCTCACCATTCAACATGGCGAGACGATCGCGTTGATCGGTCCCAACGGTTGCGGCAAAAGCACCTTGATCAACTTGTTGTGTCGTTTCGACGATCCACACCAGGGCGAAGTCTGCTTTGACGATGTGGCGATCAATCGTCTGCCCACGCGTGATCTGCGGCGACGCATTGCATTGGTCAATCAACGGACGGTGCTGTTCGATGACACGATCGAAAACAATATTCGCTACGGCAGTCCCAGCGCCGATGCTCACGACGTCGTTCGCGCCGCCAAGCTGGCTTTCGCAGATGACTTCATTCGCCGGAAAACACCCGACGGCTATCAAACGCTGCTCGGATCCGGTGGCGTTCGATTGTCCGGCGGACAGATGCAACGAATCGCACTCGCACGAGCTTTCTTGCGGGATCCCGACATCCTGATTCTGGATGAAGCGACCAGTCAAATCGATATCGAAAGTGAACAGCTGATTCACCGCGCCTTGGAAACGTTCCTGGAAGATCGCACGGGAATCATGATCACCCACCGAGCCAGCACGCTCGCGATGGCCGATCGAGTCGCGGTTTTGGATCTTGGACAAGTTGCCGATGTGGGAACGCATCACCAATTGCTTGCTAGCAATTCATTCTATCGCAGCCTCTGTCACAGTGATCTGACCGACGCGGCTTGATCAGGCCCGACGACCGGTTGCATGCGACCGTCGCAACGGCTGAACTGGAGATTCAGGATTCTGTCCCTTCGTGTTTCTGGTTTATCCATCATGTTTGCACACGTGCGCCGTTGGTTCTTGTCGGGAAGTTGCATGGTTTTCGCTTTGGCTGGTCTGTCCAGCAATTCGCATGCTGATGAAGGCATGTATTTGTTCAACGATGTTCCTCGCGAATTGCTGCGAGACCGACATCAGTTCGAACCGTCCGAAGAATGGCTGAAGCATCTGCAGCTCTCTTCGGTTCGGTTTAACTCCGGTGGTTCCGGATCGTTTGTGTCCTCCAACGGTTTGGTGCTGACCAACCACCATGTCGCCAGCGACACGTTGGCCAAACTCAGTTCCAAAGAACGCAATCTGATCGACGATGGGTTCTTGGCGAAAAGCTTTGACGAGGAACTCAAGGCACCTGATCTAGAACTGAATCAACTGATCTCGATCGAAGACGTGACCGATCGAGTCAACGAGCAGATCACCGAAGCCGCGGACGCCGAGGAAGCCGCCAAACAACGGCAGGCCGTGATCGCGACGATCGAGAAAGAATCGCTCGATGAAACCGGTTTGCGAAGCGATGTGGTGACACTGTTTGGTGGAGCGAAGTATCACCTGTATCGCTACAAGAAATACACCGATGTGCGATTGGTATGGGCTCCCGAGACCGCTGCCGCATTCTTCGGTGGCGACGCGGACAACTTTGAATACCCTCGCTACAACCTCGACGCGACGTTGATGCGTGTCTACGAGGATGGCGAACCTGCCAAGCTGGAACATTTCCTGAAATGGAACGATCAACCTGCCAAGGATGGAGACTTGGTCTTTGTCAGCGGTCATCCTGGTCGCACGCAGCGGATCTTTACTGTCGAGGCGCTGGAGTACCTTCGCGACAAACGATTGCCTCATGTGTTGGATTTGCTTCGTCGCAAAGAGGTGCTGCTACAGCAATATCGCTTGGAAGGCAAAGAAGCGGCTCGCCGTGGACGCGACGAGTTGTTTGGAATCCAAAACGCTCGCAAGGCTTACTCAGGCATGTTGGCTGGACTTCAGGACCCGCAAACGTTTGTGTCCAAAAGAGGGCGCCAGGATCGTCTGCTGACTGCACTTTCGAAGTCGCCGGAGCATTCGGGGCTGGCGGACGCTTGGAAAGAAGTCGCGGAAGTGCAGAAGGAAAAGGCTGAGTTGCTCGACCACTCGGTATCGCTTCGCAGTGAGCTTTTCCAGCTCGCTCTTCGAATTCTGATTTTGTCAGAAGAAGATCGCAAACCCAATGAAGAACGTTTGCCCGGATACACCGATTCGGGACGCGAATCGCTGATGGCTCAATTGCTTTCACCGGCGCCGATCTACGACGATTTGGAAATGGTGAAGTTGGCCGACGAGATCGCTTTGTTGCTCGAAAGCCGCGGCATGAACGACTCGATCGTTCAGGAAGTCCTGGCGGGACGTTCGCCCAAACAAGTCGCCAGCGAACTGGTGTCCGGGACGAAAATCAAAGACGTTGAGACGCGCAAGGCGTTGATCGAGGGTGGGTTGGACGCCGTCTTGGCGTCGAAAGATCCGATGATCCGAATGGCTCGAGTGATCGCACCTGAGTATCGTCGAATCGACAAGATGAACGAACAACTCAGCGAACGTGAAAAGCAGGCTTACGCGGAGATCACCGAAGCGACGACTGTAATCGAAGGCACCGGAGGCTATCCCGATGCAACGTTCACACTACGTTTGGCGTTCGGTGTGGTTTCTGGTTACGAAGAACGCGGCGAACAGATTGAGCCGACCACGAATTTCGCAGGTGCGTTCACCCACGCGAAGGAACATGAAGGGCAAGAAGATTTTGACCTTCCTGAATCTTGGATGTCCGCGAAAGACAAGATCGACTTGGATACCCAGCTCAACTTTGTCTGCACCGCTGACATCATCGGTGGAAACAGTGGTTCACCGGTGGTCGATCGAGATGGAGCCTTGGTGGGACTGATCTTTGATGGAAATATCCAAAGCCTGACCAGCGACTACCTTTACACCGACGTCCTGAGCCGAGCGGTGAGTGTGTCCGGCGTCGCGATTCCCGAAGCCTTGCGTTCGATCTACCAAGCCAATGACTTGGCCGATCAACTCGGGAACTGAGCCGTTTCGGCCAAAAGATTTTCGACTGGTGGACAGAAGATCCACCAGTCACTCAATGGTCGGTTCTCAATCAGTCCGTTTTGGCTTCGATCAAGTCACCGGTTTGCTCAGCGACTTCGCCGGCTGCTTCGCGAATCTCCTCATTCTGATCTTCGAGCTCTTCCAATTCGTCGGACGAGATCGCACCGTCAACCTGAGCTTCGTTGAGCTCTTCTCGGCCTTCTTGCACTTCTTCGTTGTAGTTGTCGACCGACATATCGTACTGGGCTTCGTCGCATCCGATTGCGGTCAAGCAAGTAGCGAAAGCGGCGGTCAATGCGAATGATTTCCAAGGCATGATGAACCTCTCTGAGTGGGAGCGTGAGAATTGAATGACGCGCTCGATGAATCAAACCATCGACATTGACGCGTCAGACTCTTCCACGGTCGCACATTTCATGCCAGAAATTTGACGCCTCAAACAGGCACCTGCAGGCGTTTCGTTGTTTCCGCTTTGAAAACCAAGCGTCTCAGCGAACGATGACCAGGACTTCGGTGATGAAATCGCTGCCAGTGCTGGCGGCTTCGGGTGTACCCAGAGCAAAATCAATTCGATTGGTGAATGATTCGGCTTCGACGGGCATGAAGTCGCGGTTGCTCAGTGCCATGCCGAGTCGTTGCAAAGAACGCTTGTCTTTGGCATTCAAGTCATAAGCAACGGCACTCGAAGGAGCCACGTCTTCATCTTGTTGCCACGCGATGCCGGAGACTGCATTGCCCATCGCCATCGACATACCGACGGATTCAATCGAGTCTTCGTCAGCGAGCAGTTCGAGGAACAAGCGATCCAATTGTTTCGCTGGACCTCGTAGCAACAGGATTTGGTAACGAGTATTTTCGTCGAGGGTGACGGATTCACGCGTCGCTTCGATCAAACGTTCACTGACGAGTTGTTTGCTCGATGCCGCTAAACCAGCCGTCGTCATCGCTTTACGAACTGGATCGCTATCCAATGCAAAGTGGTTACGGGCACCAGGATCACGGACCTCTGGTTTCAGCTGAACGTCGTAGATCAACACCGCACCGGAGAGCGACTGAACTTTGCTGTTATTTCCAGCAGCTACGGTCGCCGACATGTCGACGGGAGCAGCGTTCAGCTTGGGCGTTGTTTCGGTATTCGTTGCCGAAGCAATGGAGTTTGGCTCGGGACGGTTCGGTCCGTTGTTGGTGGATGCCTCCAGGTCTGCGACCGAATTCGTGGTCGCTGATGTGTCTTCAGCGAGCATATTGCCAACGGGCAAATTGTCGGCAGATTGGTCCGTCGAACTATCATTCGCCGCGATGGTATCCACGGCGGGAGCACTCCGCGAATCCAAGTCATTGACTGGATCGACTTCAACATTGGCCGGATCGGCTTGCGCGACCACGGTGGAAGGATCACCAATTGGAGTGTTCGGATCGGTATCGCTCAAACGGTTCTGCAGCGAGGCAACCAACAATCCTGCTGCGGCCAAGCCGGCGATCGCAGCCACCCAAGTTCTTCGGCCATTGCGACTGGATTGAGGAATCACCGATTCGACGGGAACCGAAACGGGAAGTTTTCGCAGCGGGTGATCGGACGACAAATCATCGTCGATGGCTCGTTGCTGCGCCGCAGCGACAACGCGGGACGCGAAATCGGATGGCAAGCTCGATGAGGTGCTTGTGCTTTCGTGCAACGACCGCAACATTTGACGATCGAATTCCGCATCGGTGAGTCGCTGGGCTAAGTCAGCGTCCATGCGCAACTGCTCGGCGAGCCATTGCGATTGATCATCGCTCAAACGACCATCCAAATGGTCGCTGATCAGCTGATCGATCTGTTCGGGTTTTAAAGACATGATGCTGTTCTTTTGCAGCGAAAGCGAGGTTTGAAACGTATCGAACCAACGCGACGCGTCCATGCGTAGGGGTACAGTGTGAACAAGCCGGCCGCCAGAGCGGTGCATCGGGTTGTCAAGGTGTCAGATGGCGGATGAACTCACAAAGTTCCCAAATTAGCTTGAAAACGTTCCGTCTGGGGTACCCACCATCGATCGCGAGACCATTTTAGGTGCCAATCGCAAGGCTTATCAGCGAATGACGGCCGCCGGATCTCCGCTGTGCCAGATCGTTTCGGACGAGGAATTAGCCAATCCTTTGCAGACGGTCGACGCTGCAGGTTGGCTGGGCGGGGACATTTCTGGGAAAAAAGTTTTGTGTCTCGCCGCGGGTGGGGGTCGGCAGAGCTGCTTGTACGCGGCTGCTGGAGCCCGTGTCACGGTGGTGGATCTCTCACCTGCCATGCTGGAACAGGACCGCATTGCGGCTCGCCAGCGGGGTCACCAGGTCGAACTGATCGAGGGTTCGATGGATGATTTGTCGATGTTGCCCGCCGGGGGTTTTGACATCGTGATCCATCCCGTCAGCACCTGTTATGTGCCCTCGGTGATGGTCGTTTACGCCCAAGTCGCTCGGGTGATTCGTGGCGGTGGTATCTATATCAGTCAGCACAAATCGCCGGTGAGCCTGCAAACGTCGACCCAGCCACGGGCTGCTGCGAACGGTTCGCCTCGATACACGGTGGAACATGCGTACTACCGCAACGGTTCATCGTCCAAGTCTGGTCCGAACACTCCCGTGCCTCCGCCCGCCGCGAATCCGGTGGCCGCTCGATTGAGAGAACCCGGTGCGGTGGAGTTCTTGCATCGGTGGGAAGAATTGATCGGCGGGATGTGCCGCTCCGGATTTGTGATCGAGGAGCTGGCCGAACCAATGCATGCGAAACCTGACGCCGAACCAGGCAGCTTTGCCGAGCGAGCTCGCTTCATCCCGCCTTATGTCCGGATCAAAGCCCGTCGACGAAACGACCAAACGGCAACCGCCGCGACGACTCAGCGACTTTGGATTCCCGAAAACTGATCTAGCCGAGTCGCCACGGCAATTGATAGTTCCAAAGCTTCCCATTTCTTTGAGTTTGGAAACCATTCAGTTGCACGCTTTGGCAAACCGCATCGAGCCGTTCTGTTCGCAGGCGAAAATGTTGGCGATGATCACGCTGCTGATTCTCGTCTGCTCGGGCTGTGTGCGTCGCCGAATGACGGTGCGGACCAGCCCTCCGGGCGCAACGGTCTCGATCGACAACCAATTGATTGGAACCTCTCCAGCATCAACTGATTTCATTTACTATGGCACGCGTGAGGTTCGTGTAGAACGCGAGGGCTATCGCACAGAAGTCGTGCTACGGAGAATGAAGCCGCCGTGGTATCAATTGCCGGTTTTGGACTTTGTGAGCGAAACGCTTTGGCCAGGTGAAATTCGCGACGAGCGGATCATCGATATCGAATTGGTGCCTCAAGTGATCGAACCCTCCGAGGATGTCCTGAATCGTGCCGAAGCCCTCCGCAATCAATCGCGAAGTGGCATCATCCCTGCAGGCTGATTCGACCGATCCTTCGTGGATGAAGTGGGGCGGGCCTTTCATCGGTCCAATTTGCATCGTGGTTCTGATGGCCACGGTTTGGACGGGCCGCGACCGTCTCGCTTTTCGCGACGTCAGTCATTTCTACACGCCGCTGTATCAATACGTCGGCGAGCGATGTGCTGAGCGACCGCTGACGTATTTCTGGTCCGCGATGTGGAACCCACTGGACCAAACGGGAATGCCGTTGGCCGGCGAGACAACGACCGCGGTCTACTACCCGGTTCGGCATTTGGTTTACCTGATCGCGTCATTGGTCGATCACTCACCGACCGAATTGGCATCGCCCAACGAGTTGCCTGAAGATGCTTCATTGGCATTGGCTTGGTATGTGACGCTGCATTTGGTCTTGGCATCTTTGGCAGCCTACTGGGCCGCCCGGCGACTTGGATCGCAACCGGCGTTCTCCGCCATCGCCTCGCTGGTGTACCCGTTGTCCGGCAGCGTGTTGTTTCTCACGACCAACCCGCCGTTTCTGGTCGGCGCCGCATGGTTGCCGTTTGCTCTGCTGCCGTTGGTTCATGCCAAGGAGCATGGTTGGAAGCTTCCGTCGTTTGCCTTGGCCTTGATGGTTTTGGGCGGTGATCCTCAGACCGCACTTCATGTCGGAATCATTGCCGGACTGTGGTTGATCTTCGACGTGATTCGAAAATTGCGTGACCGCGATGCAGGGCAATCCTTCTGGTCGCGTTCGCTTCGTATGGTGGGCATCGCGGCGATGGCTGCTGCTTTAGCGGCACCTCAGATTGTCGCTTCGATCAATTGGGCCCGTCACAGCGGTCGCGTTTGGTCGAAACTGGATGCATCGCAATCGTTCGCTTTTTCGGTCGCTCCGTGGCGATGGTTGGAGTTGGCGATGCCATCCTTGTTTGGTTCGCCATGGCCGGTGAACCATCGTTGGGATCGTCCGGTGTTTGCTGGCGGAACGGTCAGTCCCATTGATGCGTTATGGACGCCCAGTCTGTACATCGGCATGTCGACGTTGGTCCTGGTCTCGATCGGCTTGGTCGGAAGATACCGCGGTCACATTCGCGGCACCGGTTTGTGGTGTTGCGTGCTGCTGGCATCCGGATTGGCCGCGATGGGTTGGTACGGACCATGGCACGCACCGTATCAGTGGCTGATCGATTGGGTACCGGGTTACGACGCGTTTCGGTATCCGGCGAAGTGGTTGCCTTTTGTCTCACTCGCTTTGGCGATGTTGGCGGCACAGGGTGGACAACATCTCTTTCGTGGATGGTTTCGCGAATCGTCCGATTTGAATGAGTCGTTGAACGGTCCGCGAACAAAGCGTCGAGCAGTCCAGGTTTGGTTGTTGATGACATTTGGATTAGCGGTTGCCAGTGTCGCCGTTTGGTTCGCGATGGCATCGATGAGTTCAGCCCCGGTGGACGTGGTGTGGGGACCGTTCCAAACCGAGGTCGCTTGGTACAGATGGTTGGGCAGTACCGCTCATGTTTGGATTCTCGTCACGATCATTCTCGCGATGAGCGTCGCGTGGAAACGCCCGGTCGATCAGCAGAAACTGGCTTGGGCATGGGTCGCTTTGATCGCGTGTGACTTGATGGTCGCTCATTGGAATTTGGTCCCGACCATCAACCGGAAAGCTGAACGTGTCGCCTGGCACGAACTCGATCATTCCCCATCCAACGCACTCGATTCAACTCGTTGGATTCGAACGGCGGGCGAAGGTGAATATCCCGCGAAGTGGGCGACCACATCAGACCAGCAACGATTGTTGGACATGGAAGTTCATGATCGCCGACGTTGGTATGGTCGTTGGCACATGGTCGAGGACGAGGCGGTATTCAACAGCGTCGTCTCGATCCGGCCTTGGGCGATCGATCAGTTTTGGGACGCGGCCGGCCAGCAGTCCACACCAATCAATTGGCAACAAACGGCGTCATGGTTAGGCGTGGGTGGATCGCGAACTTCGAAAGGGCGGAGTCATCGCTGGCCGACTCGTGGTCTGCGATATCATCGCCACGATCAAGTTATGACGGAGGCCGAAATTTCTTGGCCGAAGCGAATCGAGATGGCATCGGAGGCTGGAGACCAAGTCGGCGTGATCTCGGTTGGCTCGTTGGCCATGGCCGAAGGAAGGCCAGAAGACACCTTTGTGTCGCGACGGGTTTACCAGGACGGTGGCTGGCGAGCGGAATTGCGGTCGCAAGATTCCGCGATCGAACCAGTGCCACTGACGGTGTTTTCAGCCGATGGTGTGGCGCAAGGCGTGTGGTGTCCGCCCGGAACTTGGACGATTCGTTGGATCTACGAACCCCGGGGGCACAGGGGTGCGGTGATCGTTTGGATGTCGGGATGGTTGATGTTGCTGGCGGTCTCGATTTGGTCGGTTACTCGAACGAAGTGAATGACCGAATCCACGGTTCATTCTTCGTCGAAGAACAATTCGTCAGCCGGATTCCAGCGGATGTTTTTCATCGCGTCGATTGAAAGTCGGCCTTGATTGCGTTGAGGGTCGCAAGTTGGCTGAACCACTTCATCGGGGTTTTCCTGCATGTCGAAACGTTCGCCATCGGAAAGTTGCAACACGGGGCACGCATATCCTTCGACTGGTCGGCGGATCACGTCCGCCCATTTGCCGTTTGTCAGTTCGACTCGGCTGCCCAGTGGAAACAACGACTTTGTTCGTAACAAGGCATGAATGACCTGAGGGTCAAAGCTTCCATAGCGAGCTTGATGCAGGATGAATCCCAACGCATCGTGTGGCACCAACGCTTTTCGAAAACCTGTTCCGAGTGTCAAACGAAGGTACGTATCGCAGACGTTGAGAATGCGAGCGTAGATGTGAATCCGTTTGCCTTCCAAACCAAACGGGTAACCAGCACCGTTGTACTGTTCGTGGACTTGTTCGATTGCCAACAAGACTGAATGAGGGATGTCAGAAACTTCACGAAGACTGTTCGCCGAGACGACCGGATGTTTGCGATACTCCCATGTTTCTTCTTCTGAAAACGCACCTCGCCCAGGGACGCTGAAGGCGGGATCCATGGAATACAAACCAATGTCATGCAGTAAACCAGCCATGCCGATTTCCAATACGGAGGGTCCATCCAAATCAAGTTCGGTTCCGATGGCCATGCCCAACACGCCCAGCTTCACGCTGCGGTCGGTTAGTGACATTTCGGTGTTGCAGGCGACAACTTCGCCGACAGTTTGATCGTGGTCGTCCACCATGGCCGAAGCGAATGCGCCCGATAGGTCAGACAACGCCTCGACGGTTTGCATCTTGCGTTCGGTCAGTGCCAAACGAATTTCTTCGAACTTGCTACGAGCCATTTTGACATGGCCTTGCAGTGTCCGTCGTCGTGTTAGGTCAATGGGTTCGTGATGACGATTGACCAAAGCGTCTTTCAACGGCACTCCCTTGATCCATTTTGTTGGATCGCGTCCAGTGGTATGCGACGCTTCTTTTTCTCGCGTGGTTCTTGGCTTTGCCCTGACCGCACCAGTGTTGCCGCGGTTGCTCAGTACATCGGCTTCCTCAGCATTGACGGTCAGTTCTTCGATGCCGCGTTCTCGCAGACCATCGATCACTTCATTGGTGATGCGGGTGCCGGTGCCGAGTAGCAATCGGCCCATTTCGTCATTGATCGGTGTACGACAAATCGCACCGACCTGAAGATCGTCGATGGGAACAAGAACAGTGTTCGCACTGTCGTTCGCATTAGAAGTAGTTGAAATCATATTGTGCCCAGTTCATATTTTGCTCCGGCGCGGAGTACGATCGAACGAGTCCGAAATCAATGCTGCCCGTGCATGCGGTCCCACCCGATACTCCAAACTTAGGTTTCAAAGTGAGCTTAGGCATGAGTCTTTCGCGAAATTTATGAAACACTACTCGAATCCAGCCCTCGATTTGGCGGTCATCGGCGGAGGAATCGTCGGCCTGGCCACCGCGATGACGTGGTTGCAAACCCATCCAGGTCAGCGTGTGACGGTGCTGGAAACGGAGGCTCGGGTCGGCCAACACCAGAGCGGGCACAACTCGGGTGTCATCCATTCAGGGATCTACTATCAGCCCGGAAGTGAGAAAGCTTTGTTGTGCCGGGAGGGCAAAACCAAACTCGAAGCATTCTGCGAAAAACACGGGATTCGCTGGGAAAAATGCGGAAAAGTCGTCGTCGCAACGGATCCTAGCGAACTGAATTCGTTGGAACGAATCATCGAGCGAGCGGACCTCAACGGAGTGGAATTTCGACGGATCACAACCGACCAATTACGGCAACTCGAGCCTTCTGTTGCGGGTGTTGATGCGATCGTGGTTCCCGAAACGGGCATCGTGGATTACCGGTCGGTTTGCGACGCTTATCGGCATTGCATCGAAGAGATGGGTGGCAGCGTCCAATTGGGTTTTCAGGTCCAACACTTGGACGCGGATGACTCCGGCGTTCGTATGGCTGGTGTTGATCACAATCAATCAAGCGGGAAGTTTGATATCCGAGCCCGATCGGCGATTGTGTGCGCGGGGCTGCACAGCGACACGCTGGTTCGGCAAAGTGAATCCGATGCCTCCCGTTCAGATACAGAATCATTGTCAGAGGAAGTTCGAATCATTCCATTTCGGGGCGAATACTATGAGCTGCGGCCTGAACGGCGTGGTTTGTGTCGCAATTTGATCTACCCGGTTCCGGATCCCGCGTTCCCATTCCTTGGTGTGCACTTCACTCGGATGATCGATGGAAACGTCGAGTGTGGTCCCAATGCGGTGCTGGCTCTCGCCCGAGAGGGTTACCGATGGCGTGACATCGATGTTCGATATTTGCAACGAACGTTGGGGTACAGCGGCTTTCGTCGGTTGATCCAGAAGCATTGGCGGAAAGGCCTCGGCGAAATGAATCGTTCGCTACGAAAGTCCGCCTTTGTCACGGCACTTCAGAAGCTTATCCCTGAACTGCGTGCCTCGGACTTGATCCCCGCTCGAGCAGGTGTGCGGGCTCAAGCCGTGCGGGCCAACGGCGAATTGGTCGATGACTTCTTGTTCCGATCGACGCCCAATGTCACTCACGTGTTGAACGCACCCAGCCCCGCGGCGACGGCATCGCTGGCGATCGCGCGTCGGGTCATCGAACAGCATCAGAACCAAAATCCTAATTCCTAAAATATCGGTTTTGATCGCGGTTGCTCACACGCTGCGGTAGGTCGGTTCTGGACGACCGGGACGGAAGCTGTCCAGTTGGGTTGTTTCGGTGTCAGCGTTCAGTCGAGTAGCCAGCAATTCAATGACTTGCTCGACCTCTTGAGTCAACGATTCCGGCGCCAGGCGAACTCGAGCGTTGATGATCGCTTTCGCGGTTGAAGTGTTCGTGCCAGAAGCAATCGACAAAACAGTTTGTGAATCGCTGTCGATCAAGTTGGCAACGCTAACCGGTTCGTCATCGGTTGCGTTGGCACTGCAGAGCACTTTCAAGTGTCCGGGTTCGGCACCCAGTGACAGCAAACGTTGTCGCAGTTCATCGACCAATCCCACGCTGAGTTCATCGAGTGCAAACGCGTGCTCACTGTTGAAGTTCACCGTTGCATTGAGCCAACCAAGTTCGGCTTCGCCATCGGCGTACACGTCGTAATCAACTTCCATCATTGATTCACGATGTGCCGCGTTGCCCTGAAACGCTTCGTACAAGACATCCAAGTTCTCGCCGGTTTTGGCAGACAACGGGATGACTTTGCGACCTGGGTACTGCTCGTTCAGCTGCTCCTTCAATGCTTGAACGTCTTCGTCGGACAATTCATCGATGCGGTTGAGCAGGATGATCTCGGACTCTTCAAGTTGCTTGCGAAAGATGTATTCGGCTTTCTCGGAAAATCCTCCGCCAACACCCGACAGAATCTTCTTTCCATGATTGGGTTTTAAAACCACGGCATAGGGACGATGCACAAACTTTTCGCCGAGACGTTCCATCATCGGGACCGCGATCGTCGCGATCAGGTCCGTGCAGCTTCCAACCGGCTCTGCGAGAACAACATCGGGGCGTTGTCGGTTTTCGAACTCTTCCATCGCGTCGGTCAATCCGTCGAAGTTGCAGCAGAAACATGATCCGGCAACTTCGTTGACTTCCAATCCTTGGCTCTTAAGCAACTGCGTGTCGACCAAACCAGTGGCTTGATCATTGGTCACGATGCAAACGTGTTTGCCTTCGGCTCGCAGTTGTTTGGCTAGTCGTGCGATGAGCGTGGTTTTGCCGGCTCCCAAGAAACCTCCGATCATGATGAATTCAATGGGCTGGAGCATTGTGAGTCTCAACGGTTGAAGATGAACGGGAACCACGACGGAACGCCGTTAGAGGCAATTCCGCGACTCGGACATTCTGACGATCGTCAGAACGTCAGTCAATCAGCTACCACGTCGCTCGTCGGTTGAGCCGCTGGCCGCTGGGGCTCCTCACGAAGGGTTCATCGGACCCATGTCGAGTTTGCAGCATCCCAGATTCAACGCGGACTGCTTTGCTTTTCCGCGACTGGGAAGCATGCCTTCCTTCAGCGAGTAATAGATGAATTTCCCTTCCCGCTCGGTTTGCACCAAATCGGCGTGAAAGAGGACTCGCAAGTGATGAGAGACGGTGCCGATTTCCTGTTCGACCAAAATCGCGAGATCCGAAACGCTCAGCGGACCGGATTGCAAAGCTCGTACGATTTGCAAACGCAAAGGGTCGCCCAGAGCCTTCAGGTAGACCGCGCACTGCGATTCATTCGGTTCGGAAGATGTCGAGGTCATGGCCGGATTGTAGAGAAACAGATTGCGACACGGCAATCGGCGTCCGCAATATCGCCTCATTGCGGGGCATTCAGACGAACGGAGTCTGTTTCTGTCGTCACACGATCATGGCAATTGTCCCCTGTCGAACTAGAGTGAGTTCATGTCCCCCCCGGCCGGAACGTCGCTCTTGGAAGAACCCGACGACCAAGACTTTGACGAACAAATTGACGAACCGATGCCATCACCGGATCCACAACGCGGTGCTTTGGAAGGATTGTTCGCGCTGGCGTGTCCGCTGCTTTTGACCCTTGCGGTGGCACTGAATCCTTTGGATCAATCCGACTCGACTCCGGCTGGTTCCGCGGGTGCTGGTTTGACGATGGAGGTGGCCTTGAAGTTGCTGTTGTCCGCCGCGGTTGGTTCAGTTGCTTTGTTGGGTTGGGTTCTTTGTCCGGCTGTTCGCAAGCGTCTGATGAAATTCCCGGGTTGGATTTTGGTGGCTCTGGGTGGCGTGTTTGTCGTGACCAGTGCGGTGGCGTTTGGTCCCGCCGCAACCGTGTCTCGCGCCGCCGCGATGATCAGTTGTGTGTACATCGTCTTCATCGCGGTGACGTTGCAGTTCTTGACGCTACGACAAACGCTTCAGTGCGTGCTGCTCGGATTGGTGCTGCATCTGATCACGGCATGGTGTCTGTATCTCGGCGGTGGCGAGACAGCGGTCTATCAAGAAGAACTGGGGCAGTCTCTCATCATCGAGCGCATGGGCAGCACGGCGCACCCCAACTCGCTCGGACGCATTGGTGCATTGGCGATTCTGGTTTGCTTGGGACTTTGGCGAACAAGAAAACGTCCGCTCACTCCCAGCATGATTGCGATGATGGGATTCGTTTTCGTGATCTCAGTCGCGACGATGTTTGAATCCATGAGTCGGACCGCGGTGGTTTCTTGCGCAGCATCCGTGTTGGCCGTGATGATTGATCGGCTAGCCAATCGTCGTGGAGTGGCAATTGGTTTGTGCATTGTGATGGGGATTTGTTTGTTGGTGCTGACGGTTGGGTTGTTGTCGGAAGGTTCCGATGTCGGTAGCCGAGCGGTCGCGGTGGGTACCAAGACCGGTGACGTCGACGAACTCACATCCGCTACGGGACGAACCGAAATTTGGGCGGAAGCGATCCGCTACATCGCTCAACGACCGCTGACCGGATGGGGCCTGAATAGCGCGCCGTTGTTGCTGGAAGACTTCTCGCATCACACGCACAATTTGTTGCTGCATGCGATGTTTTCGGCGGGTATTTTGGCTGGTATCTGTGTTGCCGCACTCATCGCATGGACGGTGTACCACGCGGTGACGGTTGCCGATCCATTGTTCCGTGGAATTGCGGCCTACATTTGTGTCTCGGGTTTGTTCGAAGACACCGCGTTTGAAACGTTCCCCTTCGCGTCGACCCTGTTATGGTTGCTGGTGTTGCTCGCCGCATCGGTTGAAATGCCGCGATCAGACGATCCGGACGATGTATCGCTAGTTCATTTGGCCCGCGATCTCACGCGATGAGATCCCGAATGACGTGAGCTTCTTCCACTCCGGTGAGTCGCTGACTGAGGCCTCGGAATTTGAACGTGAACCGTTCATGATCGATTCCTAGTAGGTTCAATACAGTTGCATTGAGGTCACGGATGTGGACTGGGTTTTCAACAATGTTGTACGAGAACTCATCCGTCGTTCCATAGTCGAAACCGGACTTCACGCCGCCGCCGGCCATCCAAGTCGTGAAGCAACGACCATGATGGTCACGACCTGAACTTGGGTTTTCGAGCTGGCCTTGGCTGTAGACGGTGCGACCAAATTCGCCGCCCCATATCACCAGTGTGTCATCCAGCATGCCCAATCGCTTTAGGTCTTGAACCAAGGCCGCCGAGGCTTGATCGACGTCTTTGCATTGACGTGGCAACTGGTTTCGAATCGAGATGTGTTGATCCCATCCACGATGGAACAATTGAATGAAACGCACGCCGCGTTCGGCCATGCGTCGAGCCAGCAAACAATTCGCGGCGTATGAACCGGGACGCCGTGCGTCTTCGCCATAAAGCTCAAAAGTGGATTCCGGTTCGTCGGACACATCGGTCAGTTCAGGCACCGACGTCTGCATGCGGT
Source organism: Rhodopirellula europaea 6C (assembly GCF_000338295.1). Classification (GTDB taxonomy): domain Bacteria; phylum Planctomycetota; class Planctomycetia; order Pirellulales; family Pirellulaceae; genus Rhodopirellula; species Rhodopirellula europaea. The sequence goes on from NZ_ANMO01000130.1 coordinate 25,088, forward strand.
AAGCCATTTCATAGGCCTCGATGCGGGCCAGTGTTTCCGGATCGCCCGTGGCTTCCGAATGCATTTGGTTCATCCGCCCGAGCGTGTCCATGAGTTGTCGGCGTGAGTCTCGCGAAACGCCATTCGGGTTCTTGAGATAGAGCACCGGGTTCGCACCGGGACGAAGCATCACACCTTGATGGCTGGAAGGCAGATATCCGCTGCCCCACAACCGCGAAAATAGGGGTTGGCCGGGGTTCTTTCCGCTGCCTTGGCTGAGTAACACCATGTAGGCGGGGAAGTCTTCATTCTCAGATCCCAACCCGTAACTCAGCCACGCTCCCATCGACGCGTGTCCCATTTGCTGTGACCCGGTGTTGATGTAGGTCACCGCGGGATCGTGGTTGATCGCTTCGGTCCACATCGATCGAACGATTGAGATATCGTCGGTGATCTCTTGCAGGTGCGGCAACAAATTGCCAACCCAAGTCCCGTGCTGGCCACAACGTTTGCCACCCCACAATGGTTTGACGACGGGAAACTGACTCTGTCGAGATGTCATCCCGGTCAGTCGTTGCCCGCCGCGAACGGAATCAGGCAAGTCGGTGCCGTGGAGTTGTTCCAGTTCGTCTTTGTGATCGAACAGATCGATATGACTTGGACCGCCGGATTGAAACAGGTAAATGACCCGTTTGGCTTTTGGGGCAAAGTGTGGCAATCCCGATACCAGACTTGATGGGCTTTGGTCCGCTGATGCAGCCGCATTGGGATTGGCCTCAGCCGCCAGAAGCTTTCCGAGTGCCATCGCACCGAGACCCGCCGCCGAGCTGCCAAACAGCGATCGGCGAGTCATCATTTGCGATTGTCGCAATCCGAGTTCGTGAATCAATGATTGGTTCATGAGAAGATGCGTTTCGATGTGGTGGACGGTTGATGGATGACGGCGTGAACGTTGGTTGACTCGATCAAAGTCGGGTCAGCGTCTCGCTCAAATTCAGCAGCAGCGTTGCGACTTGCATCCATGCCGCGTGCTCGACGGGGTCCAAGGTTGCCGAACGTGGTGATTCGCCAACCGAGACGGCGGCCAGGGCGTCTTCGGGTGACTCGGCAAAGCGTTCTCGTTCGGTCTGCAACAACGACAAAACGGCGTCACGTTCTTCGTCGTTGGGGATTCGACCAACGACGACTGTGAAAGCCTCATCGATTCGATTGGCATCCGAAACGGACTTTTCGTTTGACGCGGATTCGATCAATAAGCGTTCGGCCAAAGCGCGAGCGGCTTCGGCGAACTGGGGATCGTTCAGAGTCACCAAGGCTTGGATGGGCGTGTTCGTCGCTCCACGATCCATCGTGCAAAGTTCACGACTGGGTGCATCGAAGGCTGCCATCGCCGGATGAGGACTGGTCCGTTTCACGATGGTGTAGAGGCTGCGTCGATACAGCTTCTCACCGTGATCTTGCACAAAGACTTGTTTGGTCGCCGGCGTGCTGCCGAAGTGGCTGACTTCTTTCCAAAGTGCCGGCGGTTGATACGGCTGCAAACTTGGGCCGCCCACGCGAGGCACCAACAGATCGCTGACCGCGAGAGCTTGGTCGCGAATGAACTCGGCCGGCAAACGGAACCGCGGACCGCGTGCGAGCAAACGATTCTTGGGGTCGAGTTCGATCTGTTCCGGTGTGGCAGAAGATTGCTGACGATAGGTCGCGCTGCTGACCATTTCGCGAATCAACTGTTGTTGTTTCCAGTCGATCTCAACGAAGTGTGTCGCGAGATAGTCCAGCAATTCCGGGTGACTGGGGTACTCGCCTTGCGAACCAAAGTCCGCTGATGTGGCGACCAACCCGGTACCGAAGAACAACGACCAAATACGATTGACCGCGACGCGAGAGGTGAGTGGGTGATCGGGACTTATCAGCCAACGAGCCAAGTCCAATCGGTCCACTTTGTCATTTTCATCGGCAAGTCCAGGTAGCACCCTGGGTGTCGTTGGAGTGACCCGATCCGTGGGCGAATCGTATTGGCCTCGGTCGAGCACAAATGTTTCGCGAGGTTTCTTGGCCGTGTTCATCACCATGGTCGAGAAAGTTCCGGTCAACACATCACGACGTTCTTCGAGGTTGCTGATCCGGGTTCGCAACGGTTGGAGCTGATCGCTCGTTTGACGAAACTTTTCGAGGACCGTTTGTCGTGTGGTGTCGTTCCATTCGTCGGACGGAGTTTGAATGGCATCGACTATCGAATCACTCCAGCGACTGTCGGTGTCATTGCCAGCGAACGGTTGGATTTGCCATTCGTACGGAAGTGATTTCCCCTGGCCAAAGACCAACAGCACGCTCAGATACGGTGTCGTTTGAGGATCAATCGGTTGATCGAAAGTCACTGTGAGATGTTGTTCTGATTGGCCGGTGGCAGGTTGCCACCAACGTTCATTGCTTTCGTCCCGGATTGATTCCGCTGCGTGTCCTTCAGCTTGAGTGCTCGCGGTGACTTTGTGGAATGAGAGCTGACGGTGGTAATCAACTTGGTCCGCCGGTTGTTGCGTTGCCGAGATCAACACGGTGGTGACCTTGGGGACCCCCTCGTCAAAGGGCGTGAGGACCATCGGTGGTTCAGTTGGCTCGGCTGCGTCTTCTTTGTTTGCTTCTTGTGCGGGTTTGGCTGGACCGGGTCGCGGGTGGAAGGAGACACGAAGGCCGGTGATCGGTGATCCATCGGTCAACTCATCCGCCGACAACCGCAACGAATGACTCATCCCACTCAATCCGCCGCTGGGTTGAGCGAGCTTCACCGTGCCGTTTGCATCAAACTCCATCGCACCGCGAAGGTTCGGCGAGGAAACATCCAGCAGTTCGATCGGCACATACCGAAACTGGTCACCGCGTGATGCTTCTTCCTGACGTTGCGATTCCAACCACGCTTCCAAACCTGCCGTGGTTTCCGCCAGTTGCGCACGTAGCTGCTCCAGTTCTGATTCAAGTTGCGGCAACTCGTCAGTTTGCAGCACCGTTTTGGCCATGACGTTTGGAGCCGCATTGCGACCCGAATTTCCGTCTAACCCGTTGTCTTGTATTTCGTTGAAAAACGCGAAGAACTGATAGTATTCACGTTGTGAGATCGGGTCGTATTTGTGGTCATGGCATTGGGCACAACCCATCGTCAAACCCAGGAATACTTCACTGGTTGTTTTCACCCGATCCGCGACATAGTTGGTGAGGTTTTCCTCCGGGATCGTGCCGCCTTCGTGCGTGATCATGTGGTTGCGATTGAAACCCGTCGCGATCAGTTGTGACTCGGTTGGATTGGGAAGCAGATCTCCCGCGAGTTGTTCCGTCAAAAACTGATCGAATGGCATGTTGTCGTTGTAGGCCTGGATCACCCAGTCACGCCACAACCACATGTGACGACCGCCGTCGATCGAATAGCCGTTGGTGTCGGCGTAGCGAGCTTGATCGAGCCAAGGAAGGGCCATTCGTTCGCCATGATGTGGCGAGCTCAATAACCGGGTGATCGTTTCTTGATAGGCGGACTCGCCGTGCTGTTGGTAGTCGCGGACGAATGCGTTGACTTCTTCGGGCGTCGGCGGCAAACCGGTTAAGTCAAAGCTCAGTCGACGAATCAGCGTTCTCGGATCAGCTTCTGGGGAGGGTGCCAGATTGGCCTCGACCAAACGTTGAGCCACGAAAAAATCGATGTCATTGCGTGCCCAGCTCTTTTCGGATTGTTCCTCGGTAAAATCAACCGTTGGAACTTCCGGCATCGTCGGCGAGATGAATGCCCAGTGGCCTTCATAGGCGGCACCTTCTTCGATCCAACGCTTCAGCAGCGTCTTTTGCTCCTGCGTCAAAGCGAGATGAGATTCCGGTGGCGGCATCAACATGTCCGGATCGTCACTGATGATGCGCTGCCAAGCCTCGCTGTCTTCCACGTTGCCAGGCACAATCGGTTGGTAACCACCAAGATCCGTCGTCGCACCTTCCAGAGTGTCGAGCCTCAAGTCAGCACGGCGTCCATGTTCGTCTGGGCCATGACAATGGAAGCAGGTTTCCGAAAGGATCGGACGAATGTCACGATTGAACTTCAGCTTGCGATCGCTGGCGGAGTCAATCTCGGGAATTGATGCCACGGTCAACGCCGGATGGTTCATCGAACCGGAGGAGTTAATGACTTTCCATGGATTCGGCGGACGTCGATTCGGTGAGCGTTCCGGATCGGGACTGTTGGCTGTTTGTGTCGTTGCTTGATCGACCTGAGTCGACGAGGTTGCAGTTTCGTCGACCATCGCCAAGCCAGAACGACCCGATGTGGGCCAGGTCTGCAACCAAATCAAATTGCCAATCACCAGCGCGCACGCGGCGACACTCCAAACAAGAAACGAGTGCATGGCGGAGGTGGATGTTGTGTCCGGCAAATTCACCAATGGTTTGGTTGAGGGTTGCCGTGAAACCAAGGCTTCATCCAGTTCGCAAAGATCGAGGTAGTGATCCAAGGCTTCCGTGTCTGACGCCAAATGCTCACGCAACTCGATGGCTTGATCGTCTGTCAGCTCATTCGCCAAGTGGGCAGCAAGCAGTTGATCGATTGGTTCCCGGGAACTCATTGGATTTCCGCCGTTTGGTGAGAAATGGGAGGATCGGAGAGAACGTCAGCTTCCGAGTGGTCACCGCATTGTTGAACGCAGCGGATCAAACTTTGGCGAGCCCGGTGAAGAGCTTGCCCGATCGCATTGGCTTTCCGCCCGGTCGTTTCGGCTAAGTCGTTCAGCGTCTTGCCCTCCAAGTAAAAATGCTCGACCAATTCGCGTTGATGATCGGGCAATTGTTGCAAGCAGTGATTCAGTCGTTGCCAATCGCTTTCGCGTCGATGTTGTTCCATCCGCTCACGATGACGTCGTTCGATGATCTCGTGCAGACGTTCATCAAAGAGCATCACGGATGATGACGTGGCAAGTTTGCGGATTTGATTTCGATGATGGTTGATGGCAATTTGACTCAACCATGCAACGAAGTTGGTTCCTTCTTCAAACGCGTTTTGCTTTTCCATCGCGGTGACGTTCGCTGATTGCAGCACGTCCTGCGCAGCGTGCACCGATCCGGTGAGCCTGATCAAATAACCAAGCACAGGACGTTGGGCCTGCTGAAGCAGGTCTTCAAATGCCTTGCACGAACGAGTCAAACCGTTGGGTCTCCACCAATGAGATGTAAGGAGCACGCTTCGTTTTACTCGGAAATTTCGAACTTTTGTGAAATCGGTCCCACGCCCAACCGTGGTGGGGAAGCGATTATGCTGCTGCAGACGATCCCACCTTCCCTTCCTACCTCGGAGAATCCTTCACCATGAAAGTGTCCCTTTCCACCCGGTTATTGCTTGCCGGAGCCGCAATCGCGAGCTGTTTAACGAGTCCGATAGGCTCAACCGCACAAGCCGAATTGATGATGCCAGCGATCTTTGGCGATTCGATGGTTGTGCAACGAAACGAGCCCGTGCACATTTGGGGTTGGACTCAACCCGGTCAAGAAGTCAGCGTTCAACTGGGTGATCGATCAGCGAAAGGAAAAGCCAACGACGAAGGCCGATTCGACATCTCGGTTCCCTCTCTTCCCGCGGGCGGACCCTACGACCTGACTGTCAAAGCCGATGAAACAAAGACGTTCACCGATGTTTTGGTCGGCGAAGTGTGGATTTGCTCCGGACAATCCAACATGGCTTGGGCGGTGCAAAGTGCCAACGATGCCGATCTGGAATCACTCTCAGCCGATTACCCCGAGATCCGTTTGATCTCGGTTCCACAAGTTGGCACGCAAGAACCCCAACGCGACTTCAAAGGCAAATGGACGGCCGCCGCTCCCGATACCGTCAAGGACTTTTCCGCCGTTGGATACTTCTTCGGGCGACAACTTCATCAAACGTTGGACGTGCCCGTTGGCTTGATTGACAACGCTTGGGGTGGATCCGCCGCGGAAGCTTGGATTCCTCGCGATGTTTTGGAAGCCGACGGCAAGTACGAATCGATGCTGTCCGGTTGGGACAAACGCATGGCCAATTACGACTTCGACGCGATGGTCAAATCATGGGAGGAAAGGCATCGCAAGTGGGTAGCCGATGGTCGGAAGGGCAACGCACCTCGGCGACCACGTGATGAATCGGCCGGCAACCATCGTCCCGCCAACATTTACAACGGTGTGTTGCTGCCGACGATTGGCTACACGATTCGCGGTTCGATTTGGTATCAGGGCGAGTCAAACGCGGGTCGAGCTTACGAGTATCGCGATTTGTTCCCGTTGATGATTCAAACGTGGCGAGACAAGTGGGGCCAAGGCGACTTCCCGTTCTACTGGGTGCAACTGGCCGACTTTCGATCAGAAGTCGACGAGCCTACCGACAGCAGTTGGGCAGAACTTCGCGAAGCTCAAACGATGACGATGTCGCGATTGCCAAACACCGGTGAAGCCGTGATTTTGAACTTGGGCGAATCAGCTGACATTCACCCGAAGAACAAACAAGACGTGGCCAAACGATTGGCTCGATGGGCGCTTGCCAAGGACTATGGCTACGACATTCCTTATCGAAGCCCAACCTATCGTGATGTGAAGTTCGAAGACAACAAAGCGATCGTCAAGTTCGATCACGTCGGTGGTGGATTGGACACGTTTGATGTTCCCCAGCTGATTGGATTCACCATCGCTGGCGAAGACCAAAAGTTTGTTCACGCGAATGCAAAGATTGTGAACAAGGACACCATCGAAGTGTCAGCCGAGTCGGTCTCGAATCCGGTCGCCGTGCGATATGCCTGGGCCGACAATCCAGTCTGCAACGTGCAGAGCAAAGAAGGTCTGCCAATGACTCCGTTCCGAACGGACGACTGGCCAGGCGTCACGCAACCGAAGGAATGATGGAAGTCATTCATCAATGATCGATCGTCGACAACCGCCCGTGCAGAATGCCCGGGCGGTTGTTTTTTGGTGGGTCCGGCACGCTTCAGGTCAGTGCATGCCTCCGTAGAAACCCTCCGTACGGTAGTTCACCAGTGGTCAAACAGGTGGATTTTCCCTTGTTTGTAACAGGGTTGTCCACCGCGAGGGAAATATCGAAGGCGAATCCATTAAGGGAAGATAAGGTGCCTTTAACGTTTCCTGGAGGGTCCAGGAGACACTCTGGCACTTGACAATAATTCTCATTTTTCGCCATAAACAACTCATAAATTGCTTGAAAACGCTCAACTTGCACCCTTAGGATCTCTATACGTTTGCACGGGGGGTGGAGATATTCACCGACCGTCTTTTCGAATTCATTTCGCAAGAAAGAAACGAGAGAACGATGATTGGGCACAGAAAACATTCATTGAGAAGGGCGTTCACGCTGGTGGAGTTATTGGTGGTGATCGCCATCATTGGGGTCCTGGTCGGTTTGTTGTTGCCGGCGGTTCAGGCGGCTCGCGAAGCAGCGCGACGCATGAGTTGCAGCAACAATTTCAAGCAGCTCGGGCTGGGAATTCACAATTACCACTCTGCATTTAACCAGTTGCCACCTCATGGTGGCGGGACAGGTGCAGGACTTGAAACTCCACCGGCTTGGTGGCGTGCGAGCAACACGGCAAATCGGAAGAGTCTAAGCGTAATGGTCGCTTTGACTCCGTATTTTGAACAGCAAGGATTGTGGGAACAAATTTCGAATCGCAGTTATGAAACTGTGACCGGTGCGGCACCACCGGCACCACTTGGCTACTGGCCCGCGATGGGACCAAGTCCCAAAGCCTATTCGACCAATCCAGGCTACATCCCCTGGCAAACGGAGATCGCCATGTTGCGTTGTCCAAGCGACCCAGGAAGAGGTTTGCCAGGACGCGGGCGAACCAACTACGGTCCATGCTTGGGCGACTCGCCACAGATCCAAATGCAACAGCATTACAATTTGGCAACATTTCTGCCCAGCATGAACAATGGAAATGTCGTCAGGGCAAAAGCCGCCCACCGTGGCTACTTTGCTCCTTACTCCTCTTTCAAATTTCGCGACGTGCTGGACGGTTTGTCCAACACAATTGCTATGGGAGAGATTGTTTCCAACCTGGGTGACAGAGCGATTAACGGATCGTTGTCATGGAACGGAGGCGGAGCGGACAATGACGTGACGAACAATCCACTGCACTGCGTGGAATCGAATGAGATCGATCCGGAACGGCCTCGTTTCTGGTGCCCCAATGGAGCAAGCCATTGCTCGCCGCCGGTATCGGTCGTCAATGCCGAAACCAATGGCCGGGGGATGAGTTGGGCATCGGCATTTCGGTTGTCGATATCTGGAGTCTTCACGGTACGTCCCCCCAATAGTGAATTGTGCATTGGTCACTGGGCCGACCATCCTGGCACCTTCTCTCCTAGCAGTCATCACCAAGGTGGTTGCCACATTCTGATGGGCGACGGTGCGGTGAAGTTCATCAGCGATTCAATTGAAGCCGGAAACCAAAACGCGCCCATGATCAGCTCCACCAATCAACCGGGTTCTGCCAGTCCCTACGGTGTTTGGGGAGCACTGGGTAGCAAAGCGGGCAAGGAAACTATTTCCGAATTCTGACTTGCAAGCTGATCACATCACGCGTGTAAATCTGCACGCACATTCTTGATCGAGTCACGGTTGAACATTGTGGCTCGATGAGTCTTTCACTGAGGTGAACAGGCTCACTCTTTGTTTCAACTTATTCTATTTTATTCAGGTACATATGATGACGAAAAACATGTTGGCTCTGTTCTTCTCTAGTTGTTTGCTAATCGGCGGAGTGGTTGGCTGTGACGACTCGGGTAGTACTGTAATTGCTCCTCCCATAGAAGAATCCACAACGGAAGTTCCCGGCGGCGAAATGAGCGAAGAGGAGTACGCCAAGGAACTCGAGAAGTCCATGCGTTGATGCGACAGGGTTGATGAGCATGCACATCAGTCGGCGGCGAATCGGATGGAAGGCTGGTAGCCTTTTCGCATTGGCCGTTGGCTGGGTGGTTCAATCCACAAGTGTGCCAACAACGTCGGGTGACAGCCCGAGAGAAATCGACCAATTGAACGTGGCAGCTTTGCCCACATTTGTGGGCAAAGCCGTTTGTGCAGAGTGTCATCGCAGCAACTTTGAAATGCATCGAGCATCGGGGCACGCTTCCACGTTTACTCTCACGAGTGAACCAGTCGTTTCGAATTTGTTCGATGGAAAGACGGTTGATGCGGGCGAGCTCCACGGCTTGTTCCACTATCGATCCTCAGAAGAAGGGTTATTGGTGCTCCGTGCTTTGGATGAATCGGTCGATAAAATGGTACCGATGAAGTTTCCGTATGCGTTGGGGTCAGGTCGCAACGCGATTACTTTGTTTTCAATCTTACGAGAGGAAGCGAAGACATCCTCTATCATGGAACATCGTGTTTCGTGGTATCCGGGCCGAGAGGGTGAACCGTCGAATCATCGAGTCACGGACTCACGACAAACCGGTCGCTTTGGATTGACGCCGGGGCACACGAACTCGGAACCTCTGGACGCAATAGATTGTTTCGGTGAGAGGATTCGTGGGGAAAAAATGGATTCGTGCATCGAATGTCACACGACTTCGGGGAAGATTGTGGATCACGAATTGACGGATCTGATCCCAAATGTGGACTGCGAAAAATGCCATGGTCCAGGCAGTGAACATGTTCGCCTGGCTCGGCGAATGGACAATCCTCCCGCTTTTTCTGTTGGCCGTTCAGATTGGGACGGCGAATCTGAGATTCAACTGTGCGGGTCTTGTCATCGCCTTCCTCGGCACGTGTCTCCGAAGGAGCTGCGTGACTACTCCAGCGAGTTGTTGCGATTGCAGCCAATCGGATTGCTGCGCAGTGAATGCTATATCAAATCCGGCCGTTCATTAACTTGTTCGACTTGCCACAACCCACATCAAGACGCTCATTTGAAGTCGACAGCAGACTACGATCAAGATTGTCGAACGTGTCACCAACCACATGTCGAGTCACAAGTGGCTTGCTCGGTTTCAACTGATGGCGGCTGCGTGAAGTGCCATATGCCACCTATCTCGGTGGAGCAGGACATGGTGTTCCACGACCACTGGATTCGAGTTCGCGAAAATGAGTGATCGACATCGACGGACGTTGCGCCGGTCGTTGACGCTGGTTGCTATTGCAGCGATCTCCTCGCAAATTTCATGTGATGCGAGATTGGAACCGAACTCGCCTTCGGAATTAACGGAGGTCCATTCAGAGGTCCAGCAAACAGAATCGACCGCCGAAGTCTTCAGCGACGATCGACCGGACCTATCCGTGCCTCGACCGGATTTTGTTGAACCCGCGATGTCAGTCGATGTCACTGCGTCGCGGGAGCTGGCGGAACAGGCGCTCGCCGATGGACGGATCGAGGAAGCCTACGATCATGCACGCGCCGCCTACCGACATGGCGGCGATGATCCATTAGTGATGTTCGTCATGGCTCGGGTCTTGGGCGAGCGGCATCGATTCGAGGAAGCCATTGCGATCTTGGATTCGGTTGCCTTGCGTGATCCCCAAGCGAGGTTACCCACCCTCGGTCAAACGGCGCAGTGGATGGTTCTAAAAGGAGATTGGAACCAAGCTGAAAAACGGTACAAGGCGATCCTGGATGAGGTGCCTGGCATCGCGATGGTGCATGAGGAAATCGCCCAGCTGTATCTTCGCCAAGGTCGTCGCCATGATGCCGCGTCCCACATCCGACAGCTTTGTCAGTCGGGCACCGTGAAGGAGCACTGGATGCTTGAATTACTTTCAATCTCGGATGCCCCATTCCCGATGAACGGCAGCGAAGAAGATGAACCCATTGGTGTTCTAGGAACAGCACAGGATTTAGTAGCGAATGACTCGCGTAAGGAAGCGATCAAGACGTTGATCAATTCGTCGGGAGAACCATCGGATCTGGAAAAGTCTTTGCTTGGTCGATTGCTGGCTTTGGAAGAAGACCAAGAGGCTCTGACACAGTGGTCCGAAGAAATGGTTCTCACCAATGAATCCAACGCGGACGCTTGGTTTGCGACCGCGAGCCTGCATCAGATGCGAGGTGAGCACGCAAAGGCGGTGACTTGTTTTTGCGAAGCCATTTTGCGTGACGCAACCGATGATGTCGGGTATCAGCGTTTGAGTCAGTCATTGCAAGAACTAGCCATGGATGTGGAAGCCAAACGTGTCTCGGAACGAGCCAAGTTGATCCACCGAACCAAAATGATTGGAGATCAAATCAGGCAGTCAGCGGACGGAAAATACAAACCGGTCGTCGAACTGGTCGGGTTGCTTGAGCAATTGCATCGACGGGATGAATCATTGGCTTGGAATTCGATCGCCGTCGCCAATTCGGGCCGTCCAAAGAACGAAGTCCAACAAGCGATCTTGGAAATCAATGAACAACGCTTGCGTCACTTGGAATCGGAATCGTTTGAGATCGATCCTTCTTTCGTAATATGTGGGTTGGACCTAAATGACTTTCCAAACGTGGCAGATTGGTTGATGTCTTGACGTTTCAACCATGCTCGCCAGTTGCTGGCGTATGTTTGGAGGAATTGGTCGGTGGTGGCTGCGTCCCAGGCTTGGCGATTCCAGGAGGCGGAGATGCAGATCTGGCCCCAATTGATGCAGATGCCCAGAGCGATATTGGTTCCCTCCCGTGCTGGGGGCGATCCGAGCGCGTTTCGAAGGTAAGCATCGCCGATCTGGAGTTGTCCATCCGATTCTGGAAAGAACTTCTTCATTCCTCGCGAAAGATCACCGGTGTAGGTGAGCACGCTGGTGGTCATGTGACGACTTTTATCGATCACCCACCGCATGAAACGTGGGTGTTGAACCGCCGCAGCCAAACCATCCAGAAAATCCATGTGCACGCGGGTTTCCTTGATTGCCACCACTTCGTCCGCGACGCTTGAAACGAGTTGCTCAATATCCTGGCATTGGTCTTTGCGTCGTCCTAAGAAAGCGAAGCTGAGCCGATTGGTTGCGGGCAGATTCAAGTCTCTTCGAGATCGCAAATCGACCGGCATCATCACTCGGTAGCGAATCGCTTTGCCTCCGCCGTGGGTTTGTTCCCATTGCTCAAAGGTTTGGAACAGCATCGCGATGGCAAGGTCGTTGACTCGGATGGACGCGTTGCTGCAAGCTCTCTCAATCGAGGCTGATTCTTCCTTGCTGAACAGAACATGTCGCAAGGGTTGGCCGATTGCCTGCGACTCAATCTCTTTCTGGGTTGATGCAGAGCCAAACCCTCGGGGTTTGGAAAGAACGGCGGGACGTTGGAAGTGGAAGTAGTAGGCATTCCGAATTCGATCCCAAGTCGTCAACGAACGTTTGGGCGGTTTGGAAAGCAACTCGGAGAAGTCGTTTCGATCGCGAAGACGTTCTGGATTGGGCGCGGAACGCGAAGATTTTCGAGAGGTTTTTCCGCATTCTGGATCGCCCGTTGCCCGCGCGTAACGCGTGAGGGTCCCAACAAGGACTTGCCGCATTCCCACGCCATCGCCACAAGCATGATGCAGTTGGACATAGAGGCGACTGCCGGTTTCCTCGGGAACGTACCAGAAGCGACATCCCGACTCACGAAACAAATCGAAGGGTTGAGTCTGGGGATTGTCAGCGGGGCCGGTGGTCAATGGCAGGTCATCGTTGGTCAGTACCTGCGGTGCCAGATCTGGATCAAAATGCCAAAAAAATCGCTCGCCTTCACGCACCAGTTTGCAAGCGAGCAACGGGTGATCTTTCACCGTCTCGTCCAACGCGTTCTGCAAGACGGGTAGCTGCAACGGCGTCGAGAATTGCAGCTCGATCAACATGGCGATCGGACAAGACTCTTTTTCATCCAGGACGAAAAAGGTTTCCAGTGGCGTCAGCGGCAAAGGAAACAGCGGCTCGTCTGATTCCTGTGCAGGCATTTTGGAAACTCAAGCGTCAAAGAAAAGGGAGCGCGTCGCTCTCGAGAACAGGCTAATCCGCCGATGACAAAATGCAATTTGGGAACGACACGGGCTCTCAGAGCAAGTCTCGCAAACTGGTCATCGCAAGAGGTTCTTTGGTTGCAAACGGCTCGCCGTACTGGCGATCGATCAAACGACCCCAGTAAGCCGCATCGTCTCGGAATCGATCGGTCAGGCTTGGAGGGCCCGGGTCGCGACCGGTGATGAACTGGCTTTCGTAAGCACGAATCGATTCGAGTTTGCGGTCCCACTGTTCAGAGATATCGACGATCCAGCTGGGTTGCACCGCCAAACGCAGGTGAATGCAAAAGTAATAGTAAATCCGCTGGGGATGATGCCGCGGACCCGGCATCGCCGTTTTGCTGAGTTTGGAATGAAACCGTGCCGCTTCGACCAGCTGAGTCGCAGCAACGTGATCTGGATGAGCGTCTTCGTGGTAGGGTGCGAACAACCATCGCGGTCGCAAACACCGAACGAAAGAAGCAATGTGTTCTCGAGCGGGTAGGGTGGCTTCGACGGCTCGGTTGGTTAACCCGGCGTTGCCCCGCCAAGTCAACTTCGTGATCTCCGTTGCTCGGGCCGTTTCACGCTTTCGGATCTCGAGGCTGCCATGGGGTGTCGGTTCGCCACTGGTCAGGTCCAACACTCCGACTCGCATGCCTTCGTCGATCATTCGCATGATCGTTCCACCCATGCCCAACTCCGCATCGTCGGGATGAGGGGCGACGACCAAAAAATCGAGTGGTTCGATCTTGTCGGGATCAGGATAGGGATCAGAGTCCGTGAACACGGAGGAAGTGACGGTCATCGTTGAGGTAGCTCCAATGCAATGGCTTGATGAGCGTTGCGTACGAGAATGAGGTTGTCGACCACGGTAGGGATGTTCCACGTCTTGTGTTGCAAAGCTGGAATGCGGATCAACTCTCGGTAGTCATCGGGATCGGCGGCAACCAGCACGACCTCTCCTTCTTCTCCTTGCACCACCAAGACGTCTTCGACCAAAACGGCTTGCCCTTGTCCGAGCCGATCTCGACGTGATTGCTCCCACAGTCGCTCGCCGGATTCAATGTCAACCGCTTGCAAGGCACCGTTGCTCAATCCGTAAGCGACACCGTTTCGAACCAAAGTGTGATTGAATTTGGTTTTCAAAACTCGTGACGAATGCCAAAGCTCCTCGGCAATGAACGTCTCCTTCTCGGAGGAGGCATCGTCGGCGTTCGTCGCGTTGTCGACCCGAGTGACTTGAATCAACGAGCTTCCACCACCGTAGCCCTTGCCGATCAGAAATTGATTTTCACCGGCTGGCATTGCCGCGGCGCAGTTGGCACCCGAGTTGGATTTGCCTTCCCAGGGGAACGACCAAAGGACTTCGCCCGATTCAATGTCATGTCCGGTGATGTCGGCTTCGTTGACAGATACGATTTGTCGTTTGCCGCCAAGGGTCATGGTCATCGCCGAAGCATAACTGATTTGCTGGTCACCGCTTCGCCAAACGGTTTCGCCGGTTGCCGGATCCAAAGCGATCAACGAACGTCCTTCATCCGACGCCGATGCGGGACCACCGAGCGGGAGCACGCAGAGGTTGTCGACAATCAATGGTGAACCAGAGCGACCCCATGAGATCGCTTGTTCCGATTCTTCGATGGTCCACCCTGCGATTTCAATCAGGTCACGTTTCCAAAGGACTTCGCCATCGGTCAATTGCAAGCACCAAACGGTTCCCGTGGCACCCTGGGCGTAGACTCTGCCGGGTGACAATTCGGTCGCCGGAATAATCGCGGGTGTCGAACGTGGGCCACCTCCGCCGAGTGCCTGAAAGTGAATCGCCTCATGTTCGACCAACCACAGCAATTGCCCATCCGAAAGTCGATAGGCGGTGACGCACTCCATTTCACCACGTTGTTCCAAGGTCACCGCGATGCCGTCAGCGACCGCAAACGATGACCATCCTTCGCCGATGCCGATGTCCCATCGCCGAGTGATTTCGTCGACTGAGTTTGGAATCTCAAATTCGCGTTCTGGCATCACTCCCGTGCGATCGTTTCCCAGAAACTCCAACCATGAACCTTCTTCGGTTGAGCTCTGTGCTTCCACCGCGAGCTCACCTGAGTCGGATTCGGCCAATGGGGTGACTTTCAAAGCAGGGGTCTTGTTGTTTCCGAACCGCCACGAGAACCGAGGAACCATTTCGCCCGAAAAACTTTCGAACCGGAGAAGCGTGCCCCCTGCGACAATGAGTGCCAAACAAGAAGCCGGAACCAGCCACGCTTTCGCGGCGGCTGAACTGGCTCGTTGCAGTTGATACAACACGAATAGCAACGCGATTCCGCCGGCCGCCAGGCTTTGCAGCAGAGCTTTTTGATAGTCGGTTTCGTGGGCTCGGGACTGAATCATCCCGACGACGATGATGCCTGCGATCAGGGCGACCAAAGCCTTCAGCACATGGCGGCGGACGGCGGTTACTTTAGTAGGCACGGTTTTCGCGGGTTCGAAACCTGTTGGTTCAGAATCCGAGGGTGTCGAATCGGGAGGAGTCACGGTCATGGTCGACCAAACACTGCGAGAGAGAAATGTTGAAGCGTAGGAAAAAACAACTATCGGAGAACGGTAACACGCCGCCCAGGTTGGCGGAATTAGTTCCCGAGTCTGATCCTACCGATCCGCTTCAACTGGCGTTCATCTCGGATCTGCATCTGTTCAGTTCACGCTGCAATTATGAGCGGCATGAAGCGACAATTCGGCGGGCGGTGGAGGCCTCGGACGTCTGCGTTTGGGGCGGAGATCTGTTCGACTTTTGCTGGAGTCGGATCGGTGGCGGCGATGTGTCTCGCAATGCCGCGATCGATTGGTTGGAAGCCTGGCGAGCCGAATTTCCGGAGAAGACGTTCGTTTATCTCACCGGCAATCACGACGCCCAAGCGGCTTTTCGCGAGTCGCTGGATCAGTGGGCTCGTCCGCACACTCAGCCCGAAAACTTGTCACCGAGCGATACCAATGGGGACAACTCGGACTCGACGGGGGCAGCTCAGCACGTTCGGCTGCCGATGCGACCGGGTTCCGTCTATGTGGGATTGGATGCGATTCGTCTGGCCGACACATTGATGGTCCACGGCGACGTGATCGAGGGTGGTCGCAATTCTGTCGGACTGGATCAATATCGAAACCGTTGGGCTCACGAACCAGCCACCTCGCCGGCCAATCTACAAAACGGTTTGTACGACGCTGCGGTGACCGCGCGATTGCATTTGGCCGCGGCGGGAGTGGCACATCGTCGCCGGTCGACTTGTTTGCGCTTGCTTCACTGGGCGAGGCAACAACCTGATTGGATGCACCACAACATTGGCCAAGTCGTGTTTGGTCACACCCATCGGTGCCTCCGTGGTGTCCATGTCGCTGGAATCGACTTTTACAACGCCGGCGCCGCGGTCAAACACGTGAAATTTGAACCCGTGGTTCTGCCGTTTTCGGTCAGTGTTTGAGTGACTCATACGTTCGTTTATGGCATTCACCGCACTGCTAATGCTTCACGGAGGAAATCTAACCTTCCTTCGAGAAC
Source organism: Rhodopirellula europaea 6C (assembly GCF_000338295.1). Lineage (GTDB taxonomy): Bacteria > Planctomycetota > Planctomycetia > Pirellulales > Pirellulaceae > Rhodopirellula > Rhodopirellula europaea. Next base: position 41,571 of record NZ_ANMO01000130.1, read on the forward strand.
GTCACAGTCAAGTCGTTTCATTGTCACCATTAGTTGAGATACACTGCAGCGTATCAGTCAGAGGCGGACTGGCCGTGAACCCCCGCCGATTTTTCGGTGGTTGAGAGGGATGAGTGTCGTCGTGTTTACTCTGTAGGCCGGTTTCGCGAACGCGACCGGTAGATTGCTCCATGCAAAATCACCCACAACAAACTCAGTCGCCGCTGGCTCAGGCGCAAGCCGGTCAGTCGCAGAACGGACAAATGCAATCCCAATCGGGAACGGTTCCGTGTTTGCCCGGCTACGAAACCGGATCTTTCTTTGACGAAGTGGTGGATCAAGACTCGTTTGCGCGGCCCGATGCGGTCGCGTTGGTGGATCTGATCAATCGTTTGCCACCGGGTGAATTGAATCGTCGACAGTTGGCGATCGAACGGTCGCTGTACCAGATGGGCATCACGTTCACGGTTTACAGTGACTCAGCGGGCACCGAGAAAATCATGCCCTTTGACATCGTTCCGCGAATCATCTCACCGGATGTTTGGACGCATATCGACACTGGTTTGAAACAGCGTATTCGGGCGCTGAACCGTTTTTTGTCGGACATCTACAACGAACGAAAGATTATCGAAGACGGCATCATCCCGGCATCGATCGTGGATTCGTGCCCGGCATACTTGCCTCAGTGCAAAGGTCTGCGTCCGCCGCATGATGTTTGGTGCCATATCACCGGGACCGACTTGGTTCGCGACAACGACGGGAACGTCTTTGTTCTGGAAGACAACCTGCGATGCCCGTCCGGCGTTTCGTACGTGTTGCAGAATCGCTCGGTGATGAAGCGGAACTTCCCGCAAGCCTTCACGGCATCGATGGTCCGCCCGGTCAGTGATTATCCCGCGCGGCTGTATCAGATGCTTCGCCGGATGGCACCGAGCCATATTGCCGATCCAAATGTGGTCGTGCTGACACCGGGTGTCTACAACAGCGCCTACTACGAACACTCCTATCTGGCACACCAGATGGGCGTCGAGTTGGTGGAAGGACGTGACCTGTTGGTCAAAGACGATCGTGTCTACATGCGAACGACCGATGGACTTCAAGCGGTGGATGTGATCTATCGACGTGTGGATGACACTTTCCTCGACCCAAAAGTGTTCAATCCGAAATCGGTCTTGGGAGTTCCCGGGTTGATGTCGGCTTATCGTGCCGGCAATGTGGCACTCGCAAATGCACCGGGCACCGGTGTTGCTGATGACAAGGTTGTCTACGCCTACGTGCCGGAGATGATTCAGTATTACTTGGGTGAAGAACCAATTCTTTCGAACGTGCCGACATACCTGTGCGATCGCGAAGAAGACCGCGCCTATGTGCTGGATCACTTGGACGAATTGGTTGTCAAAGCGGCTGGTGAATCGGGTGGCTATGGCATCTTGATCGGGCCGCATGCCACGCCAGAAGAACGTCAAGAATTCGCGGCGAAGATCATCGACAATCCACGCAATTACATCGCCCAACCGACGCTGCAATTGTCTCGGGTTCCGACAATGGTGGACGATCACCTTGAAGGACGTCATGTCGATTTGCGTCCGTACATTCTTTGCGATGGCCCAGACGATGTGTGGGTTTTGCCCGGCGGTCTGACACGAGTGGCACTCAAAAAGGGTTGCCTCGTCGTAAATTCATCCCAAGGTGGCGGTAGCAAAGACACTTGGGTGGTCGCACAGGCTGGTGAAACCATCGCGCGGGTCTAGAACCGTTCGCAGGGTTTGTTTGGCCGCGATGGCTACTCTGCATTGATCCGCTTTCGCCATTTTCAATTCAATCGCGCAGTCGCTTTTCTTTTCATCGCTGACACCACTGATATGCTTTCACGCGTTGCTGAATCCGTTTACTGGATGAGTCGCCAAGTGGAGCGTGCTGAGAATATCGCACGCTTCTTGGAGGTCACTCTGAACTTGATCTTGGATCAACCTGAGAACTTGGTTGATCCTTGGAGTCCGTTGGTGCAGGTCACCGCTGATGAGGAGTGGTTCGAAGAGAAATATGGCAAGCCTGACAGTCGCAACGTCGTTCAGTTCCTCGCGTTCGACGATGAGTATCCCAACAGCATGGTTTCCTGCTTGCGAGCGGCTCGCGAAAATGCTCGGGGCGTTCGTGAGACCTTGTCTTCGGAAGCGTTTGAACAACTCAACCAGTTTTATCACTTCGTTGGTGACGCTTCGCCCGCGGCGGCGATGGATCCGACCAGCCAGTTTTTTGATGACGTTCGAAAGCAAACGCTGCTTTGGAGCGGTGTGTTTGCCAGCACCATGGCCCAGGACAGTGGATGGCACTTCGCGAACTTAGGCCGCATGCTTGAGCGAGCCGACAAGACGTCTCGAATTTTGGATGTGAAGTACTTCAATCTGCTGCCGAACTTGGCAGACGTTGGCACGGCGGTCGACGATTTGCAGTGGTCAGCATTGTTGCTGGCGATCAGCGGGTTCGAAGCCTATCGTCGCGATCACCATCAAATTGAAATTGAAAAGGTCGTTGATTTCTTTCTCTTCAATCGCAGCTTTCCAAGATCGATTCACCACTGCATCGCATCAGCGAACTGGTCGCTCGGAGAAATCGAGCAGGCTTCCTCCAGCAATATGAATCGTACGGCGGGCCCCATTCTCGACGAACTGCAACATCGTTTAGCTCACACTCAAGTCGAAGAAGCGCTAGCGGGCGGCATGCACCAATTTGTTGATTCGGTTCAATCCGAAATCAATCGAATTGGTGAAGCTCTTGGACAAGACTATTTTCAAATTTCGGTGAATTCATGACGATCCGCGTCGCGCTACATCACAAGACGTCGTACAAATACGAACGACCGATCATGGTCGGTGCTCAACAAGTCCGATTGCGTCCGGCCTATCATGGTCGAACACCAATTGTGTCGTACAACTTGGCGATCTCCCCCGAAGACCATTTTTGCAACTGGCAACAGGATCCCTTTGCCAATCCGGTTGCGCGGTTGGTTTTTGAAAAGCCAACAGACCACTTCACCGTTTGCGTGGATTTGGTGGCGGATATGACCGTCATCAACCCGTTTGAGTTTTTCGTTGACGATTCGGCTCAGGAATGGCCATTCGAATACGACGATCAAGTCAAACGGCAACTGGCCAGCTATTTGGCGCCGGTGGAGACGACGCCCAAGTTCGAAAAATGGATCGAAACGCTGCCGAAGAAGTCGGAGCGAATCATCGATTTCTTGGTCGACGTCAATCGAGCGGCCCAATCGAAGATCGATTACAAAATCCGTTTGGAACCAGGTGTCCAAACACCCGAAGAAACGCTGACTCTGTGCAGCGGTTCGTGCCGTGACTCAGCTTGGTTGTTGGTCAACGCGTTTCGTCACATGGGGATGGCATCCCGTTTTGTGTCCGGGTATTTGATTCAGTTGACCGCTGATCAAGAATCCTTGGACGGACCCAATGGACCGGCGGAGGACTTCTGCGATTTGCACGCCTGGACCGAGGTCTATCTGCCAGGTGCCGGATGGGTTGGGTTGGATCCGACCAGTGGCTTGATGGCCGGCGAAGGTCACATCCCGTTGGCTTGCACGCCGACATTCACTGACGCGGCACCGATCATCGGTGGGCATGAACCGTGCGAAGTGGAATTTGAACACGAGATGACGGTCACTCGGGTCCATGAAGATCCACGCGTGACCAAACCGTACGCGGAATCCACTTGGCAAGAAATCTTGCAGGCCGGCCGAACGATTGATGAACAGTTGGAATCAGCTGATGTTCGGTTGACGATGGGTGGCGAACCGACCTTCGTTTCGATCGACAACATGGATGATCCGCAATGGAACACCGATGCGGTTGGTGAAGAGAAACGAGTGCTCAGCAATGTTTTGCTGACTCGTCTGCGGGATCGTTGGGCACCGGGAAGTTTGCTGCACTACGGTCAAGGCAAATGGTATCCCGGCGAGTCGCTTCCTCGATGGGCGTTGACTTGTTTGTGGCGGCGCGATGGGCAACCGATTTGGCAGGACGATCAATGGATCGCCGATGAGGGGAAAGACTACGGTCACACTCACAGCGACGCGGAACGTTTTGTGAAAACGCTGGCGCGCGAGCTGAATGTCAGTGCCCGGATGACGTTCCCGGTTCACGAAGACGTCTTTCACTACTTGTGGCGAGAGAACCGTTTGCCGATCGATGTGGACCCGGAGGATCCGAAGCTGGAGGATCCCAATGAACGTGCGATGATGATGCGAACGTTCAACGCTGGGCTTGGGTCGCCCGTTGGATATGTGCTTCCGGTTCGCCGAGCATGGTGGCAGGCTCGCCCGGGTTGGATCAGCGGCCGATGGCCTGTTCGAAGCGAACGTGTGTATTTGATTCCCGGTGATTCGCCGATCGGTTTGCGATTGCCTCTGGATCGTTTGCCCGTTGCTTCCGCATCCGAGGCCCCGTTCTATACCACGCCGATGGATCCGACGGCTCCGCACGGACCGTTGCCACCGCCCGAGATGCCTCGGGGGAATGAACAAGACCCGCGAGGCAATCGACGCGTTGATTCGCCCGACGAGTCACGAGAACGGATTCACCCTCAAGTCTTGGATGAAGAAGACGACGACAATCTGCCGACCAGCGAAGACGTGGTGCAAACGGCGCTTTGCGTGGAGTGTCGGTACGGACGATTGTATGTCTTCATGCCGCCGACTCAGCGGATCGAGGACTACTTGGATTTGGTCACCGCCGTTGAGCAAACCTGTGCTTCGACCAAATTGCCGGTCATCATCGAAGGCTATCTGCCGCCCGCTGACGATCGAATCGAGTTGTTCAAGGTTACTCCTGACCCAGGTGTGATCGAAGTCAACACGCAGCCGACCGCATCGTGGGACGATTTGGTTGAATTGACTGAATCGCTGTATCACGAAGCTCGCAAATCACGGCTGGGAACCGAGAAGTTTGACTTGGACGGTTACCACACCGGGACCGGTGGAGGAAACCACATCGTATTGGGTGGACGATCGACGAACGAAAGCCCGTTCTTGCGACGGCCCGATTTGTTGGCCAGCTTCATTCGGTTTTGGAACAATCACCCGTCGCTGTCTTACATGTTCAGCAGTCGGTTCATTGGCCCGACCAGTCAAGCACCTCGAATGGATGAGGCGCGACAAGACGCGGCGTATGAAATGGACATCGCGCTGAGTCAGTTGCCTCCGACCGAAACGGATGTTCCGCCGTGGTTGGTGGACCGATTGTTCCGTGACCTGATGGTCGATTTGACGGGCAACACTCACCGTGCCGAAATCTGCGTCGACAAGCTGTACTCGCCTGACAGTTCAACCGGACGTTTGGGCTTGGTCGAGCTGCGTGGCTTTGAAATGCCACCGCACGAACAAATGAGTCTGGCTCAGTTGTTGTTGATTCGCTCGTGCGTGGCCGCGTTTTGGCAGCAACCTTACGATCGTCCGATTCAACATTGGGGCACACGTCTTCACGATCAGTTTTTGCTGCCCCACTTTGCTTGGCAGGACCTCACGCAATTGGTCGGCGAACTTAACGCCAAGGGGTCACCGATATCCGCGGATTGGTTCGCGGTGCATCATGAGTTTCGGTTCCCATTGATTGGCGAAATGGTCCTCGATGGAATGCGAGTGGAACTTCGCAGTGCCATTGAACCGTGGTACGTGATGGGTGAAGAACCGGGGTCGAGCGGAACGACTCGATTCGTTGATTCATCACTGGAACGATTGCAGGTGTTGGTGGAAGGTTTGGAACCGGATCGCCACGCGTTGATCGTGGCGGGACGTGAGGTTCCGTTGCATGCCACCGGTGTTGCCGGTCAGTACGTGGCGGGAATCCGCTATCGAGCCTGGCAACCGCCTCGCTGCTTGCATCCAACCATCGGTGTTCACACGCCGTTGCAATTCGATTTGGTGAATCGTGCGGCTCGCCGTTCGATCGGGGGCTGCACTTACCACACCGTGCACCCGGGTGGGCTCAGTCACGAACGGTTCCCCGTCAATCCGAAGGAAGCAGAGTCGCGACGTGCATCGCGATTCCGTGAATTCACGCTGTCGGGAGGCGAAATCGTGATGCCTGGACTGCCATCGCGAACCGGGTACGAACCCTTCCCTGTCACGATGGATTTGCGGCGCAGCTAGAAATCCACGATTGCCTCTCCCACGTAGGGGGTGGCCGAGGCGGCTGAGATGCATTTGCTCGCCCGGTCATTCGTCGAATCCTTGGGCTCGGTTACAATGGCGCTTCAATGCTACACCGCGACGAAGAAGTTTGACCCAGATGGTATTTCCTCGGGTCGATGCTGTTGCCAACTCAGATCGAATCAAAGGTGAACGTGCCGACTCCCACCGCGACAGCTCATTCCAACGATTTGCCATCGGGATCGCCGCCTGGGCTCTCATTGGCAGACTATGCCTCGATGGCGGAACGCTTTGACGAATGCCGTTTACCCGATGGTGCATTGCGTCCATGTTGGAAGAGCATTGCCAATGAGGTCACGAGTCTCGGCAAGTCAGGGCTGAACGACCGTGAATCGCAGATTGAACAATTGATTCGTGAGAACGGATCGACGTTTCAGATCGACACCGGTGAAGGCACGCAGACTCGCCCTTGGCAATTGGCGACCGTGCCGATTGCCATCGCGGAGCAAGACTGGAATCGGTTGGCCACCGGGTTGGCTCAACGGACCCGTGTTCTGGAAGCCATCCTGGCTGATTTGCTTGGACCCCAACGGCTGATTCGTGAACGCGTTTTGCCGCCTGAGTTGTTGTGGGACAACCCTCGATTCCTTCGCGTTTATCACAACCTTCCGGTGTCCGCTGGTCATCGGTTGCATCTGGTCGGTTTCGATGTCGCGCGTGCCAGCGATGGTGCATGGTGGGTCACCGGTGATCGCACCCGAGCGCCGAGCGGATTGGGTTATCTGCTTGAGAACCGGATTGTTCATGGACGCATCTTTCCGCATCTCAGTCGCACCGCCAACGTGCGTCGGCTGGCATCATTCTTCGGATCAATGCGGCGCCATTTTCGAACGCTTGCTCCTCGTCAAAAAGACAATCCGCGAGTTGCTTTGCTGACTCCCGGCCACGGCAGCTATCGCGATTTCGAAGACGCTTACCTCGCTCGGTATTTGGGATACACCTTGGTCCAAGGCCGCGACTTGGCGGTTCGGGGCGAACGGCTGCATTTGAAAACATTAGGCGGATTGCTTCCGATCGAAGTGCTTTGGCGGCATGTCTCCGATCGAAAGTGCGATCCATTGGAATTGGATCCTCATTCAACCGAAGGCGTCACCGGATTGCTGCGGTGCAAACGTGGCGGTGAATTGGCGGTTGTGAATTCGATCGGAACCGCGATCGCCGAAATGCCTGCATTGATCCCATTCTTGCCGGCGGCGGCAAAGTTGTTGTTGGGTGAGACGTTGCAATTGCCCAGCGTGGCAACGTATTGGTGCGGAGCCGAAAAGGAACGCCAGTATGTTTTGGAACATCTCGATGAATTGGTTCTGCGAGATGCGTTCGCGGTCAGCGACACGCGTCCGGTGATGCCGGTTCGATGCACCGCCGAAGAGAAGGACGCTTTGGTGCGTCGCATCAAAGCCCAACCCAATCGATTTGTTGGGCAACATCGGTTGTCTCACAGCGTCACGCCGGTGTGGCATGGTGAGCGATTCGAACCTTGGCACGTTTCACTTCGGACGTTTGTGCTGCAAACCAAAAACAACATCGAAGTGTTGCCGGGTGCACTTGCGCGTGTCAGTCCGAAAGAAGATCTGCTAAGCAACTCGCCAACTCAGGGGCAATTGACGCAGGATTGTTGGATCGTCAGCGACAAACCAGTCGATCACGAAACCACGTTGCTTTCCAATGACGATCACACGATTGTTCTGCGACGCAGCGGAGCTGAATTGCCCAGCCGCGTTGCCGAGCATCTTTTTTGGTTGGGACGCTACGTCGAGCGTTGTGAGTCCATCGCCAGATTGCTGCGAACGACGTTGGCTCGGCTGGTGGGCGAAGATGAACTCAACGATTTGCCCGAGATGACGAGGTTGGTGGCTGCTTTGGCGGCCGTTGGACAACTCGAACCTGACTACGCGATTGAGGGCCTCGACGGGGCCATGCCTCAATTGGATAGCGTGTTGCCGTCCAGCGTCTTTGACACCGCCAATCCGCGAGCATTGCAAAACTCGGTTGCCAGCGCACTGCACAATGCGACGGCCGTTCGCGACCGAATCTCGCTGGATGCCTATCGAATTTTCCAAAGCATTCACGCGGATATCTCCGGCTCGCGAAGACCGACGACGGTCAACGTTTCGCGGGCGATGGAGCGGCTCAACCGTTTGATCACCCACTTGATGGCGTTTAGCGGATTGACCGCGGAGAGTCTGACAAGAACACACGGTTGGCGTTTCGTTTTGCTGGGACGCCGCTTGGAACGCGCTGATCAAACCGCTGAGTTGTTGCTTGCAACGATGGTTCGGCCAGTCGCCGATGAAGTTGGATTGTGCGAGAGCATTTTGGATGCGACCGACAGCTTGATGACCTATCGGTCGCGTTACCTTTCATTGGTTCGTCCCGCACCCGCGATTGACCTAATGGTCACGGATGAAACCAACCCGAGATCGCTGCGTTTTCAGCTCAACGACATTCAACAATTGCTCAGCGATCTACCGACGGAACCAGGGCGTGTCGCGTTGGGTGCGGACGAACGATTGGCTCGTGAACTTCAGCACCCATTGCTGATTGCGGACGTCGGGACTCTCACCGAAGTCAACGCATCGGGGAATCGGGTGGAACTGCAGCGGTTGCTGGAATTGGTTCAAGCGAAAATTCCTCAGCTGGCAAACGCAATCGCTGGTCGATACCTCATTCATACCGCACCCGAGCAGACTTTGACTGGCGATCGCGAACAATCGCTGGATGAATCCTTGATGCCTCCCGAAGCAACGCAAAGGTGAATTCAATGCCTCGGTCGGTCACTTACGACATCGTTCATGAGACGAAGTACACATACAGCGAACCCGTTGCGGTTTGTTTGAACCAGCTTCGCATGCGCCCGCAGACACGGTCACCGTCGGTGGTTTGCAACCAGTGCACCGTCACCATTGAACCGGTGCCAGCCAAAGTGGATACGCACCCGGACTACTTCGGTAACGTTGTCGACTCATTTGCGATTGAGTCACATCATGAATCGTTGGTTGTCAAAGTCGCCAGTCAGGTGCAGGTCAATGCGATCAATCCCTTTGAGTCGCCAAACATTCCGACGGTAGCAGAAGTGGTCCATGCAATCCGAACCGGACAGACCGAAGCTGATCTCTTCGCCAAGGAATATGTGTTCGCATCTCCTCGCATTCCCTTGGCGGGCCACTTCGCCGAATACGCCAAAACGATCGTGAACGAGGGCTCATCGATCTTGGACGCGGTGCTTCAGCTGACCAAACACATCCACGATGACTTCCGATACGATTCGACCGCCACGGACGTCAGCACGACAACCCAGTCCGCGTTTGAACTCAAAGCAGGGGTGTGTCAGGATTTCTCACACGTTCAAATCGCCTGCTTGCGCAGCCTTGGGTTGCCCGCCCGATATGTCAGCGGCTATCTGCGAACGTTGCCTCCGCCCGGAAAACCTCGTTTGATAGGCAACGACGAATCCCACGCTTGGATCAGCGTCTACGCGGGAGAAGCTCTGGGATGGATCGACTTTGACCCAACCAATGCTTGTCAGATCGGAGTCGATCATATCCCCGTCTGTGTTGGTCGGGACTATGACGACATCAGCCCCATGCGGGGCATCGTGCTGGGCGGCGGCCACACGACCCTTGCCGTCAAGGTGGACGTCGCACCGGTCGAACTGCCAACAGAGGTGGGACCACCTGCCTGAGGCACGTTGGACGCCTCTCGCCTCAACGCCTCTTTGCCCATTCGTTATTGGCACCCAGCAACGTCCACAAGGATCTTGTCCATTGCGTGAACACCGCTGCTGTGGGAACGATCAATTGATCGACACGCAAATCTGCCGTGCGTAGAGGTCGTGCAGTTTTTTTGATGCCGCTTTTCGGCAGATTGACACACGGCGTACCTCTCCCGAAACGCAGTTTGGGGACAGGTCGAGCGACGCCGTTCAGGCGTACGCGAGGGTGAGGGCCGAGCATGGGAAAAGGCCCGCACTACCCTCCCCGGAAATCTCGCTGAACGCTCGCATTCCGACACTCCCCAACTGCGTTCAGGAGGATGATTTCAACCTTGCGAGCACGGCACTTCAAAACTGCACGACCTCCGTATTGGAGACTATTGGGAAGACGAGCCGGCTTCACCGCGTTTCCACACTTTCGCCCCGGATGGGGCAATCATCCGTAGCTCGGGACGGAAGCCCCGAGACCGATGGCAGAACCCAGCAGGCCGCCCCGGACGGGGCCGTCGTGGTAACGGTTTGGGCGGTTCATCGTTCCGGGGCCTGACGACCCCGGCAATGGATGTGCCGGCCCTTCGGGCTTTATCGAGCCGAACGATGGTGCTCGGCACCATCCGACGATCCATCAGCAAGAATGCGTCCGAAGCTCTCCGGTGCAGCGATTTGGTTAAAAGAACTCCGTCCCCCTTTATCGTCCCCGGCAACTTGACCCCCAACACACGCCACAAGTCAACGCGTCAAACGGTCTTGAAATTCCAACAGGCTGTCTGTGAAACGCAGTGCATACTCAAACTTCTTGACGGACTCCAATTTCGAGATTCGCAAGTAGGCCGAATAGGCATCAAAATCGGCGCACTTCGAGAGCGAGTCCAGATCAACCTGTCCGGTCTCATTGTATCGATCAACGTAGTCGAGTAGTCGATCCCGATGAATCGATTCCCAGAATGCAATGAACTCAGGGTCCGATGTTCCACCGCTTTGATTTGACAAAACATTCACCCGATGACCGCCCCGGCTTTCTCGAGCCTCCATGTACTCAGGCATCCAAATCGCCAGGCATGCCAAGATGGTGACGGCGCCAACAAATCCAATCAATTGTTTCATCATTCTGCTCGCTTCGGGTCAAGTTTGTTCTGATCCTAAAACGATAGGTCGTGTTTTCGGCCGATTCCACCAAATGGGGGAATTTCGTGTCACCCATCCAGACACCGACGCAATGTCGTTACTCGAGGCGATGAGCGGCGATAGCGCGGAGAAGTCGAAGAGGTGAAGTGGCTCTCTGTGGGTCGGACCTTCCGGTTGGGTAGCGGCCATACACCGCAAGCTGAGCCGCTGACCGCTCCGATGAGGTGCTAACCCCAAGAGTGTGATCGAGGTCAGCTACATCTCGCTGTCCTCACAGGGCATCCGCCCTGAACACGGACCGATGTACTACGACATTGGGTAGCGCATGAATCAGGAAGGTGAAATGACGATCCAAATCGGATCGTCCTCGGGAGGGAGAACGGAAAAACGCTGGCAGGCACCATCCGACGATCCGGTAGCAAGAATGCTACTGCAGAGCTCCGGTGCAGACCAATGGTAGAACTAACTCCGTCCCCTTTTCGCAGCTGACGAGGCCGATCCGATTGAATCTTCGCGGAGGAATGGTGAAGCCTCCCTATACGACGGAGATCACCTCGTGCGTTTTGGAGGCTTTCTGAAAAGGGAGCCGGCTTCATCGGGTTTCCCTTTCGCCCCGGATGGGGCGATCGTCCGTAGCTCGGAGCGGAAGCCCCGAGGCCGATGGCAGAACCCAGCAGGTCGCCCCGGACGGGGCAGTCGTGGGGACTACCGAATTACTCCGGTGCACAAGTATGGTTAAACGACCTTCGTCCCCTTTGATTGCTCCGTCTAGGATCCGAGCACATGGCCAACCACCGAAGAGTCGCACTTGGAACGAACCAGAACCTTCACCGGAGGGCAGGAATCAGACGCAAAGTTCCAAGGAGAACAGGCGGGCCGTTCGGCGTTCATCA
>NZ_ANMO01000131.1 GCF_000338295.1 Rhodopirellula europaea 6C
CAGCAGAAAGAAGCCTCGAATTGAGCTGTCGTCCATTCGCTCGGTGCAAAGCCTAGTGCCAGTCTGGAAACACGATATTTGAGCGACGAAGAGCTCCAGTTCGATGTTCCTCGCTCACCGGGCTGTTGTTCAGTCTCGTTTCGCTTCTTTACGTGAGTCGTTTGGACGTTTTTCGCCGGTTCTGTGGTGGTGGAATGAAGGCGAAAGCCTAACTGGCTCAGTCAATTGACAGCTCGGTGCATGAGGAACGAAGCAGCATCACCGCGACGGCCTGTTCTTGACGAAGGCCTGCATTCTTCATCGGTTTGCGAATGCATCCCTTTGTCACGCAAGCTGCTAAGTGATTCCGATTGTATCGGTTCGCCTGTTCACCAGGACTGTGCTAAATGTTCCAGAAGCATCGCGACGATGACGTCCATGAAAACGCCCGGTCCAGCAAATTGCAAAAGCATGCTGCGGCGTAGAGGAATCTGAAATACCTTTCACCGACTGTTGTTGTCGACCTCATGCCGCATTGGTTTTGCAGAATCACTTGTGTGACGATCTTGTCACTTGGAATCGTATCGCCCGCCGCGGCGATGCAGATCTTCGTCAGAACGCTGACTGGAAAGACGATCACGCTGGACGTTGAGGCCGGTGATTCGATCGAGAATGTCAAAGCAAAAATACAAGACAAGGAAGGCATACCTCCCGCTCAGCAGCAACTTATTTTTGCCGGCAAGCTGTTGCAGGATGGAAGGACGTTGTCGGACTACAACATCCAAAAGGAGAGCATGCTGCATTTGGTCGTGAATGTTGGCGGCGGAAGTGCTGGGGCTGCGGCGGCAAATGGGGAGGAGTTGGCGGGACTGCACAGCGGGATTTCCCAATCGTTGCTTTCTCTCGGAAGCTTTCAATTCCAATTCCTTCGAGACCAAATTAACGAGATCGCCAACTCCCAATCTACCGGATTCGTTCGACAGAATCCGTCCGTTGCGACGGCTTCCATGACGCGTCCGTCGTCTGTCCAGCTTGTCAGCTACCAATCTGCCGCTGGCCTCGATTTCGCAGGCACCGACATTTCATCTAGCCAGGGCGAGTGTCGATGCCGAACGAATCGCGGTGCCTGGCTGCGAGGCTTTGGGATGTTTGGTAGAGCGGAGGCTCGCGAAGCAACCACAGCATTCGACTATGCAGGAGGTGGTACCCAACTCGGTATGTTCCGGTTGCTCGATTCCGAAACGATCATGGGGTCTTATGTTGCTTTTGCGACACAAGATCTAAGCTTCGACAACGGAGTTTCTGCCAATGTCGACAGCACGCAGTGGGGTGGCTTTCTCCACCGGCACAACTCGGTAGGAAA
>NZ_ANMO01000132.1 GCF_000338295.1 Rhodopirellula europaea 6C
TGCGACAGACTGACAGATGGATGCATCTAAACTACTCGACGATTTGTCTGTCCTAATTTACGAGCCGCCGCTATCCGAGTACCGCGATGACGGTCGAATCTGCGACACGACGAACCCGCTCTCTGTCGTCATGCTCCTTGTCGATTATGAAACCGAATGCTCAATGAATGGCATCAACGGATTTCTTGGGAACTCGGCTGGTAATCGGCTTACGGAAACCGTCCTTGCTGTGCGCAAGATTGGTTGCATAGATCACGCGGACGTTCTGGAAGAAATTCGCACAACGGCAATCTCCGCCGGCATGACTTACGATGCGATGCAAAACGACTGCACCGGCTTGGCTGAATTCGCTGTAACATCATTCGCAGAGTTGCATGGGGACAAATGGGACGACGCTTGTGATAGAATTCAGACCCTGCACGAGAATGTCGATTGGGACTCGTTTTGGAGGGCGACGCTTGAGTTCGTTCGTAACAACATGGATTCAATCGCACGACAATCGACAACCCAATAATCGCAGAACAAAGCGTTGGACACGGAGCCGCGGATCGGGCGGTTTTGAAATGGTAACTTTACTGGCCGCGGCCCGGTCAACGCGGACGTTATGCGGACTTGGCGGTCGCGAGAATATCACCCGCTGTCGCCTCATCCACCATCACGTTGTGAGCCGCCTGCAAATAGTGCTTGAACGCTTTGGCTGGCGTTGTCTGGGGCGTCACGGTCGCTCGCTTCCCTGCCACTGCGTTCTTCGCCTTCTCGAACTCATCCATATTGGCACCGATTTTGGTTTTCGCACCCGTTCCAAATTCAACGATTACTTGCCCTTGCGGCGGCGTCGACTCCAACGGAAATCCATCCGTATTTTCGACACCAACAACACCTGAAACCAAATCTCTCAAACCGACGTTCATTGCTTCAATCCTAGAAAGCCGCATAACAATGCGATGAACACGGAGCGGCGAAGCCATGTCCATCGGGGTGGCAACGCTTTTCGTCGCCGCCCGGTTATCGCGGACGTTATGCTGCGGAGACAAAATGCGAATCGTCGGCGTTGGTAACGAAACGTACATGCTTCTGAGCGGTATCGCCGTCTCGGAATCCTTAGCCTTGAGCGACAACGTTCAGCTCCAACGCGCTGACACATCGCACCTTGATCTTGAAACGACTCTTTCGGCGTGCACGCACCCAGATGACATTGCCGTTGCTGCGGCGTTTGTTCCGCGCATCTCGGCTCAACTGAAAATCGAGGCATCAACACCAAAGGACGTAGCGGCCATCGCATGGAATTCATCGTGGGACGTGTTGCTCCTCAGCGCGTTGTTTCAAACTGAGATCAGTTTCAATCTCCAAAGCGATGTTGCGGCCGATTCCATTGCGCCTGATAGCACTCTGCGCGCAACTAATCTTCACATGCGCGGTCTGACAAATGACTCTCCCTATCAGATTACGGCCGACGATTCAGGATGGTTAGCCGATCACTTTGCAAGCGCCCACACCCTATTGGACAACGACCGATTTCAAACGGCGGTACATTGCCTCGCGACGTACCGCTGGCATTCCATGGCTCGCGTTCAAATGGCAATCCTTTGGGCCGGAATCGAAGGGTTGTTCGGGGCCAGTTCAGAAATCCGATTCAGGATCAGCCTATACATTGCCCGCTTCTTGCATCCGAACAACGAAGAACAAAAGCGATCCGTTTTCGATGCCGTCAAGAAACTATACAATTCACGTTCGGCTGCAGTACACGGTTCAAAGATCAAAGGTAATACTTCATCGGCGGTAAGCGAATCCGCAGATGTTCTGTGTCAACTCTTGCGACGGTGCGCCGAACAAAACTCGTTGCCGATTGAAGACCAACTAGTACCGTAATTGAAGCATAACAATGGCATGAACGCGGAGTCGCCGATCGCGCGTTTTCAAATGGAACATCAACCGCGGCGACCCGGTTATGCCCGCCGTTCCCCGACCGAGACACAGATGGCTAACGCACTGACACTCGATGCGCCACCTGCGATGTTCGATGACTTTGCGTCGATTCTTGACAATTCCGATTTCGACTGCACTTTATCGTCGAGCGACAGCATCGAGCGGGGTATCCGCCGAATGGACACTGCAAGCTACGAAGTAACACACGGTGCTGCGAGTGTGCATCTTGCAATGGAAAGACGTCTCGGAAACCCAACAATGTTCATTGCCATCATGCCTGCGGGCAAAACACTTTTACGGCGGGACGAAGCATCCAACCGCCTTGCAGAACAAATCGTCAAGTTGCTCGTCGCGAACGGTGCGGACGATGCACCGTGAACACAAAAGTCAAATCGCAGGTAAACCAAACGATCAACCGATGACCACTGCAACATGCTGGACTGCGGGGAACCATCCCGTGCACCGGAGCCGGGCTTGCGCAGTTTCACAAATGGACAATCAGCTTTCCCGGCCCGGTGACGGGTAAC
>NZ_ANMO01000133.1 GCF_000338295.1 Rhodopirellula europaea 6C
CCGGAGACGCCGCGTCGCTCGCCCCCGATTTAGAAGCCCCGTCGCGATGGTGGGCGTATGGCGGATGGCTGGGAAGTTTGCCCAACTCGGTCACCGAATTCGCTTGGCCGGACGAAGGTCTGATGGCTTGGTGGTCTCGCGTCGGTGGATGGGAGTTGACCGCCGCCTGGCTGGTCTCCTCGTTCGCATTTGGGATGTTCCATCCGATCACCAAACTGTACATCGTCGTCACCGCATTGATGGGTTTGTACTTTGGTGCCTTGTTGATCGTGACCGGCAATCTGCTGATCCCGATCACCGCTCACGCTCTTTATGACGCGGTTCAACTCTGGGGTGCTGGCCGAGCGGCGGAAGACACCGAAGACGTCGTCACGGATGAGGATGAGAAGTCCGACCAAAGCTGATCGACTCGGTTTGCTTTAGTTGCGACGGTGATGAAGTTGGCTGGCATTCCAGCGGCCAACCGTCCCTGAGTCGCGGATCGTCCCAAAGCGTCGGCACCGTTGGCGGTCGCCATGCGAAGCACGTCTGTTGGGTTCAAGTCAGGCCGATGCTTGAGTAGGTGCTGAACCTCGCCCCAAAGATCCAGATCAGGATTGCTGGCACGTGAATCGGTCCCGATCGCGACGTTGATTCCTGCGGCTAGCAATTCTGCAACGGGATGCTTGGAATGTTGGAAGAAATGATGCGTTCTCGGGCAGTACACGATGCTGCAGTTCGGGTGCGATTTGACTTGCTCGATTTCGGACTCGGTCAAATCATTTCCGTGCACAATCAACGCTCGAGGTGAGTCGGCGAGCAACTGAATCAGGTGCGAGATTGGATTCGCTTCCGTCCAGGGAAAGAACGCTTCGACCGGCAATCCCAGTGTTCGCAATGACTCGGCAAACGGGCCGGACCCGTTGCTCAGTAACTCCCGTTCGGCAGGTGATTCCGCGACGTGCATGGCGAGTGTCGTGTTGAGCTGCTTTGCAATTTCTACGCACCGCTCGATCAACGGCAGCGGTGTCGAGTACGGAGCATGCGGGCTGATGGCAACGACGTCGCATCGCGAATCAGGCGATGTGTTGTTGGCGAGATGTTGTTCGGCCTGCGCCATTCGTTCATCGCCTCGTTCCTGGCTGAGTCCCAGGACTTCCGCGAATGCGATCGTGTTGGGTGGGATTGTTTCCATCGGCGTGGTCACGATGTCTGCGATCAGTTGCGTGCCTGAGGCAATTGCTTCTCCGTGTCCTCTGAGAACGCTTTGTTGTCGCGTTTGGTGATCGACCATCCCTCGGGTCGTGATGACTTCGCGAATCCAGTCGGCCAATTCCATGCCGGCGTGTCCGACGGGTTTCGCAAGGTCGCTGAACTCCAGGTGCGTGTGAGCGTTGACCAAACCCGGCAGAATAGCGACGTCTCCAAGGTCGATCAGCTCTCCTTCGATCTTCGAATCCTGAAAGGATCCAATCGAAGCGATCACGCCCGAGTCAACGATCATCATCCCGTTGGGGATCGGAGCCTTATCGATGGGCATCAACCAACGCGCGCGATAAGTTTGTTTTGATGAATGATGCAAAACGAAATCAGTTCCGTGTGGATGACGAAGGAGATCGGCGGATCGATTGGGAATCGACGCAGTCGTTGCTGCCGCAGTTTTTTGACCGTCGACCTGCTGTCGTCGCTCGCCAGTTGTTGGGTTGCGGTTTCGCTCGACGAATCGAAGGAGTCTGGGTTGGGGGTTGGATCGTGGAAACTGAAGCCTACCTGTCCAGTCGCGACGCTGCGAGTCACAGTGCGCGAGGTGAGAAACCCGGGAATGCATCGATGTTCGGACGGCCGAGCACATTGTATGTCTATCCGATTCATGCCAAGCACTGCGTGAATCTGGTCGCCGAATCGGTCGGGCGCGGTTCGGCGGTTTTGATCCGGGCTCTTCAGCCGGTTTGGGGTATCGACCGAATGATCCACCATCGAGGCTTCGATCCATCGGAAACAACCGACGGCAGATCGCTGACGACGGGCCCCGGACGTTTGTGCCAATCCCTCGTGATTGACCGGTCGTGCGACGGAGTGGATCCGATTCTCGATCGGAACTGGCGTGTTTTCGCGGGGCCCAAAATTTTGCGCAGCCGTGTAACCACCACGACTCGGATCGGAATTTCCCAGTCCGCTGAATTGCCACTGCGTTTTTTCGTGGATGGGAATCGCTTCGTTAGCGGTTTGGTTCGGCAGCATCGCCGGCCTCGACGGGATTCGCTCTGACGAGAATTCGTTACACTGCCAGCGACCAATCGGGAGTCGATTCACGGCCTCGGTTGGTTTGAAACCTCCAGCTTGTCCACGACTTCGATTGCAGAATGTCCTCCAACGCCACCACCGAAGAACACGTCCTCGTCATTCCCGCGACCTTGATCGAAGCGATTGGGCACCTGGAAGGGTTTGACCGCAATGTGGACCGATTTCTGCAACCTATTCTTGCCAGCGACGAATTGTCTTATCGTCCGCGCGGTGCGATGGAGCTCGATCCAAGCTTCAAGCAATTGATTCCCTACGTGGTGATGCAGTGGACAGACCCGGCTGACGGGGAGGTCAAATGGTTTCAATACACTCGCGGTGGCGGTTCGGGTGAAAAACGTCTGCACGCCAAACGCAGCATCGGTGTCGGCGGCCACATCAGTCAGGAAGACGCCGGCGGCGAAGAAGACCCGTACACCGTCGGCATGCGTCGTGAATTAGAAGAGGAAGTCACGATTGGAGCACCCTATGTGGATCAGCGAGAAGGTTTGCTATATGACCCGAGCAACGAAGTTGGCCGAGTGCACCTAGGAGTCGTCCACCGCTTCATATTGGAACAACCGCTCGTTTCCAGCAACGAACCCGAACTCGCCGAAGGCCAGTTCGTGTCCGTGAAACAACTTCGCGAAGAACGCGAACACCTGGAAACCTGGAGCCAGCTCACATTGGACGCCCTGTTTCCTGAGTCGGTTTGAATCGAACGTTCCAAAAAAACTGCCGCCATGAGTGACTCACAGCGGCAGTTAGCTAATCTTGCAACGGAACTGAACGAGAATTGATTAGAACTCGCCGTCGATCACTTCTTTCGCAGCGCGTGAGCCAAGCGATCCCCATAGTCCGTAAGGACTGGGGCTACCCGGTGGTGGCGACCCAGCTCGGTTCGATACTTGCGGTGCATTTTTGTTACCAGCTTCAATCGAATCGGTGACGAATTTGACTGCTCCGTCTCCCATCAACACATGCACTCCACCCTGGTGTTGGCTCGAAGGAGGTGTAACGACATCGCGGTGGTCTCGGCCGTCGGAACAGAGTTCGCGGTTGGGCGATAGCACAGTGGTCATCTGCGAATATGGTGGCATATAATCATGCCAGCGAAAGCCTCGGCCCCAAACGGCCTGTTTGGTCAGCCCATCCGGCGACCAGAATTGCGGACGCTCTGGATCAACATATGGCTCGGCGTAGGACGGATCCAGTCGACACTGGTTTTTTTCGTTTGGCGCCGCGTGAGCTCCAGTGTTGGTCGGAACCGTCGTGCGTTTATCATTGTTGCCTAAATCGGTAGTGATTTCCCCGCACATAATCGTGTTGGAGAGGCCATCAAGTGTATCTCGGAATTGAACCGCTCGGCCATTAACGAACATTCCACGCTGGGCTGAATTGGATGCATTCACATGCGCCGTGTCAGCTTGGTACGGCAATGTCGCTCCAGATGCTACCTCGTCCACGTCGAGGTATGAGTCTCGGGAATAGACCGCTGAGTCTCCCATGCAAGCCGCGTAGTTTGTGCGTCCAAGTGATGGCAAGCCGCGACCTGGGTCACTTGGGCAGCGGAATGATGGTATTTCGGTAGCCCATGGTGGATACTGAACGCGGTCTGGGTGAGGCCCCATGGGTTGCCAAGGTGGATTCTTGGTGGAACCATCCGAATTCACGCTGAGAGGATTGGATATCTGTTCCCAGAGGCCCTGCTGTTCCAAAAACGGCAAGGTGCCAACCAGGAATGACAATCGCTTGTTAGACGAGATTTCGCGACCTGGATTAGTGTCCCACGGGTCTCGCCCGCCCACGGCATAGGTTCCTGATGCATGGACAGGGAGATTGTTGTAAGCCGAATGATAGTTGTGGATAGCCAGGCCGATTTGCTTGAAATTATTGCTGCAGCTCATGCGCCTGGCGGCTTCACGAGCAGCTTGTACAGCGGGCAATAAGAGGCCCACGAGCACGCCGATAATCGCAATCACGACGAGGAGTTCCACCAATGTGAAACCTCGTCTCTGTTGTCTGTTCCTGCGCATCTTTGCCTTCCTAATTTGGGTGGCGAGAAATATAGAACTGCGGTCCAGCAAGCGAATTGCCGCTGGACTGCATGGTTGTGTTGCAGGTGCTGATTGTCACTCTGCACGGATAAGTCCAGTGAAGTCGATGGTCTTTGTGATTCTCGTCCGTTCGATCGCCAAATCTGCTTTGGACTGGCAGGTATGGCATTCGAACCGGAGCGTTTGAATACAAGACGAGCGGCCAGATAATGCTGGCTGCTCGTTTCCGTCTCATCGCTACTTCGTTCCTTCATATCCTTCTGACATTGCGTCGGCCTCCGCGAGTGCGGCTTCGTATTCCGCCAACTTTTCCGCGTCCGTGTTGTCGACAATGTTGCTGTTGCTCCCAGAGTCGCATCCGAGTGGTGCGACGAACAAGCAAAACATTCCGAAGGTAAGCATCCAGGTCTTCATTAATTCATCCAATGGTAAGAAATTAGTCAAAACAAAAGGAAAAACTGCACTCCCTTCGAAAACGAAAGGAATGCAGTTGAAAGGTCAGTCATATTGCAAAAGTGCGAAATCAGAATTCGCCGTCAATCACTTCCTTCGCTGAACGCGATCCGAGGGCTCCCCAAATACCGTATGGGCTTTTACTTCCGGCGGCAGGTGAGCCAGCGCGGTCCGACACCTGAGGTGCGTTCTTGTTGCCTGCTTCGATTGAATCGGTAATGAACTTGACAGCACCATCACCCATCAAAACGTGAACACCGCCTTGGTGGCGACTTGAAGGTGGCGACACCACATCGCGGTGGTCGGTTCCTTCTGAACAAAGTTGTGCGTTGGGGGCCAAGATCGTCGTCATCTGGCTGTACGGAGGCATGTAATCGTGCCAACGGTAGCCACGTCCCCACACCACTTGCTTCGTTACCGCACTGGTCCAAAACTGAGGGCGTTCTGGATCAATGTAGGGTTCAGCATAAGACGGATTGAGTCGACACTGATTCTTTTCGTTTGGTGCAGCGTGCGCGCCTACGTTGGTGGCAACTGTGGTTCGTTTGTCATTGTCACCAAGGTCAGTGGCAATTTCGCCGCACATGATTGTGTTGGACAAGCCGTCCAGTGTGTCGCGAAACTTCATGTGACGTCCTGTGACAAACATCCCTCGGTGTGATGCGCTGGACGCAGAGGCATGAGCAGTGTCTGAGATGTACGGTAGCCTGCCGCCTTCACTCACTTCGTCGACGTCAAGGTACGAGTCGCGAGAGTAGACAGCCGAGTCACCATGGCAAGCGGCGTAGTTCGTTCGTCCGAGCGACGGCAAACCGGAGCCCGGATCGCTTGGGCATCGCAATGTTGGAAGTTCGGTCGCCCATGGTGGATATTGCACCCGGTCGGGGTGAGGTCCCATGGCCTGCCAAGCTGGACTTCGAACGGTTCCGTCCGAGTTGATGCTCAAGGGGTTCGAGATCTGCTCCCAAAGGCCCTGTTGTTCCAGGAATGGCAACATGCCAACTAGGTACGACAGACGGTAGTTGGAGGAGACGTCTCCATTTGGGTTGCCATCCCAAGGATCACGTCCGCCGACGGCATACGTTCCTGAACCCTGCACTGGCAGGTTGTTGTAAGCTGAGTGGTAGTTGTGAGCAGCCAAGCCAATTTGCTTGAAATTATTACTGCAACTCATCCGACGGGCTGCTTCACGGGCGGCCTGCACTGCGGGAAGCAATAATCCGACGAGCACGCCGATGATTGCGATGACCACAAGCAATTCCACCAAGGTGAAACCGCGAGACGGCGAGAAACGTTTGTGCATCAGTACCTCAATTGAGTCTTAAATGAACCTCTTTGCCCGTAATAGCCAAACTCGACATGAGATCTGGGCGGGCTGCAACTTGGGCGTTTCGGTGCGTTGGACCGCGTCTTTCATCTTCGATTGCGACGAATTCCGAGTCTTATCTCCGATTATCGGTTCCGAAATCCACGAAAAAAGCTCCAAGTCCATTGATTAACACACGCTCAAAATGAAAGTATCGCGATAAATTGAAATACCAAGATTATTTCCAATCGGATGGGTGGATGCCGACGCTGGCGAGAGGCTGCCGTCGCTCGTTATGGTGCTGTTGGCGGTTGAGGGGATCAGAAGCAACGTTCGCGGAAACCGGATAGAGATTCTGGTTTTCCTCCTATTGCAAAATCTGCAATTCAATTACTCTTCTGGGCCACAGAAGTCGGCGGCGTGCAAATTGACGTCGCGAATCGGCTTTTCTGCGACAGGTCTTCAGTGTGATCCGCTCGGTATCGACCCGAGTGGCTACCCAGTCCGTTGAGCGTCTTGATTGATCGCTTGAGACGGATTCTTTCTGGTGAATGAGAAGCGGCGTCGTGGTTGTGTCGGAATGCAAAGGTTCGAGAGTCCAGGAGGACTGAATTGAACCGCAGACAACCAGGTACAGGGCTCTGAACGAGTCCTCTGGTTTGGCATTCCATCCTTACCAATTCTGCCGCGACCATGACCGCCTGCGATACGCAGCGTGAGTGCGGCTACCTTTTTAACCGCACGAGTTTTTTGATGTCTGATCATCCCGCTTCTAACGAAACGTTGGTCGATCCCACGTCCGAGTCGAATTCGCAAGAACAAGCGCAGGACACATTTGAAATGTCGACAACCGAGTCGGTTGTTGATCCAACGGCACAGTGGGCAGCTCACTATGCCAACCCAGTGATTGACCCAAGCGAAATTCCATCGCCGGCTGTCGACGAATCTTTGCTGTTCTACCAAGCCGACTGCACCGATGAAGCTGCCGACGTGGCGGTCGAGACGCAACCAGAACCAGTCGCTGAGCAGGTTATCTCGGAAGTGAACGCCGTGGCCGCTCCTGAAGTGCCCGCTGAGCCCGCACAGGTTGTTCCCGAGCAGTCCGCACCCGAAGAGCAACCAGTCGAACCCAATCCAGTCGCTCCGCCAGTCGAAATGGTTGCTGAGCTTGTGAGCGAACCGGCACCGGCCAAAGAATTAGCTCCCTCTTCGAAGCCTGAAGTGATCGCCGAAGCACAGCCAGTCGCTCAACCAGAGTCAGCTGTCCAACCTGAGCCAGTTGTGAGCGAAGAGCCTGTCTCACAACGAGTGGTTGCGGAGCAAGCTGAACCCGTTCGCGAACAACCCGCCAAGTCCGCTCAAGATCAATCAGCCCAAGCGGCTGAGCCAGCGAAGGCGGCTCCGGAATCGAACGAACCGGCGGAGCCTTTGTTCCGAGACCTGGATCTGCGAGAAGAAGTTCAAAAAGCGGTTGCCGCATCGGGATACGACAAACCAACTCCGATCCAAGCCGAAATCATTCCATATATGTTGGATGGTCGCGACGTTCTTGCTCAGTCACAAACTGGCACCGGCAAAACAGCAGCCTTCGCGTTGCCGATCTTGTCGCGAGTCGATGTTCGCAACCGTCGCCCGCAAGTCCTGGTGCTGGCACCGACTCGTGAATTGGCGATCCAAGTGGCTCGATCATTCACCAAGTACGGTGCTGATCTGAGTGGTTTTCAGGTCGCTGCTATCTACGGCGGTCAAGACTACGAACCCCAACTGAAGCAGCTCCGTCGTGGCGTTCAAGTCGTTGTCGGAACACCCGGCCGAGTGATCGATCACGTCAAACGCGGTACCTTGGACCTCGGTTCGCTCGATTGCCTCGTGCTCGACGAAGCCGATGAAATGCTCAACATGGGATTCTTGGAGGACGTTCAGTTTGTCCTCGAAAAGACGCCAGAAGGACGTCAGGTAGCGTTGTTCTCGGCAACGTTGCCAAAGCCAATTCGCAAGATCGCTGACGAGTACCTGAACGACCCAGCTCGGATCACGATCAAATCAAAAACGATCACCGCTGCTTCAGTTCGCCAGCGTGCGTTGTTTGTTTCGCCTCGCGACAAGATTGACGCGTTGACTCGTATCCTGGAAGTGGAAGAAACCGATGGAGTGATTGTCTTCACCAAGACAAAGGACTCCACGCTGAGCGTTGCCGAAAAACTGAGCCAGCAAGGGTTTTCCGCCATCGCTCTAAACGGCGACATGCCACAAAAAGTTCGCGAGCGGACAATCGACCAACTGAAACGCGGGCAACTCGACGTTTTGGTTGCGACTGATGTGGCGGCTCGAGGTTTGGACGTGCCACGGATCAGTCACGTGTTCAACTTTGATTTGCCGCACGACAGCGAATCGTATGTGCACCGCATCGGTCGTACCGGCCGGGCAGGACGCAGCGGGCAAGCGATCATCTTCTTGACCAACGCTCAGCGTCGTCAGCTTCGCTTCATTGAGAACACGACCAAGCAGCCTATCGAAATCATCGATATTCCAACGGTTGCCGACATCAACGAGGCTCGCGTGCGGCGTTTCAAGCAACGCATCACTGATGTTTCCGCTGATCAAGACCTGACCATCTACAAGGACATGATCGCTCAATATGCCGAAGAATCCGGCAAACCGATGGAGATGATCGCAGCCGCATTGGCCGAAATGAGCCAGAACGGACGTCCGTTCTTGTTGAAGGAACGTCCGAAGAAGCAACGCGAACGTTCCGAGCGAGATAATTCTCGTGGGCGTGATTCGTTCGGTTCGAACGATCGCGGTAACCGTGGATCCTTCGGTGATGATCGACCTCGTCGCCCCAAAGGTCGTCCACTCACACCCGTCAAAGAAGGCATGACTCGCTATCGCCTCGATGTTGGTTGGCAAGACGGAGTCAAACCCGGCAACATTGTTGGTGCGGTTGCCAATGAAGCTGGTATCGATGGCGAATACATCGGGCCAATCAACATTCGCGATTCGCACACCTTGATCGACCTGCCCGAAGGCATGCCCTCGGACATCTATCAAACGCTTCGCAAGACTTGGGTTGCCGGCAAACGGTTGAACCTTGAAGAAGCCGGTGACGTCGTCGATGACTTCGAAGGCGATGGCCGTCGCGGTAACTTCCGCAAGGAAGGTTTCCGCAAAGGCAAGTTCTCCGGCAACGGTGGTTCGGGCGGCAAGAGCTTCAGTGGCGGAAAGCGTTCGTTCGGCAACAAGTCTCGCAACAACGGAAGCACCGCACCAACCGCGAAACGTGGCAAGAAGAAGTTCAAACCTTCTTGATCCACGACGCCGCTTCGCGAAGCCCCGCGGCGGCATCGTTGACCGGCCAATACTCCAGCCCAACGTGGCCGGAGTAGCCGGTGTCGGCGATCGCCGCGAAGATGGACGGGTAATGCAATTCGCCTCGATCGAGTTCATGCCGACCGGGGTTGCCGGCGGCATGACAGTGAGCGATCGCATCAACGTTCTTCGTCAAATTGGCGATCACATGGCCTTCGCTGATCTGCTGGTGATAGATGTCAAACGTCACCTTCACGTTGGGACTGTTGACCTCTTGGATGATTGAGAACGCTTCGTCACTGCGGACCAAGTAGTAGCCAGCATGATCGATCAGCTCGTTGAGAGGTTCGATTGCCAGCACAACGCCGGAATCTTCCAGCATTGGTGCGGCTTCTTTCAAACCCGCCACCATGCAATCTCGTTGCTCGGCCCGGTCGACACCCGGTCGCGCATCGCCGACTTGCGAGATCAGCACGGGGCAATTCAGTTGCCCGGCCGCGGTGATGGATTCCTTCAAGCCAGCCAGGTATTCAGCTCGCACGTCGGGATCCACCAGACTGATGAACTTCGTGCAGACGGCGGCGACTTGAAGCTGCAACTCTTCGCGTGCTTGATTGATAGCGTCCAGGTCTTTGTCCCACCACTTCCAAAATTCGAAGGCGGGATAGCCACACTCAGCGACCAGCTTCATCGCATCAACGGTGGACAGGTTTTCGAGAACAGCGTCGACGCAGACAGAAGCTTTCAATCGAGCGGGTGAATTCATGGAGGCGAGTTGCTTTCAACTTCGTGGTAGAGTTCGGCGAGCGGGACCAAGATTTTCTCGAGGTGGTCCGCCCATTGGTTGTCAGGAAACGCGGCGGGATCAGAAAGCCGTTGCATACGAAGCGTATCCAGCTGGTCTTCCAATTCATCGCGGCGTTTGAGTTGATCGTCGGTCCAATTCAATGAGTTGGCAACCGGGGCGATCGTCATTCGGCCCGCCTGTTTCCCATCGAGCTTTGCCAACTGTTCCGGTGTGAGTACTTTCCTGCGAAGGTCGTCCGCCTTCGTGCCCAAGCCATCGCCGTTGTCATCCATCAACGCGTGTTCCGTCGCGATCCGGTCTTCCGTTTCGTAGAAAAGCTCGACATCCTTGCTGGCTCTGACAAACGCTTCGCGAATCGAAACAGCGTCATCGTGATCGAGATCGGAATCAATCGCCGCAAGAGCTTCTGCGAAGTACTGGCCGAACCTCGCGAAATTTTGTTCGTTGCCGCTCTTGGTTGCGGTGACGATGATTCGGTTGGGGCCGGACAATGCGTTGATGAACGGACCGCTCGATGAAGCGTTGTTGACGACCACAACGGGACGCTTGAAACCGGCCAACCAGTTCTTCATTTGGCCCGCGGAAACATCCGGACCTCGCAGGTTGAACTTGGCGACGCTACGGGCAAAGGTTCCGTGACCAATGAGCGAAATCCAAAGCGGTCGAGGGGAATCCGTTTCCAAATCTTGCAAGGCTTGCTCCAGCAATTGCAAATCACTCTGTTCGTTGTTCGAAGACGCCTCGCCAATTCGAATCGTGTTCAGCTTTGCCGTTTTCCCAAGTTTCGTCCACGTGTCGGACCACTCACGGAAGACGGGCTCATACGATTCTTCGCCCGCCGCGCCGACAACGACAATCAAATCGCCGCGAATGAGTTCGCTTTCTTTTGAATCAGCCGATTCGGGTTGTTGGCTTGCTTCGGATGAGGCGGTTACTTCGGCTGACGATGTGTCTTGTCCCCAGCCCAAAGTTGACGTGGGCAAGCACAATGCGGTCGCAATGCCAAGTTTGGCCCAGTGTTTTCCACGAAGCATATTTGATCGGTTGCTCATGCGAGTCCCTTCCATCTTCGAAGTCCCCATTCGCCGCACAGGCAGGCCATCGCGAGTAGCATCACCCATGTTTGGTGCCAAAGAGGATAGACCCAAGTCTCGGTCACCGGTATTTCTCGATTGGGAAGGTCGCTGACAAAGTCACCCAGGTTCGACACTCGCAGGACTTCACCACCGGTGGATTCAGCCAAGTTGTCCAGCCAGCTTATGTTCCACGACAATCGCTGGGTTTCTTCCATGCCGGGATCGCTGACCCAGCCGCCTTCGTCGTTTCCGATGAAGCTTTGGTCGGCTGCTTTCGCATCGGCTGAAACCGTGAACCGACCGGAGTCACGCGAGACAAACGTTGCGGCGTAGGTTCCAAGTTCGTTTGCATCGGGACGAGCGGTAAGCGGGATTGAAACGCCATCTTCACCAGTCACGTTGAGCGTCACCGTTGCATTTTCCATCGGCAGATACGATTCGTCTCGCACCAAGACTCGCAGGTTGGTGGATCCGGTCGAGCCATCTGGTTCGATGGTCAGTTCCACGCGGCGAGGGACTTCGCCCACCAACCAACGTGCCATTTGACGCCATGCCTGAGCAGGATCGTCGCTGACTTCGCTCGTGTTGTCGTATTGGTTTTTCCGCATCGACCATCGCCAGTAGTCGCCGATTGGCATGGCCGCCGTTCGGCCCTTTCCGAATCGCTGGGTGATGAATGCGGGTGCGGGGCGGCCAGAACTTGTTTCCAATTGAGCCAGTTCGATGGCTCCGGGTTTGATGTCGCCGACTTCATGAGTCACGCGGAAAGGTGGCATCTTCGACAGTCGCAGCTTTTCAGCGGCTTCCGTCTCGCGTAGTCGTTGCCAAGGCTGCAGCATGCCTTCGCGGGTGATGGACCATTTGCCACCGGGAGCTGGTCGGTCGGACCGATTGCGTGGTGCGTAGACGGGGGACAGTTCGCCCAGAGGTGTCTTCCCGAAGGAATCATCGTTGAATGATTCTTGGCCGCCCAACATCAGCAACCCGCCGCCTCGCAGACTCACGAATTGTCGCAGAAGCAACATTTGATCTTGTGTGAAAAACTCTGGTTCGATGTCGTCCAGAATGATTCCGTGATAGGCGAACAATTCCTCCGACGTTTCGGGAAATCCTTGGCTGAGCTCTTCGGATTCTTTGACGCCCAATCGGATCATGACCGCTTCATCGTATTGCTCTCGGGTCTCTTCCTCGTCCTCGCCCAAGCCAGCGAACAACGGATTGCTGCTGTTGACGCCTTTGTCACGGAAACTGAATTTTGGCTCCTTGTCCGCGATTCGAAGCAGTCCCACGAGTTGCGTTTCAGCGTCGCTCTGCAGTGCACGCCGAAGGAATTTGAATTCCCAGTTGGGACGTCCGGCCAGGTAAAGGATTCGGAACGGGCCACGCCGAGGTTGAACGTCGATCCAACGTTGGTTGTTTCGCAACGTGGCTTCATCGCCCGAAGACCCTTCCAGCCACGCGCTGCCTTCGTCGATTTGAGAACGGATGGATTTACGTTGAGACGGAGTGAAGGCCAACACTCGATAGAATTGGGTTCCTGATTGTTCGGGGCGGAAACGAAACGTAACCGATTGCAGTTCGCCTTCCTTTTCAATCGTGACGGTCTTCTCTTCGACGGAAGTCCCTGATGCGTTGAGCAACTGAACGACTACCTCTTGGTCTTTCAGTCCAGTCGCCATCACATCAGCGCGAACGGTCATCGGCGACGTCTCAAAATCGCTTTGAGTCACGCTGACTCGTTCCAATCGCAAGTCGGTCGGTGTGGTCGGAGCATCCGGCAGCACGGGGAAGATCGGGAACGGGAAATCGGTGCTGGCGATTTGTTCCACCGAGGGATCGGTGAGATTGCCGTCGCTGAACAGCAACGCACCAGCCACAGGACGTCCTTTCAGTCGTTGCGACAGAGC
Source organism: Rhodopirellula europaea 6C (assembly GCF_000338295.1). Taxonomy (GTDB): domain Bacteria; phylum Planctomycetota; class Planctomycetia; order Pirellulales; family Pirellulaceae; genus Rhodopirellula; species Rhodopirellula europaea. The sequence goes on from NZ_ANMO01000133.1 coordinate 13,176, forward strand.
ATCGATTGATGTTTGCATGGATGATTGCATGCCATTGAACTCGATCGTGTCGATGTCGGCCAAGCGGCTCAATCGTGAATCTGCACCGAACAAGCGGACGTCAAAAGTCTGTTCCAATTGAACTCGCCAGTCGGAGTCGGCGGCCAATGTGTTGGCAAAGTTCTGGCCTCGTGAAAGCTCTTCGTCCGCGTCTTGAAGCTGCATGCTCTGGCTGGTGTCAACCAAGATCGGAAACAAGTTGGCCTGCGGTCGAGGACGTTCGCCTCGCCACATTGGCTGAAGCAAACACAGCAGCATCAATGCAACCGCGATCAGCTTCAGCGTTGCCGCGAGCACGCGAATTGGGGTGGATGCGCGAGATCGGGTGTAGGACCAGCCAATCGCAGCGGCGAGCACGACCGCGAGGATCGCGGCGGGGACGATCCACTCCGGTGCACCCCACACCAAATGCTGGGTCCAGTTGTCAGATGAATCCAAAGCGTCGTTCAAAGCCCGCTCCCGATTCGTTCGTAGTAACGTCGCACGGCTTCGGAGTATTGATCCGGAACCGGATCACGATCGATCGGAACGAGCGATTGTTTCTTGGCACTGCGACGCATGTATTCTTCGGCGAGATCGCGTTTGAGTTCTCGCATCGGCTCAACAATCATTTCCTCGACCAAATCCCATTGAGGCGGTTTGGATTCGCGGCGAATCTCTTCACGCATGTCGCGGGCTCGTTCCCGAATCCGTGTGGCTCGAGAACGCAGTTCGGGATCGGAAACCATCTGTTCGATGTCTCTCAAACCATCGGACCATTCACGAAACCCTTCGCCGGTCAGCGGTGAAGTGAAGTTGCTGGGAGAGGACGATGGAGCTTCGGCGGCCGTCGGATTGGCACCGCCGGATTGACCCGCGGTGGGCGACATGGAGGGAGACTGTGACTGGCCTTCTTGTGGTTGGCCTTGCTGCGGTTGTGAGGCGGGGCGAAGACCGGGAGGTCCTTGCGGACGCTCGGTGGATTCTTGCGGTTCGGTGTTCTCGGATGGTTCACCTGGAGTCGGCTCGGACGAAGATTCTCCATCTTGAGCTTGTCCGCCCTGCCCTGCCCCACCCTGCCCCGGCGAGGTGGACTGGGAAGGCGAATTTGATGGTTGGCCACCTTCCGATTCGCCAGGCGATTGCTCTCCTGGTGATTGGTTGCTTGGTGTTTCTGAGTTACTTGCTTCTCCACCGGCAGTTGGCTCGCCTGGCTCTTGTTCATCCTGCGGCTGACCGGGGCCACCTCGGCCCGGTTGGCCTTCCTCGCTGGTTTGTTGTTGTCCGGGTTGTTGCTGGCCGGATTGCCCTGGCTCTTGACCTTGGCCTGGCTGGTTCTCAGCGCGTTGTCCCTGCTGGGGTTCTTCTTCTCCGGGCTGGCGTTCCGATGGCTCTGAGGTTCCGCCCTGCCCTTCCCCGTTGGGATCATCCCCGCGTGCTTGCTGGATTTCGTCTTCCACGGCGGATTCCAATTGCTCGGCCAAATTCGCCGCGCGTTGCAAGCCTTCCGCTTCGTTGCCCAGCACGCTTTCGGCGGCGGATTCGATTTTCTCGCTCAATTCCTCGATCGCTTCGCCCGCTTGTCCCGCCATTTGCTGAGACTGCGCATCAAAGCCACGCTGGAGAAGTTGGCTGGCGGCATCGAGTCGTTCTTGCGTCCGGCGTTGTTGTGTTTCGCGAAACGCGTCGTACAAGTTTTGCGCGAGCAACGACTCGGACTCTTCGGCTTCTTGGACGACCTCTTCGATGTCCTCCATCAATTCACCCAGTGACTCACGCTGCGCGGTCAGAGCGTCCTTGAGTTCTTCGCGGTTGCCGCTGGATCGCAAACCGGGCGATTCGCTGGGAGCGTCCATCTCCGACAACTGTTCCTCGAGTTCCTCTTGTTCCGTGTTCAATTCGCGAGCGCGGTCCCGCATTGACTGCATCGCTTCGTTGAACTGGCCGGCGGCCTGTTCGCGAATTTCTTCGCGGACGGATTCGAGTTCGCGCTCGGCACGTTTGCCGCTGGACAAAGCCGTAGCCGCATCTTGCTGTTCCATCGCTTCGCCAGCCTCGCGAATGTTTTCACGTGTCTGTTCGAGTTGTTCGCTGGCTTCCTGCATGTTGGATGCGTTCTCGGGTGAGTTCATGCGTTCCATCAGTTCATCAGTTTGACGAAGCATGTCCTGCTGTTGCTCGCGAAGACGTTCGAGTTGCCGGCGGAGTTCTTCCTTTTCTTCTTCGTCGTCCGCCAATTGCATCGCGGATTGAAGCTGAGCCAGTTCCTCATTGAGGTCTTGTTGGCGACGGGCGAGTTCACTCAACCGGCTAAGGACTTGACGCGTCTCACGTTGAGCTTGCTGCTCCGGCGTCATCTGAGCTTGCTGCTGCGTTTCGTAGCGGTCCTCTTCTTGGTCCAGTTCCAATTCGTCGAGTTGTTGTTGTTTGCTTTGTTGTCCCGCGGAGCCTTGGCTGGGTTGCTGCTGTTGTGAACGCGTGACTTCGAATTCACTGGCTCGCATCCGAAGCAGACCGGCGTAAGCGGATTGTTCCGCGACCACGGCAGCAGACAATGGTTCACGGTCGCTTGTCTCGATCGCTCTGTTCAATTCCGTAACGGCGGACTGCATCGATCGTCGGACGTTGGCTGCATGCTGCTTGGCTTCGTCTTCGGTGAGCTCTTGAGCCAGTTCGTCCAATTGAGCGATGAGGTCTTGTTGCGAGTCAGCGATCACACGAACGTCCGCTGTCGTTTGCTCGTTCCAGCGAACGGTCGATTGCAGTAGTTTCCAGGTGGCCTGGATGATTTGCTTTTGCGTTTCAATCAGCTCTTCGGCTTGTTGTTCTTGTTCGCTTGGCTCAGACGGTTCGGAAGGTTGGCTGGCTTGGGGATCGCCCTCACGAAAGATATCTTCGAAACGTCGGACTTCGGCAAAGTACAGATCACTCTGTGTGCGACGGACTTCGGTCTCAGAGGATTCACCAGCGACCTTGTCCTCGGCCCAAAAGGAATACGACAGCAGATCGTCGGGTTTGGCCTCGAGCGATTCCATGTCGACCATGTGCTGGATCGTTTGCTTTTGATTGGCAGCGATGTTTTCGGCCAACACAATGTCCTGCGGCGGTTTGCCGGCGAACGTCAGCGAAACGCCCGCGCGGGAGAGCCCGTGGTCGTCTCGGACTTCCGCGGCGATGAGAAACTCTTCCAATGCCGAGACGGAGACGTCGCCGCCAACCGTGGGGCGAATCTTTGCCGACTGATTGGGCAGCATTCGGACAATGAACTGAGTCGATAGCTGATTCGACCGGTCTTTGTCGTCCTTCAGTTCCACGTCGAATCGTTGGCTTTCCTCCACTTGGATTGCGACCGACCACCACAAAGGACGCTCAGTATCTTGGGTCAACTCCAACGGAGATGCGTCTTCGTAGTGCTCTTCGTTTTTCTTGTATGGCTTGGGCAAGAGTCGGGCTGACGTGATTGGTTTGTTGACTCGAACCCACCATGTGACTTCGCTGCCCTTGGCCACCGAGACTCGCACGGTGTCTTCGATGCGGCGGTTCTCGAGCCCGGTGAACTCGGGGTAGTCGATCTCTGCATCGCTTCGCGTGACGGCCGGATATTCGAACACTTCGACCCGGTATTCTTCGCTTGACCAGTGAGGCAGTGCGACTCGGTAGGTGAAGGACTCATCGACTTCAGGAACCAAACCGCCCCAGATCGGGTCAGCCATGCTTCGCCGCATTGGCAGTCGTGCAACACGCGGTTCAGCTTGGTCCTCTGCGATCGTTTCGGCGTCTGTCGCATTCGCGACTGGTTGATTGTCGATTGCCGTGAGGACGAGTTCGGGTTCCACCGCGGATTGACGATCGATCCAATCGGCTTGGAATTCCGCCGTCACCAATAAGTTCGTGCCGCGTTCAATTTCGGTGCTGCCGGGTTGGATCACCACGTCAGGTTTGGGTAGCACAACGGATGACGCTTTGGCCGATGAGTCTGGTTCGGCCAGGAGAAAGAAAGCCGCCAAGGTGAGCGTCGCCAGCGTTCCCGACAATCCAAACAGTCGGTTGACCCACAGCCAACGTGACGACACGACATCTGGCCAATCGTTGCGACGGGCGTGTTCGCGTGCCTCTCGCATCACACGTTGATTCAGATAGTTGTCGGGCTGCTTGGCAACCGAATCATCGACGGCGGTGATCAGACGCTGGTCCAGATCCGGGTATCGGTTTTCGATCTTTCGAGCGACGGATTGGACGTTTCGAATGCGCAAGCGAGCGGCAATCAAGCAAACCAACATCGCGATCACCAACGTCGACACGATCGCGACAGACGTGGAAAGCGATGAGGTCGAGAGCGTCATCGACGATAGGAATGCAAACGTTCGCTGTGTCCACACCAGCCAAAGGAGGACGATCAGCGCGATGGCCCACGCCAGCCAGCCGAGTGATTGCCAAAAACGCAGTCGTCGCATTCGACGGATCACGGGATCGATGCAATCAAGCAATTCGTTTCGCATAGCGTCCTCCCCAGAGGGTTTCGATCACCAACATTCCAATCGCAGCGAGCAACAACCATTGCCACAAACGTTGGTTGCTTTCCAATTCGCGATCTCGAAGTTGCAGAGTCGCTTGAGTCAGTTTTTCTGCCGTGGCGGCTTCACCCAGTCCGATGCCCAAACGTTCGAGCGTGTCTTCGTCCATCGCGTCGGTTTGGCTCTCGGACTCGGCCAGGTTGCTCGCGAATGTGATGAGTTCTTCGCCCGGCATTTTTAATTGATGAACGCCGGGACGATCGATGAAGTCAGCGTCAGAGGCTTGTTCGTAAGGCGATGACGCACCGTCCGAGCGAACCAGTTCAGCATCTTCGGTTGGCGGCCACGGAAGCGGCGTTCCCACCACGTGTCCGGCCACGTACCTCGCCGTTCCTTCGTTGCCAGAGAACATCTGAGCGATCAACGGAATGAACTTGGTCGACAACGCCAATTGGCTCGACGATGGTTGCCAACCCGTAGTCAGCAACCAAACGTTGCCTGATTGGGCCAGTGCCGGAGCTCCTGAATCGAACGTTGCCAGGATGTTCCAACCGGCTTCTTCGAGTCCGGAAACGTTTTGGTAATTCCAAAATTGGATTTTGCTGAAATCGTTGAATTGTGGGTCTGCCATCGACGCGAATAGGGGCGATGAGAAATCAACTCGCGACCACATGGCGTAGTCGTCGACGGATGCTTCTTTGGCAGAGAGCGACTTGTCGTTGGTGATGGTTTCAATGCAGGCCAATACATCGGACGCATCGTCGGAAGCATCCATCACGAACAACACCCGGCCACCCGCTTCCGTGTAGGTTTGAATCGCGTTCGTGAACGCATCGTTGTTGGCGACGTCGCTGACCACAACCAACGGGCATTCACGCGGATCCAAGTCCGTTGGCAACTGAGCGACCGTGACGGTTTCCATCGAGACCGTTCGGGTTGCGTTGTCCAGAGGAACGCGTTCCAGATAATAAAACAAACTTTCGCGAGGATCGTCTGGAGTGCCGCCGACATGTAGCAGTCGATACGAGCGTTTCTCGGGAGCGACCCAGTGGATGGTGTTGTCAAAGGGCGAGTTGTCACCGGACAGCACCATCGCGGTGACTGAATCCGCCGGTTGATCGAGACGGACAATCTGGGTCGCGTCGGCTTCGACCTGAATCGTCTGATTGTCACTCGCGTCCTTCCATTGCAACTTCAGATCGAACTGGGAAGCGAGTTTGGAATTAACGACACGGACCGGCAGTTTACGATTGGCATCGGAGGCGGATGATTCTTGCAAGTTCTCCAGGGTTTGATCATTCATCATGATCGCGGTGGCATTGCCTTGTTCTTTCGGCACCACACGCCGGATGTCCAAGGTGACTTGTTCCGGCCAGGTGTTTTGCTGCAGTGCCTCGATTTTGGATCCGTCTTGCAGATCGGAAATCAAAACGATGCTGGCGGGACCGGGTAGCTGCCCTCGTGTGATCGCTTCACCATCGGCTGATCCGTCTTCACCCGGCGTCCGTGACTCGGTTGGCCACTGTGCCCAATCGGCGGCTTCGCGAAGCGCGGATCCGAGATCGGTGGCTCGCCATGTGGGTTGGATTTCCGTGAGAGCTTGCAGAGCGAGAGCGTTTTGGCGTTCATCGGACGTTGCCGCGAGCGACGTTTCCCAGATGCGATCGACTTTGTTGTCGAAGACAAACACCGCGAATTGATCTTGCGCCGAAAGGTCGGTGAGGACCGCTTCAGCCTTTTTGATCGCTTGTTCCCACAGGTCTTCTCGTTGCATGCTGGCACTGCGGTCAACCAACACCGCGATTCGCCGGACGGGTGTGTTATTGAACTGGTCGTCGGCACCACGCAGAAACGGTCGAGCAAAGGCGGCAGCCAACAATAGCAACGACAGTGCTCGAAGGAGCAGCAATGGCCACTGGTCCAAGCGGCTGCGACGGGTCAGTCGCGGCGGGACTTCTCGCAGGAACATCACCGAGCTGAATGGCACGGCGCCCTTGGGATGCTGCCGAATCAGGTGGAACAGGATTGGCGCGGCGACGGCCAGTGCACCGGCCAGGAAAAACGGGGCGAGCATGCTCATCCGGAGGTTCCTCCTGAACTCAGCATGCCTGATCGACTAGCACCTACCGCTCGCCTTTGATGAGCGGAAACGAAATCAGACAACGCTTCCTGCAGCGGTCGATCGGTCGTGCTGGTGTAGATCGCGGCTCCGACGGCGTTGCAAATCGATTCGATCTGCTCGGCGTGTTCTTGGAAGGCGGACTGATAGGCTTTGCGAGTCGCATCGGGATCAACTTGGATCTTGCGTCCCGTTTCCATGTCCACCATGACCTTGGATTCGTCCACCGAAAGATTCACTTCGTTTGGATCCAGAATTCTCAGCACGATCACTTCATGTTGTCGCGAACGCAGCAGTGCGAGTGAACGTTGCAGGTCCTCGGTCGGCGATAGCATGTCGCTGATCAGCACCACCAAACCGCGGCGGCGCGTGATTGCGGCAATTTGAGAGATCGGTCCGTTGACGTCGGTTCCGGATCCCGAGGTTGGGCGAGCCAAGCAGGCGAGGATCTGACGCAGGTGGCCGGCTCGACTGCGAGCCGGAACAACATCCGCGATCGCTTCGTCGAACGTCATCAGTCCAACATGGTCGCGTTGCAAGGTAAGGAAGTAAGCAAGTGTCGCAGCCAACGTTCTCGCGTATTCCATTTTGGTGTATTCGAGCGACCCGTAACCCATCGACTGGCTTTGGTCGACCAACAAGTAGCAGCGTCGGTTGGTTTCGTCCTCGAACTTCTTGATGTAATAGCGGTCCGTGCGAGCGAACAGTTTCCAGTCCAGTCCTCGTGGATCATCACCAGGCGAATAGGCTCGGTATTCGCTGAATTCGACCGAGGCCCCGTGAAGAGGACTTCGGTGCAGTCCGCCAAAGAAACCTTCCACGACGAGCTTGGATCGTAGTTGCAGGTTCTTGATCCGCATCAGCGCATGCGGGTCCATGGAGGCAGCGGTTTCACCGGTGCCGTCCGCCGACGAAGCGGTCGCTCGCGAGGGCTTGGATAAGTTGCCCTGGAAAGTGCCCGTGCTGCCGTTGGTAGCTTTGCCCGACGAGCGAGATTGACGTTGAAACCAGCTCAAATCAGACTTCCGTGGGGATTTCTTGAAGAAGTCGTGTGACCAAGTTCTCAACGTTGAAACCTTCGGCCTCGGCTCGATAACTCAGCAGGACTCGGTGTCGAAGCGTTGGGTGAGCAAGAGCCTGGATGTCTTCGGTTCGGACGTGAGCGTGGCCGTTGAGCAATGCTCTCGCCTTGGCACCGAGCACCAATGTTTGGGCGGCCCGCAGACCCGCACCCCAGGAAGCGTATTGGTTAACGAAGTCTGGCGTTCCATCACGACCAGGCCGAGTCGCGGCGACCAAACGCACGGCGTAAGCGGCGATTGATTCCGCGATCGGAACGCGTCGAACCGCGGCGTGGAATCTCGCGACGTCTTCGCCGGTGAAGATCGGCTCGATCGGTTCCGGCTTGGTCGACGTGGTTTGCATGACCACGGCCAACTCGTCCTTGGGCGGCAAGTAGTCGATCAAAACATTGAACAAGAAACGATCGAGTTGGGCTTCGGGAAGCGGGTAGGTGCCTTCCATCTCAATCGGGTTTTGCGTCGCCAAGACGAAGAACGGTTCTTCCAGTTCAAAACGTTGGCCGCCCGCGGTGACTTGATGTTCCTGCATCGCCTCGAGCAGCGCGGCTTGTGTCTTGGGCGGTGTTCGGTTGATCTCATCGGCCAAGATCACGTTGGCGAAGATCGGTCCTTTGACGAACTGCAGTTGCCGGTGACCATCGGCGGATTGTTCCAGGATCTCAGTCCCGGTGATGTCGGCTGGCATCAAGTCGGGGGTGAACTGAATTCGTTGGAAATTCAAATGAAAGATTTTCGCGACGCTGCTGACCAGCAAAGTTTTTGCGAGCCCCGGTGCACCGGTGATCAAGCAGTGGCCGCCGGCGAACAAACAGATCAGAAGTTGCTCGATGACTTCTTCTTGGCCGATGATGACCTTGGATAGTTCTCGGACAATTCGCTCTCGTCCGTCGCGAATTTGCTCCACCACTTGGGCTTCGTCTTCGTGGGTCATGGTATCCGTTGTCATGAAGTGCAATCGGGTTGGAGGAGCGTCGGAACCGTCGGTGGTTGATACAAAGGAATGACTCAGTGGGTCATCGCATAGGTCACGATGTTGATGCCCATCGGATAGGCTTTCTTGACCGAGAACTCATCGAAGTACCATTGGTCTTCGCCTTCTCGTTCCCAGCCGTCGCCCAAGTCGGTGTTGTGGCAGATGAAAACCATGATGCGGTCTTCGTCATCGGTGATGGCGCGATAGTGAGGGACACTGGTGTCGCTTCCGTCACGCGACCATTCCCACGAACCGACACTGCCATCGGCGCGGCGTCTGGCGGAGTTGATCGCGGGGACCTGAGGTTTTTCTTTGAGTGGGTAAACGATTTGAAAGATCTCGTGTTCCAGAGGGACCTCAAATGGATCGCGATCGGGGAACACGCGTTTGAGTTCGCTCCGCATGTTTTCGTATTGGGAGTCGCCCCAGAAGTCATCCACCATCAGGAAGCCACCGTTGAGGCAATACTTGCGGAGTGCTTTCACTTCTTCGTCAGAGAAGACGAGACCACCGGGTTCGATGATGTAGATGAATGGGTAGTCGAACAGTTCTTCGTCGGTCAGTCGCAGGACAACCGGATCCGGATTGACCTTCATGGAGGTGAGTTGTTGCAATCGAAGTGAGAAGTTGAGATCACTGTCGGGATAGTCGGTCCAGCAGCCTCCGCCACCTCGCCCACGTCCGCCGTAGGAATCGTATTCGATTCGAACGAACGTGAAGCAGTCCTTGGGGAATCGCGGATCGACTTCCCAAGTCGGGACACCATTGCGGTCGGCGGGAAGAGATCGGTTGCGGCGCCCCCAGTAACCTCGTTGGGCAAACGCAGCCCCGCCCATCAAGACAATCAACGCGGCCAAAATCCAGCGACGATGGCCGAACGGTTTGTGAGAAAAGGTTAGAGGGGTGGATTGCTGGCGGGTTTGCGTCTTGTCACCGACCGTGAACGCAGTTGTCACCTCTCCCCCAATTTCATTGGGGGAGAGGTCGAGCACGCCCTTCAGGCGTTGCTCGGGTGAGGGGGCGTCCGAGCGACATGGGACGTTCTGTGGCGTAGCGATTTCGACCGCCATGTGATCCGCCCCCTCACCCGGACGACGGCTGAACGCCGCGTCCGATCTCTCCCCCGACGATGGTCGGGGGAGAGGTGAATGGGAATGGACGCTGCCCCGAGCAAGTGCTCGCAAGATGCCCATTAGGTTGAGGTTTTTAGGAGTCATAGAGCTTCCTCCTCTTCGACGGTTGGCACATTCTCGGCATCATTCTGTTCCGCGTCCGCCGGATTCTCTTCCGATGTCACGTGGTGCAGTTTCCACAGCAAGCGGTGAGCATCTCGGTAGCGGGGGGCCAATTCCAACGCCATCAGTGCATGGTGTTTCGCGGGGAAGGACTCGTTTTGTTCGTCGTAGGCATTGGCCAGACGGAAGTGCAACGCCGCGGGATCCACCGGATCCAATGCAAGTAACGCCGACAAAGCTTCCACCGCCAAATCGTGGCGATCGAGTTTTTCGGCGGCGGTCGCGGATGCGAGATGGAATTCGGGCAGCAAGGGCTGGATCGCGAGCGCCTGCTGCGAGGCGTCCAGAACGTTTTCCCATTGCTCTTCAGATTGGCCAATATTGATCCAACGCCGCAAAGCCGGCAAAGCATCGCTGGATTGTGCCAAATTGTCTTGAATCGCTCGGATTTCTTGGCGGTCATGGCCTAATTCACGGTGGGCTCGGGCCAGCCATTCCAGCGGACCGCCGCGTTCGCCAGTGAGCACGCCCAATTGCTGCATTCGACAAAGCGGGATGAGAGCCTGTTCCCACTGCTCTCCTTCGATGGCGCTTTTCGCCAGTTCTCGCAGGCCCCAGTAGTTGGTCGGGTTCGCTCGAATCCAACCTTTCCAAGTCGCCAAATCACCGCTTTCGGGCAGCGTGTCGCGTGACCAATCGACCAGGCTTCCGAATTGGTTGGCTCGTTTTTTCGCGTAAGTATCGAACTGAGCGTCGAGTCGTTGCAGCGATCCAGTGTGCCGGGTCAAGGCATCGTTGATCGGGATGCCCGCCGACAAATCATCAAGCACTGCCAGCAGAGCGTCATGACCATGTTGTTCGATCAGAAACTCGATCACCAAAGACGATTCGTAGTAAGCGAATTGCAACGCGATCGCGGATGGCGGCGAAAGGAACGCCGCGCTCAAGTCGCTGACCGGAGTCAGATCGTCCGAGAGCAGCATCGATCGGTATTGAGGCGACATCTTCTCGCCCCACGACGGATTGCGTTGGCGTTCTTCGTAGACCGAGATGCCTTCGCTGAGCCAACGTGGCATTCGGTTGTTGGTTTTCTCCAGCGTGACCACGTGACAGAACTCGTGCCACAAAACGCTTTTCCAGTTCGATGGCCGTTCGCCTTGGGACGCGGGGCTGTTCGCCGTGATGACTCGGCCGAAACAAACGCCCAAGTACCCTGCCCCACCCGGCAGACCAAACGTGCGAATGGCAAAGTCGTTTTGGTGCGGGAAGATCTCGACCAAGATCGGTTTGTCCGGCATCACGTCGTACTTCTCGCACAAGACTTGCTTGGCATCCAAAAGCAAGTCCATCACGGCATCGCCATAAAGCTTGGCTTCTATCGCGTCCATTCGGACTTGGATGCCGTCTTGCTTCAGCACAGTGAACTTCGCGGTGCGGTCGCGTAGCGTCATCAAGTTGTACGCAACCACATTGTATGGATCTGCTTTGGCCACCTCCCCCGCGATTTCCCAACCGATCTCTTCCTCGCCCAGTCGCAGCATGTCTTGCGCGAGTTGAAAGCTGGCGGCCAAGTGCAACGGATCGGAGTCGAGTGCCAGGTTTTGATACGCGGCACCTTCGGCAAAACGATACTTCTCAGAAAGCTTTCGACCGATCAGGTGATCGACGTTTGGGTTTTGTTCCCAGGTCGACAAGGCCGCGGCACGCATCAATTTTTCGACGTCGTATTCGCCTCTTAAGTGCGAGATGACCGCCATCAATGCCCATGCCGATGGTTCATGTGGATTGATCTGAAGCATTTGGTTCGCGATGTCTTTGGCCTCGTCGTATCGTTCGCGATCGATTGCTCGTTCGGCCAACCATTGCAGCGAAGGCAGATGTTGTGAGTTGATGCGAAGTGCGATTGCAATTTGTTCGCCAGCGGCCTGGCCATCGCTAGATTCCAACGCCTTGGCCAACAAATGATGCAGGTCGGGAGTTTCTTCCTCCAATTTCAATGCTTCTTGAAGCGTGTTCGCAGCGACCTGGAAATCACCTTTTCGAATCGCCAGTTCGGCGGTGGCCAAATAGGCGTCCAGGTATTCCGGGTCGCGGTCACGCACCCGGTCATAGAACATTTCCAAAACCTCGCGAGCGTCTTCGCCACGTCCCGTTAGAAAGCGACCCGCGGCGATCAGGTTGTCGCGAGTGATGTATCCCGCGAAAGCACGTTGCATTTGTGCGAACAAGTCCGCTTCTGCCGTGCCGACTTCATCGTGCAAGCCATTGAACCGCAAAACATCCAGTCCCATGTACCGCAGTGCGATGCTGGTCGGGTATCGCTTCAGGGCTTCACGATAGGTTTGCAGAGCGTCGGCGTAGTCACCTTGAGTGAGTTGGCACTGGATCAACAACCGCGGCCAACGTTCGCTCCAGACGCCTCGCTCGACTTCCGCTGCGGCAGTCGTTGCGGCGGCGTCGTACTGGCCGTTTCGAAATTGCTGCACCGCGTCGTCGTAACTGGCCGCGAAAACGGACGCGGGTGTGAGAGATGCTGCAAACAAAATGCAAACGACGAGCAGACAATTGGCTGTCGCAGAAACGGCCCGGCGGAATCGGCCATTTGGCGAATGAGAACGATGGCCGAGGGCGATCACTTCGAGAAGCTGATCGTCGCGTTGGTTGTCAACAAGGAAGCGAGATGCATTCACTAGGACAGGTCTCATGCTTTGGTGCGTGGTTGGGAACGCAGGCGGGAGAGATCGCATTTGGAAATCATCGGTAGGATGATTCTACGCTCTCAGCAACCCGCTCGCACGGATGAAACCCTCCGAGACGCAACCGGTTCCGCTGGAATCGCTACACTGCCGTTGGTGTGGCACCTTCTCGACGCGTTCAATGGCGTTGTGGGCGTGCAGTCCGACGCTGTTCTCTTTTTATCACCATGACCTGAAGGATCTCACGATGAGTGAAAGACGCTATTCCCTCGACCGCTTCTTGGAAAAAACGCGGGACAAAGACCTCAATCAGGGACTGTTTGAACTGGAATCGGACCGAATGTTGGACATCAACCTCAACGGCGAGGTGTGGACAAAGATGGGTTCGATGATCGCCTACACGGGCAATGTGAAGTTCGAGCGGGAAGGAATTCTGTCGCAGGGATTGGGCAATCTGCTGAAGAAAGCGGTCTCCGGCGAAGGCACGGCGCTCACGAAAGTCAGTGGCAAAGGCTCCGTTTTCTGCGCCGACAGCGGAAAGAAAATCACCATCCTCGAGCTGCAAAACGAAGCGATCTGCGTCAACGGAAACGACCTCCTCGCGTTCGAAATGTCATTGAACTACAACATCAAAATGATGAAGAAGATGACCGCGATGTTGGCCGGTGGGTTGTTCAACATCCGCTTGGAAGGCACGGGCATGGTCGCGATCACCAGTCACTACGATCCGATCACGTTGCCGGTCACACCTCATCAACCTGTCGTGACGGACCCGAATGCAACCGTGCTGTGGTCCGGGCAACTGGAACCTCAACTCAAGACCGATGTGCAGTTCAAGACAATGCTCGGTCGCGGTTCAGGGGAATCGTTGCAGTTTCTTTTCCAAGGACATGGCTTCGTGGTGGTTCAGCCTTACGAAGAAGTTGTGTTCCAAAACCAAAGTTGATTGAAACGTTGAAACTGATTTCATGGAACGTCAACGGCATCCGTGCCTCGATGGACAAAGGTTTTCGTGACTTTGTCGAGAGTGAACAGCCCGATGTGCTGTGTTTGCAAGAGACGAAAGCGGAGCCCGAGCAAGTCGATTTGTCTTGGGCGGATGAACTTGGATACCACCAGGTTTGGAACACTGCGACCAAACGTGGGTATTCAGGCGTTTCCACTTGGAGTCGCGTGAAGCCATCGAAAGTCACCAAGGGGTTGAACATCGAAGAGCACGACAACGAAGGCCGCGTGCTGACGACAACCTTCGATGACTTTCATCTGGTCAACGTGTACACGCCGAACTCACAGCGAGGCTTGGCTCGGTTGGATTACCGAATGCAGTGGGACGAAGCGTTTCTGGACTACGTCAAAAAATTGAATCGTCGCAAACCGGTTTTGTTTTGCGGCGACGTGAACTGCGCCCACAAGGAGATCGATTTGGCAAATCCGAAGGCCAATCGCAAGAACGCGGGCTTCAGCGATCAAGAGCGCGCGGGCTTGGACGCCATCACTGAGGCAGGGTTCATTGACTCGTTCCGGCAATTCCACGATGGCCCGGGCCACTATTCTTGGTGGACGTATCGAAGCGACGCTCGAGCCCGAAACATTGGGTGGCGTTTGGATTACTTTTGGGTTGCGAAGAAGTTTTGGGATCGTGTGGCCGATGCACAGATTCGCTGCGAAATTCACGGTTCGGACCATTGCCCCGTTGAGTTGACCCTGACGTGAAGTTGCCGCTGCCCTCCGTGCGAAAGCTCTTTCGAGAGCACTTCTCGGGTGAGTCACCGATTCAAATCGATCCAGGACAACGCGCGGCGCTGATCAAAGAGTGGCGAGCAAAGTTGGAAAAAATCGAGGGCGTGCGGTTGACCAATCACCCCGGCGATCGAGATTCGCGATCGCCGACTTGGGTGCGGTTCACGATCCCAGACCCAAATGCATCGCAGACGTATTATCGGTCCGACGAACTACGTTTGGAACGCAACGACCAAGGTGAACTCGAATGCGTGTTTGGAAAGTTTGATCGCGAAATCGCTGGCCCAATTAGTGACTTTGGCGAGGTGGAAAGCTTGGTGGCGGAAGTTCTCCGACGGTACGTCAAGCGGCACGCGGGTGAAGCAAAGCGTGCAAAAGTCCGTTCGATGAAGTCCAAGGCGATCGTCGCTCGCGTCAAGGCACTGGCCAAAGAAGAACAATTTGACTTCGCGACCAGCATGGACACGCAAAAACTGCGTCTGTTTGTGAAGTTATCGAGTCAACACATGATCGAGATCCACATCCCGTTCACGCGATTCGAGAAGGTTTTGCCGCAACTGCAAGAAACGATCCGGACGCTTCGGTCCCTGTACGACGACGGTTTGCGGTTCAAGATGATCGGATTTATGCAGGCCGATTGGCGAACCGAATGGATTCGGTACGAAGAGTGATTTTTGATTTTGATTTCCACGTTGATTGAGACATTCCTTTGGCTGTTCGAGTTGATGTTCACGAGTTGATTCAGTTGCTCGAAATCACTCCGCCTGATCAAAACATCATGTTGGTGGGGCGGCATGGAATCGGGAAATCACAAATCATCGCCGAGCACTTTTCGTCTCGCGGAATGCGCGTGGTGCCGTTCTTCCTGGGGCAAATGAGCGATCCGGGCGATTTGATTGGATTGCTTCACAAGGACGAGAAGTCTGGCCGAAGCGAGTTTCTGCCTCCGTTTTGGTGGCCAACGGGTGAGGAACCGATTGTGCTTTTCTTGGATGAACTCAACCGGGCTCGACCAGAAATCCTGCAATCGGTGATGGAACTCGCGCTGAACAAGACACTTGCGGGAAAACGCTTGCCAGAAGGCAGTGTGATCATCTCGGCGGTCAACGAAGGCGATGAGTATCAGCTGACCGATCTCGACCCCGCTCTCGTTTCGCGGTTCAACCTGTATCAGTTCGCTCCGACGGTCGACGATTGGTTGTTGTGGGCTGATCAACACAAAGTGGATGACCGAGTGACCGGATTTGTCCAGCAGCAGCCTCAGTATCTGGATGGCGAAGGGATCTCGCCCGCGGCGGAGGATGTGGATTCGATGTCGGGATTGGTTAAAACACCCGACCGCCGTGGATGGGCTCGCGTGTCCAATATTCTCCAAGGCGTCGAAACGATCGAACCGGTGCACGTTAAGCTGATTGCCGGTGTGGTGGGATCACCCGCGGCAATGGCGTTCCGCAGAAGCCTTGCCTCGCGATTGCAGGTGTCGCCCGATCAAGTGTTGTTGCGGTTTAGCAAGCACCGGAAAGCGATCGAGAAGATGGCTCTGGGTGAACTGCTGATGCTGAACGAACAATTGCTCGTTCACTTGGTGGGCGATCCTTACGACGATGCGGATCGAACGAGGGCTCTGAAAGGAATGCTGAGCTACCTGAAGCTGCTTCGCAAACGAAAGTTGGATGAAGCGGTCGCCCATTTGGTTTCCATGACGGATCAGCCGAAGTACGAACCGGCGATGGAGTTCTTTGCGGAGTCAATGGAGCTGACGACCTTGCTGACCGAATACGTCGACGGAATCCGAATTCAGTGAGCGACGCAGCGGCCTCCGGCAAAACCGAATCGAAACGAGATGCGAAGGCGCGGGAGCGAATCACTCGCATCGTTGAGAGTTGGTATCTCGTTGATCCGTTATTGTTTGCCGCTTGGACGCTGCACGAAGTCGTGGCCAAACCCGAGATCGCGACGCTGCGAGTGGCTCACGGTCGCGTTGAGTTCAATCCCGCGTTTATCTCGTCGCTCAAGCAAGACGAACTTGGCGATGTGCTTCGGTTCGAAGCGATGCGAATTCTGTTGGGGCATCCTTATGCCAGACGCCAACCCAAAACCGAACTGTCGTATTCGGCCAGCAACCTGACTGTGCAAGAATGCTTGCGCAGCAAGTTGCCGATGCCGCGACCACGGGAAGTCTTGGGCAGCGATACGCACGATCATCAGTACTTTGAATATTACTATCGGCAGCTCGCCGAACGGGAAGGCGATCGACCTGATCCGCCGGAGGATGCAACTCCGGAACCGGAGCAGCCGGAGGATTCAAAACCCGGGGAGGAGACGGGCGATACGGATGAAGTCCCGGGCGACGAATCAGGTGATGCTGGCGATTCGGGAAGCGATGCGGCGGCCGAGCGGAAGGACGAAACCGGTGCTGAGTCGTCGGTAGAAGCTGAAGGCTCCGCGGCCGAATCGAATGAGCCCACGCCCGATTCGCCTTCGATGGAAGACGCTGCGGACTCATCAGCGGGCAGTGACCTGGAGTCGTATGTTGATCCAAGCCAAACGGGTTCGGAAAACGCGGACCAGTGGGATGCGGATGATTTGCTGCACGAAGAGATCAAATCCGCCGTGGCCGACGCAGCCGAGAATGGTGGTTGGGGAACCTTGCCTGGGCATGCTCAAGAACGTTTGCTGGCAACGCTTCGGCCGCCATTGGACTACCGGTCAATCCTGCGGCAGTTCCGTCAAAGTGTTCTGTCGGTCGATCGCCGACTGACTCGAATGCGTCCAAGTCGCCGCTACGGATTCGCCCAGATGGGCAGCCGATATGACTTCACCACGCGGTTGCTTTTCGCGGTGGATGTCTCGGGCTCGATGAGCCACCGTGATTTGCAAAATGGATTCTCGATCATCAATCGGTTTTTCCAGTATGGAATTCGCTCGATCGATGTGGTTTGGTTTGATACGAAGGTTCGCTGCGAACCGCTGACGTTTCGGTCGGCGCGACGCGACATCAGCGTCACCGGTCGAGGCGGCACCGACTTGGGTTGCGTGACTCAGTTCATCGATGAGCATCGCGGCTACGACGGAATGGTCGTGTTCACCGACGGTGATTCGCCCCATCCCAAGCGGCCAACCAATCGGCACACACGGATCCTTTGGTTGTTCAACACCCAGGCGGCTTTCAGGAAGTCCGCTGCGGATTTGAAACCGCTCGGCCACGTCGCTTTCTTAAAGCCTTCACGACTCGGCTCGCCGGTTCATTCGACCTAGGTTTGCTGGCGAAGTGCGATCGCAGGGTGCAAGCCAAGCATGAATGTGAATTCGCCCGATTTCAACTTTCGCAGAGTGGCAGGATGGGATTGGTTGAGTTGACCAAGTCATCGATCGTGACGCCGCGGAAAGCTTCTTCGGTCGCGGCGTAGACACGATCGAGTTCTGCATGCAGCGGGCAAAGATCGGTGTGAGACTTCAGGCCGAGTGGGCACTTTCGAATTCGCTCGACCGGAGCAACCGTGTTGACGACGTCCAAGATCGTCAACGTGTCCGTCGGAACGCACAGCTCGTAACCGCCGCCGGGACCCGGGCGTGAGCGGACCAAGCCTGCTGCACCGAGGTCTTGCAGTACGCGCGTGAGGTATCGCCGAGGCACCTTGGTTTGCTCGGCCAAGTGATCCGCCGGGACTGGTTTTCCGACCTGGCTGCCCATGCAGGCGATGGCGCGAAGAGCGTATTCGGCGGTTTTGGAAAGCATAGTTGTTTGCTGTGAATTTGAAATCTACATGTTGAAATGCAGATATTGATTCTGTACAGTCAGGTGTACGAATAAGAGTTTAAGCTGGAACCCACGTACGAGCAATCTTCTATGGTCTCGCTGCATTCAAATGGTGCCGCTCCATCCGCCCTTGGCCGGTCAATTACCGCAGCAAAATTGCGGGTGATCAGTGGCGGGCTGTTTTGCTTGGTCTTTTGGATGGCGTCCTCGGCATCGGCACAGCCTGATTTTGAGCGTCCACCGATTGATTACCTCAATGCTGAGGTAAATGATCCCGTCGCCAGGCTAGCAAAACGCATCGAAGCGGGCGAAGTGGCACTGAACAGCGATCCAAGGTTTGGGTATTTGCCGTCAGTTCTCGAGGCCCTTGATGTGCCACTGAGTTCGCAGACGTTGGTGTTTTCGAAGACCAGTCTGCAGTTGCATCGAATCTCGCCCCGGCGTCCACGAGCGTTGTATTTCAACGACGACGTCTACGTTGGTTATTGCCAGCACGGTGATGTTTTGGAGTTCGCTTCCACCGATGCCAAGCAAGGTGCGATCTTTTACACCTTGTCCCAGTCCAAAGAAAAAGAACCCGAGTTCGTCCGGGACCGTGGCGGGTGTCTGTCTTGTCACGCGTCGTCGCGAACTCAGAACGTTCCTGGGTTTTTGATTCGCAGTGTTTTCGCCGATGCGGCGGGGCGTCCCAAACTCGGTAGCGGGACGTTCACGACGGATCACACCAGCCCGTTCGACGAACGTTGGGGTGGATGGTATGTCACCGGATCCCATGGCTCGATGCGCCACATGGGCAATGTGATTTGCTCCGATGAGGCTCATGAGTTGGACCGTGAAAGCGGAGCGAACCAGGACGATCTGGGGGAGTTTTTTCGCACGGATTCGTATCTGACGCCGCACAGCGATATCGTGGCGTTGATGGTGTTGGAGCATCAAACGCAAATGCACAACGCGATCACGGCGGCCAACTTCGAAACGCGGCAGGCTCTGCATCAGTCCTACCAAATGAATGAGTTGCTCGAACGCGAACCTGATTTCATCAGTGAGAGTGCGACGCGGCGGATTGACTCGTCCGCAGATCGAGTGCTGAAGTACCTGTTGATGTGTGACGAGTTCGCGTTGACCGATTCGGTTGCGGGGACCTCCACGTTCGCTAAAGAATTCGCGTCGATGGGCCCGCGAGATTCGGAGCAGCGGTCGCTACGTGATCTTGATTTGGAAACACGCCTGTTCCGATATCCGTGCAGCTATCTGATTTACTCCGACTCGTTCACGGAGTTGCCGAGCGAAGTGAAAGCTCGCGTGCTGGAGAAGCTGAAAAACATCCTGAGCGGCGACGATCAGTCGGAGACTTACCAGCATCTGAGCGACACGATGCGTCGTGAGATTCTAGAGATTCTCAAAGCGACCCATCCTGACTTTCAGTAGCTTGTGAAAGCGACGTGGCTGTGGCCGATCGCATCTTGGTTGGCCGCCGGTTGCCGAGGGTCCAGCGACGTCGGGCCGGCTTTCTGTCGGCGCAAAAAATAAGCCGCCAGCTTTTGCAAGCAGACGGCTTATTCAGTGACCCCTACGGGACTCGAACCCGTGTTACCGCCGTGAAAGGGCGATGTCCTAGACCGCTAGACGAAGGGGCCGGTCGGTTTGCCAACAAAAGCTGACGTGCCAACGAGGCGAGTATCAAACCAAGATCGCATGAAGGCGTCAAGGGATACGAGCGTCCGATTTGCTGTGCGACAACAAAAAAATTGTCAGGAGGCTGAATGTGCCTTCACGAACGTCCAGTGAGCGGGAAATTAACCTACGAAACGTCATTCGAATCTGCTGGTGCGTTCGCATCGAAGGCCTCGTTATTCCGCTGGATTGCGTCGTAGACTTCACGACGGTGAACTGGCACTTCGCGAGGAGCTTCCACGCCGAGGCGGACTTTATCTCCACGGATTTCCACCACAACGATTTTGATATCGTTATTGATGACGATGCTTTCGTTTTTCTTTCGCGAGAGTACCAACATGGCTCATTCCTTTTTGCGGCCGCCTGCCTCCTAGTTACAACTGCCTAGTCAACGACGAATAGTGGACAGGTTGTGGAAGGGAGTACGGACAGAGATCCTTGGTCCAACAACTCTAGGACAAAAAACGGTTCGGTCAAGGAAATCTGGGTTGACAAACAGTGAAAAATCTTTCGGTGGTCGCTTGTGAGAGGGGTTCAGATTGCAAAATACCCCGTTTTGCTAGCAAAAACGAAATTCGGCGTTCTAATTCATTCCCGACTCAATTGGCGATTTTCTATCCGATGACTGCAGCTTTTACGTTTCAGACTTACGTTTACGGACCTGATCGGGGGGCATTTGACGTGTCGATGGAGACCGTCGCAGGCCGATTTGAGGCACTGGAAGGACTGTTCTTTGAATGGGATGGTTCGTTTACCTGGGCCAATCAGTCACAAGGCTGGCAAATCGATGGCACCGTCTACGACAACGGTCAGGCCATTCAATACGTTGACTTGCATGGCCGTGGTTCATCCGAGGAAGGGCGCCGATTGTTGATGGAACGCCTGAGGTCGCTGTTTTCGGTGTTTGGAGAACTCTCCTCGCTCTCGTTGATGCGGATTCCCGATCGAACATGGCAAGATTTACAAGGTTTTGAAAAAGACGTCTGTTCGACCAACTCCGCTGAGCGTTGATTTATCAACGGCCAGAAAACGGGCGAATTCCGACGAATGCTGATTTGGTAGCATTTGCCGGCGATTTACACGGGAAATGCAAAACTTGTTGCGGTGCGGTTGAAACAGTTGGAACGTTTTTTCTGGTTTTCGGGCTTTTGGCATCCCGGTTGCATTAGCACCAATCCAGACGCCAATGCCTCGGATGGAGGCATCCAAATCGGTACCGGCGTCAACGTGGTACCGAGTCTTAAGAAAGCCCCGTTTCAGGAAGAATCGCAATGTTGACCGAAACCATGCCATCGCTCGAAAACGTCTCGATGATCTCAGCTGCATCGCAGAATGAGACAGCACCATCCGACGCCGAGATCACTCGCCGTGTCATGAAGATCCGCAGCAGCTGGAGTGTTGCAGAGCGTCTGCGTCGTCGTCGCGAAGCCGACGATCGCTTCGCCGACCTGCTCGATGCCTTGTCGGCCGACCACACCGCTGCCTGAGATGTAGATTTGTGCACGTCGCAAAATTGGCGACTGCACCAGACCGGTCCTCCGCGAAATGCGGCAGTCTGTTCCTGATTCAATTGGTGGCGTTTGCCCAAACGTCTGCGAAATGGGATCAACGAACGTGACCGGAAATGCCTTTTTCAAATCTCAGAATGTTGTTTATCCAATCCGACCGGAATTGAACGAACGGTATTCGAACTGGCTCCTTGGCCAGTAGAATATTGGTTTTCGTTCTTCAGGGATGTTATTGGATGATTCAAGCTCAAATTGCCATCGTGTTGGGCAAGCTTCCGAAAACCATCGGAGCGTGCGTCTTTGCGATCTTGTTGACCCAAGTTGTCGGAGGCTGCACTCGTCAGCCTTCTGCCGAGTCGACGGATTCTGCATCGGGGGCTCCATCTTCGGAGACCAACGAAGGTCAGTCCGAAGAGACGGATGAGTCGTCCCAGGATGACCTGATGCTTGTTGGAGACAGCAATGCTGCTTCGACGCCCGCATCACCAGCGATCAATGAGCCGACTGGCGCGACCGATCCGCAGCCAAACAAAGACAAATCAGCCTCGATTGACGTGCCGCAAAGCGTCACCTCTCAGCTGGATGGTCGACGGAAGCAACTCGCCCATGATTTGAAACCAGCGCAGCTCCGGACATTTCTCTCGGAAGCAGATATCGAGATGCGGATGATCACGCGTGGTGAGTCAGGCATCGAAGATAGTGCCACCGCATTCAACGAGCTGAAACGCATCGCGACTTGGAAACGAGAAGCCTCGCGTCGATTGATCGAACACGCGGACGCTACCGAAAAGGAAAAGGCGATTGGTCGCCAAGGTGAGCTGCAATCCCTTTCTCACTTGGCATCGTTGGGTGATCTGAAAGCGGCCGAGAGTCTGCAAACGCTGGCGGAGTCGTTGCAAGAGGACTCCGATCCGGACGTACGTTCAGACAGCCAGCTTGTGTTGATTGGTTTCGCGATCGAGGACCTGCGAAACGGAAAGGAAGGTGCTCCCAGTCGAGTGGTTTCTCAAATCGATCGATTGCTGCAATCCAGTTCCGCTCCCGACGCCGCGACGTTGATGGTGATGGGACAAGCCAAAGACGCGTTGCTGCAATTCGAACATGTTGAAGAAGCCGCACGGGTTCGTGCGATGATCCTAGAGGAATTCGTCGAGCCCGCTGAGGCGAACGCCGGCGAGTCCGGTGCGATGGAGGCATTGGTCGACATGGCCCGCCAAGTCGCTGGCCCCAATTTTCAGGTCAGCGAAGCGACATCGCGCGTTCAGCAGCTAATGCAAACCGTCATCAACGAGACGAATGAAGGCACCGATCCATCCAACTCCGCCGTGTCGACGAGTGATTGGAAAGCAGCGATCGAAGCCTTGGCCGATGAGCAACCCGATCTTCTGACGACTCAGTTTCTGGCGGGGGCAAGTTTGGAGGTGGAGACGGTCGGACGTGCGGATTTGTCCGAGGTGACCTATCAGGTTTTGGATGACAAGTTTGCCGCTATGCAAGACGATCGCGGGAGCGAGGCGAGGACCGCACTTCAGGCCCGTGACAATCGCGAAAAGATCATTGGCAAGACGTTTGATCCGGACCTGCTCAGCACAGACGGCGATGAGCTGTCGATGGAAGATTATCGCGGCAAAGTCGTTTTGATGCCGTTCTGGTCGGCCGCGTTCCCTGACTCGTTGTTGGTCGTCGACAACCTGCAAGCGATCGCTCGGCAGTACCCAGAAAACGTTGCAATCGTGGGAATGAACTTGGATGTTCAGTCGACAGACGTTCCCGCATTTGAATCTCGTAACAAAATTCCATTCCCGAGTTTTCGAAGTGTGACGGACCCGGAAGCTTCTGTTGCCAACTCCGTTGCCTACCGGTTTGGCGTGGTTTCTTTGCTGTTTGTGGCAGTGATCGACCAAGACGGCAAAGTGGCGGCCATCGAATTTTCTGGCCGAGATTTGACGCCGGTTGTCGAAAACCTTTTGCGTTGAATTAAGCTGGTTGGACGGACGAGCGCCGTGTGGCAATGAGAAACGACTCGTCTTTGTATCCGTCTGCTAGGTTGCGACCATGCAATTCATCGAACTCACCGGCAAATCGTTGTTGGACGTTATCAACGAAGGCGAAATCGACATGGGCCAGCTCCATGAAGCTGGCGTCAATGGTGACTCCATTTTACGAATCAACAAGTTCGGCGAAATCGAACTGAGAGATCGTCACGAATGGGTTTTGGTCGGCGGTCTGCTCGGGAATTTTGAGGACCGACTGCGAAGGATCACTCAGCTGGATTGGCTGTAGTGAAATCCTCACGAGATGGTTGATGCAGCGATTTAGCACTCGTCCATTCGTTGCGATGCTTGCCGAGTTCATGAGCCATGGTGTGAATCAATCGGCTTCCCTGCCCAACTGCTCGCGAATCTTTTGTAGCCGCGAGGCGAGTTCGGATTCGAATCCTCGCTCGACCGGTTCGTAGTAGCGGCGGTCGACGCCCAGGTAATCCAGCTTGGCCACACCTTCTTCGGTGTTGTGAGCAGATTTGTAACCGTCTCCATGACCGAGTTCTTCGGCTCCGGTGTAATGCCCACAACGAAGCATCTTCGGAACAGGAATGACCTGGCGATCTCGAACGTCCCGGCGAGCGGCGCTGATCGCGGAAGTCGTCGCGTTGCTTTTGGGAGCCAGGCTCAAGTAGGCCACCGTTTGGCTCAGCGTGAGTTGAGCTTCGGGAAGCCCGATCATCTCGCAAGCCTGCATGGCGCTGACTGCGATCATCAACGCTTGCGGGTCCGCATTGCCAATGTCTTCACTGGCCAAAATCACTAGTCGCCGGCAAAGGAAGCGAATGTCTTCACCGCCTTCGAGCATCCTCGCGAGCCAGTACAAGGACGCATCCACGTCGCTGCCTCGAATGCTTTTGATGAGTGCGCTGGCCAAATCATAGTGGTCGTCGCCGGTGGCATCGTAGCCAGCGATGCGGTTGGTCATGGATTCGGCAACGTCTTCTCGCGTGATCGATGCTTTAGGATCATCGTGGCTGTGCACCGCCACTTCGAGCGCCGTCAGGGCTTTGCGAGCGTCGCCATCTGAGGCCGATGAGAGATAGTCAATCGCGTCTTCGTCGATGGTAACATTCTGAGTTCCGAGCCCGCATTCTCGGTCTGTGATCGCCCGCTTCAGCAGACTGCGCATGTCATCGACGGAAACGGGTTCCAAGCCGAACAGTTGGCTTCGACTGATCAGAGCAGCGTTGACCGCGAAGTACGGATTGCTGGTTGTGGCACCGATCAGCGAGATGATGCCCGATTCCACATCGGCGAGCAGTGCGTCTTGCTGAGATTTGTTGAATCGATGAATCTCATCAATGAAAAGCAGTGGTCTGGGGTCGCCCGCCGACACGCGGTCGCGTGCTTTCGCAAGCACTTCGCGAACGTCTTTCACACCGCTGCTGATGGCATTGAGCGTGATCAGTTCGCTGTTCTGCTCCGACGCAATTAGGTGGGCAAGCGTGGTCTTGCCGGTTCCCGGCGGGCCGTGCAGCAGGATCGAGCCAACGCGACCACTGGCAATCAATCGCCGAAGTAGTTTCCCTTCGCCTAGGATGTGTTGTTGGCCGACAAACTCCGATAGCTTCTTGGGACGCATTCGTGCGGCCAAGGGCTGGGCAGCAAACAGATGGTCCGCTTCTTGATCGGCAAATAGATCCATGGTCGACATGACAATTCAAAGTGAACGGCGGGATGACCGCTCGCGAAAACGAACGAGAAGAGCAATGACAGGAACTGCAATCGCTGGAGTGGTAACGTTGGCGATTGTCGCACGTGTGGCGACTCTCGTCGACGATTGGGGACGAGATTGGACGACCAATCACGCCAAGTGGGATGATTCCGCCACGGACCCGCAAATGAGACCGATGCGATTGCATCAACGAATCGCGGACGTGCGAGCCGATCTGGAACGATGGGTGGAGTCCGAATCCATGTGGCAAATCGAATCGATGACCGATGACCCGATGGACACGTTGGCGACTGATCAAACGCAATCAATTCACTTGACCCGCCGGACAAAGTGGCTGCGATTTGTCGACGATGTCCACGTGCGTTTGACGGAGGACGTTTCATCCTCCGGTGACGTTTTCACGCGGGTCGGTGCGGAAAGTCAGTCTCGTGTCGGCAAAGGGGATCTCGGTCAAAACCCCCGCAACCTGAAGCATCTCCGCGAAGCCTTTTCAGCGGAGTGAGGGATGTGACCGTAGCGGAACTCGCCGAGAGTTTCGGCGATTGGGAGTTGGTTGGCCGAAACTCTTGGCGAGTTCCGCTACGGTTTTGACGACGTTCGCTGCAACGCTCAGTCGCTCGATCTGCTTTGGGGGCACGTCAAGTTGGGGGCCCGTCAAGCTGAGCGATGGGACCAGCGACTTCCTCAGCGAGCCACAAATTCTCGGAAGGCGGCGTTGAGTTTTTGGGTCGTCGGGCCGGGTTTGCCGTCGCCGATGACTCGGCCATCGAGTTTGACTGCGGGGATCACTTCAGCGGCGCTGCCGGTCAAGAAGCATTCATCAGCGACGAAGATGTCGTGACGCGTCATGGCTTCCTCCGCCACTTCGATCCCATTTTCGCGAGCGAGATCAATCACGGTGTTTCGGGTGATGCCTTCCAAAATTCCCGCGTCGATGGGTGGCGTGATCAAACGGTCGCCACGAACGATAAAGATGTTGTCGCCGGTGCACTCGGCAACTTCGCCCTTGGTGTTCAGCATCACCGCTTCAATGCACCCGGCCCGGATCGCTTCGATCTTGGCCATGATGTTGTTCAGGTAGTTCAACGACTTCACGCGGGGGCTGAGTGCGGCGGGGTGATTGCGGATGGTCGATGCGGTGATCAGTTCCAAACCTTCGGTGTAAAACTTCTCGGGGTACAACGAGATCGTGTCTGCGATGATGATCACTTGGGGATCTTCGCACGCGAACGGGTTGAGACCCAATTGGTTGCCGCCGCGGGTAACAAGCAAGCGAATGTAGCCTTCCGTCAAACCGTTTTTGGCAACGGTTTCGTTCACGGCGGTCGTCAGTGCATCGATCGCGATTGGGATGTCTAGCATGATCGCACGAGCACTTTCGTAGAGCCGTGTCATGTGGTCTTCGAGTGCGAAAACTTTGCCCGAGTAAATTCGCATGCCTTCGAACACGCCGTCACCGTACAGCAGCCCGTGATCATAGACGCTGATCTTGGCGTCTTCGCGAGAGAAGTATTCACCGTTGATGTAGATGGCTTGGGTCATGCCCGAAAACTCAGAGATTGAAAGGTGCGATGGATATGTATTGTCGGCGAGTGGGCGAACTTAGCTTTAGAATCCGGTTTCAGTCGACCGATGCGTTGGTGACCGCTCCGACCACGTCGGCATCAAAATAGTTGATGGACATGCCCGCATCGACCACGATCGATTGAGCGGTGATTCCACTGCTGCGTGGCGACAGCAAAAAGGCTGCCGTCGATGCGACTTCGTTCGTCGAGACTGCTTCCCCTCGTGGGATGACTTTCTCGGCGTACAGGTACGAATCGACGTAACCGGGGATTCCCGCGGAAGCACTTGTTTTCAGCAACCCAGCTGCGACGGCGTTGAAACGCACTTGGCTGAATCGGCTGAACGATTTGGTCAGGAAGGCCAGCGATGATTCCAGGGCGGCTTTGATCGGTGCCATGAAGCCATAACTTTCGCTGGCCATCCGCGTGGTGCTGATTCCAATCGTTACAACGCTGGCGTCGTTGGCGAGCTGATCTTTGATCGCATTGCAAACCGCGACCAAAGAGAACGCCGAAATGTCGATCGCCTGCAAGAACTGGCGGCGGGTGGTTTCGTGGAACGGACGGATGCCATCGCTGTAGTCGGCAAAGGCAATCGAATGAACCACGCCGGCAAGCGTCACATTGTCTCGCTGGAGTTCCGCTGCCATCGCGTCGATGTCTTTTTGTTGTTCGACGTCGCAAACGATCAGTCGACGGTCAGCCAGCAACTTGGCCAAGCTCTCTCGGCGAGCTTCACTGCGAACGGCGTAGATGACTTCGCCGCCGGCCTGTTCGATTTGCTTGGCGATGGCGAACGCGACGCTCTTTTTGTTGGCGACACCCATGACCAGAAATGTCTTGCCAGCCATTCCCAAAAAGTCCATCGCCGGAGTTGGTTCCGTGCTCACGATTTTGCATCCGAGTCAGGGGATCCGGCTGGTTGAGTTTGGGTGATGCTGCATGCGAACTCGAGCCGCGTGGTGACCTTCCCGTTGAGCAGCATTTTGCCGGTGAGGAAAAACGCGTTGGAAAGTTGCTCTTTGAGCGTCACGTGAATGTCGACGGTGTCGCCCGGCCGCACCATGTTTTTGAATTTCACACTGTCCATTCGAGTCGCCACGGGGACGAATTCGCCCACCGCGGGAGTGTGCTCAGACAGGAGAATCGCTCCGGCTTGTAGGCAGCATTCGCACTGAATCACGCCGGGAACCAGCGGATAATCGGGGAAGTGTCCCTGCACGAAGAACTCGTCGGCCGAGAACGTTTTGCGGGCGTGCAGCGTGTTCTCGGTGATTTCCACCACTTCATCCAGCAACAGCATGGGAGCGCGGTGGGGGATTTTGGCCTCAATTTCTTGTGGGCCAAGATGCCGAGTTTCGGTGGAGTCGTTGGGTGTGTTCATCCCCGTATCAAACGCCATTTTTGGGGCGATCGTCAAGGCCGGCGAAAGAGGGTTTGTTCACGTTCGCGAAGGAACGTCCGCCTCATGTGCGATGATCGGCAATACCGAGCCAGTCGTGATTCGGGCTGACCGGGATACAAGTGCGAATTGTGCCGCGAAAGGTTCGCGTGGAATCGTCGCGGAATTCGGTGATCCATTTGCATCGCCCCGGACGGGGCCGCTATCAGAGATCGGTCTCGGGGCACGTGTATTTATTGCAAAAGTTAAATTGACAAATGCAAAGTGCAAAATGCTGTTGGGATGAACGGGCCGCAAGCAATTTAAAATTTACAATTGCCAATTTAACCTTTTCAATCGAATCGCAGCAAAGCTTTTGGGCTCAGCCCAGCGGCATCAGCTTCGAGCGAACCTTGTCAGGCAAGCTTTCTAGCCATCGTCGACGAGTCGCATCGTCATTCCAAGCCATCAGGCCGATTGTGGTGGCGAGCAGCAGTGCGACATAGGGCGAGACCAACAGACTGACTGGTAGCAGTGAAAGCACGACCAGCGTCATGTCGACTTTGTATCCGCAGCCGATCATGGCAAGCCAAACTCCGCTCATCACAACGCCGTGGGAACAAAGCGTCGCGATCACGGCACCTTGCAAGCCAAACATCGGTAGCAGCCAAGCATTGAGTGCAAGGTTGCTAAGCAGTCCAGCTGCCATGGCGACTGGAACCCACTTTCCTTTTTCAACTGTCCAAAGGTAGTTCTGTCCGACGGTCACGAGAGCCGCCCAAGTGCAAAAGCACAGAGCCATCGGCATCAGGGTCATTCCGTCGGTGTAGCGGCCTTGCAGGAGAACGTTAAAAATCCAAGGCCCCAGCAGAATGGCCACCGCACTGCCGCTGGTGAACACGATCGAAACCGCCAGCAATGCGTCTCGCAATCGAGTCTGCACTGCTTCAAAACGTTTTGCTTCCCAGTCCGCTGACAAATACGGCAGCATGACACCCCCGATCATCGTTCCTAGGCTGAGCAGCACCATTGGGATGATTCGGCCGGAGTGATACTGGCCAACCGCGGCTTGACCCGCGATTTCAGCTGACAGCGTATCGGTGGCGGGAATGAAATGCAGAATCATGTATCGATCGGAAAGCTCAAACAGATTGCCGATCAAGTTCATCAACCAAAGCGCCGTCGCGTAAGGTGCCAGTCGACGAATCATGTCCCACAGGCCGAATGGAACATCGTCGGACGGCAGCGTTTCGTCCGCCGCAGTTGGATTGGTTTGTTCTTCTGAGTCTTGGAGGATCTGAGCCGATTCCCAAGAACGAACGAGTGACCACAAGCCCGGGATCGATGCGACTAAACATGACGCGGCAAACATCCAGATAACGCCAGCAAACGAACCGCCCGCGAGCAGCCACGCGACACTCAGTAGCGTGAACCCAACGCCCTGCATGAATTGCATGCACGAGACCATTCGAACTTGCCGGAGTGAGCCGTTCAGGTCGCTGATGAAGTTGTAGACGATCATCCCGACGACCGCTCCCGCGACGCCATAGATCAGTCGGTTGTCTTGCGGTTGCAAGAAAACGATCCATCCGAACCAATCGGGAAACCACAACATGGTTGTGACGAAAATGGATGTGCATGCCAGCGTCCCAATCGCGATCCGGCGCACAAACGGTGTGAGCGAACGCTTGAGGCGAAAGTGTTCGGTGAATCTCGGCAGCACGCCGGGGATCCCCAACAGCATCACTGGGGTGATCAGAGTGATGAATCCAAACGCCATCGACCAACGTCCGACATCGGTGTCGTCCATCAACCGGCAGAACGCCATCCCGCGAATGAAGCCGATCCCTCGGCCAAGCACCGTCATCGCCAGCATCACAATCATGCCGATCGCGAGCGAATCGACACGAAAGGTGGAACGAGGCGTCGTCGATTGAGCGGCTGAGTCGGCGGTCGACATCGGCAATTGGCTTCGTGGTCAGTTGAACGAATTCAGGCGTCGCGAGCGGAGCAGATTCGCGTGGACGCTTTTTTGTAATGGGCGGTTTCGAAAGAGTGGCTCGTTGATCGGTGGCACCTTGTTCACTTCATTGGTGAACCCCAAAGATCGTCGAATCTCGCGGTCGACGAGTCCGGTTGAAACGGTCGTGTCGATTTTTTCGCTGTAAAACGTTGACTGGATCGCTCAGTGTGCTATCGTGATAGCACACAGGTGCGGGGTGGCTGTTGCTGCCTCGGACCCCTCCTTCGGAGATGCCCATGTTCTTTTCCATTGACGCGGCCAGTGACGTGCCGATCTACGAGCAGATCGTCCGTCAGGTCAAGCTGGCTGTTGCCGATGGCACGCTGGTTGGCGGCCAAATGCTTCCCAGTGTCCGTCAGCTTTCTCGCGAGATCGCGTTGAATCCCAACACGATTGCGCGAGCCTATCGCGAGCTGCAGACCCAAGAAATCCTCAAGCCGCTGCGTGGTCGCGGAATGGTGGTCCGGCGAGATGCGATCGAAGCCTGCACGTCCGCCCGAGATGATTTGGTCGGAGATGGGGTTCGCCGAGCTCTGGCCGATGCGATCGCCGGTGGAATGTCACCCGATCAGTTGCGGGCGCTCTTTGAGTCGGAGCTGGCGCGATTGAGTGCGCCCCCCGCGGAGTCCAACTCGGACGAACCAAGCCTTGAATCTGTTTCTTCCTCCAACAACGAGCCGAGCCATGAATGAATTGGATTCCATTGAGCGTGAGCCTAGTCCACGGGAAGCGTCTGGCATGGCCTCGGATCGTCCTGCATATGATTCGCACCTCGGTCGGACAGACGTCGAACCTGGAGGCATCATTCAAGTCAATCGTGTGAGCAAGCGGTTTCGGAACACGGTTGCGTTGGACAACGTCAGCTTGCACGTTCCGGCCGGGACGGTGTTCGCTTTGCTGGGTGAGAACGGTGCGGGCAAGACAACCTTGATTCGAATCTTGACCGGCTTTCAAAAACCAGATTCCGGATCAGCGGTGATCCTTGGGCATGATTGTGGTCAGCACTCCGAGGAGATCAGGCGAAAGATCGGCTACGTGTCCGACTCGCCGGCTCTTTATGAGTGGATGACACCGCCGGAGATTGGATGGTTCGTCAGTGCGTTCTACGACGAAGGTTTTGTCCCCCGGTATCGCGACTTGATCGAAGAGTTTCAGGTGCCACCGGCAACGAAGATCAAATCGATGAGCAAGGGCCAGCGAGCCAAAGTGGCTCTGGCTCTCGCGACGGCTCACGATCCGGAACTGCTGATTCTGGATGAACCGACCAGCGGTTTGGATCCAATGGTCCGTCGTCAGTTCTTGGAATCGATGGTCGACCGTGCCGCCGCTGGGCGAACAGTACTGCTATCGAGTCATCACATCAATGAAGTCGAACGAGTCGCAGACATGGTGGCGATGATTCATGGCGGTCAAGTCAAATTGGTTCAGTCGATGAACGACTTGAAGCTGCACACTCGAATTGTGACGGCGACGATGGATGATGCTCACGTCGAGTCACCGGAGTTGCCGGGGCGTGTGCTGAGCGAAACCAACAACGGTCGTCAAAGACGCTGGGTGATCACGGATTGGAACGACGCCGGGGGACTGCACTGGGGACCTGATGACGGTGTGCGGCAATTCCATGTCAGTGTACCAACGCTGGAAGAAGTCTTTGTTGCGGTTTGCGGTCAACCCATTCGGGATGAACCCTCGTTCTTCGATCGTCGTCAGGAGGTGAATGATGGCCACATCGCTTGATGCTTTTGCTTACCCGGCCGTTTCACGTCCACGATCAGCATTTCAGCATTTGGTTTGGAAAGACTTTCGGATGCTGCAGCCGCTGTTGTTGGCGGGTGTCATCGGCACGGCGGCGTTGTTCTTCCTGGCGGTCCTTCGTGCCGCGATCGATCCGGCCTCGGATCCGAGCCTGACGACGCTTTCCGTATTGTGGGTGTTGTTGCCAAACTTGGTGGCGCTCGGAATTCCACCAATCTCGCTGGGCACGGAGAACGAAGAACGAACCCTGGATTGGTTGCGGACGTTGCCGGTGACTTGGTCGCAAGTGTTGTTGTCCAAATTATTGGTCGGGTTCGCCGCCTGGGTGCTGGCGGTCTTGACCGCGTCGGCTTGTTTTGTGCTGTCGTGGTTGGTGTTGCGAGGAGGTTGGGATTGGTCTGCGATCGGACGGATCTCCGGTTCGGAATCGATCGTTGAACTGATGATCTACGGAGTGGGCTTGCTGATCTGTGGCTGGATCGCGGCGTTGATCGTTCGCAATCCGGTCGGTTCGGTGATGTTGGTGATCCCGTTGATCGTGGGCCTGACCTTGTTGTGGAACTACACGGTCGCTGGATTGGCCGGCACGCATGTCTATAACGGTGTCACGTTCGTGGAAGCGACCAGCGAACAGCGTGTTGTCATGTTCGGCTCGGCTGTTGCCTACCTCACCGCACTGGGGGCGGTGATGTCCGGTTTGGCTCAGCACCGGTTGGCGGGCGCAAGTGATCATCGCTGGCAGGTTCCGGCAGCCGCTCCGGCTTCGGCTTGGCAGCCAACCGTGGTTCAAGTGGCTTGGCATGCCAAACCGCGTCGGTTCCGCGCATTGTTGTGGCAACAGGTTCGGCAGACTCGTTTCATAATTGGTGCTGCGATCTTGTTTGCGTCGGTCACGGTGATCGTGACTTGGGTGGATGGGTTTCTTGAGGTTCAAGGGCCATTGGTCGCCTTGGGATGGCCAGCAGCTCATTTGATGTTGGGGGTTGCCACATTCCACGGGGATCGACGTGGAATGCGGCAAGGGTTCTTCGCCGACCGCGGGTGGTCACCCAACCTGATTTGGTTGACTCGATTGATCCCAACCGCCTTGGCATCGTCGTTCTTGATGGTTTTGTTTCCGTTCAGTGCTGGCCTCGATTGGTACATCGGAAGGCCATTCGGAACTGTGAACTTGTGGCAAGCCTTTGCATTCAGCGTGGTTGTGCAAACCCTTCTTTTCTTGATCGGTGTTTTGACGGGGCAATGGGGCCGCCGTCCATCGCTGGCGTTCTTTGGCGCACCCGTGGTGGCTCTGCTGTGGATGCTGCCCGCGTTTGGGCTGCTCGCGTTCTTCGGAGGTTACACCAGCCTGCTGTGGCTGGCCGCAGGCGTGTTGCTGTTCGCAACTCGGCGTTTGACGCCTTTTGTGATGGAAGGTGTCTCTTCGGCCGCCGTGTGGGGACGAGGGCTGGCCTATTGCTTGCTGGCTTTGGGGGCGATGTGCATGTGTCTCTTCATGCATCGCTGGTGGACGACGCCGCCAGAAATGCCTGCGTGGCGAAAAGAGATGCTGGCGGTCGTTCAGGATCCCGTCACGTCAAAAGTCCTCGAGTCGACAGTTGGTGTGATGCCAGGAACTCGGAACATTGATTTGAATGCGGATGTGTATTCCCTCGATTGGTTCGACGAGGGCAACGAAGACATGAAAAAGGTTTTGCTGATCTCTGAATTCCCCAATATTGGGTCTGCGGAAGCAGCAGGTATGCGATTCACTGTCCGATTGAATCCGAGCATCAATTGGTCCGGTTCGGCGAGGGTCGAAGCCATATACGGCAACCAACCGGAAAGATTTCGCGACCGGGCGCTCGCACTGGAGAAGGAGTTGGGGCCTGTGAAGATGATGGGCGAGTCGGTCTCGCAATCAGAGTTGTACAGTTTGTGCGTAAGCACACCTATTTCAATGAAGTCGGGCACCCGTACATTCCGTAGTGATGGAAGTTATTTCAATGCAGGTCAGTACCATCCTTTCGATTGGCGACCGCTTCGCCGCAAAGCTCTTGAGGTTGCTGCAAAGTGGTCAACGCTGTCTCGCGAGCAGGCACCGAAGTTCGGTGCCTTGGGGGAATTGCTCGAGAACGCTGAAGCCAACGAGTGGATCGTGATCGCTGGCTTGAGGCAGATTGCCTACGATCAAAACCTATTCAGCGGAATGGCTCCGCCTC
This sequence comes from Rhodopirellula europaea 6C, assembly GCF_000338295.1. Lineage (GTDB taxonomy): Bacteria > Planctomycetota > Planctomycetia > Pirellulales > Pirellulaceae > Rhodopirellula > Rhodopirellula europaea. The sequence continues at coordinate 47,140 of NZ_ANMO01000133.1, forward strand.
AGTCCGAAGAGGATCAATTGGATCGCGAAGCATTCGTGCGAGTCGTCGATCAGCTTTGCACAAAAGAACTTCGTCGTGAGAGCCGCCAGCGATGTCTGGTCGCCGAATGGCAACGTTTTCGGACGGGAGAGTGGAGCGGCTGGTTCGACGAAGAGTGGGGAAACGAGAAGTCGTTCTTGGATGCTCCTTTGTCGGATCCGCTGTATCGATTGGGGATGGAGCAGAAGCGGTTCGAGAGACTGCTCGATCTCGCGGTTCGCAACACCCTGGATCAATTGGAAGATGGCTTGCCCAAGTGGGACGATCCTGCGCTGACCGAGCAACGGCTGCTTTGGGGTGACTTGTTGAAGGACCGTCGCAACGGCGAAAACTCGCTCGGTCACCAAGAAGTCGCATCACCGCCTCGAGCTCCCGTGTTTTATCGAGAGCAAGAGCTGTTGATCGACGAGCTTCGTCAAATGGCGGATCGCTTGCGTGAGCCGCCGGAGATGATCGAAGCAACGTAGGCCAGGTTTCACCTGGCACTCGAGCTGATGCTTTGGCACAAAGCGAGGCGAGTGGAATTGTAGCACGGCGGTCCCCGCCGTGATTCTCGGTGGCGACCACCGAGCTACAGGTTGGTTTTGCTCTTGCCAGGGCGGCGATCAGCGTTGGCTTTTCTTCTTCGACGCGACCGTCGTGGAGCTGTCTGCGGGCAGCAGTTCCTCAGTCATCTTGGCTCGGTATTCCATCATGCTGCCAGGACCTTGGAAGCCAACGACTGATTCGTCCCAGATCAGTTCTTTGCTGAGCAAGTAGCCGTTGTCGACATCGAAACGCAGCGTTCCGTTGCTGAGTTGCTGGATGACTTGTGCTCGCAAGGATTCTTCTTCGATCGGGGTCAAGGTTTCGCTTTTCACGCTCAGTGTTGCCACACCCGCTTTGACCTTCTTCAGCGTATAAAGCTGGCGGATTTTGATTTGCTTGACGAAGCCATCTTCGGTCCGGGCTTTGATTTCCGTCGGGACGGCCCATGATTCGCCAATCTTGACGGGTTTTTCAGGCAGTGCCAGCGCGAGCGTCCCCATGCCCAGCGAGGACTTGGAGCCGGCATGATCTTCCCGGCGGACTTCTTGGCCCTGCTTGTTGATCGTCACGGTTGCCAGCGGAGTCCCGATTTGCGAAGCGACAACACTGAAGATTTTCGGTGGTTCTTCGCCGGTTGTGCTGTCCCATTGAACTTCATCCGCATCGCCATTTTGCTGGGTCATGGCGACGGATTCAATCGAGTGATCAAACGTCATTTCGGAATCATTGGCTTCCGCGACGGTCCAAGCTCGATTGCTCTTGGTGTGAACATTCGCGATTTCTTCGGACCCATTGATGCGAGTCTTTGTTTTGGCAACGTGGGTGACTTCATAGCGAAGTGTTTGCCCGGGCTGAAGCGAGTGTTTCAGCGAGTAGGTTTCACCGGATGCATCTTCGGCTTGTTCCAGAACCGATTGTTCTTTTGCGTTGCCGATCGATTGGGGTACCAGAACGCTCTGTGTTCCCAGGCAGGCCAGTCCAATCAAAGCGAGGCGACGGGACGTGGAAGGGATTCGCAGCAACATCGTGGTGGGCTCCAGTCAGAGTTTTATCGGTGGGAAGGGTCCAACGGTGGTCGCCAATACCAAATCCCGTCGTTCGCCGCCAGTGGAATAGTTCGCAACCGAAGTGGATGAGTTTCGGCGTCGGTGAATTTCTGATGAAGGCCAGCCAATCCTTTTCGTGAAGGTTGTCGGTCGATTCTTTTTTGACGTTGAAGCCTCGCCGGACCATGCGAAAAGTGGAGCAGCGCGAGTATCCCTCTCTGGGTTCTTGTCTCATCCTCCTCCACGGTCTTCGTTCACATGTCCATCAACCGTCGCCAATTTGAATCTTCGCTCAAGCAGCCAATGGTTGTACGAGGCAACGCCGCATTCACGTTGATTGAAATGTTGGTGGTGATTTCGATCATCGGTGTGTTGGCAGCGTTGTTGCTTCCCGCTGTTTCGAAAGCACGTGAGGCCGCGCGAGCCGCTCAGTGTCAGAACAATCTGAAGCAATTCGGAGTTGGTTTGACCGGCCGTACCGTGAACGCGCCCAACGGTGAGTTTTGTTCAGGTGCGTTCGACTTCCGTCGTGATGGTGTGCCCACCGAAGTGGGATGGGTGGCGGATCTGGTGCGACGCGGCGTGTTGGTGAGCGAAATGCGGTGCACCAGCACGTCCGCTCAGGCGAGCAGCGCCGTCGAACACTTGCTCGTCGATAACGAATCGGATTGGGCGAGCAACGATTGCGTCGATCAACTGGGAACCGAGGAATACACCGACGAAATGGGCACGGTGATCAAGAATGTGGCTCGCCTGATCGAAGCGAGTCCAACGGATCGAGTCGAATACATCGAACGAAAAATGCTGGAAGACGGTTACAACACGAACTACGCCGCGTCGTGGTTCCTGGTCCGTAGTGAAGTGATTTTGGATGAAAATGGTCAGCCCAAACCTAGAGACTCTGCATGCACAACCAATGACTTGAAGTCGCTCAACGTGACCCGTGGTCCATTGACAACTCGTCTCTTGGACACCGCGAAGGCACCCAGCAGCACAGTTCCGCTTCTTTGTGATGCATCGCCCATTGGCCAGCTATCCGGCAACGTCGGCGAATTGACATCTGGAACGCCGTATGTGACTCCCATCGTCGGTGAGCCAATTCTGCACAAAGAGACCGACCCGAACTATCTGGAAGAGCCAGTGATCCCGGCGAGCACGCCACGCGAAGGCGTTTCAGGTTGGTTGCGAATTTGGAATCACGACACACGGCAAGATTACCGCGGGATGTCGAGTCACCATGGCGGTGTTTGTCACGTCTTGATGGCAGATGGAAGCGTGCGAGGGCTGTATGACGCCAATGGCGATGGCTTTATCAACAACGGATTTCCAAAGGACGCCAACTTCTGGACCGATGCCGAAGTCGAAGCCAGCGACCTCGAACTGGCAAGTTACTACTCGCTCAACAGCAAAGGTGAAGAGCTTTAATGGCTGGCTTTAGTCAGCTGGCACTTCGCGAAAAACGCAAAGCCTTTGTTTGTGAACCATTCAGAAAGAAGAGGCGTTCTTCGATTGAATTGCGAAGCTTGCGAGTAGGGATTGTGAAAGGTTCATGAATGCAAGTTGTGAAGCCTGTTGGTGCTATCGGCTTCTTGTAAAACACCAACCAAATGGATGTCTTGTCAGCCCCGTATCAGTTCAAAGGGATGCAAACAGCCGAAAACTTTTCGAACGAAAGGAGGTTCGCCATAGCCAGTGGCACTCGCCGCGGTAATTGAAAAAAGACGATCGGGCGTGATAGCAATCGCGCAATGGAATTGAAGCTTGGAAGAGATTCTGCTCGCTAGGTTTCGTTCCGAAGAAGAAGGAGTCGGTGACGCTCGACCAGCTGAGGTTTGCTGGAACAAACGTCGGCTTTTAACGGTCAAACGCCACCAAACTCACCACCTCCCATTTTAACACAAGGTCGAAGCCGTTCGGCTTTCGGCAACTAAAATCCCAGGAAAGACTATGAAGTCGCAATTTCGAAAATCAGGTTTCACCCTGATTGAGTTGTTGGTCGTGATCGCGATCATCGCTCTGTTGGCAGCGTTGTTGTTGCCAGCCATCACCAAGGCTCGCGAAGCTGCCCGTGCAGCCCAGTGCCAAGCCAACTTGAAGAACATCGGCATCGGCCTGTTCAAGTACAGCAACCGTGCTCCATCTGGTTCTTTCTGCAGCGGAGCGTCGGACTTCCGTCGCGATGGTTGCATGGACGAATACGGTTGGGTTGCTGACCTCGTCAACGTTGGCGACGGCAACATGAACGAGTCGTTGGACCCTTCGAACCCATTGAAGGGCTCGGAAAAACTGAATGACTTGTACGGGAAAGACACCACGGACGCCAAAGATGCCGCACCACTGGCTCGCCTGAGTGCTGGCCAGTGTGGTAAAGCTGATTGGCAAGGCGTTTCGGGCGATGGAAGCTCCACCACCTTTGGCGGAACGGCTCCAGAAACTGCTGTTCGTGCCGAGTTGATCGCTCGTTACTTTTTGACCAACGGTTACAACACCAACTATGCCGCTTCTTGGCACTTGGTCCGTGGAATGGTCAAAACCGAAGCTGATCCAAGCACCGGCGAATTGACCACTTGGTCCGGCGGTGGGTTCAAAGGTTTGGGTGGATCGACTGGTCCAATGAGCGTCGCCGACTTGGAGCGAAGCCGTATCAGCAGCAGCAACGTTGGCTTCATCGGCTGTGCAGCACCTGGTGACGTCGACGAAGCGATTCTCGCCGCGACTCTCGGTTACGACGGAACCGGCGTCTGGGGAACTGCCCTGAATCAAACCGAAGCTGTCGAGTACATCGCCAGCGGATCGTTGTTGACCGAAGCGTTCAACGACGGACCTGCCTACTGGAATGCGACTGCAGGAAACTTGGACTTGATTGGTAGCAACGAAACTCTGCTCGCGCAGATCAGCTGTGAACGTGGCGAACCCACCACAGCTGGGTGTGCTGCTCCAACCGGCCCAGGCGGCAACGGTGTTTACTTGCAAGACACCCGTGACTGGTACGCCGTTCACGCTGGTAGCTGCAATATTCTGATGGGCGACGGGCACGTCGAAATCTTCAACGATAGTAACGCTGATGGTTTCTTGAATCCTGGTTTCCCCGTCACCGGTTTGACCGCTGCTGAGATCTCAGGTGTTGGCTACGCCGACGACAAGTTGGAAATGCCTCGCGACAAATTCTTCGCCGGTATCTTCATCAACGATGGCTACTTCAAAGGCAACTTTGAGTGATCCATTTCGGGTTTGAACAATCCGATTCGTAAGTTGGAACCATTGCGAGTTCCATCCATTCAAGCCACGGTATCTTTCAATGGATGCCGTGGCCGTTTTACGCAAGGCATGCCACCGAATGAGCGCGAGTTCAGGAATGTTTGCGGACAAAGATGGCGAGCTTTGGCTTCCATTTTCGTTGATTCTCCTTTTCTTTGAAGAATAGAGTGTGATGAGCATCACAGGAAAGTTTTTGCTTGTGGGGATCCTGCTGGCGTCTGTCCTTGGCGGCCTTTCAACGGGATTGGCGACCATCGTGACTTACGCTCCGTATGGCGTCTCCAAAGCCGAACGCGCTGATTACGAGAAGAAGGTTTCGTTGATTAAACGCGAAGAGGCCTTGCGACAAGAAGCCCAGTCGATGGGATTGCCGCAAGCGGTTTTGCCATCTACCCGGTACGACTTCGGGCTGGTCGATCCGCACACAACCGCTTCGCACGCATTCGAGATTTGGAATCATGGGGCGGGACCACTGACGATTGACGTTGCAGAGACAACCTGCAAATGCACTGTTGGAAGTGCACAGAAAGGAACACTCGCACCGGGCGAAAAAACGAGTGTCACACTGACGTGGAACACAGGTCAGAAATCCGAACAATATGAACAGGCCGCGCGGGTCATTACCAACGACCCAACGCGAGAAGTGATCGACCTAACGGTTACCGGCGTGGTGAAGACCGAGCTCTTTGTGCCTGCCAAGGGTGTTTTCCACTCCGGTGATGCGGGTGAAGTCGTTGAGTCGACTCTTCTGATCTACAGCCAACAGCACGACGATATCGCAGTCGTCAGTGCCGAGTCCGATTTGGTCGGATTCGATTGGGAATCGAGTGTCGTTCCTTCCGACTCACAGCCGTCTTTGTCTGAACAGAAGCCGACCGTCATCAATCAAGTCAGACTCCGATGTCGAGCTCAGAAGCCAGGCCGTTTTCAAGGCGAAGTGAAGCTGCATTTGCTGGTCAATGGTGAGTCAGATGTGATCGAAAAAAGTGTCGAGCTAACTGGACGTGTGCACGCTCCCATCAGTTTTCACTCACCCATGCTCCATTCGCGAGATGGCCTTGAGCTGGGCACACTCGGGAACGACCAAGAGCACGAGTTTCATTTGATTGTTCGCAAGCACTTCAGCGAAGAGCGTGCTCTCAGCGTTCTGGATGTCAGTCCAAAATCACTCGATGTATCCATTGAACCTACCAGTCGTTCTGGCGACTATCGACTGACCATTCGCATTCCCAAAGGGATCCCATCCACCATCTTCAATTTGGATCAGAAGCGAGGGTACATCCAAATCGGTGATCCCGAAAACGAAGACTTTTCGAATTGGTTTCCTTTGATCGGTGCGGTGGTTGCAAACGATGAGTGATAACACTTCAGGAAGTGGAATCGTCTTGCGGCCAGTTGGTCTTCGCAGCATCGTCGGGAAGATGGTGTCGCTCGTGTTGGGATGCCAATTGTTGTGCTGCGGGGGCTGTGGTCCCAGCAAAGAAGAGTTGATGATGCGGGCTGCACAGCGCGCTCGTCCGAAAAGTTCGGACGAAAAAGAGGAGTCCGCGAAGGCACAAACTCAGCCAGTCAGCACGGCAATCGCATCAAAGGTGGTCGACGCCAAAGCAGGGGTAAAGGAGACGGCGAACGCCGCTACAACATCGGCGGTGCAGAAGGCAGCCAAAGACAGTGATGCAAACAGTCCGGAAGAAACAATCGGAGACTGGAAGCCAGTCTCTGATCGAAAGCCCACGATTTCGCTGAGTGAGCCGGAGCGTCATGCAAAGGCAGTCGAGAATCTCAATCGATTGACCGAAGCCCTGATGGCATACAAAGAAGACAAAGGACATTACCCGCCGTCGGCGCAAGCGAAGGCTGGGATCAAGACATTGTCTTGGAGAGTTTTGATTTTGCCTTATCTCGGTCATCAAGATCTATTTGAGAAGTTCGATCTCAACATGCCATGGAATCGTTCCCCAAACAAAGAGCTGATTGAGTTCATTCCGGATGAGTTGGTTTCTCCAGAGCGATTTGACAGCAAAACGAATTGGATGTTGCCGGCTCATCGAAACTACATGTTCGGGGACAACCGTTACCCGCGCGATCGCAATATTGAGGATGGGATTGAGAACACGCTGATGCTCGTGGAGGTCAATGATGATCTAGCAGTCGAATGGACTCGTCCGGTCGACTTCGAACCGGTGGATTTAGCTGCTTTGAAAGGATCGCTCGGTGATTTGCGATCGGGAGGTACATTGGTTGCTTGGGCGAATGGCTGGCCGTCGTATGTTGCCAATTCGGTGTCAACCAAACAATGGACCAACGCGTTCACGTATGAGTCAGGTGATGGGCAGCGGGCGGGGGCCATCCACAAAGAGCCCGATGCATTGCTTGCTGCACATAAACCATCCCGCAGCGAGACGAAGGTAGAAGCGAAGGTTTCTGGCCGAGTTGAAGCATCCAAGGTCGTCGAGAATACGGAGGTTGAGGCAGAGAGTTGGGGTGAAAATCGTTTGCCGGTCCCTCCATCTCCTGACTTAGCCACCTCCAATCAACGGATCGAGCAGTTGTTTGGGGAGCAGTTGGTTCGAGCGAAACAGAATCAGACGCAGGCGGAGCTGAGCAACGATTTCCTGAAGAAATCATTGGTGATGTCAGATGACGCCGCAGGTGCCTACGCCCTGCAGAACGCTGCGATTGATCTGGCGATCGACAGCGGCGACTTCATGCTTTTTCAAACGGTTTTGGATCAGCACGCGTCCACCTTTGAAGTCGATCTTTATCAGGTCAATCGAGATGGCCTATTGGAGTTTTCGCGTCGAAATGATGTTGACGAGGACACTGCGAGTCAGATGGCATTTGTCCGCCGAGCGTTGGTCGCAATTCAAGAAGGTTTGAAACGAAACGATTTTGAAGGAGTTGGCCGGATCGCTTCCGCTTTGCCACGAGTGGAGGAAGAGCGTCGAGGGTTTCGGCGAGCCAATGTCCGAGGTGGCAAACGTGACGCGTCCGCTGAAAAGCTTGTCCGGATCCTTCAGACACAGCTGTCTTCTGCGAACAAGCAATACGAGCAAGCCGCTGAGAAGGTGGCCGAGTATCGAAAGAATCCGAATGACGCGGAACTGGCATCAGCTCTCGGTCGGTTTTATTGCTTTCTGAAAGGCGATTGGGCAATGGGGTTGCCGCTGGTCATCAACGGAACAAGTGAAAAACTTTCCCGAGTTGCCAAGCGAGATCTGGAAGGTGCCAACGATGCCGAAGACTTCTTGGCACTAGGCGACATGTGGTGGGAATTGTCGGAAGGATTGCCAGCGGGGATTTATCGTCAAGGGACCCGTGACCGAGCGGGCTACTGGTACGAGCAGTCCTTGGAAGTGATGCCGGAATCCTTGGATCGCTTGCATGTGCAGGCCCGTGTGAAGGAATGGCAGTCGCAGGATCCCGGCAGTCCGCTCGCAACGATCCGAACGATCAATCGACAACTAGGTTTGGCGGAAAACGCAGATCTCGAGCAGGTTGTGGCTCGAAAGCGTACTCAAGTGAATGCACCAGGTGATGACTATGAAGACGGTTGATTGGTATGCGGCGAGCTACACAAGGTACAACGTGGCCCAGCCTATTTGTTTTATCCTGCTATTCATGGTATGTGCGAGTTCGGCTTCCGCAGCGTTGGTAACCAGTGTTGTGACCTTTGATGAATCGGATGATTTTTCTGTCTCCGATCCTCCTGCCACCAACCCCAGCGTGAACGGCGGTGACTTGTTTGTCATCGAAGGGATGCGTTTTTCAATTACAGGCGGTGACTTTCTCTATCCACAGAATCAGAGTGGGCTTTGGCCCTCGCAGGCGAGCGGTTCAACATCACTTGGATCCGCAGCATCGAGCAGTATTTCATTTTCGATGATGCTGGATGATCCTTATGTTGGGCAGACGTTCGATATGCATGAGATTACGCTTTATGGTTACGCTCAGCCTGGGACGGCTGCTCCGTCAACTTCGGTTGAATTCGTAGGAACCAAGTTGAATGGTGACATCGTTAGTGATATTACCGTGGATTTTGATCCAGGTTCTCGAGATGCATTTCTCTTTGACTTTGAAGATGATACGACTGTAGACTTCTCTGGGTTGGTCAGCTTGACTTGGGATCAGCGAACGACGAATCGCCAATTCCAATTCGACAATGTGACCTTCAGTACGGTCACCGCTGTTCCGGAGCCTGGGACGTTTCTCGCGATGATCGCTCTGACGACGATGGGCTTTGTGACTCGCGGTCGGCGATGGATTGATAAACGCCTCCAAGTGGTTTGATTCTGGAGAAGGCGGTTGGCAATGAGCAAAGGAAAGGTGTCGGATTGAAATGGTGGCCTATGCCACTTATTTTTCACTCGGTCCTAGATCGTAGACAGCAACTCGATCTTCATCTTTGAGCACGATGCCGTTCTCGATAATCGCTGGCGAACAGTAGCATTCGGCCTTCATGAGTGGCTGTTGGGTGAAAGAAAGCACTCGCGGTTCTTCGACGCTGCGTTGCAGTGAGGCCAAATGGCCGCGTTCTCCGAGAAAGAACATTGCATCGCCCGCGATCAGTCCCTGAGCGCGACGCAGAACGCTGTGGTACTTCCATTTCAATTCACCCGTGGTGAATTCGATGCAGCGCAGTTCAGCACCGCCCTGCCCCGCGGACGTGAACCCAAAGACATGGCCATCGGATAGCAGCAGATTGGTGTATTGGCTGTCGAGGAGTCGTCGGTTTTTCCAGCGTTCTTCGTAGGAACGATCCGGCAGGATTTGGAGGCACACCGCGCCCGGTCCGGGGCCGGTGACCATCAAAACATGGTCGTTCCAAACCAGCGGCGAGACCGAGTTGTAGCTCATGGGGGCACGGCTTCGATGGGGGATCTCCCAGTCAATTTCTCCGTTGGCGGGATCGAGGCAAACCAAGCCTTCAGCTGTCATGACAAAGGCGAATTCTTGCCCGAATAGTTGAGCCACCACGGGCGTGGTGTAGGCGGCTTTGTGATCCGTGCATGACCAAATGGTTTCACCGTCTCGGACATGGATGGCAATGATTCCCGCGTCATTGTTGGCTCCGCCCAAGGAAAGGATTAAGTGTTCCCCGTGCAGCAGCGGTGTCGCTCCGGATGGGAACAAATCCGGTTCCACCTGAAATTCGTCGTGAAGATCGCGGCGCCAGACTTCTTCGCCGGTGTCGAAGTCCAAAGAGACCAGCGTCCCTGAACCGCTGAAGTGATAGACGGCGCGACGCTCAAGGTCGATTAACGGAGTGCTGTAGGGGCCATCGCTGTATTCAAAGTCGCATTTGGCGTCAGTCTCCAGCGAGTGTTTCCATCGGACCGCTCCATCCTGGGCATCGTGACACTGAATCCACTCCAGGTCATCGACGCGATGGGAAAAGACGACGCGGTTTTCGGCGGTCACAGGAGATCCATATCCGGTGCCAACTTCCACGTCCCATCGAGGTGCGGGACCCTGATCGGGCCAAACCGCAGGGCTGGACGCTTGCGTCGCACCGGTTCGATGCGGGCCAAACAAAAACGGCCAGTCCGTCTGTGTTTGGAGATCATCACGCCTCACCGATTGCTGATAGTCGGCAACAATCATATCGCTGGGGCGGTCCGCCTGCGTTGGTTCTTCCAAGGGAACGTCGAAGGTTGGCTCGGGTGCTGCAGGCGAGCACCCTGTCGAGGCGAGCGCGAGCAGGATTGTGCTTTGAAGATAGATGCGTTTCATGTTGATCGTTGAACTTTCGTGCCGTCGTTTCATCACGGCTTTCGACGTCCTGACTGGTTGGCAATGCGGAGTGTGTTGTCTTGGACGTCAATTGCGAGTTCGATCCCTTCCGAGGCGGTCAGGAGTGTGCCAACCAGCGCGACCATCCCGAACAAGCTCGCCACCGCGTACAGGCTGAATTGTCCCACCTCGTTGAGAATGCCGTTTTGGGTGGACCACACGATCCAGAGAAATCGAATGAGCAGCCCAGGGATCACCAAGGCAACGGTTGCGTAGGCCAAAATGCGAAAAATTCTTTGTGTTGCACGAAGCGTTGGGTACTCGCGTTGAAGAGGGTAAATGCCAGCGGATTCGTTGTAGAGGTTGCGAGCGTTTGGAGTTGGTGGCTGGCTATCGATCGCCGGTTTGGCATCTGAGTTGTTGGGGCGCGAAGTGACCGGTTTCAAGCTGACGGCATCAAAATCATTTTCCTGGAGTGGCATGGCTTGGTGGATGTCAGTGAATGCTGGGTGGGTGAGCGATATGCACGACTGCACGCGGAGTTGGGCGATTGACTGAATGAAAGCAACTCGTTCGTGACTCGCCACTCTCAAACAATTCCGTGATGCGACATTTAGATACGCATTGTCATGCCCAGAACTCGTCGTACTTCGGACGGGCTGGTCAATCCTTGTCGAACCATGTCGGTGGCTCGTTCCCAGAGAGATGTCATTCCTCGTTCAACCGCCCAGCGATAGATTTGTCGACTGTCTCGCGTGCTGAGAAGTTGGTCCACCGATTCGGAGTCTCTTAGGGAAAGGAATTCACTGGCGAGCAATCGTCCTTGGTAACCGGTTTGATGGCACAAGTCGCAGCCGACTGCCACGCGGCAATTGCCAATGGGTAGCCCGCAGAATTGACTCGGATCATCGGAGGGCTTGGAGCATTCACACAGAGCTCGCAATAGCCTTTGGCTGACGATCCCGAGCAGGCCACTTCTCAGCAGGTAGGGTTCGATTCCCATGTCGAGCAAACGGCTGATCGCGGTTGCCGCGCTGTCCGCGTGAAAGGTGGTCAACATGAGTTGTCCTGTCAGGCAGGCTTGGATCGCAATCTCAGCAGTCAGACGGTCTCGGATTTCGCCAATGACAATGACCTCGGGGTCCTGTCTCAACAGCGACCTCAGTCCCGTGTGCAGATCAAAACCCGCCGCCGCATTGACCTGGGATTGCGCGACTCCGGGGATCGGGACTTCGATCGGGTCTTCAATCGACAGCAGACTACGGCAACCACCGGAGGCTTGGACGAGTTGACGCAAACTGGCGTAGAGCGTGGTGGATTTTCCGCTTCCTGCCGGGCCGGTAACCAGGATTGCTCCACTTGTTTCAGCCAACGTGTCGTTGATGTGTCCCAGAACTTGTTCGGTATGTCCCAAGTCAGCAAGCTTTTGAAGACGCGAGCCTTGCCCAAAAAAACGCAACACCGCGCGCTCGCCGTGCAGCGTTGGAAACGTGCTCACGCGAACCTCAGCCGCTTCACCGGGAACGGCAATGCGTCCTTCTTGCGGAACATCATTTTGGTAGGTCAGTAGATTCGAAAGCACTTTGAGCCGAGTGACGATCGATACCTTGCTGCCATCAACGACAGTCGCCAAGGGGTGAAGCAGGCCGTTGTCGCGGAACCGAACATCGATTCCATTGGCGACGGCCTGCAGGTGCATGTCGCTTGTGCCTGCTTGATCGGCAAATCTGAGTAGCTCTTCCACCACTTCTGTGGCATAAGAAGCCGTTTCGGGACGAAAGTTGTTCAAGCGTTGAGCGGAGGCCGCCACCTGTTCATCCAAGGAATGATCTTGAGGCAGCTTTCCATTCTTGTTTGGGGAAAGGATGTTCTGGAGCGATTGGATCACGTGAGCTGGCTTGCGTGAGGAGAGTTCGGATTCGATTGAAATGCGGGCGTTGTTAAAATCCGGATGGACCTTGAATGACATCTGTTGCCCGCTCTCCCATCCCGTCGACGTAGAGAGAAAATACTCGGAAGATGATCAGGACAAGAACGATCGCAATCGCTACCCAAATCGCGGCGGAGGCCGCATAGGTCAACTTGGCCATTGAACTCTTGACCTGCGACTTGAGATGGCGGAAGTGTTTGTCCAGAGTTTCGGCAAGCCTTCCGCTGGCTTCTCCAAGTTCCACGACTTCGATCGTTTCTTCTTGAAACAGATGGCTATCCGCGAGCGTGGAATGGAGGTCGTGCCCTTGTAAAATGGCTTGTTTGGATTGACTCGCTTTTGATTGGAATTGCTTCGTTCCAGCACAACGGAAGGCAAGGTCCACGGCTGAGGCAGCGTCCACTCCCGATTCGATCGTCAGTGCCAACGTTTGGACGAAGCGGGCCTCTGCGAAAACTCGGAGGTTGCGTCCGATCCATGGGAGATGAGCCGCCCAGTTGGAGAGGAAAGAAAAGTATCCGTTCTTGATCAGGACAGTGATCGCCGCGACAACAACTAAGGTGGTGAGGACGATGCTGATATAGATCAGCACCCCACGTTCACCAGTGAGACCAATCCCAAGAAGATCCGTCCGGCTGGTTTCCGCATCCGGCAGCAAGACGGCGGGCAGGTAAATCAAAAGCCCCACGACCACGACTGCCAGAATCAACTGAACCAGCGGCCAGAGAATGGAGTTGAAGAAGATCCCGCGAAAGTCGGCGAGTTGCTGATAGTACTCCGCCAATCTTTCCAGCACTCTGTCCAGTTTTCCGGATCGTTCACCGCCTTCCAACATCTCAGCAAAATGCGGGGGGAAGTAGTTACCCTGAGATTTAACCGCATCGGACAAAGCCGAACCTTCGCGAACTTGATCGGCGACAGATTGCATTCGGCGTCCATACAGTGTGCTCGCATGTTTGGCTTCGCGCTCGAAGACTCGATGAGGATCGAGACCGACTTCGAAGGCCACACCGACGCGCTCGCACAAGGTGCTAAGCGATTGGTTTTCGATGCGATTGCTTAACACTCGGGGCGTCCTGAATTTGTTCGGCGGGAAGGTTGAATTTCCGCCTCAGGATAGCGGTTGCATCTTTTCTTCCCGTCAATCCGGTGTGAGTGTGCGGTGAAGAATGAATGAAGCTAATGCGGGCTTCCATGATTTTCTTCGCATGCCGGTGATGCTTTGACGCTACTGCTGCAATTTGATCGTTCCACTGCGAATCTTCATTGCACGCGAACGGATGGCAGACCATTCAGAGGAGTCTTTTCGTTCGATGTTCTTCAGTTGCAGCGTCATGCGATTGTTGTTTTGAAACTGCTGTTTGTGACGATCGAGAAAGTCCCAATACAGAGTCGTGAATGGGCAGGCGTCGTCCCCGGTTGATTTCGCGGGATCGTAGCGGCAATTCTTGCAGTGGTTGCTCATGCGGTTGATGTATTTGCCAGTGGCGCAGTAGGGCTTGGTCGCCATCAAGCCTCCGTCACCGTACTGGCTCATGCCAAGTGCATTGGGAAGGCTGACCCAATCGATCGCATCGGCATACATCGCCATGTGCCAGTGATGGAATCGCAACGGGTGCGTGCCAAAAAGCTGAGCAAACAATCCAAGCACCATCAGTCGCTGGATATGGTGCGCGTAGGCTGTGTCAACCAGCAAACGCATCGCGTCGGAGACGCAGGCCATGTCGGTGTTGCCGTCCCAGAAGAACGGCGGAACATCTTGTTCCGAGTCGCAATGAAGAGCGTTGCGTTCTTCGTACTCTGGCATCCGATTCCAATAGACCCCGCGAACGTACTCTCGCCACCCAAGAATTTGTCGGACAAAACCCTCCACGCAGTTCAGCGGTGCGATACCGTCTTCATAAGCCTTTACCGCTGCATCGACGACCTCTTTCGGTGACAGCAGGTGCAAGTTGATTGAATGCGACAGTCGCGAATGATAGAGAAAGGTCTCGCCCTCCCACATCGCGTCTTGGTAGGTGCCGAACAAAGCCAATCGATGTTCAATGAAATCATCGAGCGATTCCAACGCCTGGTCGCGGCAAACGGGCAGATCGAACCGGTCGACTTTGCCGGGATGGTCTTCGAAGCGATCTCGCACCATCGCGATCACTTCGCGTGTGATCGCGTCAGGTTCGAAAGAGGGCGTCGGCGGAACTTCTTTCGGGCCGCCTTTGCCGAATGTCTTGCGATTGTCTTGGTCGAAGTTCCATTGACCGCCTTCCGGGGCACCTTCTTCGTCGAGCAGGATGCTGTGTTCCTTTCGCATCGTTCGATAGAACTGTTCCATCACCATCGATTTGCGACCCGATGCCCATTCGTCAAATTGGTCGGGCGAGCAGTAGAAATGATTGTCGGCGAGAAACTCAAGTGGCACGTCTTCCTGTTCGGCGGTGGATTTGAGTTGTTCGCGAACTCGGTAGTCACCCGGAGCAACGACCAAGATTTTTTCGACCGAGTGTGCCGAGAGCGTTTTCCGCAGAACGCTGGCAAATGAACTTTCGCGAGCCTTTCGCCGATCACCGGTCAGTTTGTGGTAGAGCACATCGAATCCTCGCTGGATCAAATCCTCGCGAAAGTGCCGCATCGGACTAAAAAAGCCGACCAGGCGAGTTTGATGGCACCAAACATGGGTGGCTTCTTCGTCGTTTTCCGCCATCCAAACGCGATCGATTTTGGGATCAAAATCGGTGAAGGCCTCGGAATCGTGGTTGAGTTGATCACCCAAGACGAGCACGAGATGGCGAATTTTTGTCATGACGGGTCCAGCAAACGGCGGTCTCGAATTATCCTCACGCGTATTCACGGTAGCGCTGACGCAACCCTGCCCTGCTCTGCCCTGCCCCAAACTCGCAATTTTCGTCCTCGAAGACGCTTGGAAACGAACCACGCATGGAAATTTGGCCCGCCATCGATTTGCGTCACGGAAAACCGGTTCGCCTTCGCCAAGGAGACTACGACCAGCAAACCACGTTCGGTGATGATCCGGTCGAGTTCGCAAAACGCTGGCAGGAATCCGGCGCCAAACGATTGCACTTGGTCGATCTGGACGCCGCGCGAGGCGACAGTCCGGATGCCAACCGAGACGCGGTGCGGCGGATCATCGAGGCGACCGGGTTGCCCTGCCAAATGGGCGGCGGCGTGCGAGACGAAGCCACGATCGAATCGTTGTTGAACATCGGCGTCACGCGATTGGTCGTTGGTTCGCGGGCACTGAAAGATCCGGATTGGTTCGTCGAAATGTGCGACAAGTATCCCGGCAAGTTGGTCGCGGGCATCGACGCTCGTGATGGCAAGGTCGCGACGCAAGGCTGGCTCGAAACCAGCGACGTCTCGGCGTTTGAGTTTGCAACGGAGTTGCGATCACGAACTGAAAACATCGCTGCGATTGTTTACACCGACATCGCGAAAGACGGCATGATGCAAGGTCCCAACTTTGAAGGGTTGGCTGAGATGGCTGCGGCGAGCGACATCCCGTTGGTCGCCAGCGGCGGTGTGACGACCTACGACGACATCAAGCAACTGGTCGAGATGAAGATGCCCGCCGCGATCGTTGGTCGGTCACTCTATGATGGAGTGATGGAGCTGGGTGAGGTCGTGCGATTGGCTGGCGACGTTTGATCGGCGTGATACGGCGGTCAGTGTTGTTTGGCGAGGGTCACGCTTACGCCCTCACCCGGATGCATTGCTGAACGCTCGCATCCGATCTCTCCCAACTTCGGAGGTCGTGCGGTTTTGAAGTGCCGCTTTTCGGCTGATTTACACACGGCGTACCTCTCCTGAAACGAAGTTT